>CAWKAW010000023.1:0-156581 GCA_963847745.1 uncultured cyanobacterium | reverse complement strand
CTCGGTGAGGATGCCCTTGCGCTGCAGTTCGCCGAGCCGCTCCAGGGCGCCCAGCACATCCTCCGTGGTTGTGGGGGAAGGCTGCTGACCCGCCGGCTCGACCGCCGAAGCTGCGCCCCCCTGGGGTTCGCCCGGCCAGGGCAGCTTCGGCAGGCTGGCGAGGCTCACGCTGCCGCCGGGGGTGCTGAACACCAGCTCCCCGCCGCTGCCCTGCTGCGCCAGGCCCGTGATCGCCAGATCCCGGGTGTCGTACACCGCCGCCTGGCCGTTCACCTCCACCGCCAGACGGCCGGAGTCGGCGAAATGGGCGTAGCGCACATCGTTCTGGGATCCGGTGGCACTGGGGCTGCCCAGCTCGGCCGGCCACCAGGTGCCGCCCGGATCGGAGCCGAAGGTCATCGGGGTCATCGGCGCCATCGGACGCATGCCGCCCATCGGCGCCATCGGGGCCATGCCGGTCATCGGCGCCATGCCGCCGCTGCTCGACTGCTGCTGGTGCCCCCCGCCGCTGCTGGATTGCTGCTGGCTGCCGGCGGCCGTGTGCTGGGCCTGCTGAACCGTGCCCGCCACTGCGTTGAGCGCCGAGAGGCTCACGGTTCCGGCCGGCGTGCTGAACACCACACCGCCAGCGCCTCCCTGCTGCTGGGAGAAGCCCCCGATGCGGTGCTCGCCGGCGTCATAGATGCCCACCTGGCCGTTCACCTGCACCGCCAGCCGGCCGGAGTCGGGGAAATAGGCGTAGCGGATGTCGTTCTGGGCACCGGTGGCACTCGGGCTGCCCAGTTCGGCCGGCCACCAGGTGTCCCGCGGGTCGGGAGCGAAGAGGCTGCCGGCCCCGCTCGCCGCCGCCCTGGCTGAGCCGGTGCTCTGCTGGTGCTGGCCGCCGCCACCGAACTGCATCTGCTGGCCGGCGCCGCTGCTCACCTGCTGCTGGCTGCCGGCGCCGCTCTGGCTCTGGGACTGATAACTGCCCACCGGGAACAGTTCGGGCTGGGTGGCGAGCAGGCCCGCGATCGACTGGCAGAGGCCATCCACCCTCGCCTTGAGGGCGTGGTTGAACATATCTCCGAGCATGAGCATTCCGCCCGCCATCCACTGGCCCGAACCGGCGAATTCGGGATGGCTGAACTGCGCCATCTGCCCCCGGCCCTTGAGCATGGCGAACATCATCTGAATCACAGCCTCCTGGCTGAAGCCGTAACGCTGGGCCAGGTCGTTGACGACCTTCAGGCCCTCAGCGGTGAGTTGTTCCATCTCAAGATCTTCAGCTGAACGTGATTGAACGGATTGGTTCAGCTCCGTGAAAAGAACCTACCACTCGCTTCATCCCTTCGCGGGGTGAACTGTGCTCGCTCGAACATTCCCAACCGGAGCTTCATCCTTCTTATCCCTCTGCCGGCCCCCCGGCAGAGGCCCGGCGCGGCACCTGCGCCAGAGCGGCCTTATGGACCGTATCGGCCAGCAGCACCGCCAGGGGGGCCAGCGCCAGGCCCGCCAGCCAGCCGGCGGGGAACGCAGCCATCGCGAACACCCCCGCCAGGGCCGGCACCAGCACCAGGCTGCCCGCCACCACGGGCTCGCTGAAGAAGCCCAGCCACAGCAGCGGATTGGCGACGGGCAGCATCTCCCAGAAGGGGCGCCGGTCGCTGCGGCAGGCCAGCAGGGCGCCCATCTGTCCCGCCACGATCAGGCCGAAGGCCACGCTGGCGGCCTGGTGCTGGATCGCCTCCAGCGCCGGGGGGGCGCGGTGGTGCAGCAGATCGGGCGCCAGCCGCTGCAGGGCGGCGAGGTCGACGCCGTGGTGACGCCACACCAGCAGGTAGCCCGCCATCGCCAGCAGTCCCTCCACCAGGCCCAGCACCAGGTAGGCGCGCACCATCAGGGACCGATGCAGCAGGGGCAGGTCGCGGGCACGGGGCGGCTGGCGCATCACCCCCGATTCGGGAGGTTCGGAGCCCAGCCCCAGGGCCGGCAGCAGATCGGTGCCCAGATCCACCGCCAGGATCTGCAGCACCGTGAGGGCGGCCGGGATCCGCAGCACCACCATCGCCAGGAAGGGCAGGATCTCCGGCACGTTCGAGGCCAGGATGTAGGTGATGAACTTGCCGATGTTCGCCACCACCGAGCGGCCGTAGCGCACCGCCTCCACGATCGTGGCGAAGTTGTCGTCGAGCAGCACGATGTCGGCCGCCTCGCGGGCCACGTCGGTGCCGCTGATGCCCATGGCCAGGCCCACATCGGCGGCACGCAGGGCCGGTGCGTCGTTGACGCCGTCGCCGGTCACCGCCACCACTTCCCCCAGGGCCCGGTAGGCCTGCACCAGCCGCAGCTTCTGCTCGGGCGCCATGCGGGCGAACACCAGCCGGTGGCGGTACTTCAGCAGCTGCCGCAGGTGCACATCGCTGATCTGGGCCAGGGTGGAGCCCTCGATCACGCGCACGGGGTCGGCACCGGCGCTGCGCCGGTGGCCCCCGGCTGGCTGGCCGATCACGGCGGGCGGCTCCAGCAGGCCGATCTGGTGGGCGATCGCCTGAGCCGTCAGCCCGTAGTCGCCCGTCACCATCGTGACCTTGATGCCGGCATCGCGGCAGCGGCGGATGGCCTCGGGCACCTCCGGCCGGGGTGGGTCGTAGAGCCCCAGCAGACCCACCAGGGTCTGGCCGGATTCGAGGCGTTCCGCCGGTGCCGTCTCCAGGTCCGCCCCTGCCGGGCCCGGTTCCGGCGGCCCGGGCCGCAGGGCCACGGCGATCACCCGGAAGCCCCGGACGGCCAGGTCGTCGTTGGCCGCCACGACCCGTCGGCGCCGGCGGTCGTCGAGGGGTTCGCTGCCGGCCGGCGTCAGCCAGGCCTCGCAGCGCTCCAGCACCTCCAGCGGTGCTCCCTTGGTGATCACCAGATCGCCGCCGGCGGCGATCGGCAGCGGCGGGCCATTCCAGACCACCAGCACGCTCATGCGCCGGCGGTGCGAATCGAAGGGGATCTCCCTTCGGCGCGGGTGCACCTGCTGAAGCTCCCCGGGCTCGAGGCCGGCGGCCTGCGCCGCCTGCAGCAGTGCTGTTTCGGTGGGATCGCCCACGGCACCGCCGGTATCGAGTCGGGCGTTGCTGCAGAGGGCGGCCCCCTGCAGCAGCAACCGATGCAGTCCCTCGCCGGGAACCGGCAGCCAGGTCTCCTCCACCGCCATCCGGTTGCAGGTGAGGGTGCCGGTCTTGTCGCTGCAGATCACACTCACCGAGCCCAGGGTCTCCACCGCCGAGAGGCGCCGCACCAGCGCCTGCCGCCGCGCCATGCGCTGCACGCTGATGGCCAGGGCCAGGGTGACCGTGGGCAGCAGGCCCTCCGGCACGTTGGCCACGATGATGCCGATCGCGAAGACGAGGCTCTCCAGGGGCGTCATGCCCACGAACACCAGGCTCAGGGCGAAGGAGAGCAGCCCCATGGTGATCGCGATCGTGCTGATCGTGTGCACGATGCGGGCCACCTGCCGCTCGAGGGTGCTGGTGCTGCGGCGCGTGCCGGCGGTGAGGCGGGCGATCTGGCCGAACTCGGTTTCGGGGCCGGTGGCGTACACGATCGCCTCCCCTCGCCCGGAGGCGATGCTGCTGCCGGCCAGCAGCAGGTTGGGCCGCTCCCCGGTGGACAGGCTCACCGCCGCCTCACCGGTGGGCAGGTCGATGGCCTGTCGCGCCACCGGCACCGATTCCCCGCTCAGCACCGAGAGGTCCACCCGGATCGCATGGGCCACGCTCAGGCGGCAGTCGGCCGGCACCCGGTCCCCCTCCTCCAGCAGCAGCCGGTCGCCCGCCACCAGCTCGTCGGCGGAACGGAAGCCGAGCCTCCCATCCCGCCAGACCTGCACCTGGCGCGGCAGGGAGCGGGTGAGGGCCGCCAGGGTGCGCTCCGCCTGGAACTCCTGCCAGAAGGAGAAGAGACCGTTGATCAGCACCACCGCCCAGATCGCCCAGCCCAGCTCCGGCGTGCCGGCCACGAAGGCCAGCGCCCCCGCGATCCAGAGCAGCAGGGCCATGAAATGCACCATCTGGTCGAGGAACCGCAGCACCAGCGGCCGCCGCTTCAGCGGCGGCAGCCGGTTGGCGCCGTAGCGCTCCAGCCGCTGCTCAGCCTCCCGCTGGCTGAGGCCTTCGGGGCTGGTGCGCAGGGCCGGGTAGACCTGCTCCAGGGGCAGGGACCAGATCGGCTGGGAGGCGGAGAGCAGCACCGACCCGGGAGAAACGGCTCGAACTCCATGCTGGCGTGGGCGGGCTGCCCCGTCGCCGTCCGGCCCATGCCGGGAATCGGGCGGCAATAATCGGAGTTCCTCCCGGCCCCGTCCCGATGCCTTCCCAGTCCCACCGGATCCGTGCCCTTGCCCTGATCGCGGGCCTGGGGGCCACCCTCTCCCTGCCGGCGGTCCGGGCGGCTGAAGTGTGCACGTTCCTCGAGCCGATCGGCGGCACCGGCACCACCCCGATCGTCTCCAAACGGGTGGGAAGAGGCAAGCTGATCGGCAAGTCGAACTGGAACACCGATTTCATCGTCAACAAGCCCTACCGCAACTATAAGTTTTTCTTCACCGCCAATTCCTCCGAACCCAGCGCCACCTATCCGGTCTCCGGGTTCATGAAGTTCAGCGATGGCACCAGCCTGCAGTTGTTCAATGAAACCATCTCCCCTCCGATCGGGCGCGGCAAGATGTACGGCCCTTTCAAGAAGGTTCCCGGCAAGCAGGCCAGCCAGATGAACTTCAAGATCGGCTCCAGCAGTGATCCGGGCGCCCTCGGTTTCAGCTACCGCATCTCCGTGCAGGGTTGCGAATAAACAGCACTGCACTCAGCAGGCATCCGATGTTCGCCTGCAGCGATTCAGCCAGCCCAGCACATCCTCGTCGCTGAGCTGCTCGAAGTGCTCATACCACTCTCCCACCGCCCGCAGCCGATCCACCACCGCCAGGATCTCCAGCCGGTCGACCAGCGCCTCCAGATCCGGCACCACCCGGCGGTCCGCCACCGGAACCGCCAGCGCCAGGGATGCCGGGCCCAGCTGGCGGAGCGAGAGCAGGGCGGCCCGGGTGGTCATCCCCGTGGCGACACCGTCATCCACCACGATCAGGTGGCGGCCCGCCAGGGTCTGGGGAGCCGGATCCCCGAAGCTCTGCCGACGCCGTTCCAGTTCCTCCTGCTGCTCCCGCACCAGGCACCCACGCTCCACCTCTCCGAGGCGCCGGAAGCCCCCATCCCGGTCGTCCCAGAGCACCACCCCGCCGGGGGCCACGGAGCCGAGGGCATATTCGGGAAAGGAGGGGTGGGCGACCTTGCGCACCGCCCAGGTGGCCAGGGGCAGATGCAGCTCGAGGGCCATCTCGGCCGCCACCGGCACCCCACCCCGCGGCAGGGCGATCAGGGTGCAGTCCTCCCCTCGATCCCGCAGATCCTCGAAGCGGGCGGCCAGTCCCCGGCCTGCCTCCCTGCGATCGTGCCAGAGCCGATGGCTTCTCTCCCGCTCCATCTCCGCCTCCTGGGCGTACGCCTGTCTCCTCATCATGGAGCGATGGATGCACGCCACCTCCCCTCTGCCGGCTCGCTCCCGGCGTTCGTTGACCAGCTCCACCAACTGCCGGGAGATCGCCGCTCCAGGGGGACCGGGCGAGTCAGGGAACCGGCAGGCTGTGGTCGAAGGCCCCGCTGAGCAGGGCAGCGCAAGGCAATGATCCGCTGCCTCGCCAGGAGGAGATCCCTCCCCAAGAGGTCAATCAGCTGGTCGTTGACGGGATCAGCCGGGGATCAGCCGGAAGCCGGGCCAAGCCGGAGGGATCAGGGATGCTCCGCAGGGTGGGGTGAGGCAACAGGAGGGCGCCAATGTCCGGATCCACCGGCTACCTCCCTCCAGGTCACTCTCACGCCTTCCCACGGCACCTCAGGTACCTTCACCTTCACCTCCACCCCGCCACCCCAGTTCCCACCCCTTCACGATCCGGTACACACTCGGCACCACGAACAGGCTCAACACGGTGGCCAGCAGCAACCCGGAAAACACCACGGTGCCGATGCTGGTGCGGCTCACCGATCCGGCCCCACTGGCGAACAACAAGGGCAGGAATCCCGCCAGCGAGGAGAAGGCCGTGAGCAGGATCGGCCGCAGCCTGGCCACGGCCGCGCCGTGGATCGCTTCCTCCAGGGCCATGCCGGCGGCCAGGCGCTGGTTGGCGAATTCCACGATCAGGATGCCGTTCTTGGCCGCCAGGCTGATCAGCACCAGCAGGCCCATCTGGCCGTACACATCCAGCGGCAGGCCCCGGATCGCCAGACCGGTCAGGCCCCCCAGCACCCCCATCGGCACCGTCACCAGGATGATCAGCGGATCGATGAAGTTCTCGTAGAGCCCCGCCAGCACCAGCACCATCACGAGCACCGCCAGGGCGAACACCCGCAGATTGCCGCCGCCGGCGCGGGCCTCCTCCCGGGCCAGGCCCGCCCACTCCAGATCCGTCGCCGTGGTGTTGCGGTCGCGCTCCACCTGCTCCAGCAGGGCCATGGCCTGGCCGGTGCTCACTCCTTTTTTCGGGATGGCGGTGATGCTGATCGAGCGCACCAGGCGGGAGTGGTTGATCGAGCTGGGTCCGGTGCCTTCCTCCACACGCACCAGCTCGGAGAGGGGGATCAGCTGGTCGTCGCGGTTGCGCACCTGCAGGGCCAGCACGTCCTCGGCGCTGGCCCGGGCCCCGTCGTCGAGCTGGATGATCACCTTGCGCACCTGGTCCCCTTCGAAGCTGTCGTTCACGTATTCACTGCCGAAGCTGATCCCCAGCACATCCACCAGCTCATCGAGATCCACCCCCAGCGAGGCCAGCCGCAGCCGATCCGGCACCAGCTTCAACAGGGGGGCGTCGGCACTGAACCGTGTCGAGACCCGATCGAACTGGCCAGTGGCCTGGGCGGCGGCGATGAAGGACTCGGCCTCCGCCTGGAAGGCATCCAGGCTCTGCTGGCCGCCGCTGGTGTCGAGCAGATCCAGCTCCAGCCCCCCCTCGCTGCTGAAGCCCCGCACCGTGGGCGCCTCGCTCAGCAGCACCAGGGCATCGTTGATCTCACGGCGAAAGTCGGCATTGAGCCGATCGCCCACCGCGGCGCTGGTCTGCTCCGGGCCGCTGCGCTCGGTGATCGATTTCAGCCGCAGAAAGAAGATGCCCTTGTTGGAGGAGCTGTCACCGAACGACCGGCCCGCGTAGAAGTTGCCGCCGGCGATCAGGGGTTCCTTCGCCACCACCGCCCGCACCCGCTCCATCACCTCCTGGGTGCGGGGCAGGGCCATGCCGTCCGGCAGGATCACCACCCCCCGCAGCTGGCCGCCGTCCTCCTGGGGGATGAACGCCTTGGGACGCTGCTGCAGCACGAACCCCGTCAGCAGCAGCCCCAGCAGCAGCACCACCACCACCCGCTTGCGCCAGCGCAGCACCCGCGTCAACCAGCGGTCGTAGGGGGCCTCCAGGGCCTCCAGAGCCCGGCGGGGCGGGTCGATCCAGCGCAGCAGCCAGGCCGGTTCGCGCCGTTCGGCATGGAGCAGCTTGCTGGCCGCCACCGGCGTGAAGGTGAGGGCGTTGAAGGTGGAGAACACGATCGTGCCGCCGATCGTCAGGGCGATCGGGGCATAGAGGCGGCCCAGGCTCCCCTGCAGGGTGAGCACCGGCAGGAACACCGCGATCAGCACCAGCGAAGTGGCGATCACGGCACCGCCCAGTTCCGCCATCGCCTCACGGGCCGCCTCCAGGGGCGGATGGCCTCGCTCCAGGCGGCGGCCGATGTCCTCACTCACCACGATGGCGTCATCCACCACCAGCCCGGTGGCCAGCACCATGCCGAACAGGGTGAGGGTATTGATCGAGTTGCCACTGAGGTTGAGCACCGCCAGGCTGCCGATCAGGGCCACCGGCACCGCCAGGGCGCTGATCAGGGCCAGGCGGCTGTTGCCCAGCCCCAGCAGCAGCACCAGGAACACCAGCAGCACCGCATCCCGCAGGCTGGCGGTGGTGCGGTCGATGCTGGTGCGGATCGTGTCCGCCTCGTCCACGATCAGCTGCAGATCCACCCCCGGCGGGAAGCGGGGGGCCAGCTCCCCGAGGGCGGTTTCGATGCCGCGGCTCACCTCCAGGGCGTTGCTGCCATCCCGCTGGAAGATGCCGATCGCGATGGTGGCCTTGCCCTCCAGGTTGGTGGCGATGGCGTCGTAGGTCTCGGTGCCCAGGGTCACCCGGCCCACATCCCTGAGCAGAACCACCCCCCCGTTGCCGGTGCGGGCCACCACCAGCTGTTCGAACTCTGCCGGGGTTCGCAGCCGCCCCTCCCCTTCCATGCGCAGCGGCAGGGTCACCACCTGATCGTTCGGGGCCGGTGCCTGGCCCGCCTGACCCAGGGCCGCCAGCACGTTCTGTTCCTCGAGGGCATCGCGCACCTCGGTGATGGTGATGCCGCGGCTCTCCAGTCGGGCCGGATCCAGCCAGAGCCGGAACGCCAGCGACCCCCCTCCGAACAGGCGCACCTCTCCCACCCCCGGCACCCGTTGCAGGCGGTCCTTCACCACCTGGTCGACCCACCCCCCCAGGAACACCTCGTCGTAGCTGGTCCTGTCAGCGTTGAAGCTGAGGATCATCAGCAGGTCGCTGGAGGTGCGCCGCACCTGCACCCCGAAGCGGGCCACCTGGGCGGGCAGCTGGCGCCCCACCACGGCGGTCTCGTTCTGGGTGTTGATCTGGTTGAGTTCGGGATCGCCCCCCTCGAAGCTCAGGGAGATGCTGCTGCTCCCCGCGGAACTGGTGGAGCGGATCGCATCCAGCCGCTCCAGTCCGTTGAGCTGTTTCTCCAGCAGGGTGGTCACCCCCTGCTCCACCACCTCCGGGCTGGCTCCGGGGTAGTTGGCCCGGACCGACACCTGCACCGGCGCGATCGGCGGCAGGTTCTCCACCTTCAGCCCCGGCAGGCTCACCAGCCCGGCCAGCAGCACCAGCAGGCTGAGCACCAGGGTCAGCACCGGCCGGCGCAGGAACGGGTCGGAGATCGACTTCAAGGATCTGCGCCTGGCAGGGATGCCCGTTCAGGGGGAGATCCTGGCAGGTGGAAACGCTCACCGGCGGACCTGCTTCGGCTTCGCGGGGAAGGGGGCCAGGAGCCGGTCAGGCCAGATCCCGCTTCAGCACCGCGTAGAGGTAATCGGGGGATTTGTAGCGGGTGGGCAGGCAGATATGCAGCTGCTCGAGACGGCTCCAGCACACGGTGCGCTGGATGGCCTCCATGCTGCGGCCCTCCTTGAGCAGGAGTCGCATCGCCTTGCAGTAGAGGGAGTATTTGGCCTCGAGCTCCCCGATGGTGGGGGGTGGGTCGGCTGCCCTGGACGCCTGGGGCATGGGAGAAGGGGCGCCCGGGGGGGTACGGGGGCGCTGGACCAGCCTACGAGCCGGCCAGCACCGGCGTGTCTTCCGCCCCCGGAGCTCCGGCATGGCCGAGGAGGGCCGCCTGGGTGTCGCTGAGCCGCCCCGCCCGGTGCAGCACCTGGGTGATGCGGGAGATGTCCAGCACGGCGTGGCAGCGGTAACCGAGCTGCTGCAGCCGGCTGCGGGCCCCCGCACCCCTGGCTCCGGGATCGGGGCCGCCTCCTCCGTGGTCGATGAACACCACCACATCCTTCACCACCAGCCCGGAATTCTCGAGCTTGGCGATTCCCTCCAGAACGCTGCCGCCACTGATGAGGATGTCGTCGACCACGGCGACCCGGTCGCCCTCCTCGAAGTCGCCCTCGATCAGGCGCCGCGCCCCGTGGGCCTTCACCTCCTTGCGGGGGTAGATCAGGGGCTTGTGCAACTGCAGCGACAGGCCGGTTGCCGTGGGCAGAGCCCCGTAGGGGATGCCGGCGATCCGATCGAATTCGAGGTTCTCCAGCAGACCCGCATAGGCATGGAGCACCCGGTGGAAGAGGTTGGGATCGGAGATGATCTGGCGCAGATCGATGTAGTAATTGAACACAGCCCCGGAGGCCTGCACGTATTCGCCGAAGAGCAGGCAGCCGATGTCGTAGAGATCGAGGATCAGGCTCGCCATCGGGTCGCTCGCCAGCCCGGCCTCCCCCCCAACGGCGCTGGCTGGGTCCTCGGAGCGATCCGGCAGCCAGAGGCTGCAGCTCTCGCTCCCCGGTTCCTGGCGTTCCTCGATCCAGCGGTCCCGCCGTTCACTGATGCGCCGCTTGAGGCACTTCGCCCGCTCGGCCATGTCGTCCTCCACCAGGAGGTTCTGGGGCAGGGGCAGCAGCAGGCCATCCGCCGCCGGGCTGAGCCCCGCCTCCAGCAGGGCATCGAGGCGGTCTTCCTCCCCCCAGAGACTGCGCAGGATCAGGAAGCGTTCGGGTGCTTCCCGGCGCACCCGCGCCAGGATCTGGGGATCGCTGGTTCCCACCTCCAGCAGCAGCTGGTCGGGAGTGGCCCAGCGCTGGCTTTCCCGCACGATCCGGAGGTAGAGGGGATCCTCCTCGCTGGGGTGGTGCTGCACCACCCGCGCCGCGGGGTTGGAGCTGTGGCAGGTCACCACCACCGCCTTCTCGGGATACAGAAGGAACGGAGCGGCGATGTCCTGTCCCGCCAGGGGTGACACCGTGACGGCATCGGCCCCGAGCACGCGGAAAAGGTAGTGGGCCAGGGCGGAGGAACTGTTGAGATCCCCGTGCTTGGCATCGATGATCAGGGGAATCTCGAGGGGCACCAGCTCCCGCACCTCCCGCAGCAGCTCCAGGCCGATCGGCCCGAGGGCCTGATAGAAGCCCAGGCTGGGTTTGTAGGCGCACACGTGATCGGCGGTGGCCTCGATCACGGCCTTGATCCAGTGGCGGGCCTGGGAGAGAAAGGAGCGGCCCCCCATGCCCCGCCGCAGGGACCAGCTCTGCAGCATTTCCGGGTTGGGGTCGAGCCCGGCCACCAGCAGCGACTGGCGCGTGGCGATGGCGTCGGTGAGCTGAACGAAGAAGCCCATCGCGCAGGCACTGGATGCCGTTGTTGCTAAGCCGCCGGCATGCACCGGTGCGAGCCGGTGACACAGCTCTTATCACTGAGCGCTCAAGGGGCGGCCCGGCCCGCCGCAGGCGATCAGCCGGCCAGCACAGGACCGTAGACGGGCCGCCAGGTGCACTCCTCCAGCCGCTGCAGGGCTTCGGCACGGCTGCGCGCCCGGGCGGCCAGTCCTTCCTCCACCGCCGCGGCCGCCACCGCCTCCGCCACGGCCCGCGAGACCGCCTGCACCTCGGCCAGGGGCGGCATCAGGGGGGCGTCGGGATCGGTGGCGGCGGGGATGGCCGCCGCCAGGGCCTCGATGCTGGCGTCGATCATCGCCTCGCTCACCTCCCGGGCCCCCACGGCCATGGCGGCGAACCCCAGGCCGGGGAACACGAAGCAGTTGTTGCACTGCCCGATCACCCGCTCCTTGCCGTTCACCATCACCGGCGCGAAGGGGCTGCCGGTGGCCACCAGCGCCCGGCCCTCGCTCCAGCGCAGCAGGTTCTCCGGCGTCACCTCCGCCAGGGTGGTGGGATTGGAGAGGGGCAGCACGATCGGCCGCTCCACACCCCGGCAGAGGGCCTCCACCACGCCCTGATCGAAGGCTCCGGCCACCGTGGAGGTGCCGATCAGCACACCGGGCTGCACCGCCTCGATCACGGCCCGCAGGCCGATGGGCGCGCCCTCCTCCACGCCGCCCAGGGCCGCCAGCTGCTCGCGTCTCTTGGCATAGGGGCGCACCATGGCGCTGAGGCCGTCCATGGCCTCATGGACCAACCCGTGGCGGTTGAGCAGCCAGAGGCGATCGGCGGCCTCCGCCGGGGAGAGGCCCTGCCGCTGCAGCAGGCGTTGCAGCCGCTCGGCGATGCCGCAGCCGGCGGTGCCGGCGCCGAAGATCACGAAGTTCTGGTCGCCCAGCCGCCGGCCCAGCCCCCGCAGTCCCGCCAGGATCGCGGCGGTGGCCACACCGCTGGTGCCCTGGATGTCGTCGTTGAAGCTCGGCAGCTGGTGGCGGTAGGCATCGAGCACGCGGCGGGCGTTGGTGACGCCGAAGTCCTCCCACTGCACAAGGGCCCCGGGCCAGACCCTGCGCACCGCCGCCACGAAGCGATCCAGGAAGGTGTCGTAGGCCGCCCCCTCGAGGCGGGGCGCGGGCAGACCGGGATAGTCGGGATCATCGATCAGCACCCGGCTGTCGGTGCCCACATCGAGCATCACCGGCAGGGCCCGGGCCGGATCGAGACCGGCGCAGAGGGTGTAGACGGCCAGCTTGCCCTGGCAGATGTGGATGCCGCCGGCGCCCTGATCCCCGATGCCGAGGATGCCCTGGGCGTCGGTCACGACCATCAGCTGGGGTGGCACCGGGCAGGCCTGGCGCAGGATCGCCTCCAGATCGTCCTGCTGCGGGGCGGCCAGGTACACCCCCTGGCTGGGGGTGCGGTAGGTGCGGCTGAAGTGCTGGATCGCCTTGCCCACGGTGGGGGTGTAGACGATCGGCATCAGCACCTCGATGTGATCGGCCAGAAAGCGGTGGAAGAGGGTGTGGTTCCGTTCGCGCAGATGCTGGGCGAAGGCGTAGCGCTCCAGATCGCTGCCCAGCTCCTGGAAGGCGCGCCAGCAGCGGGCCGCCTGCTGCTCGAGGGTCTCCACCCGCCAGGGCAGCAGGGCCTCCAGGCCCAGGGCCCGGCGTTCCTCGCGGCTGAAGGCGGTGCCCTTGTTGAGCCGGGGATCGTTGAGCAGGTCGGCACCCCGCAGCGGGGTGATCAGGGGGTGGGGCTGGGTGCCGACCACGGCGGGAGAAGCGGATCACCCATCTCTACGCCAGCCGCCAGGCCAGTACCTCGCCGGCGTGGAACGGCACCAGGTCGATGCCGCTGCCGCCGGCATCGTTGCCATGCAGCCGCGGCGGCACGGTATGGGGCTGCCGCATCAGGGTGATCGTGCCCTCGTTGAGCGGCAGGCCGTAGAAGCGGGGGCCGAATTCCGAAGCGAAGGCCTCCAGGCGCGCCAGGGCCCCCTCCGCCTCGAACACCGCCGCGTAGCTCTCGATCGCGTGGGGGGCGTTGTAGATGCCGGCGCAGCCGCAGGCCGCCTCCTTGGCGGAGCGGGGGTGGGGAGCCGAGTCAGTGCCCAGGAAGAAGCTCGGGTCACCGGAGACCGCTGCGCTCCGCAGGGCCAGGCGATGGCGTTCCCGCTTGGCCACCGGCAGGCAGTAGAGATCCGGGCGGAGGCCTCCGCGGAACATGGCGTTCCGGTTGATGTGCAGGTGGTGGGGGGTGATCGTGGCGGCCACCCGTTCCCCGGCCCCGCCCACGAAGGCCACCGCCTCGCTGGTGGTGATGTGCTCGAGCACCACCTTGAGGCCCCCGTGGCGCTGCAGCAGGGGCACCAGATGGCGCTCGATGAACACTGCCTCCCGATCGAAGATGTCGACCTCGGGGTCGGTGACCTCGCCGTGGATCAGCAGGGGCATGCCGACCTCCTCCATCCTCTCGAACACCCTGCCCAGCCGGTTGAGATCGGTGACCCCTGCGGCGGAATGGGTGGTGGCGTTGGCGGGATACAGCTTGCAGGCGGTGAACACCCCCTCGCCGTGGCCGCGCTCGATCTCGGCCGGATCGCTGTCGTCGGTGAGGTAGGCGGTGAGCAGGGGGGTGAAGCCACTGCCGTCGGGCAGGGCGGAGCGGATCCGCTCCCGGTAGGCCAGAGCGGCCGCCACCGTGGTGATCGGCGGGCTGAGGTTGGGCATCACGATCGCCCGGGCGAACTGCCGCGCCGTGGCCGGCGCCACCGCCTGCAGCAGGGGGCCGTCCCGCAGGTGCACATGCCAGTCGTCGGGACGGCGGATCGTGAGCGGGGAGGCACCGGGAGTCATCGGGGCCGGATCCTTCCGAGTTCGCCGGTGACCAGGTAGCCGCTCAGGGCCAGCAGCAGCACGCTCAGGCAGAAGTAGGTCAGGGAGATGCCGTCGCTGATCTGCATCGTGAGCATGGCCTTGAAGGCGGAAACGATCAGGGCCACAACCAGCACCTTCACCAGTTTCTCCTTCAGCTGGTCGAGGCTGCGGATGTCCAGCAGCCCGCCGCCGCCCTGATCGTTCTCCCTCGCCGCCTCGATCGGGGAGATCAGCAGTTCATACACGCCGTAGCCGAAGATCAGCAGGGCGATGCCGATCTCGAGGGTGCCGAGCACGAAGGTCACTCCCGTGCCCACCAGGCTCATGATCACCGGCAGGATCGCGATCAGCCTGAGCCGCCACAGCCAGTGTTCCCAGCGCTGCCCCCATCGTTTCAGCCGACTCGTCTGCCGCAGGGCCATCGGGGGCAGCGCTCCAGGCACCTCAGAGAGGAGCAGCCTAAGTGTGCCTTGTCAGTAACCCCGGATCCCTGCGGCATGACGGCTTGTTCACCTTGGGCAGATTGGTATGCTCACTGCGTTGTTTGGCTTCCACCACCTCCCTATGCCCTTTCTTGATACCGTTCGCCTGCGTCGTCGCTCCCTGATCGCACCCGCTCTCCTCGTCACCGGAGCCTCCTGCCTTCTGGGTCTTGCCGATTCTTCCCTTGCGCAGGAAACCCGTCCGAACATCCCTCTCGCAGAAATGGAAAGGCACTGTCGGGGTGAGGCGGCCGCGAAGTTCCGGCTCAGCCCCCGTGAGATCAGTACCCTGCCGGTTGAGCATGTGGGAAATGATTATCACGTGTATGGCCAGTCGCCGGCACGAGGAGATCAGGCGTTGTTCTTCAACTGTGAGTACAATCGCCACAAGGAGTTTGACAGGGTCACCATGACCTCAGACAAGCGATCCGAAGAGATCACCGAAAGCGATCGAGTCAGCGTTGATGCCATGAGCAAGTTCTGCAAGGGCATGGCTTCCGAGAAGTTCGGTGAAAGCCCTCGCTACATCGTCACTGGCAGGCCGATGCAGAGGAACAACGGCATTTATCTTGTCACCGGCCAGTACAACCTCACTCCTTCCACGGTTCAGGTGTTCACCTGCAAGTTCACCGAAAGCGGCAAGTTCATGCACGTCCACAAGAGCAATCGCTGATCTCTGCTTCCTGCGATGCAAAGGGATCCTTGTACCAAGGGTCCCTATTTATTATTTTGTCTGAGCTTAACAGTCCCATGCAGAAGGAAAGGCCCTCCTGGTTGAACTGGCTCTTTCTGCTCGCCTTCCTCTGGTCCTCCTGGCAACTGGCCGGTATCTGGCTGCAGCGGCTGCATGGCTGACTCACCCTTTCCGTCCGCGGAGGCGGGGGAAACAGGGCCTTCAGCAGTCGCAGCGCCCCTCCCAGGAGCAGCAGCAGGGCCAGCAGGGCCAGGATCACGGTGGCGACCACCCCCGCCAGCTGGAAGATGCCGAGAAACAGATTGCCCAGGCCCCGCATCACATTGGATACGGCATCACTCACCAGGAGCTGGGTGTCGATCCGTTCAGGCACCTGAACCAGTCCCAGCAGGATGGTGGTGCCTCCGGCCGCCATGGCCAGACCGATGGCGGCCTGCCGCCAGCGATCCCGGCGTCGCAGTGGCCGTGCCCGCCGGGGTGGAGAGCTTTTCCTGCGCTGCAACGGCGCGGGCAGATGGAGCGGCGGCGGGTTGTCGGACATCAGGGCGGAGTTCATGGCTCGAGGTGATAGCCGGCGCCACGCATCCAACGCTCGAACTCCATCAGCACCAGCTCGTTGGGGCAATCGATCAGGGACAGATCGTTGACCGTGCAGTCCCCCTGACCCCCGTGATGCAGGGAAAGATGGAAGTGATCGCCGCTCAGGCCGCACACCTCCGGATCGCTGCGCACCACCACATCGAGGGCGGCTCCCAGGCGGGCCACCCTTCTGCGCAGCTCCGACCAGGTCCTGGTCATCGGCTCGAACGGCGCTCTGTCGTCTCTTCAGAGGGGGATCGCTCAGAGGGGGATCGCGGCTGGGAGGGGGATCTCGTCATCAGGAATGCCTTCAGGGGCGGGCTTCAGGGTCGTGGGGGGGCGGGGAGTTCCCTTGCCTGGCCAGGGGAAGGTGAGCTGCCGCTGACCGGTCGGCCGGCCTCGGGGGTGGGGAGGGGGAGAAGCATGCCGATGGCGGCGGCGATCGCCACAGCCGCCATGCCACCCGCCGGTGCCGCCAGCCTCCTGCCCAGGGGCAGGCGCTCCATCAACTCGCGGGCCCGCAGCGGTTCGGGCTCCGGAACCGGCAGGGGCAGCTGCAGGCGTGGGTCCAGCCGCAGCTGATCGAGCACCCGCACCAGATCGGCCAGCTCGGCATCGTCGAGCCGAACCTCCAGGGGGGCGACGTCGTTCTGGCTGCTGCGCAGCAGCAGGCGGTGCCGTCCGTCCTCCCCCGGTGCGATCTCCACCGGGTCACTTTCGCTGCCGAAGGGGCGGTGCACCCCGCTGATCAGGTGGCGGGCGTAGGGCAGCACCACCTGCATCAGGGCCTGGAGATGTTCCCGCTTGCCTTCCAGGGCAGGCCTGCCGACCCACTCCAGTGTCCATCCCGTGATGATGCCCAGGGCCGCACCGCCCTGGCCCACCGACACGTCGGGAAGTCCCTCCACCTGGAGCCGGCAGCTCACCTGGTCGTAGCGAAGGCTCTGCTTCATCGAGGCACTCTGGAGCATGGGGTTCAGGCCACCGCATCCATCAGGCTGGCCCGGATCCGCTCGAAACCACCGTTGCCGGCACCGAGCGCCAGGGCCTGCACCAGACTCCTTCGCTGGGCCGCTCCCGCCACGGGATCGATCAGGGTCTGCACGCCGCTGCGCCGCGGGTTCATCCGTTCCTTCACCAGATCCGCCAGCCGATTCTGAAACAGCTCCCAGTGCCGGGCGGAGGCCTCGGGAGTTTCGGCCTGGGAGAGAAGGGAGCGCAGCATGGGGTAGAGCCGATCGGCCATCTGGCAGAGGATGCGGATCAGGGCGTCGGTTTCGATCGGGGCCAGGTCACCGCGCCGGCAGGTGCGGCGCAGGGGGTTGTGACAGCGCCGTTTCCAGAGCTCCACCCGGTTGGGGAAGAGGCTGCCGAAACCGAGGTGCTCACTCATCCACACCATCGCCTCGCCGCCGTTGAAGTCGAGAGCTTCGGTGCAGAGGAGCATCAGATCGAGCCGCTCGATCCCCCGGCGGGAAAGGGGGCGTACGGGAGCGGAAGTGGGGGAGGAGGGGGCCTGGTTCATGGTTGCGATGATGCCAGCGGCGCAGGCCATTCGTCACCTCCGGTGCCTGAGGTCTGCGCCGGACCCCCGGCCCCCCAGCAGCGATCCATGAGCAGTGACCTCACCAGAGCCAGCCGATCCGCCCCGGACCTGCGCCGCTGGGTCCGCGACATTCCCGATTTCCCGAAGCCGGGGATCCTGTTCCGCGATCTCACCCCCCTGATGCGCGATCCCCAGGGGTGGCAGGAGATGGTGCGACAGCTGGGCGGCATCTGCGAGCGACTGCAGCCGGATCTGATCGTGGGGATCGAATCCCGCGGTTTCATCGTGGGAACCAGCCTGGCCACGGCCGTGGGGCTCGGATTCGTGCCGGTGCGCAAGCCCGGCAAGCTCCCCGGCAGGGTGCACGGTGTCGACTACACGCTGGAATACGGCACCGACCGCCTCGAGATCTGCCCGGAGGGATTCGAGCACAACCCCAGGGTTCTGGTCGTCGATGACCTGCTGGCGACCGGGGGAACGGCAGGAGCCTGCGCCAGGCTCGTGGAGCTGGCCGGTGGGGAGCTCTGCGGCTTCGCCTTCGTGATCGAGCTCGCGGCACTGCAGGGTCGCAGCCTGCTCCCCCACCGGGTGCCCGTGGAATCGCTGATCGTCTACGGCTGAGGGGGAAGGCGCGCCGCTAGAGGTTCTGGTCCTGCCAGCTCAGCAGCTGATCGAACTGGTCCAGACCGATCAGGCCGAACCGCCAGAGAACCACCGCCAGGGGCGCCTGCTCGAGCTGGGCCTGGCGGATCCCCAGCTCCAGGGCGTTCTGGCTCAGTCCCACCTGCTGGCGCAGATACTTGATCAGCGCAGGCGAGGGAGGCGGTTGGCGGGAGGAGCTGATCACCATGGACAGCTGATCACCATGAACTTCTGGCCAGCATGGAATTCTGGCCAGCATGGAGATCTGGTCTCCATGTCGATCATTCTGACTTGGTTGCGGGGAGGGGGCAAGCGCCATGGGTCATCACCCCGAGGACCAGCCTGCGCAGCCCAGCCCAACGCTCGAGCAGCCCGAGGGCCAGGCGCCGAATGGGGAGCAGCAGGGGATGGCGGTTGGAGAACAGCCGCACCAACAGATCGGTGCTGGCCAGGGTGAGCAGAAGGTCGGGCCAGCGGCGCCAGCCGTAGGCGGCACCGATCCGGCCCGGTCGCAGCCTTCCCCGGGCGGCGCGGACCGCAAGGGCATGGAGCACCTCCACGTCCCGCCAGCAGAGATTGAGGCCCTGGCCCCCCACGGGATGGGAGCGGTGGGCACTCTCGCCCACCAGCACGGTGTGGCCGCGGTGCAGGCGACGGGCCAGCTGCAGGGCCACCGGGAAGGAGCGGGGTTCATCGAGGAGGGCATCGGGCTGCAGCTGGTCGGGCAGAGCCCCGGCGAGGACATCGAGGAAACAGACATCCCTGAGACTCTCCAGCTGGCGGCAGCGGGCCTGGGGGGCGCTCCAGACCAGCTGATGGTGCCGCTCGCCGAGGGGCAGCACGGCGAAGGGTCCCTCGGGCCGCAGCAGCTCCCATGCCTCGTCGCCGGCGCAGCCGCGCAGTTCCACCTGGACCGTGAGGCAGGCCTGGCGGTAGGTCCACCCCCAGGATCCGATCCCCAGGGCGGTGCGGGTGGGGGAGAAGGGGCCGTCGGCGGCCACCACCAGATCGGCCTGGCGGGAGTCGGCCGGGCCGGCAGGGGCTCCTCCTCCCCCCAGATGCAGCTGCACGGCGGGATGGCGCCCCAGGTGCTGCTGCAGGAGCTCCAGCAGGGGAGCATGGAGCACGATCCAGCCCACCGCCGCTCCGGGATCCGCTGCCAGCTTGCCGCCCAGATCGGCCAGAGCGAACATCACTCCCCGCCCGATTGCCTGATCCCGTAACCGCAGCCGGCGAAAGGGCGCCAGATGGGGAAGCAGAGGCTGCCAGAGTCCGAGGCGCTCCAGCAGCCGGCGACTGGAATGGGTGAGGGCGTAGGCCCGGCTGCGCTGCCGCAGCCCTTCGGCCGGCAGGGGATCGTGGAGGCTCACCGACCAGCCCGCCTGCGCCAGGGCCAGGGCGCAGAGGGCACCGGTGGGTCCGGCGCCGTTCACCCGGGCATGGAGCGTTGGGACCATCGGCGGGGGGCGGGGGAGAACGCAGGAAAAAGCCGCAGCAGAGTCTGCTGCGGCCCGTGCAAGGAGGGGAGTGCCGCCCCGCGGGGCGGTGGATCCGTCTCCCGGAAGGGGATGGGGTCAGCCGATGCCGAGCAGGCCGCGGGTGAAGGCCTCTCCGCCCAGGGCGAACTCGGTGGCGAGCAGGGCGATGAAGCCGAGCATGGCCATGCGTCCGTTCAGCTTTTCGGCGCGCTCATGGAAGCCCCAGCCGTTCTCGGGGCTCACCACCTCCATGCGGGGCTCGGTGGCGAAAGCGTTGAGACGCCCACCGTCTTCGGTGGTGACGGTGGCACCGCGGATGGCGGTGGGGGCGACGGTGGTGGCCTGGGTCATGGATTGAACCTTTGAGAAGTGTTTCGTGAATTGTAACGCATTGTTGCGGATCCGTCACGCTGATCCTCCGAGGCGGCGCAGGCAGAGCTCCTCGAAGGCCGGCCGCAGCAGGTAGGGGTACTCCCCCACCCACAGCTTCAGCTGGGGCAGCCAGGCATCGCTGATGGCTCCGATGCGGGAGAAATCGCGCCGCTCGCTCAGCACCAGGGCGCGAGCCACCATGCCCCGACGGATCAGCTGGTGCTTCTTCTCCAGGGGGAACCGCAGCTGGCCCAGGTAGCCCTCCTCGTCCTCCAGCTCCAGGCAGAGCCAGGTGCGCCGGTTCTCCACCAGCTCCAGCCGCCCCCCCTTGTCGGCCTGCTCCCGGCGCTGCTCCACCACCTCCCGCGTGAACAGGTCCGCCACCCTTCCCTCGAACAGGGCCGCGGCCGGGTAGCGGCGCAGGGCGGCGTTGCGCCGGCCCGCCTCCACGATCGGTCCCCACATCACATACAGCAGGAAGACGAACCCCACCACCAGGAAGATGGGACCCCCCTGGCTGCGGAAGAGCTGGGTCTGGCTGATCAGCAGGGAGATCACCCCTCCGATCACCGAGATGAGCACCCGCTGCAGCAACGTGCGGGGATCACCGCTGCAGGCGCTGAACTGGGGCCCGGTGGCCACCGCCGGGATCAGGCGGAGGAGTTCTCCTGGCTTCAGGGGGATCAGCATCGGTGGGCAGGAGCCTGGGGGTCCTCGCTCAGAGGCATGTCACAGCAGCCGTTCGAGGCCGTAGAGCAGCCCTTCCAGGTTGCGCACCCGGCGCACGGTGAGCAACACGCCCGGCATGTAGGCGCTGCGGTCGATCGTGTCATGGCGCAGGGTATAGGTCTCCCCCGGGGCTCCGAACAGCACCTCCTGGTGGGCCACCAGCCCGGGCAGACGCAGCGAATGCAGGCGCAGGCCACTCGGCCGCTCCCCACCGCGGCACCCCGGCAGGCTCTCATGCTCCTCCACCTCGGGGGAATTGAACCTCTTGCCCAGCTCCTCCATCAGTTCGGCGGTCTTGATGCAGGTGCCGCTGGGGGCATCGGCCTTGCGATTGTGATGGAGCTCGGTGAGCTCGGCCCAGTCGTAGAAGCGGGCCGCTGCAGCGGCGGCCTGCTGGAGAAGCACCATGCCCACGGAGAAATTGGGGATCACCGCCGCTCCCATCCCGGCCTTGCGGGCGAAGTCCGCCAGATCGGCCAGCTGCTCGGGACTCAGCCCCGTGGTGCCGATCACGGGATGCACGCCGTAGGCGATGGCGCCCCGGCAGTGCTCGTAGACCACGGAGGGGTGCGTGAAATCCACCAGAACGGCTCCCCCGCCGGGACCCGAACTGCGCACCTGCTGGCTGGCGGCGCAGAGGGTCCCCTCGAAATCGGACGTGATCGCCACCTCCAGTTCCCCGAGGCCCAGCTCCAGGCCCACATCCGCCCCTTCCCGGCCAGGGGTGGTGTCGATCGCCCCCACCAGTTCGCAGTCGGCCGCGGCGGTCACGGCCTTCACCACCTCGGCTCCCATGCGACCGAGGGCACCGGCCACCACCACGGGAATCGGAGCTGGGGAAGGGGGCGGGCTGAGGGTCTCCATCGGCAGGTCCGGCGAGGCGGTCTGGCAGCTGGCCGAGCCTATTGGCAGCCGGAGGCCCCGGCCGCCCGACCGGGTGGTGGCATGTAACGGGGGCCTCGCCAGGGGTGCAGCGGCGCGTGGAGGTCCGTAGGCTGCTTCACATTGCTCAATCCGCCCGCATGTTCACGCAGGTCCGCTCCGCCAGCCGCCGGGTCAGCCCTGCCCTCACCACTCCCCCCGATCCCCGACCGGTGATGCGGGCCGTGTACGTGGTGCTGGAACCCCAGTACCAGAACGCGCTCACCATGGCCGCCGTGAGCATCAACGAAGGCAACGATGCCCTGGCGGTCGAGCTGAGTGGCTACCTGATCGAGGAGCTGCGGGATCCCGACAACTACGCCGATTTCTGCGCCGACGTGGCCGAGGCCGATGTGTTCATCGCCTCGCTGATCTTCATCGAGGATCTCGCCCAGAAGGTGGTCGACGCCGTCAGGCCCCACCGGGAGCGGCTCAAGGCCGCGGTGGTCTTCCCCTCCATGCCGGAGGTGATGCGGCTCAACAAGCTGGGCACCTTCTCGATGGCGCAGCTGGGCCAGAGCAAGAGCGCGATCGCCCAGTTCATGAAGAAGCGCAGGGAGAAGGGCGGCAGCACCGGCTTCCAGGACGCGATGCTCAAACTGCTCAACACCCTGCCCACGGTGTTGAAGTACCTGCCGGTGGAGAAGGCCCAGGATGCCCGCTCCTTCATGCTCAGCTTCCAGTACTGGCTGGGGGGAACGCCGGACAATCTGCGCAACTTCCTGCTGATGCTCGCCGACCGCTACGTGTTGCCCCGGGGGGAGGGCAGCCGGCCGTCGTTGCAGGTGGTGGACCCGGTGGTGTTCCCGGATCTGGGCATCTGGCACCCCCTGGCTCCGGGGATGTTCGAGGACCTCAAGGAATACCTGAACTGGAGCGCCAGTCGCAGCGATCTCTCCGAACGGGCCCGCCGGGGACCGGTGATCGGTCTGGTGCTGCAGCGCAGCCACATCGTGACCGGCGATGAGGCCCACTACGTGGCCGTGATCCAGGAGCTCGAATACCGCGGTGCCACCGTGATCCCGGTGTTCTGCGGCGGGCTGGATTTCAGCAAGCCCGTGAACGCCTTCTTCTACGACCCTCTGCGGCCCGGTGAACCGATCGTGGACGGGGTGGTGAGCCTCACCGGATTCGCCCTGGTGGGGGGGCCGGCCCGGCAGGACCATCCCAGGGCCATCGAGGCGCTGAAACGTCTCAACTGCCCCTACATGGTGGCCCTGCCCCTGGTGTTCCAGACCACCCAGGAATGGGAGGAGAGTGACCTGGGCCTGCACCCGGTGCAGGTGGCCCTGCAGATCGCCATCCCCGAACTGGATGGGGCGATCGAGCCGATCGTGCTCTCCGGACGGGATGACGCCACGGGCAAGGCCCATACCCTGCAGGACCGGGTGGAGGCGATCGCCGGACGGTCCATCCGCTGGGCCTCCCTGCGGATCAAGCCGCGCGCCGAGAAGAAGCTGGCGATCACCGTGTTCAGCTTCCCCCCCGACAAGGGAAACGTGGGCACCGCCGCCTACCTGGATGTGTTCGGCTCGATCTTCCGGGTGCTGGAGGAGATGAAGGCGAAGGGCTACACGATCACGGAGATGCCCGCCAGCCCGAAAGCCCTGATGGAGGCGGTGCTGAAGGATCCCGAGGCCCTGGAGGGGGCTCCCGAGCTGGCGATCGCCCATCGCATGAGCGTGGCCGAGTACGAGCGTCTCACCCCCTATTCCCAGCGGCTCGAGGAGAACTGGGGCAAGCCCCCCGGCAGCCTCAATTCCGATGGCACCCACCTGCTGATCTACGGCCGTCAGTTCGGCAACGTGTTCGTGGGAGTGCAGCCCACCTTCGGCTACGAGGGGGACCCGATGCGTCTGCTCTACTCCCGCAGTGCCAGCCCCCATCACGGTTTCGCCGCCTATTACACCTATCTCGAGAAGGTGTGGCAGGCCGATGCGGTGCTGCATTTCGGCACCCATGGCTCCCTGGAGTTCATGCCCGGCAAGCAGATGGGCATGAGCGACACCTGCTATCCCGATTCCCTGATCGGCGCCCTTCCGAACCTCTATTACTACGCCGCCAACAACCCCTCCGAGGCCACGATCGCCAAGCGGCGGGGCTACGCCTCCACGATCAGCTATCTCACCCCTCCGGCGGAGAACGCCGGGCTCTACAAGGGGCTCAAGGAGCTCGGAGAGCTGGTGGGCTCCTACCAGCAGCTCAGGGAGAGCAGCCGGGGCGTGCAGATCGTGAATGCGATCGTGGAGACGGCTCGCCAGTGCAACCTCGACAAGGATGTGAACCTGCCCGGGCTCGATGCCGCGGAGCTCGACCTGGAGGCCCGCGACGGCGTGGTGGGAGCGGTGTACCGGCAGCTGATGGAGATCGAGAGCCGGCTGCTGCCCTGCGGGCTGCACACCATCGGCAAGCCCCCCACCGCCGAGGAGGCGATCGCCACCCTGGTGAACATCGCCGCCCTCGAGCGGGAGGAGGAGGGGATCCGTTCCCTGCCGGCCCTGCTGGCGGAAAGCAGGGGCCGCCCGATCGAGGAGGTGTATCGCGGCAACGACGCCGGCGTGCTCGCCGATGTGGAACTCAATCGCACGATCACCGAAACCAGCCGGGCCGCGGTCTCCGCCATGGTGCGGGAGGTGACCGGCAGTGATGGCCGGGTGACGCTGCGGCGCAACTTCGGCTGGCTGTTCCAGCTCCTGGAGCGCTTCGGGGTGCGGTTGCCCAGCCCCTGGCTGCGGGCCTGCCGGGCGGCAGGCTTCCCGGCGGTGGAGCCGGCGGCCCTCGACAGCCTGTTCTCCTACCTGCGTTTCTGCCTCGAGCAGATCTGTGCTGATCAGGAGATGGAGAGCCTGCTGCGGGCCCTCGATGGCGAATACGTGCTGCCGGGCCCCGGCGGTGATCCGATCCGCAACCCCGGGGTGCTGCCCAGTGGCAAGAACATCCACGCCCTCGATCCCCAGGCGATTCCCACCCGGGCGGCCATCGCCGCCGCGAAGGTGGTGGTGGACCGGCTGATCGAACGGCAGAAGGCGGAGCAGGGAGCCTGGCCGGAAACGATTGCCTGTGTGCTCTGGGGCACCGACAACATCAAGACCTACGGGGAATCCCTGGCCCAGATCCTCTGGTTCATCGGTGTCCGCCCCCTTCCGGATTCCCTGGGCCGGGTCAACCGGCTCGAGCTGATCTCCCTGGAGGAGCTGGGACGCCCCCGCATCGATGTGGTGGTGAACTGCAGCGGTGTGTTCCGCGACCTCTTCATCAACCAGATGGCCCTGATCGACCAGGGGGTGAAGATGGCCGCCGAAGCCGACGAACCCCTCGAGAGCAATTTTGTGCGCAAGCACGCCCGGCAACAGGCGGAGCAGCAGGGGATCAGCCTGCGGGAGGCCGCGACGCGAGTGTTCTCGAATGCCAGCGGCAGCTACAGCTCCAATGTGAACCTGGCGGTGGAGAACAGCACATGGGAGGAGGAGGGCGAACTGCAGGAGATGTATCTGAGCCGCAAGACCTTCGCTTTCAATGCCGATAATCCTGGCGAAATGAATCAGAAACGGGAGGTATTCGAAGCGGCGATGAAATCAGCAGATGTAACTTTCCAGAACCTGGACTCTGCCGAAATCTCCCTCACCGACGTGAGCCATTACTTCGACTCCGATCCCACCAAGCTGATCGCCAACCTGCGCGACGATGGCAAGGCACCCGCCAGCTATATCGCTGATACCACCACTGCCAATGCCCAGGTGCGGACCCTGAGCGAAACGATCCGCCTCGACTCCCGAACCAAGCTCCTCAATCCCAAGTGGTATGAGGGCATGCTGGATTCGGGCTATGAGGGTGTGCGTGAGGTGGCCAAACGCCTGAACTTCACCCTGGGCTGGAGTGCCACCAGCGGCCAGGTGGACAATTTCGTGTACGAAGAGGCGAATGACACGTTCATCAACGATGCTGAGATGCGAAAGCGGCTTCTTGACCTCAATCCCCACAGCTTCCGCCGCATCGTGGGCACTTTGCTCGAGGTGCATGGGCGTGGCTACTGGGAGACAAGCGACGAAAATATTTCCCAGCTACAGGAGATCTACCAGGAGATCGAAGATCGGATCGAAGGAGTGAGCCAGGCTTGATTTTCTGTCAACGATTCATCCGGAAGTTGGATCGATTCCTGAGCCGCTCATGTCAAAGCCGGAAAAATCAATCCCGCAGTTGATCATATGGGGCCTGAGAAAGCCGAAATCGTATTTTGGCCATGCATGGAGCCCGAATGGTAGCTGGTGCTTCGTGATCTCATAGCAGATGTAGGAAGCCAGCTCCCAGAAGAAATGCACGCATACTTCAGGAGGCGCCTTGCGGAAGTCCGGCTGCAACGGAGGAACGACCGTCGTCCAGAAGATATCCCAGCCGGTGGAGTACAGCCTGTGGGCTCCTCGCAGCAGGCCTCCCGGGTAGGCGGCAACCATTCCACGCCTGAATTTGAACCGGTCCCCTTTCGCTCCTGCAACCAGATCACCCATCACATGACGCCAGGAGTGCCAGCGCTTCCATGAGGAGGTGACCCTTCGCATGGCATCAAGATTGCAGAGGGAGAGGCCACCGTTGGCCCCGCCACCAAACTTGGCGCAGCCTTCTGATTCATCCCAGTACAGCCAGGGGGCACCGATATAGTCATAGGGCTGGGTGCACCAGTGGTCGAGTTCATCACGAAGCAGGATGGCATCTGGTTCGTGGAGAAGCATATGGGTGTAATCGCGTAGCCTTCTGTAGAGCATCGGCGCGATCATCATCTGGTTGTAGGCTCGGATGCTCCCCATCCATGCGGGATCCACCTTGAGATCCTCGGCGCCAGGCAGCAAATCCTTATAGGATTTCGTGTTGAGTGCTTGAGGCGAGAGCACGAAGATCTTTCGACCGGTCATGATCCTGCCGAGTTGTCGGATCGACACCAACTCTGCAGGTGTGGGAGTTTCCTTATGGACCGGAACAATGATGACAGGACGAATCTTTTTTTCGACCTGGCTCGTCACGATCGATTCGGTCGAGGCACTCATTGCTTTCCAGGCAGGCGCAGCGGAACTGGCCGGTCTTTTTCCTGAAGCCACAGTAGTCGTTGCAGGGAGCCTCCGGGGGGGCCTCACCTTCTCCTCAGAGGGGAGGAAGACCTTGGGGTCTGGATGCAGCCCCTGCTCTACACCCCGATTTCTGGGAGTCGCTCTACCTGCGGATGAACAGGAGCGCCCCGATCCGGAATCCCTGGCGCGTGTTTCTGCCGGGATCGCTTCTGGCTCTGATCCTTACGAGCCAGTTCCCTGCCCCTGCAGGCTGAGCGGATGGACGGGGGGCTGGGGGCTGATGGGAACGCGGCGTCTCCGGCATCGCCTCCTGCCATGGGTCTCGAGGTGACCGCAGCGGCCGTGCCGCCACCGGATCATCAGCGAGCTCTGTCTCAAGCCTTGATCGCTTCCCTGTGGTGGGGCTGGCTGAAGTCCAGCAATGGACCGACGGGCACGACGCCGGTGGGATTGATCATGTGATGGCTCTGGTAGTAATGTTTTTTGATGTGGTCGAAGTTGACCGTTTCCGCCACACCGGCAATCTGATACAACTCCCTCACGTAGGCGAAAAGATGGGGGTAATCGATCAGTCGGCAGAGATTGCACTTGAAATGGCCCACATAGACCGGATCGAATCGCACCAGCGTCGTGAAAAGGCGCCAGTCTGCTTCTGTGAGGGTGGAGCCCACCAGATAACGCTGATGGGAAAGTCGCTGCTCCAGCTTTTCCATGGTGTCGAACAGGGGAGTCAGCGCCTCTTCATAGGCCTGCTGGCTGGTGGCGAACCCACACTTGTACACGCCATTGTTGATGGTGTCGTAGATCAGGGAATTGATCGTGTCGATCTCCGCCCTGAGCTGCTCGGGATAGTAGTCGCCCGGTGTTGCGCCGAGAGGGTCGAAGCTGGAATTGAACATCCGGATGATCTCGGAGGATTCATTGTTGACGATGGTCTGCTTCTTCTGATCCCAAAGCACGGGTACGGTCACCCTGCCGCTGTAGGTGGGATCGGCCCGGGTATAGATCTGGTGCAGGAAGTCGGCTCCATGCAGCGGATCAGCGATCACCCCATCTCCTGGCTCGAAGGTCCAGCCATCCTTCCCCATGTACCAGTGCACCACCGAAACGGGGATGAGCTCCTGCAACCCCTTCAAGGCTCTCAGGATCAGGGTGCGGTGAGCCCAGGGGCAGGCCAGCGACACATAGAGATGATAACGATCGGCCTCGGCAGCAAATCCGCCCTCTCCGCTGGGACCGGGGGAACCATCAGCGGTCACCCAGTGGCGGAACTGTGAAGTGGAGCGCAGGAATCGTCCCCCCGATGTGCTGGTGTCGTACCACTGATCTTTCCATTTTCCGTCAACAAGCAGTCCCATATCGATCCTTTGTTCCTGGCGCCGATCGTAGGGGGGGCGATCAGGGAGTGGCGCCTTCGCTGGCTGTGGTGGGGGGTGGGGTGCAGATCCAGGCCAGTCGCTGGCTTGCCTCCGCATCCCCGGACCCCGGATCGTCTCTCCAGATTCCTGAGGGGGTGAGGATCTGCAGCCGACCCTCCCGGCAGAGGGCCCGCATGCGCTGTTCCCGTACCTGCCATTCTCCGTCTCCATCGGAGCGGAGCAGCAGCACCGCGGCTCGGAACATCACATCGTCGGCCCTCAGCCCCTTGCCCCGGCTGCGGTCGGCCAGATACTCCCCCACCCGCAGGTCCGGGCGATCGAGGGCGCGAAAGAAGGTCCAGTTCCCCGCTGTCAGGCCCTGGGGTGGGCCCTTCTTCAGCAGTGTCCTGCGAATCTCGGCCCAGGCTTCGGGTTCCGGCTTCGGGCTCCAGGTGGGGCTCTCCGCCCGTCCGGGCTGGGGAACAGCAGGGAGGAGCAGCAGAAATCCTCCCGCCACCCCGATGGTGATCGCTGTGAATCTCGGCATTTTCTCCCCGGCTGATCCCCTCACGATGGCAGCGGAGCGGCCATCGCCTGGCGCGAGCAACCGGCTTGAGGGTGCGGCGGAAGAATCCGCCCACCGGGAGTGTCAGCCGAATCCCCTCCCGAACCACCGCATCGAGTCGGGGAGCACGGCTGAGATCCGCTGGATGAGACGGTTCCGGGCCGCGACTGCGCCGGTACATGGGGTGCCGGGCCTTGTGGGTGGCCCCGTTGCGATTCACCAGGAACAGGGGACCGAGCAACACCCGCACGCTCTCGAGCCACCAACCCTCCATGGAGGCCGACCGGGCCATCTTCGGCAGGAGTCAACACAGGCCCCCCAGGCAATCGCTGTCTCCCTGCCCTGGGTGGACACGATCGCCATCCGGCATGGCTGGGCTCCCTTTCCGACCTTCGGCGCTGCGGAATCGGCCCGACCGTGGGTCGGCAAGCACGAGAGCCTCTTCCGAGCGGCCTGTGGGGATCGTGCCGTCCTGGCTTCGGCATTGGCGTGATCAGGGATTGCAGAAGGGGCACTGCCCCGGATCGGCCTGCTGAAGACCATCGGGGCGAGGCCTCTCCTCACGGTGCGAGCAGGCCACGCAGCCATGGAGTTCGGCAAGGATCAGCTCGGTGGCACAGCCGCAGCTGCTGCAGGGAAGGCCCGTCCTGGTTCCCATCACACCCCATCCCGGAGCATCGCAGAGGGGGCAGAACGTGCCGATGCGACGTACCAGGCGGAAGGCCAGGGCCCGGATCGATGCCATTCGGGTGGGATTCATGTGAGCCCGCATATCCGTCTCCACCAGCGCCAGGCCGTCCGCCGAACCACGACAGCAGCAACTGATGGCGGCCGTGAGTGAGGCAGGCTCCCTGATTCCCTTGTGCACGGTTCCGGGGGCCAGGGGGTGATGGGGGCGAACGATCAGCCCATGGGAGGGGAAACCGACCCGCAACAGCCATTCGGTGAGATCGACCTCCGGAGAGACGATGCGGTGACTGAAGTTTGTGCGCCTCGCCAGCAACCGCTCCACGATCACCAGGTTCTGGCCATGGTCCACGAATGTCATCCACTCCTCTCCCACGGCCAGCAGCGGCACCAGGGGATGGGCGCCGAAGCTTCCTTCACTGGCCACGCCGAGGCTCAGGCCGGTGGCCTTCATGCCGAGTTCGGCCTTGGTGAGGCATACCTGGGCGGCCGATCCAGCCCTCGGTCGCTCGGCGCAGAAGGTGCCGAGTTCATCGGTATCAACGTGAGCAGCCACGGCAATCTGGACATCGAGGCCCCTGTGGAAGGCCCTGGCGATCGCCCGTTCCTTGGCATGCCGTGTGGCCAGGCTGACGGTTTGTCCGCTGTAGGGAAGCACCTGGCAGGTGGGCCGGGCCGGATGCACGTGAGGCTACGGAACGACCAGGAGATCGTAGGGAGGAGTGGCCCCATCCGGCACTGCCGAGCCAGACAACCGAGCCATGGGAACCGATCAGCTCACCTGATCGGCGCGATTGAAGATGCTGGCTCTGCCTTCCACCCAGTACCCGGAAGGGGTTCAGTAGCCTTTGTCGACTTTCACCAGGTTTGATCATCAGGATCGCTGCCGCAACGATCCAGCCAACCAGCAGGCAACGAAGTTGAAGGGCCCATCGCTGCAGATGTCGGCCCGACCGGATCGGCCCCTCCGATTCCTCCTTTTTCGAACAGATGATCACCCAGACCTTCTGCCCTCGAATCCCCCCCCTGCAGGAGAGCCTGTTTCCGATGCCGCTCACGGAGTCGCCATCCGGCAAGGTGCTGATGGCAAGGCGCTTATGGCCTGGCATCGGCAATTTCGGCGCCGACAGATCGTCCAGTCCCTGGAGGCGGTGCAGGACCTGATTGCCATCTGCCTCTGCGTGGGTCTGTTTGGCCGGATGCTGCTGGAACGGGTGGACATCTTTCGCTCGCTCTTCCTCACCCTGCACTTCCATGAGGCAACGGCCGATAACCTCTTCCTCCTGATCCTGGTGGAGCTGTTCCGGTCGCTGATCATTTCCCTGCAGGAGCAGCGCGTGTCGATCGGGGTGGATGTGGAGATCGTCTTCGCGTCGGTGCTGCGGGTGTGGCTGCCACCCACCGTTGCCGGGATCGACCCGTAGGCGCAGATCTCCGTCCGGCTGCCCCAGTCCCATGAGTAGGCAAGGACCCGCTCCATACGAATCAACCTTCCCCAGCGACCCCGCCGGGGGAGGTTTTCCTTGATGAAGTCAAAACCCAGACGACCAATCATCTGGCAATGGATCGACCTCCATCGCCGTCAGGTTTCAGCCCAGGAACAGTCAGTTGCCCTTATTGGAGGGATTGCCAACGCTGCACGAACGGTGCCCCCAGACGCCTGATCCGACCACTAAGGTTGCCCAACCCCAAACGGGGTGTTTCAGCCAACACACTTCCTCGTTCCTGCCGGAATGTCATCCCACCGATTGTCCGGTCTTTTCTAAGACATTCTTCCAGAAAAAAATGGTTGGGACTGTCACTCTGGCAGCCCCTCCTTTCTGCTGGCGCAACCCTTCCTCTTCTCCCCTCTGGATCTCGCAATGACAAAACGAGGTCGCTTTCTGGCCCTGGTTGGCGGGGCTGTCGGATCCTCCCTGCTGCTGGCCGGCTGTCTCGGCAATCCACCGGGTCCCGCTGGCAGCGGCTCCGGCACCCCCACCACGCCCACCACGGGCGCATCAGCCAGCAACGCCAACCTCGAGGTGAAGACCATCAGCCTCGGATACGTCCCCATTCTTGAAGCCGCGCCCCTGGTGATCGGCCTGGAGAAGGGCTACTTCGCCAGGCATGGCCTCGATGTGAAGCTCTCACCAACGGCAAGAAGGTACCGATGTACGTGCTGGCCATGCTGATGAGCCAGGGCAATGGCATCGCCGCCTCCGAATCCGTCAAGGATGGCAACCTCACCGTGGATCTGGCGAAGTCCTCGCCCGGATTCTTCGAGAAGTTCAATCAGAAGGAAGGACGCAAGTTCCGCGCCGCCTACACCTTCCCCAAGGCCAACCAGGAATTCTGGATCCGCTACTGGCTTGCCGCCGGCGGTGTGGATCCTGACAAGCAGGTGGAGCTGCTCACCGTTCCCACCCCGGAAACCCTGCAGGGCATGAAGAACGGCACGATGGAGGCCTTCTCCACCGGGGATCCGTGGCCGTCCCGCATCGCCAGGGACAAGATCGGCTACCTCGCCGCCACCACATCACAGATCTGGAATGTGCATCCCGAGGAATACCTGGCCGTGCGTTCCGACTGGGTGGACAAGCATCCCAAAGCTGCCGTAGCCCTGCTCAAGGGTCTGATCGAAGCCCAGATGTGGATCGACAAGCCCGAGAACAAAGCTGAGGCAGCCGAGATCCTCAGCTCCCGCAAGTGGTACAACGTGCCCAAGGACGTGCTCGAGGAGTCACTCAAAGGCCAGTACAGGATCGGAGCTGAAGGTACACCGATGAACGATCCGAAGCTGGGTCCCCTGTACTGGAACAGTGACCGCGGCGTGATCTCTTATCCCTACAAGAGCCTCACTCTGTGGTTCCTGATCGAATCGATGCGCTGGAAGTTCTTCCCTGGCACGGTCGACACCATCGACCAGGCCAGGGCCATCACCGACAAGGTGACCCGCGAGGACCTCTGGAAGCAGGCCGCCCAGGAAGTGGGAGTGCCTGCCGCGCAGATTCCTGCCGGCTCCAGCCGTGGCAAGGAAACCTTTTTCGACGGCATCGTGTACGACCCCGAGAATCCTCAGGCCTATCTCAACTCCCTCAAGATCAAGAAGTGATCGCCGCGGCCTGCCGCCGCCCACGCTGGCGGCGGGCCTTCCCGGAACCATGAACTGCACCTTCGGGCTGCATTTCCTTCTCGCTTCCTGTCAAGCGACAGCGAAAACTGATCCACTTCAGCGGCAACGATGGCGAAACGGTGGGGGGGCACGGGGAACCCCATCACCTGTTCTTCGGCGAGGGGCTCAACCGCCCCAGCCGCACCGAACACCTCTGGATCATGACCCAGCTGGCCCGCTGGGCCGAGATTCCTTTCCCCCGCAACTGGGTGGAGATCCTCGAGCGGGTGTGCAACGTGAGCGTGTTCAGCACGGCGGCCCGGGAGCTGGGCCTCGAATCGATCAGCTACCAGCGCCAGGGCATCGAGCTGTTCGATGGCCGCGTGTTCAATGCCGAGGATCCCATCGGTTATCTCAACGACCAGTCGATCCATCAGGACTTCAGCATCGCCGAGATCCCCCTTGCGCCCTCCCGGGTCCCGAGTCCCGAGTCGTTGACCCCGGCTCGCTGACCGGCGTGCCGAGGGCCCATCCCTTCCGCAGTTCTTCACCCCAGCCCCGCCATGACGACCACCGTTTCCCCGCTGCTGCGCTTCGAATCCCTCGGCAAGGTCTATCCCACCCCCACCGGTCCCTATCCGGTGCTGGAGAACATCAACCTCCAGGTGGAGCAGGGGGAATTCCTCTGCCTGATCGGCCATTCCGGCTGCGGCAAGTCCACCCTGCTGAACATGGTGTCGGGCTTCGCCATGCCCACCTCGGGCCAGGTGCTGCTCCATGGAAAGCCGATCGTCAGGCCTGGTCCTGACCGCATGGTCGTGTTCCAGGGCTATGCCCTGCTGCCCTGGATGAGCGCCTACGAGAACGTTCATCTCGCCGTCGATTCGGTGAAGCCGAACCTGCCGGAGCGTGAAAAGCGGGAAATCACCATGGAGCACCTCGCCCTGGTGGGTCTCGACAAGGCGGCGGACAAGAAGATCACCCAGCTCTCCGGTGGCATGAAGCAGCGGGTCGCGATCGCCCGCGCCCTGGCCATCCGGCCGGAGGTGCTGATCCTGGATGAACCCTTCGGTGCTCTCGATGCGATCACCAAGGAGGAACTGCAGGAGGAACTGCTCACGATCTGGAATACCCAGAAGTGCACCGTGCTGATGATCACCCATGACATCGACGAGGCGCTCTTTCTGGCCGATCGGCTGGTGATGATGACCAATGGTCCGGCAGCCGGCATCGGTGAGGTGATGACGATCGACTTTCCGCGACCCCGCAGCCGGGAGGACATGATGGAGGACCCCAGATACTACGAGCTCCGCAACACCGCCCTCGATTTTCTCTACAATCGTTTCGCTCACGACGACACGGAATGAGCCCGAGCCCGAGTCCGAGTCCGAGTCCGAGTCCGTAGGGAACCCGTCTGATTGCCCTGCCGGTGGATGGCTTCGATGCCATGCTCGACTCGGGAGAGATCCCTACGGGGCAGTGATCCTCACGATCTGCTCGGCGGCGAACGCCGCGCTGGTGCCCAGCAGACGCTGCTCCTCCTCGTCGGCCCGGGTGCAGGCGAAGCCGTAGCGGGCACGCACCCGCTCGGACGCCAGCCGCAGGGCTGTGGTGCCCCTGCGGCGCAGATCGTCCACGCTCAGCTCCTCCCCGGGGCGGAGGAAGTCGAGGATCACCGTGGAGGGGGAATAGAGCTCGGTGGTGCGGCCATCGGGCCATTCGAGCCTGAGATGCACTTCGGGCAAGTGAGCCTCCGTTCGCAGGCCAGGATCCTCAGCGCCGGACCCCTGCTTCGGTGGTGGGAATGGCGACAGCGATCAGCCCAGGGCTCCGAATCCGGTGAGCGGTGGGAGGTCACTCCAGAGATCGCTGCAGGTTTCGCCCTGCCGGAGCCGGACTCCCTGACCCGCCTCGAACTCCCCGATCCCGTGACAGGAAAGGTCGCCATGGGCTGCCACAGCTGCCTGCAGGGCTTCGATCCGGGCCGGTGTGACGGCCAGAAGGTAGCCGTAGCTCGGAAAGCAGGTGAGCCAGGCTTCGAGATCCACCCCTTCCGGCGGCTCGATGGCCTCGAGATCGAGGCGCAGGCGGCAGCCCGCCGCCTCGGCGAACATCGCCGCCGTTCCCACCAGTCCGCCCATGCTGATGTCCTTGGCCGCATGCACGACCCCGGCGGCCGCCAGCTGGGGCAGCAGGGCGAGGTGGGCCCGCAGCCGCCCCGGCTCTGCCCGGGTCGCCGCATCCCAGAAGGGGTAGGGGCGATGGAAGCTGCCGTTGCGGTTGATCAGCAGGGCGCAGCGGTCGCCGGGCCGGGCGAACCGGGCCGAGAGCACCCGGGAGGGCGCCACCCCCAGCACCGCCACCGAGAGGGCGTCATAGGGACTGTGCAGGTTGGTGTGACCCCCCACCACGGGAACGGCGAACGTCTCGGCGGCGAATCGCATTCCCTCCAGCAGCCGCTCCCCATGGGAGCGCTCCCGGCACCAGAGGCTGTCGACCAGCGCCAGGGGGATGCCGCCCATGGCGGCGATGTCGCTGAGATTCACCAGCACCCCGCTCCAGCCGGCGAACCAGGGATCCTGCGCCACCAGCTCGGGGGACATGGCCTCGCAGGCCAGCAGCAACGGTGCTTCCACCGCCGGGATCAGGGCGGCGTCATCCCCCAGGGCGCCGGCGGGACCCAGCTGGGGGAAGGGCTGATGGGGGAACACCGCGGCCGGGCCCTGGATGTCGCTCTTGTGGAGCAGCCCCGGCAGATCCCGCAGCCGCGCCACCAGCTCGGCGAGACCGGACTCGCTCACGCGGCCGCGGGGAGGGGCAGGGGGATCTGCCCAGGGGGGCGCCGCTCCCGGCCGGGCCGGTAGTAGCTGAGATCGGCCTCCATCAGGTGATGGCGGATGCCCCGGATCTCGAGTTCCTGCACCGAGGACCAGTGGAGGCGCTGGAAGAAGCGCACGTTCTGGATCTGCACCGTGGCCAGGAACCGGTCGCAGCCCCAGCCGTTGGCGCTGGAGACCGCCTTCCAGATCAGGCCCTTGCCGATCTGGTTGTGGCGCCGGAAGTCGGCGTGCACCCCCAGCCTTCCGCCGTACCAGAGTCCCGGGCTCTCCTCGAGGATCCGCACCACCCCCACCACCACGCCGGCCATCGGCGCGCCGTGGCTGATCGCCGCGATCGGGTAGGCGATGGCGTCGCGCTCATCGCGATCGGAGGCCTCGAAGAGGTGCTGTTCCTCGCAGAAGATGGTGCTGCGCAGACGCCAGTAGCCGCTCAGCAGGGGGCAGGAGCGGCCCAGCACATGAAAGGAGAAGCGCTCGGAGGTGGCGGTGGGGGAGAGCCGGAAATCCTCGGCATCGATCCCCAGGCCCCAGCGCACCGAAGGGGTGAAGGCCAGGGGCGCGGAGGTGGGGCTGCGGCCGATGTCGTGGCTGTCGGGGTCGATGAAGAACACGGAACGATCAGGCCTCGAACAGGGAAAGGGCGGAGCAGGCACCGCACTTGGCACAGCCCGCCGTCATCGCCTCGGAGCTGATGTCGGAGCCCCGCAGCAGGGCCCCCACGGCCTCGTACACCTCGGCCATGAAGTCGCTGGAGGGAGCGGGATGGCTTTCGAGGGGGGTGCCGGCGATCGGCACGAAGGGAACCACGAAGGGGTAGACCCCCAGTGCGATCAGCCGTTCACTGCAGCGGATCAGGGAGGCGGCGCTGTCGCCGAGCCCCGCCAGCAGATAGGTGGAGACCTGGCCCCGGCCGAAGACGGCGACCGCGGCGGCGAAGGCTTCGTAGTACCGCTCCAGGCTGAGTTCGCCCTTGCCGGGAAGGATGCGTCGGCGCACCTCCGGCTCCACCACCTCCAGGTGCATGCCCAGGCTGTCCACCCCGGCCTCCCGCATGCGCCGGTACCAGATCGGGTCCTCCGGCGGCTCGCACTGGGCCTGGATCGGCAGGGCCACCCGGCCCTTCACGGCGCGGGCGGTCTCCGCCATCGAGCGGGCGCCCCGGTCGCTGGCATTCGGAGTGCCGGTGGTGAGCACGAGCTGGCGCACCCCATCGAGGCGCACGGCCGCCTCGGCCACCTCCGCCACCTGCTCGGGGGTCTTGCGCACCAGGGTGCGCCCGTCCTCCAGGGACTGCTCGATGGCGCAGAACTGGCACGACTGGCTGCGGTCGCGGAAGCGGATGCAGGTCTGCAGCAGGGTGGTGGCCAGCACGTCCCGGCCGTGCAGCAGGGCGATGGCGCGGTAGGGGATCCCATCCGCGGTGGAAAGGCCGTAGAAGGCGGGTTCCGGTGGGGTCTCCACCTGGGTGGCAAGGCGTTCCGGAGTGCCGGCCGCAACGTCCGCGTCGGCGGAAGCACCGATCCCGGCAGCCCTCTCCAGGGCGATGACCCCATCGGCTCCCGCCGAGAGGCGATAGGGAGAATGGCGCGACACGGCGTTGTACACCGGCACCATCACCGTGGTGCCGTCGATGGTGAGGGCCCGGTGGTCGGAGGGACCGGCCCCGCCCCGGCGGCCCCGGTTGCCCGGCACGGCGGGATCCACCACCCCGTGCACCTGGAGCTCGCTCACCAGGCGCCCCAGGGAGGACCGGGCGGGATCGGCAGGGAAGTCAGCCAGGTCAGCCACGGTTGATCTCCTCCAGCAGCAGAGCGGAGGGGAGGGAGGAGTGGGGCAGGGCTGCGGCTTCGAGGGTGGGGATCCGCTGCGGCGGCGGTTCTTCGGGCCCCACCACCTGGTCCTGCAGCTGAACCGCGGCGGTGCGGTTGATCCGCAGCCCCAGCAGGTCGGGGCGGCTGTAGTGCCCCACGCTGTCCATCATCCGCTTGCGTTTGGTGATCAGGGAGACATCGAGGCTGGCCACCGCCAGACCCTCACCCTCCGGCAGGGGGCCGGCCAGATAGCGCCCTTCGGGGCTGATCACGGCGGTGTGGCACCCCCCCTGGAAGGCCTTGTGCAGGGAGGGATCGGAGGTGATCCTGGGGTAATCCGCAGGGTCGAGCCAGGCGGTGGAACTCACCACGAAGCAGCCGGCCTCGAGGGCATGGTGGCGCAGGGTCACCGCCGTCTGCTCCGAGAAGATCGGTCCCACCAGGGAGCCGGGGAACTGGGCGCAGTGGATCTCCTCCCCCTGGGCCATCAGGCTGAACCGGGCGAGGGGGTTGTAGTGCTCCCAGCAGGCCAGGGCTCCCACACGGCCGATGGAGGTGGAGGCCACCCTCAGGCCGGAGCCGTCCCCCTGGCCCCACACCATGCGCTCGTGATAGGTGGGTGTGATCTTGCGGCGTTTCAGCACCACCTCACCGGTCGCATCGATCAGAAGCTGGGTGTTGTAGAGGCTGCCCCCCTCCCTTTCGTTGATCCCCAGCAGCACGTGCATGGCGTGGCGACGGGCCGCGGCAGCGACCTGCTCGATCTCCGCCCCCGGCACCACCACCGCCTGCTCATAGAGCAGGAGGTGGGAGCGGCCCATCAGCACGGGGGGCTCCACGAAGGAGAAGTAGGGGTAGTAGGGAAGGAACGTCTCCGGAAAGACGATCAGCTCCACCCCCGAGGCCGCCGCCTCGGCCATGGCATCGAGCACCCGGGCCAGGGAGCCTTCGAGGCTGCCGAGGACCGGACGGACCTGGGCGGCGGCGACGGTGATGGTGCGGGCCATGGGGCGTGGCTCAGAGGGTCCAGGTGTCGAGGATGAAGGCACCCTCCTTGCGGTGCAGGAGCACGATGTCGAGCACGTCGAGGGGATTCACCGGCCGGATTCCCGGGATCAGGGCTCCCTCCCCGTGGCCGTAGAGCGCCTGCAGGGCAAAGCGGCAGGCATACACCTTGCCCCCCTGATCCATGAACTTCTGGATGCGGGCGCCGAAATTGAGGTGACCGTCGAAGGCGGCGTCACCGAGCTTGGGGAATCCCCTCTGCAGGCCGAGGGTCACTCCGGGTCCGTAGAGAAGGATCGAGGTTTCGAAGCCCTTGGTGATCAGCCGGCTGGCCTGCAGCAGGTTGACGAGCCCGATCGAGCCTTCGAAGGCCACCGTGTGGAAGGTGACCAGGGCCTTCTCCCCGGGTTCCGCCCGCACATCGGGGAAGACCTTTTCCTCGTAATCCACGAGAAAATCGCCCGTCTGGTTGGCGGGGCGGGTGACTTCGGGCATCGAGCAGGGCCTTGAATTCTGTGGCGGTTCCGAACGTTGCACGACGGCTGAGGGGCTCTGTGTCGCTGTTGCGACCGAATCCAACCCCGCCCGCTCCCCACGGCCCGGCGGGGTTGGTGGTGGTGGTTACGGACCGGCGCCGCCGGGCTCGGGCAGGATCCGCTCAGGCACAAACCTGTGAACGGAACCTGTGAACGGAAAGGGAATGGATGGTTCCGTCCAGGCTGGAGGTATCCCTGCAGGGTTCGACGGTTCCGTGCACGAGGTGGTGGTGGTGGGTGGGGGCCAGGCCGGCCTCTCGATGGCCGCCTGTCTGCAGCGACGGGGGATCCGGCCGCTGCTGCTGGAGCGCCACCGCATCGCCCACGCCTGGCGGCACCAGCGCTGGGATTCCTTCACCCTTGTCACTCCCAACTGGCAGTGCCGTCTGCCGGACTTCCCCTACGACGGGGAGGACCCCGAGGGGTTCATGGGGCGGGCCGATGTTGTGGCCTATCTGCAGCGGTTCGCCGAGCGGGTGCGGCCCGATCTCAGGGAGGGTGTGACGGTCCGTCGCCTCTGGCAGCAGGAAGGGGGCTACCGGTTGGAGACCAGTGACGGGGAGCTCCGCTGCCGCCAGGTGGTGGTGGCCACCGGGGGCTACCACCAGCCGCGGCGCCACCCCATGGCCGAGCGGTTGCCGGCTTCCCTCCTCCAGATCGATGCCCGCGATTACCGCCATCCCGATCAGTTTTCACCAGGCCCGGTGCTGGTGGTGGGCAGCGGCCAGTCGGGGTGTCAGATCGCCGAGGACCTCTTCCTGGCCGGCCGGCGGGTCCACCTCAGCGTCGGCTCGGCCCCGCGTTCGCCCCGGCGCTACCGGGGCAAGGATGTGGTGGATTGGCTGGATCGGATGGGGTATTACACGATGCCCATCGATCAGCATCCCGATCCTCGGGCGGTCCGCGCCAAGACCAACCATTACCTCACCGGCAGGGACGGCGGCAGGGAGATCGATCTCCGGCGTCGCGCCCTGGAGGGCATGCAGCTGCATGGAAGGCTGGAGCACCTGGAGCCCGGTCGGATCCGTTTCGCGCCGGATCTGGCCACCAGTCTCGATCACGCCGATGGGGTCTATGCCCGCATCCGCGCCAGCATCGATGCCTACATCGCCCGCGAAGGGATCGAGGCCCCCGAGGACCCCGCCTATGCGCCCTGCTGGCACCCACCCGGGAACGATCCACCGCTCGATCTCCAGCTCGAGCCCCTGGCGGCGGTGATCTGGTGCACGGGGTATCGCAGCGATTTCGGCTGGATCGAGGTGCCGGTCTTCGACGGGGCGGGCCGGCCGTTCCACGAGCGGGGCATCACCCGGGTCTCCGGGCTCTATTTCCTCGGACTTCCCTGGTTGCACACCTGGGGTTCCGGGCGGTTCTGCGGCATCGCCGACGATGCCGAGCATCTGGCCGACGCCATCCGCCTGCAGGTCGATCGCACGCTGGCCCGGCAGGATCTGGTGGACAGCGAGGCCCTGGTGGGCTCCTGAGGGCCCGGGGCCGGCTGTTGCCGGCTGTTGGTGTTGGTGGGGAGGCTGTTGCTGGGGGCCGTCACGGGGAGGCTGTGGCCACCTCGATCGGCAGGCCATCCCGGTGCCAGGCCCGTAACCCGCCGCGCAGGTTGGCCACCTTCTCTCTGCCCGCCTTGAGCAGCATCTGGGTGGCGAGGGCCGAACGGCTGCCGGAATGGCAGAGGATCACGGCGGGTCGGCCTGCCGGGATCTCCCCGATGCGCTGCTGGAGTTCCGGCAGGGGGATCGGCAGGCTGCCGGGAACATGACCCTCCGGACCGTTGAATTCCTGGGCCGATCGCACATCCACCAGGGTGAGATCCTCCCGGTGGGCGGCCACCCAGCGGCCGTTCACCTGGGGCAGACCGGCGTAGCTTCTCTCGATCGGTGCCCAGTCGTCGCCTTCACACCCGGAGTCATCCCTCGGCTTGCCGCTGCGCAGATTGGCCGGCAGGGCTTCAGCCAGCCGGTGGGGATGGGGAAGCCTGAGGTTCTCCATGTACCCCACGAAATCGCGCTCGTCCGCCTCGCCGCCGAGCCGGGCGTTGTAGGCCTTCTCCTCGGCCACGGAGGTCACATCGCGGCCGGTGTAGTCGTGGGCGGGGTAAAGCAGACAGGAATCCGGCAGCGTGAGGATCTGTTCGGTGATGGAGCGGTAGAGGGTATGGGCGTTGCCCTGCTGGAAATCGCAGCGGCCGCAGCCCCGCACCAGCAGGGCATCGCCGGTGAAGGCCAGGCTGTGGTCGTCGAGCACGTAGGTGAGGCAGCCATCGGTGTGGCCGGGGGTGGCGCGCACCTCCAGATGGCGGGATCCGAAGGGCACCCGGCCGCCATCGACCAGGGGAAGGGTCACGTTCTCGGCGCGGGCGGCCGCCGCCAGCCCGATGGCGCAGCCGGTGGCCCGGTGCATCAGCCAGCTGCCCGTGATGTGATCGGCGTGGGCATGGGTGTCGAGGCAGGCCACCAGATCGATGCCCAGCTCGCGGATCAGGGAGAGATCCCGGCCATGCTGTTCGAACACCGGATCGATCAGCACCCCCCGGCGGCTGGGCACATCGGCCAGCAGGTAGGTGTAGGTGCCGGTGTCGGCGTCGAAGAACTGGCGGAACAGCAGGGCACAACCACCGGCGGCGCCGGCCAGGAGGGCCTGGGGCACCTGGGCGGTGGTGGGGGAAACGGTCATCGCGGGCAGGGGCTCGGACACATTGGTCTCAGTCTGGATCGGGTTGGCATTCTCCGGAGAAGCGGGCATAGGCAGGGTCCTCGGTGCCGAGCAGCCGGTCCCAGAAGGTGAAGTAGAGGCCGAAATGCAGGTCGTACTTCTCGTGGTGCAGGGAATGGTGGGCGGGTCCGATGAACCAGCGCCCCAGCCAGCCGTGGGGAAAGCTCAGCGGCAGCCGTTCGAGGCCCATGTGGTTGATCACGGCCCACACGCTCATGGTCACGAGCACCGCTGCCAGGGTGCCGAGGTGCAGGGGCACGAGAAACACGATGCCGATCAGGAACAGCGCCTGGACGGCGGCTTCCATCGTGTCGAAGGCGAAGGAGGTCCAGGGGGTGGGGCGACGTGAGCGGTGGTGGGCGGAATGGAACCAGAGAAACAGTCTTCTGCGGTGAAACAGGCGGTGGCTGAAATAGAAGTAGGCGTCCTGAAGGACCAGCACCGCTGCATAACTGAAGCCCAGATACCACCAGCCGTGGAGGGCCGGGTCCTCGTACACCCGGGTGACTCCCGCTTCGATCGCCGCCAGGAGCAGGGCGGCCGCCACGGCGAACACCACCGCCGACTGCACGGAAAGCCGGATGTCGGATCCGATCGGGTTCGCGGATCGGGCGGCCGGGGACTGGGGTCCTTCGAGGGCTGGGGAAGGGCGCCCCAGGCAGACCTGGAGGAGCAACAGACAGCCCCCGGCGACAAGGAAATACCGCGCCAGGATCATCACGAAGAGAACCAGGGCGTCCTGGGCCAGGGTGGAGAGCGAGGCGGTCACCCCGATCTCCCGGCTGCCCGCCCTGGTCGTGGATCGGGGGAACGATGGGGCATGGGCGGCGTGGGGAGGGCTGCTGCGGATGCTGGCAGGATCCCGCTCCGCGCGCCGGGTGCACAGCCCCAAACCGCAGAATCCTCACGAAGACTTGCGAGGCATGAAGACTTGCGAGGATGCCGCCCCTGGGGAGCTGTGCCTCTACCCCTGGGGGAGGGCTGCCGAGGCGATCTGCCGGTAGGAAACCTCGGCCATCGAATCCACCAGGAAGCTGGTCCAGGTGGCGGTCGCCTCCGGACTGCTGGAGGCCAGGGGCCAGTCGATGCGACGCCGGCGCCAGGTGAGCCCCACGCAGGTGAGCTCCCTGTCGTCGGCCATCAGCGACCAGAGCAGGGTCACGTCGCCGCGCTGATAGCCGCTCGGCTCCTCCTGGAGGGGTTGCTCGGGCAGGTAGCCCGGCAGCAATTCGAGCTGGCGCCCGCTCTGCCAGCACAGGTAGGCGCCGTCTTCGGTGGGATAGAACCAGCAGGTTTCGTTCTCGGCCTTGCCCAGGGGAAAACGATCCAGACAGCGGATGGCGGGGTTCTCGAACCAGGGGGCCGCTGGACCGGCAACGGGGGCCCGGGCCGGGAGGGTGCCGCTGCACTCGTAGACACCGAGCCAGAGGGAGGAGGTGTCGAGGTGGGGGACGATCGCGTCGCAGATCAGCCGGCGACGGGGAGCTTCCGGCTCGGATGGGCCGGCAACTTGCCTGGGGGAGGGAGTGGGGAAAGGGTCGGATCCGCTGGCATCGGCCGCTCCGGAGGCGATCAGATCGTCCAGGGAAGCCCCGCCCGTGGGATCGCGGAAGATGCGCAGGGCCGTTCCCGAGCTGGGGCCACGGCGCTGGGCCGCCAGCAGGGAGTCCCAGGTGATCCCTGCGGCGGGCAGGTCCGGCTCGGGAGCCAGTACGAAGACGAGAGCGTGAGCCATGGTCACGGCCTGGGGGGAAGAGCCTCGCAGACATCAAAGCCCGGAAGGCGGATGCCTTCCGGGCCGGGAGGAGCGACTGGGGCGATGGTCCCGGGCTCAGCCGAGGCCGATCTGGGAGAGGATGCCCTTGCCGGTGAGGAGCTCGGTGGCGAGGCCGATGGTGAAGCCGAGCATGGCGAGGCGGCCATTCCAGGTCTCGGCGAAGGCGACGAAACCGAAGCGGGTGTCGGAGCTGGTCATGGTGTGTGAAGGAATGTTTCCTGAACAGTAACAGAAGGTTACGGGGTTGTCGAGGGGTGCGCCGCCTTGATGCCCCGTGCCGCACCTCGGAGCTCATCCGACCGGGTCAGGATGGGAACCCCGGCTCCCCTGCACCATGGATACCTCTGCCGATGTACTGCTGCCGGTCGTGGCCGGGCTCGGCCTCATCCTTCTGATCGTGGTGGGCAGTGTCTATGTGGTGCTTCGCCCCAGCGACCTGCCGAAACGCTGAGCTCTCCGCTCCTTGGTCCATGGACAGCCATCGGGTCGTGTTCTGGAACCTCGGGAACGGGCGACATCAGCCAGGCCAGCGTCACCACCCAGGCAGGAAGGGAGCTGGTGCTGCTCTGCAACCACTGGCCCTCCCGCAGCGGCGGGCCCCACAGGAGCAGGGGCAACTGGATGACCGATCGAACATCGGGGCCATCCCCGGCTGCGCCACGGAACCTTGTCCCTCGCCGGCACGGCCCTGCCCCGAAGCGATCAGAATCGGCTCAGCGCTGCCGGAGGCGCCGCCATGAGACGCTTGCCGCGGCGCGCGATGGTGCTCGCCGGCGCAGCCGCCCTGCTGGCCGCTGGGATCACGGCCTGGCCCCGCCTGGAGGCAGCCGCCCCCGCCCCGAAGGATCCCCGCTGGATCGGCAACAGCCGGGCCGTAGCCGCCGAAGCGATCGCTACCACGTCCTCCCGGCCCAGGGGGGAGGGAATGATCGGCCTGGCCCGCGCCTGGCTGGGACGTCCCTACGACGCCTTCTCGCTCGATCGAACGGCGGACGAGGAGCTGCGGATCGATCTGACCCGCTTCGACTGTTTCCTCTTCGTGGAACAGCTCCTCGCCCTCGTGAACAGCTCCGGCACCGATGGGTTCTCCGAAACCGTGCGCCGGCTTCGCTACGCCGGCGGCAGGGTGAGCTACTGCGAGCGGCAGCACTATTTCAGCCGCTGGGTGGAGGCGGCCGAGAGGCAGGGTCTGCTGAGCGATCTCACCCCTTCCCTGCCGGGGGCGCTCCGGCGGCGGCGGGCCCTCACCTTCATGTCCTCCCACCCCGGCAGTTACCGGCCGATGGCCCGGCCCGCCAACCGGAGCTGCATCACCGATCTGGAGCGGGATCTGGTGGTGCAGCAGACCTACGTTCCCCTGGCTCGCCTGGCGGAAGCGGAGCGCCGGCTGCGCAATGGCGACGTCTTCGCCCTGGTCACCAAGGTGCCGGGGCTGGACGTGACCCACGTGGGACTGATCGAGCGCACCCCAACAGGGGTGAACGCCATCCACGCCGCACCGGAGCGGGGGGTGATGCGCAGCGTCGGATTCGCCCGGTATGCCGCCTCGGTGCCCGAGGTGGTGGGGGTGGCGTTCTGGAGGCCCGGGCCGCAGGGTCTTCTGTGAGAAGAACACCTGCCGCGGCTGTCAGGGATGGGAGATCTCCTGAACCAGGGGATCGACGATGGGACGACGGATGAGGAAGATTGGCATCGAATCCCCCTCGATCGGCTGAATCCAATGACCAACTCCTCTCCCCAGGGCGGCAGCGGTACCGCGATCGGGCTCGTGCTCGCTGCGGTGATCCTTGGCGGTGCCCTCGTCTGGGCCATGAGCATCTGGTCGAACACCCAGATGCAGATGATCAAGGCTCCGGCTGAGGCCATCAAGGAGGGCATCAAGGGAGCTGCCGACGCCATCAAGCCGGGGAACTGACGTGGCCCCCAGGCATTCCTGCTAAGGGCTGGCGGTGCGGCACATCCAGGCCAGCCGGGCAGGGGCCTCGGGGTCCAGCTTGCCGGGCACTCCCACCCAGGCGCCGTTGGGATCCAGCATCTGCAGGCTCTGTTCGGAGCAGAGAACCCGCATTTTCCCTTCGTTGACGATCCATCCAGGGGCCTCTCCAGGACGCTGAACCACAACCGCGGCGGTAAACACGACCGCCTTGACTGAGCTGCCTGGTGCAGCGGTGAGTTCAGCCAGATACTCCCCCACCCGGAGATCGGGACGGTCGAGGGACCGGAGGAAGATCCACGGCCGCCTGGTCAGGCCCTGGGGTGGTCCTTTCTGCTCCAGGGATCGGCGCACCTCTCCCCAGGCCGGTGGTTCTGGCTGGGGGTTCCAGGGCGAGAGGGCAGAGAAGCCCTGCGCCTGGCTCTGAGCAGGCAGCAGAGCGGCGGTGAGGAGGAGGGCGAATGGAATGTTCAAGCGGATCTTGGGGCTCAGGCGATGGTGCGCCGCACCCGGCGCAGTGCTGCGGCGGCAGAGATCAGCGTGCCGGGAACTGCTCGATCAGCAGGCGGCGCTGGTATTCCACCGAGAGGGCTTCGAGGTGGCTGCGGGCCTGTTCGTGCAGCCCAGGATCCACCTGATCGAGCACATTCCCCTGGGGCACCCGCATGCGCAGCACCAGGGAGAGGGCGTCGAAGAGGCGCACCTGATCGTTCTGCCAGCCCTGGTAATCACCGGCCATGGCCACCACCACGTCTCCCTCCACCTCGCCGTTCTCGAAGCGATTGCGCACCTCCTGCACCTGGGCCAGGCGCGCCGAGGTGACCAGGGCATGGGCGGCACCGAGTGCGGCCAGGGCATCGGCGGCCTCCCGCTTGAGCACGGTCATGTCCCGCTTCAGCACGGCGCTTTCCACCGACAGGGGTTCCCGCACGCCGGGGCACTGGGCATCGGCCGTGGCCGAAGGGGAGACCTTGCTGCCCACTGGCGGTAACGGAGAAATCTTCAGCGCTTCGCTGGGTGGCCGGGGCTTGAGGCTGGGCCGCAGGGGCTTGCGGGTGGGTCGGGGCGGGCTGGGGGGCAGCAGGGAGGACCCCCACCGCACCAGGGCCTCTCCGAGGCTGCGTTTCCACTCCTTGAGTTTCTGCTTCATCACGAACGAACGACCTGATAGGAACTCTGCCGCCGGCCGCCGCGTTTGGCCATGGGGAATCCCGGCCTGACCGGTCCGGTGGACCGTCCTCCTCCGGGTGGCGGCTTCCTCCGTTGCCGCCGGGCTGGCATCGGTCCTGCTGATCCAGACCCCGTTGGTGTCCATCGGAACCTTGCGGCCCCTCCTCCGCCTTCCCAAGCTGGGGAACAACTGTGGGACCCCATGAGCTGGAGAGAACTGGAACGGCTGGTGCAGGACGCGGAGTCCTCCGCTCCCCTGCGCACCGTGCTGCGACGCTGTCGTGCCAGGGCCGAACTGGTGCGGGTCGCCCGCCGGCACGGCTACCGCATCACCGAGAACGATCTGCAGCGCGCCCTGGAGCAGCATCGGGGAGAAGGAGCGGACGCCCGCACAGCCCTGCGAACCCGGAGGATGGCTGTCCCGGGATAGGGCAGCCCCTCAGCACTGGATCGTGGCAAGGCAGACGCCCGGAGGCGGAGTGACGGGCCCCATGGCCGATGTCCATCGAAGCCACCGGCCGGGGGAAAGGGGGCCTGGCCCCGCCCATGATGAGTGCCGACCTTGCCGCGGGCGATTCGTGCCGGGCCCGAACAGCCACCACCTGGTTCTGGCCGGTGGGGGCCACAGCCATGCCCTGGTGCTGCGGATGTGGGCGATGAGGCCGCAGCGGCGACCCGCAGGCACCCTCATCAGCCTGGTGAATCGTCACAGCACGGCCCTCTATTCGGGCATGGTGCCGGGCCTGGTGGCGGGGCTCTACGGCCCCCAGGACTGCGCCATCGACCTGCGGCGTCTCTGCGCCCTGGCTGGGGTGAGCTTCCTGCGGGCTGAGATCACCGGGCTCGATCCCCGGGCCAGGGAACTGCAGCTGGCGGGGCGGCCTCCCCTGCGTTTCGCCCGCCTCAGCCTCGATGTGGGCGCCGAGACCGCCCGGACCACCGGGGGCATCGAAGGGGAGGGGATGGTGGTGAAACCCCTGGAGCCCTTTCTGGCCTGGGCCGCGGCCCTGCCGCCGGGCACCTGCCTGCGCATCCGCGGCGGCGGGGCGGCGGCGGTGGAGCTCGCCCTGGCCTTCCGCGCCCGCGGCATCGTCAGCCGACTGCTGTTGCGGGGCCGCCACCTCCACCTCGGATCGGCCGCCGCCAACCGGGCGGGGGAACGGCTGCTCGCCGAGGCCGGCATCGACGTGCAGCGGCAGGCCCCGGCCGATGCCCCGGTCGATCTGGCCTGCACCGGCAGTGTGGCTCCCGCCTGGCTGGCGGCCGCCGGGCTGCCGGTGGATCCCGGCAGCGGCCGGGTGCTCACCGAGCCGAGCCTCACCGTGGTCGGCCATCCCCATCTCTTCGCGGTGGGGGATTGCGGTCTGATCGCCACCAGGCCCCGGCCGGCCTCGGGGGTGTGGGCGGTGCGGGCCGCTCCCACCCTGGCGCACAACCTGGCCAGCAGTCTCGAGCGTCCGCAGGAGCCCCTGCGAGCCTGGCATCCCCCGGCCTGGGCCCTGCAGCTGCTGGGCGACGGGGGCTGGAGCGCGAAAGGGTCCCGGGCCCTGGCCTTCTGGGGACCCCTGGCCCTGGGCCCCAGCGGCAGGCTCTGGTGGATCAAGCAGCGGATCGACCGGCGCTTCATGGCCCGCTTCCGGACCCTCAAGCCCATGGCCGGCGAGCCGATGCCCTGCCGCGGCTGCGGGGCCAAGCTGGCCTCCCGGCCCCTGGCCTCAGCGCTCGCCCGCCTCGATCCCGCCGGCATCGCCCCCCCGGCCGAGGACGCTGCCCTGGTGGGCCGGAGCAGCGCCGGGGACCTGCTGCTGCAGAGCGTGGATGGATTCCCGGCCCTGGTGGAGGATCCCTGGCTCAACGGCCGGCTGACCACGTTGCATGCCTGCACCGATCTCTGGGCCTGCGGGGCGCAGGTGACGAGTGCCCAGGCGCTGGTGACGCTGCCGCAGGCCAGCGGCGACCTGCAGGAGGAGCTGCTGCTGCAGACCCTGGCCGGCGTGCGCTCGGTACTCGATCCGATGGGGGCCAGCCTGATCGGCGGCCACACCCTGGAGGGGCGCGATGGCGCTGGACTCGCCCTGGCGCTCAGCGTCAATGGCCGGGTGGTCTCCGGTGAATCCCCGGCACCGGCTCCCTGGCCCAAGGGCCCGCTGCGGCCGGGCGATGCCCTGCTGCTGAGCCGCCCCCTCGGCACCGGCGTGCTGTTCGCCGCCGCCATGGCAGGAGCGGCCCGGCCCGCCTGGATCGATGCCGCCCTGGAGGAGATGCAGCGAAGCCAGGCTCCGCTGGTGGCGCTGCTGGCCGCCCACGGCTGCCGCGCCTGCACCGACATCACGGGCTTCGGGCTTCTCGGCCATCTCGGGGAGATGATCGGGGCCCAGCCGGCGGCTGCCCCGGCGGTGGACCTCGATGCCGCCGCCATCCCGGCCCTGGCCGGGGCGCTGGAGCTGCTGGAGCGGGGTTTCGCCAGCACCCTGGCATCCGCCAACGCCTCCGCCCTGGCTGTTCTCGAAGGTCCGATCCGGCTCGCCAGCTGCGATGGGGGCCGCCTGAGCGCCGCGCGCCAGGCCCTGCTGCTCGACCCCCAGACCTGCGGCCCCCTGCTCGCGGCCTTGCCGGCCGGGCAGGCTGCCGCAGCCCTGGAGGCCCTGCGCAGCGCGGGTTTCGCTGATGCGGCCGTGATCGGCACCGTGACCGAGCGCAGCGGTCCTGGCTTCCGTGCGAGCCAGGGGAGTTCAGATCCAGCGGTGCATCAACCAGGTACCTGACCCGTTGCGTCCGGCCGGCTTCGGCCGGAGCGTATGGCCGGCGACCGTGGAGTTCGGGCGTGGGCTCAGGGAAGGCAGGAAGACCCTTTGCACACGGAACCGATGGAAGGCCACCGATTCAGAGATCACGATCGTCCGTTCTGCTCAGGAGAAACGATCGTGTCTGATCATCCATTTCAGTTGCCTCTGGCCTTCCGCCCCGCAGCCATCGCCCCGGCCCCCACCAGCCGCTGTTCCAGCAGCAGTTTCGCGGCCGCCGTGGGGGCGAGGTCCCCCAGCTCCACTGCCGAGGCGTGGTGGCTGAGCAGTTCGTGGTCGTAGCAACGGTCGTAGTAGTCGAGCATCTGCCGGCAGGCGCCGGCCCAGTCCTCCTGCGCGATCGCCTCGAGGGCCAGGGCCGTTCGCTGGGGTCCCAGCCGTTTGGCGATCCGCCGGGTCGCTTCCGCCAGGGCCTCTCTTCCCTGGCCGCCATAGATCGCCACCAGGTGCTCGACCCGTTGCTCCAGGGGCCGCTGCACGTCCAGCAGCGGGGCCTGCTTCATCTGTCGCCACAGTCCTCCCGGGATGCGGCAGCGACCCACCATGGCGCTTTCCGCCTCCAGCCAGATCTCGCTGGCCCCTTCGAGAGCGGCGAGCTCCATGGCGATCCGGTTCTCGTAGTGCTCGCTGCTGGGCTGGGGGGGCTGGCCGAGGCCGCCGAAGCTGCTGCCGCGGTGGTGGGCCAGCCCCTCCAGATCGATCACGGCGGCGCCCAGATCCCTCAGGGCCAGCAGCAGTTCCGTCTTGCCGCACCCCGTGCGACCCCCCAGCAGCCGCAGGGGCCAGGGCCGCTCGCACTGGTCCAGCACCCAGCGTCGATAGGCCTTGTAACCGCCCTCCAGCACCACCACCGGCAGATCGAGGCGTTCCGCCAGCCAGGCCACGCTGGCTGACCGCATGCCGCCGCGCCAGCAGCTGAGCCGCAGCGGCAGATGGGGACAGGACGCACTCCAGGCCGCCAGTTCGGTGGCCATCGCCTCCATGCGGGGCCCCACCAGGGCGAGGCCTCGCAGCACGGCTGCCTGTCGCCCCTGCTGCCGGTAGAGGGTGCCCACCTCGGCCCGTTCCTCGTCGCTGAACAGGGGCAGGTTGCGGGCGCCAGGGATGTGTCCCTGAAGGAACTCGCCCGGGCTGCGCACGTCCAGCAGCACCCCCCGGCGGGCCAGGAACTCGGTGATGGGGCTCTGCATCACCATGGTCAGGGAACGCTGGCGGTGAACGACGACTGCCATGGTGATGCAGCCGGGCCGCAGCCGCTGGCGAACGCCCTCCAGGCAGGATTTCCCGATTCCCCCCGTCCCAGCCCTCGCCGATGAAGATCCGGGTACGTGCCAGCTCCTTTCTCCTCGGCCTGCCGCTGCTGCTGCTGCCGCTGCTGGTTGCCTGTCAGACCCCTTCCGCCCGGGAGCAGCAGCTGTCGGAGCGGCAGAGCCAGACGCAGCAGGTGCTGCGCATCGGCGCCATCCCGGACCAGAAGCCCGAGAAGCTGAACCGCCTCTACCCGCTCGTGGCCGATGAACTCTCCGCCCAGCTGGGGGTGAAGGTGCGGTACGTGCCCGTGGTGGATTACACCGCGGCCGTGAGCGCCTTCCGCACCGGTGATCTCGATCTGGTGTGGTTCGGGGGGCTCACCGGGGTGCAGGCCCGGCTGCAGAAACCCGGTGCCGAGGTGCTCGCCCAGCGGGACATCGATGCCGATTTCCACAGCATCTTCATCGCCAATCCCGCCAGCGGCCTCAAGCCCTTCGACTCGATCGAGGGTCTTCGGGAGCTGAAGGGCAGACGGTTCAGCTTCGGGTCGGAGAACTCCACCTCCGGCCGGCTGATGCCCCAGTTCTTTCTCGCCAAGGCCGGCGTCAAGCCCAGTGATTTCCGGGGTGGCGCTCCCGGTTTCAGCACCAGTCACGATGCCACCATCGCCCTGGTTCAGAGCGGCGCCTACGAGGCCGGTGTGGTGAACGAGCAGGTGTGGCTGACCAGCCTCCACGAAGGCAAGGCCGATCCGGCGAAGGTGATCGCCCTCTGGCGCAGCCCTGCCTATCCCGATTACCACTGGATTGCCCAGCCCGACCTCGATGCCCGTTTCGGAGCGGGCTTCACGGCAAAGCTGAGGAAGGCGATCCTGAGCTGGAATCCGCAGGATCCCGAGCAGCGCCAGATCCTGGACCTGTTCGGTGCCCAGCGGTTCACCGATGCCGATGCCGGCGCCTACGCCAGCATCGAGCAGGTGGGCCGCCAGATCGGCAAGATCCGCTGATCGGCCGGCGGCATCCCATCCGGTAGACAGGGCCTGGCCCCTGTTGCCCCTGCCGCCCCGCGATGACGGCCCTTCTCGATCTGCGCGCGATCCAGGTGCCCGGCCGCCACCAGCCCCGCCTTGAGGATGTCTCCCTGCGCCTCGAGGCCGGAGAACGGGTGGCCTTGCTCGGGCCCAGCGGCGCCGGCAAGAGCACCCTCCTCTCCGTGGCCAACGGCCTGCTGGAACCCCAGGCCGGCCAGGTGTTCTGGGAAGGTCTGCCGCCGGCGCGCTCCCGCCGGGCGCGGCGCCGGCAGCAGGCCCGTATCGGCACCCTCTGGCAGGACCTGCGCCTGATCGAGGAGCTCAGCGTGCAGCAGAACCTCAACGCCGCCCGTCTGGCGGTGTGGGGCTGGCCCCGGGCCCTGCTCAATCTGCTGGTGCCCCTGGAGACCGAGGCCTGCGCGGTGGCTCTGCGGCAGCTGGATCTGGAGCCGGGCCTGCTGGAACAGCCCGTGGCGGCCCTTTCCGGTGGCCAGCGCCAGCGGGTGGCGATCGCCCGGCTGCTGCGCCAGGACCCCGTCCTGCTGCTGGCCGACGAACCGCTCACCGGTCTCGATCCCCGGCTGGCGGCGGAGCTGCTGGCCCTGTTGCTGCGCCAGGTGGAGGAGAGACCCGGAGGGCCACGCCGGGCCCTGCTGATGAGCCTGCACCGGCCCGAGCTGCTGGAAGGCTTCGACCGGGCGATCGGCCTGCGCGAAGGGCGGCTGGTCTTCGATCGTGCCGCCGGCACGGTGCCTGCGGGTCTGCTGCGGGAGCTCTACGCAGGCGGGACCCCGTGAGGCCGGCACCACCCCTGCTGATGCTCGCGCCGGCCCTGGTGGTGGTGCCCCTGCTGCTGGTCCTGCCGCCCCTGGTTCACGGCGGCGGCTGGGAGTGGATCGTGCGCTTCGCTGCGGCCGCCTTCACGCCCTCCCTGGATCCGGTCGTGCTGCATTCCGTCGGTCGCGGCCTGGCCGTGACCGTGGCCATCGCCCTGCTGGGCTGGGCCACCAGCCTGGCGCTGGGCCTGGCCCTGGGTCTGGCCAGTTCCCGCACCCTCTGGAGCACCATCTCCGGCACTCCCTGGCCGGCTGTTGGAATCCGGCACCTGCTGGCCCTGCCCCGTGCGATCCATGAACTGATCTGGGGTCTGCTGCTGCTGCAGCTGGTGGGGCTGCAGCCGGCAGTGGCGGTGCTGGCGATCACGATTCCCTATGGCGCCCTGATCGCCCGGGTGGTGAGCGACCAGCTCGATGCCCTGCCCACAGGGGGCCTCGATGCCCTGCGGGCCGGAGGTGCCCCTGCCCCGGCGGCCCTGCTCACCTCCCTCGGACCGGCCCTGGTGCCGGGGGTGATCAGCTACGGCGGCTATCGGCTGGAATGTGCCCTGCGCAGCGCCACCCTGCTGGGGGTGTTCGGGCTGGGAGGGCTGGGAACCGACCTCCGCCTCAGCCTGCAGTCGCTGGAGTTCCGGGAACTCTGGACGGGCCTCTGGGCCCTGCTGGCGGTGATGGTCATCCTGGAGTCCGCCCTGGGCCGGCTGCGGCGGCGCTGGCTGGTGCCGCGGCGGCTCGGCCTCGCCGCCGGCCGGGGCGCCCTGGGCAGGAACGGCCGGGAACTGCTGGTCGGCCTGGTCGCCCTTCTGCCCGTGCTGCTGCTGCTGGCACGGGGCCTGGGGGTGGACCCGCTGACGCTGCTGCAGACCCGCCCCCTGCCGGCCATGGGAACCGGGAGCTGGGACAGCGTTCTGGCCCTGCCCTGGCCCCGGCTGGTGGGGGGCACCCTGGGGCTCACCCTGATCTCCGCTGCTCTGGCGGTGGGACTGGCGCCCCTGCAGCTGCTGCTCAGTGCACCCTGGCCCTGGGGGCGGAAGCTGGTGCGCTGCAGCTGGCTGCTGGGCAGGCTGTGGCCTCCCCCTCTCACCGCCCTGCTGCTGCTGTTCGTGCTGCAGCCGGGGGTGATCACGGCGGCCCTGGCCCTGGGCTTTCACAACCTCGGCATCCTGGGCCGGCTGCTGAGCGAGGCCCTCCAGGAGACCCCTCCCGCCACGGAGCAGGCCCTGATCTGTGGCGGCACTGGCCCCCGCCTGGCTCTGCTCTACGGCCGTTTCAGCCCCCTGGCCGCTTCCTACCTGGCCTATGGCGCCTACCGGAGCGATGTGATGCTGCGCGAAACGGTGGTGGTGGGGCTGGTGGGCGCCACCGGGCTCGGCAGCCAGCTGATGGAGAGCCTGAGTTCCTTCGCCTGGGACCAGCTTCTCGCCCTGCTGGCTGTCTACGCCCTGCTCACCCTGGTGGGGGAGGATCTCAGCGACCGGTTCCGGCGGGGTCTGCTGGATCACACCTGAAAGGCTCTGCCGGCGGAAGGGGTCGTCCCTTTTCAGAGTCCGAGATCGGAAAGCCCGGGATGCTCGAGCGGACGCGGGCCGAGGGGCCAGTGGTACTTGCGCTCGCTTTCGGAAATGGGGAGGTCATTGATGCTGGCGATGCGGAGCCTCATGAACCCCTGCTCGTCGAACTCCCAGTTCTCGTTTCCGTAGGATCGGTACCAATGGCCGGAATCATCGTGCCATTCATAGGCAAAGCGAACGGCGATGCGATTGTCGGTGTAGGCCCAACATTCCTTGATGAGTCGGTAGTCCAGTTCCCGGGCCCATTTCCGCACAAGAAAGTCCACGATGGCGGCACGACCGGAGACGAATTCCGCCCGGTTTCGCCAGGTGCTCTCCGGTGAATAGGCAAGGGAAACCCGTTGGGGGTCCCTGGTGTTCCAGGCATCTTCCGCCATTCGCACCTTCCGGGCCGCGGTTTCAGCGTTGAATGGTGGAAGGGGGGGGCGAGGGGCCTCGGGGGTGCTCATGCAGCAGTGAACGGGAGCCTTGGCCCGTACCCTAGCTTTTTTTCTCTGCAACAACTGCCCCACAATCCTGAACGGCACGGTGGCGCCATCGCCCATGGAATCAGACATTCTCGACGTTGACCTGATCGCCTTCGAGCGGGGCGATCAGACCAGGCGTGAGGCGGTGGTGGATGGGGTGCGCCGCAGCCTGGCCACGGGGTTCGTGTACACGAGCAGCGATCTTTCCGAGGATCTGCTCGACACGGCCTACGCAATGCTGGAGCGCTTCTTCGCCCTGGAGCCGGCCGCCAAGCAGCGGTTCGTGGCTCCGGGGGCCAGCGGCCAGACGGGATACACCGGGCCACTGGTGGAAACGGCGGCTGGCAGCGAACGGGCCGACTGGAAGGAGATGCTCAACTGGTCTGCCCCGATCCCGGCCGGCCATCCCCTGCGGCGCCGCTATCCCCTGCTCTACCCGGAGCCCCTGCTGCCGGAGGAGGTGGTGCCCGGCATCACGGAGGTGCTGGGTACATTTCATGGGGCCATTGCCGACCTGCAGCGGCGCTTCCTCAGGGTGATCGCCCTGGGTCTCGGCTGCGCTGAATCCTTCTTCGAGGAGATGGTGAGCGAGGCCCCCACCCTCACCCGCGCCATCCGTTATCCGCCCATGGCCCAGGCTCCAGGCGAGGGTCATCTGTGGTCGGCGCCCCACGGCGACATCAACCTGATCACGGCCCTTCCCAGGGCGACGGCCCCTGGGCTGCAGGTGGCCGTGGCAGGGCGCTGGGTCGACGCGGTGCCGCCGCCGGGTCGGGTGATCATCAACAGCGGGCTGATGCTGGAGCGGCTCAGCAACGGGGTGATCCCCGTGGGCTGGCATCGGGTGGCGGCGCCCCAGGGGTGGAGCGGCGAGCGCCTGAGCGTGGTGCAGTTCTGTCACCCCCGGCCCTGGACGCTGCTCACGCCGGTGACCTCCTGCTGCACAACGGATAGCCCCCAGCGCTTTGCCGCAGTGATGGCGGCCGATGCACTGGAAGAGGTGCTCTACCGCATCCAGTTGCTGGAAATCTGAACCCCCGTATCGTGAGTCGTTGATCGCTGGCCCATGGTGGAACCCATCATCCCTCACCACGTGATGGTTCGTTTCGTCACGTCCATGGTGGCGTTGCTGAATCCGCTGGCAGACTTTGCCCTGTTTCTGGCTCTCACAGCGGGACGCAGCCGAGAGGAACAGAAGCAGATCGCCAGGCAGGCAGCTCTGGCGATCGCTGTGATCATGATCAGTACGATATGGCTTGGGGGTCCGATCCTCACAGCCTTCGGTATCAGCATCGGAGCGTTTTCCATCGCAGGTGGAATTGTTCTGTTTGGGATCGGCCTTTCCATGCTGCACAGCAAGGCAGGAACGACGCCGAAAAACGAATCGAACACCCTCAACGTTGAGAAGGCACAGACGAAAAACTCACCCGCTGTCGTTCCCCTCGCCATTCCGATCACCGCGGGGCCGGGAGTGTTGACCGCCCTGTTGGTCAATTCCCATGCCAATACCGCTGGTTCCCAGGGATTGCTGGCCTTCTCCATCGCCTGCCTGCTGCTCAGCGTGATGATGGGTCTGGTCTTCTGGTTTGCCCCGGCCCTCGGGCGTCTGCTTGGCCCATCCGGGATGCAGATCTCCACCCAGGTGATGGGCCTTGTGGTGGCGGCCATCGCCAGCCAGATGGTGATCGATGGTCTGAGAAAGTCCTTTTCCCTGTTGGCGGAACAGGGCTGAACAGCACGGGTGAATCCTTGCCGTGCAGCGTTCAGGCCCTCCGATCCCGTTTCGCTCCCGAATCCGCGATCAGCGGCGGGCCAGGCCACACTCGCTCATCAGTTCCACGATCCATGGGGCGGGGATGCGCTGGGTTTCGCCGGTATCGACGTTGATCACCTGCACGAAGGGATGGGCGGCCCGCGGTGGACGGCAGCTGACGGAACAGACGCGGCCGATGAACCAGGGGCGCCCCGCCATGGCCACCACGGCCAGGTGGCCGGGGCGGGCCTCGCGGTAACGGTGGGGGCTTGCCCTGCGGAGGGGCTCGACGGCGGGGTCGATCTGTCCGGGTGCCATGGGTCGCGCTGGTGCAACCCTTTCAGGATAGTACGTGTGTACTGGATGGGCAACGGGAGCCCGGATCGCTTCCGCCCGGCTACTGCTTCAGGTCCATGCGGAACATTCCCTTGAACTCGAGCCTGCTGGAGGGATCCTCCTGGAGCTGGGGCTCGAAGACCACCCCCTCCTCCACCCGATACCGGGCCGGTGCCCCATCCCGGGCCGATGGCTTCACGTTCCCCAGGGTCACGGGGATGTCGGCGGATCTGCTGCGGCGCGCCGACTCATCGAGCCGGATCGGTCCCAGCAGCTCGGCTCCGGAGGCCGAGGAAGACGAGGGGGGTGGCGGTGCCGCCGGCAGGGGCTCAGCCCGGCAGGGGACCACCAGGAGCAGCGCCGTGATCCCCAGCCCTGCAGGAATCCTCTGGAGCATCACCGGCGGCACGCCTCACGCGCACGATCAGGGTAAGGGCGATGCGGGCATCTCGCCATGGCAGGAAGCAGGGCGGCCAACCCAGCACCGGCGGGCGGGGGAGGCTTCAGGAGGTGGTTGGTGATGCGTTGCGGGTCGTGGTCGATGGGCGGGAATTCTGATCGGAGCTGCGCCGGCGCGGACGTAACGATCAGTCCTTCACTTGGGCCGCTCATCTGCTGCCACATCTAGGATCGGGATTCGATCGAATCACCGCAGAGAGGCTATGGCCATGGACGCCAGCAATGCCAGGACCGCGATCGATGCCCCCGTCAGGGAAGCCATGATCCAGGCGCTCAATCGAATCCTGGAGCTGGAACTGGCAGGAGTCGTGAAATACACCCACTACTCCTTGATGGTCTATGGATACAACCGCATTCCCATCGTTTCCTGGCTGAAGGGCAATGCGGAGGAGGGCCTTACCCATGCCCACAAAGCGGGGGAGATGGTCACGCTCCTGGGGGGGCATCCATCCCTGCGGATCGGATCGCTGCTGGAAACCCAGAAGCACGATATCGGCGACATCCTCAGAGAAAGTCTGGAGCATGAGAAGGAAGCACTTGAATCCTATTACGCGCTGCTTTCCCTCGCTGAGAATCATTCCGTACTGATGGAGGAATATGCCCGCGAGATGATCGTTCTCGAGGAGCTCCATCTCGATGAAGTGGACAAGATGCTGCGCAAGCCCGGAGATGTGGCCACGTTCCACGGCTGATCGAGCTGACCACCGGCCCCCCGGTCCCCGGGCCACCGCTGCCGGCGCAAAACCATCGGAACCTCACGGAGGGACCCTCGGGCCCCGATGCGGATGAGAGAATCCGCTGCAGAACCCGACAGCCCATGACCGCGGCGGTGAGCACCGGCTTCGACTTCGCCGCCTATCAGGAGGTTGCCCTCTCCAGGGTGGAGGAGGCCCTCGATGCCGCCCTCGGGCCCGAGCGCCCGGAGGCCCTCCGGGAGGCCATGCGCTACTCGCTTCTGGCCGGCGGCAAGCGGCTCCGCCCCATTCTCTGCCTGGCGGCCTGTGAGCTGGCGGGAGGGGATCCGGCCCTGGCCCTGCCCACGGCGGTGGCCCTGGAGATGATCCACACCATGTCCCTGATCCATGACGACCTGCCCGCCATGGACAACGACGACCTCCGTCGCGGACGACCCACCAACCACAAGGTCTATGGAGAGGCCAACGCCATCCTTGCCGGTGATGCCCTGCTCACCCGTGCCTTCGAGATGGTGGCGCTGCGCAGTCCCGGCGTTCCCGCCGATCGGCTCCTGGCCGTGGTGGGGGAACTTTCCCTGGCCGCCGGTGCTCCCGGCCTGGTGGGCGGACAGGTGGTGGACCTGGAGTGCGAGGGGAAGGAGGTGGATCTCGACACCCTCGAATACATCCACCTCCACAAGACCGCTGCCCTGCTGCGGGCCTGCGTGCTGAGCGGCGCCCTGATCGCCGGTGCCCCCACGCCGCTCATCGAGGCCCTGCGCACCTATGCCCGCGGCATCGGTCTGGCGTTCCAGATCATCGACGACATCCTCGATGTGACCGCCAGCAGCGAGGTGCTGGGCAAGACCGCAGGCAAGGATCTGGCCGCCGACAAGGGCACCTATCCCAAGCTTCTCGGTCTGGAGGAATCGCGCCGTCGGGCCGAGGCCCTCGTTTCGGAAGCCAAAGGGGTGCTCGTCCCCTGGAAGGAGCGGGCGGCGCCCCTGCTGGCCCTGGCCGACTTCATCACGAGCCGGGACCGATGAGTCCGGTGATCACCGCTCTGTTGACACCCCAGCCCCATGACGCCGCCATGCTGGACTCCTTCCTCGAGAACGGTGTCCTGGCCTGGGGGCTTGCCGCCTGTGGCGTGGCCCAGCTCTCCAAGGTCCTGGTGGAGCTGGTGCTGCACCGGCGCTGGCGCCCTGGGGTGCTGTTCGAGACCGGTGGCATGCCCTCCAGCCATTCCGCGTTGATGACCGGCACCACGGCCGCGATCGGCTGGCAGCTGGGCTTCTCCGATCCCCTGTTCGCCCTGGCGGCCGCCCTCTCCTTCATCGTTCTCTATGACGCCAGTGGCGTCCGCCGTGCTGCGGGCCTCACCGCCGGCCGGGTGAACGAACTTTCCGGCGAGCTCTGGGAAGGCGGGGAGGGAGGCAACCCGGGAGGGAAGCCGTTGAAGGAGAACCTCGGCCACACCCGGCTCGAAGTGCTTGCCGGCAGCCTGATCGGACCCGCCATCGCCCTGCCGGGACTGGCCCTGGTCGGCTCTCCCCTGGAACTGGCCGAAGCGATCCGCCACAGCTTCGGGTGAGCCTGCTCACCACCGACCAGCAGACCGCCGCAACCCTCTTCGCCGACTGGCTGGCGGACGGCGGCGATGGCTCCCCCTTCGTGCTGGCCGGCTATGCGGGCACCGGCAAGACCTTCCTTTCGATGCGCTTCCTTGCCCTGGCCGAGGAAGCGGGCCTCTGCTGGACCGTGGTGGCTCCCACCCACAAGGCAGTGGGGGTGCTGCGGCAGCACCTCCAGATGGTGGGCCTGAGGCCCACCTGGTATCCCTCCACCCTCCATCGCCTGCTGCGGCTGAAGCTGCGCCGCGAGCGGGAGAGGGAGCGCTGCGAGGAGACCTCCCAGACCGCCCATTCCCTCGAGCATCTGGACCTGGTGCTGATCGACGAGGCCTCCATGGTCGACAGTGCCCTGCTGGAGATCGTGCTGCGTTGCGCCCATCCCTTCCGCACGCGGCTGGTGTTCGTTGGGGATCCGGCCCAGTTGCCCCCGGTGGGAGAGGAGGCGAGCCCTGTGTTCGCCCTGGTCCGGGCCCGTCGCACCGCGCTCACCCATGTCGTGCGTCATCAGGGTCCCGTGCTGCGGCTCGCCTCGGGTCTGCGGGAAGGGGACCTGCCCTGTCGCCAGCCGCCCCTCCTGCCGACGGTGCGCACGGACCGGGGCATGGTGGCGGTGCTCGAGCGCAGCGAGTGGCTGGCGGCGGCGCAGGCGGCCCTGCGCCGCAGCGCCGAAACGGACAACCCCGACCTCGCCCGGATTCTCTGCTACACCAACCGGTCCCTGGAGCGGCTCGTGCCGATCGCCCGTCGGGCCCTGCACGGCGCGATGGCCGACCAGCTGCCGGTGCTGCCGGGGGAGGTGCTGATCACCCGCACCGCGGTGATGGCGCCCGCCTGTCGCGAGGGAGAGGCGGCCGCCGAAGAACCCGACATGGTGCTCGGTTCGAACCGGGAGCTGGTGGTGGACGACGTCACCCCGGAACGCTGTGACCTGAGCGAATTCGGCGTGGCTGCCCTGGCCGGATCCTTCCCAGGGGCGAGCCTGGACTCGCCGGTGATCGAGACCCTGATCGCCTCTGTGCACACGGGGGAGGCCCGCCTCAGCCTGCGGCTGTTGCCCCCGATCGGCTCGGCGGCCCGCGGGGCGCTCGATGGGGTGCTGCAGGAGCTGCGCCGGATGGCTCTGGCGGCGGGGAAGCAGGAAGGTCGCCCGCTGTGGCGTCGTTTCTTCCATGTGCGCGATGCCTTCGCCTCCCTGGGGCCGGCTGCGGTGCTCACCGTCCACCGCAGTCAGGGGAGCACCTTCGGGGACGTGTTCGTGGATGCCGATGTCTTCTGGCCCCGGGAGGATGCCCTGCGGCGCCAGCTGGTCTATGTGGCCGTCAGCCGTGCCAGCCAGACGGTCTCCCTGGTGGGGCGGCCCGGTTCTCCCCTGGATCGCCGCCACTGGGAGCAGTGGTTGCGGGAGGAGGAACCCCCGGGGGGAGGAGCGCACCCGGATTCGATCATCGAACCGATCGGGTGATCCATCCGCCCCCGCAATGGATTGTGAGGAGGTCTGACCTTGCCCGCGCTCAGCCAGCTCTTCCCGTACGATCAGGCAACCTTAAGGATGGTCGAAGGGATGGCAGAGCCAGGGAGTGCCTCCGGCGAGTCCCCTCTGCCGCCCCTCGTGCGGGAAATCCTGCCGGTTTCCCACCCGCTCGAGCTGATCTTTCTGCTGGTCAGTCTCATGGCGGTGCTGCTGGCCATCGCCAGCGCAGTCCTGGGCAGGAACACGCTGCGCGAGCGCTCCCTGGCAAAGGTGAAACCCCTGCTGAAGCGCACCAAGGGAGAAGATGCCTCCGATGGCCTCCACCCGGGCGCAGGTCACTCTCCTCCGGGTTACGACGTCATCCAGGACGCGGACTATCTCCGCGGCATCACCGAAGCTGCCGCCAACACCAGCTCCGACAGGCCCGGTTGAGACACAGACCTGGCGGGGCGATCTCCCTCACCGGAGAATCTCGAACCGGTCGCTTCCTGCGGGGGGAACCGGGGTTCTGCTCACCCCCTTCACCTCGGCGTGCTGCGGCCCCTGCCGACACCAGACCTCCAGTTCGCTGAGTTGCTGGGGAGGGCCTTCCGCCTCCAGCTCCACCGAACCATCGGGGTGATTGCGCACCCAGCCCCCCAGGCCCAGTTCGCTGGCCCGACGGTGACAGGCGGCCCGGTAGCCCACCCCCTGCACCCTGCCGCGGACCGTCAGACGCCAGCGCTGGTCGGCAGAGGCGCCGCGTTTCCGGCCGCGACGGCCAATCTGCGGGGAATCTCCGGGCATCCTGCCCAGTGGAGGTGCAGCCAGCTCGCGTGCAGGTTCGTCGTGCTCCATCCTTCGAGGTTCCGTGGCACGCCCCAGCCCTCAAGCTGCCACAACCCCGCTGCCGTCGCCATGGAGGTTTCCCCCTCTGCCGTGAGTTGCCAGCGATGGAATTCATGGCCGCTCAGGCGTTCGCCGCGGCGCACCAGCATCCCGTTGCGCACCACCTCGGCGCTGCGGTAGCCCAGGCTCAGGTCACCCCTGCCGGCACGGAAGGGAAGAAGGCCGGCCATGGAGTGCACCTCCCCCCGCTGGTCGGCGAGGCTCTCCCCCAGCACGAGCAGGCCCCCGCATTCGGCCACGATCGGCAGCCCCATCGCCGCCGCCTGTCGGAGCTGGGCCAGGCTGCGGCCGCTGGCCGCCAGCCGGGCTGCGTGCAGTTCGGGATACCCCCCCGGCAGCAGCACGGCCCGGCATCCCGCCGGCAGAGGTTCATCGGCCAGGGGGCTCCAGGGCCGGGTCTCCAGCCCCAGCTCGACGAGGATCTCCTCCATTTCCGGATAGCGGAAGTGGAAGGCGGCATCGCTGGCGATCGCCACGGGATGGCGTAGGCCTCGAGGGGGTCCCGATTGCCCCGGCCTGCGCTGCTCCGGCCTGCTCTGCGCTTCCTTTGCCAGGACCCATTCGATCGGATCGCCCCGGCCCGGCTGCGCTGCCGGCGGGGTGAGCAGGGGCCAGATCCTCTCCAGGTCGAGGTGCTCCTCGGCCAGAGCTGCCCAGACCCGTTGCCGTTCGGAGAGGTCCTCCAGTTCCCCGGGGGGGAGCAGCCCCAGATGCCTGGAGGGAAGCTCCAGGCTGGGATGGGGCGGAAGGGCCCCCAGCAGGGGCACGCCGAGGGAGGCCAGGGCCTCCCCCAGCAGGGCCCGGTGCCTTGGGCTTGCCACCCTGTTGAGCACCACCCCGGCGAGACGGACCGAGGGCGGTCCGTGATCCCGGAATCCCCGCACCAGGGCGGCGAGGGATCCCGCCTGACGGGAGGCTTCCACCACCAGCACCACCGGCAGGTCCAGCAGGGCCGCCACCGCCGCGGAGCTGCCCTCGCTGCCCGGCCCCCGTCCGTCGAAGAGCCCCATCACTCCTTCCACCAGCACCCGCTGGGCGCCGCAGCCATGCCAGTGGAAGCAGCGGCGCACCCACTCCTCGCCGCAGAGCAGGGGGTCGAGGTTGCGACAGGCCCTGCCGGCCACGGCCGTGAGCAGCTGGGGATCCAGGTAGTCGGGCCCCACCTTGAAGGGCTGAAGGGTCTCGCCCCTCTGTCTGGCCACGGCGGCCAGGCAGAGGGTCAGCAGGGTCTTGCCGCTGCCGCTGCACGGGGCCGCGATCAGGCAGCTCATGCCGGCGGAAGGGGAGGAAGGTGGAACTCAGCCTGGCAGGAGGCGGGAGGCGATCGGTGCGGCGGACGCCAGCAGCGGGTTGGTGGAATCGTGGCCACCGGAGAGCAGCCGGGCCATCTCCCTCTCCTCGCTTTCCTCGGGCAGGGGCACCACCTCCTCGGCCAGTTCCATGCTGGCCATCCCCCCCGATTCGAGACGCATGCAGCCTCCCGATTCCGAGCAGAGGATCACACAGAGGGGGGAGCGCTGGAGGGGTTCGCAGATCAGCCGCAGTCCCACGATCGCCCCGGGGTGGGTCTTGGGCACCCCGACGGGTACCGGCATCAGACGGAAACGCACCGTGGCACCATCGGTGCGCTCGAACTCGGCAGCGATGCCCGTTCCCGCTCCATCGGCATCGACCCGGTAGCTGGTGACCAGGTGCCATCCCAGCCGGTCGGCGATCCAGGCGGCCAGGAGCAGACCCTTCACCGGGTGGTCCCCCTCCACGTCGATGTCGAGCTGCACCACGTGGCCCAGGGCATCGCGACGCGAGGGCGGATCGAAGACCATCGCCAGGGACTCATGCCAGCTGCGCAGGCGCAGCCAGTTGAGATCGTTCACGGCCTGGCCCGCCTCGATCCGGCTCACCAGCTGGTCGAGGCAGCGGCGTGGCTGGCCGAGGGAGGTGTCGATCACCAGACGGCGGGGGATCGGAGCCAGGGCCTCGAGCATCTCCGGAGGTTCATCCAGGCTGCTGTTCCACCACACCCAGCAGGGCATGTCATCGGCCACCAGCGAGGGGATCAGATCGAGTCCCTGCCGCAGGGATCCCATGCCGCCACGCAGAACCACCACGTCGCCACAGGCGTTTCCGGCACCCCCCTCCTCGGGGAGGGGGCAATAGGCGGCCACCAGGGTTTCCAGGGGCAGGGAGGGGTCGAGGGTGGGCGCCAGGGTGATCAGGCGTCGGGGCATGAGGGCACTGATGGCGCCCTCCACGAACCGGCCGCGCAGGTCCTGGCTCCTGTGATCGCCGGGAAGCTGGCCCAGGGACCAGGCCAGCCGGGGATCCATCGGTGCGGTGCTGGGGGCCAGGTCGGTATCCGCCACGGCATGGCGGGCGGCCTCCAGCAGGTCCTCCCCCAGCAGCCCCATGATCGGGCCGTCCACCCGGCCGGAGCGCACCAGCTGCTGCTCCAGCCAGGCCGGATCCCACACCACCAGCGTGAAGGTGGCAGCGCCGGTGGAGCCCTCCAGATCATGGGTCCAGAGCCGGGAGAGGTAGGGGCTGACCTCCGCGGGGGGAAGTTCCAGGGGGGCCTGAAGGGTGAGCTGGGCGGACATGGGGCGGCGGCGGTGGTGTGGATGCGGGGTGGGCGCTCAGGGGCGGCGCCAGATCAGGCCGTCGTCGGCCAGCAGGTTGTCGGCTGCGGAGGGCCCCCAGGTACGGGCTTCGTAGGGATGCACCGGCAACTGCCAGGGGGATTCCTCGATCAGCTCGAGCAATGGGGTGTAAAGGCGCCAGGCGGCCTCCACTTCGTCGCTGCGGGTGAACAGGGTGGGGTCTCCGAGCATGGCGTCGGCCAGGAGGCGCACGTAGCCCTCATCGGAGGGTTCACCGAAGGAATCGTCGTAGGAGAAGGCCATGTCCACCGGTCGGCTGCGCATCCCGGAACCGGGCGCCTTCACCTCGAACTTGAACTCCGCCCCCTCGTCGGGCTGGATGCGCAGGATCAGCTGGTTGGGGGTGGGGGCGCCCCCGGCGGCATCGAAGAGATGCACCGGCGCCTCCCGGAAGGTGAGCACCACCTCGCTGAGACGCTTGGCCAGCCGCTTGCCGGTGCGCAGATAGAAGGGCACACCCTGCCAGCGCCAGTTGTTGATGAACAGCTTCATGGCCACATAGGTTTCGGTGGTGCTGTTCGGATTCACCCCCGGTTCCTGCCGGTAGCCGGGAAGGGGGTTGGCGCTGGTGCCTCCGGGACCGTACTGGCCACGCACACAGCATTTCCAGGCTTCGTTCTCATTGGCCAGATGGGCGGACTGGAGCACCTTGGCCTTTTCGTTGCGGATCGCCTCCGGGTCGAAGCGCCCGGGGGGTTCCATGGTGGTGAGGGCCAGCATCTGGGTGAGGTGGTTCTGCACCATGTCGCGCAGGGCGCCGGAGTGCTCGTAGTAGCCGGCCCGTTCCTCCACCCCCACGGTTTCGGCAGCCGTGATCTGCACATTGGCGATGTAATTGCGGTTCCAGATCGGCTCGAAGATGGTGTTGGCGAAGCGCAGCACCAGAATGTTCTGAACGGTCTCCTTGCCCAGGTAATGGTCGATGCGGAAGACCTGGCTTTCCTTCACGCACCCCTGAACGATGCGGTTGAGGGCCTGGGCGCTTCCATAGTCGCGGCCGAAGGGTTTCTCGATCACCACCCGACTGCGGCTGGCATCCTCCAGAAGCCCGGCGGCCGCCAGGGCACGACAACCGCTTCCGTAGAACTCCGGTGAGACGGAGAGATAGAAGGTGCGATTCCCCCGGGTGGCGCGCAGACGGTCGATGGCATCCAGCCGCTGACCAAGGCGCACGAGGTGTTCCTCCTGCTGCAGATCCACCGGTTCGTAGAACAGTCCCTGGGAGAAGTGCTCCCAGGCGGTGGGGTGCTCACGCACCTCGTCGGCGAGGGCCTGGGCCATGCGGCTGCGGAATTCCTCGTCGCTCCAGGGGCGGCGGGCGCAGCCCAGGACCGCGAATTCACTGGGCAGGCGCCGTTGACGGAACAGTTCGAACAGCGCCGGAACCAGCTTGCGGTGGGTGAGGTCCCCACTGGCCCCGAAGATCACGATGCACTGGGGCGTGATCACCCGCTCCTGCCGAAGCCCCACCCGCAGAGGATTGGTGAGGATGGTGGTCATGGAATCGAGGTCGGTCCCTCTGGTTTAACGGGTCCGGTCCGATCCGGCTGCCCAGGGTCAGCGATCCGCCAGCTCTGTGTGGGATCACTGATGGGTCCCGCCTGGGAAGGTCAGTAGGTTTCCACGTGCCAGCGGTCGGCCTTCTTGAGCTGGGGACGGAGTTCGGCCCAGTCCAGACCCTTGGCCGCTGCGGCGGCGGTCATGGCCTCGTCGATGCCGGGTTCCATGCCGCGCAGACCGCACATGTAGACGTGGGTCCTGGGATCCTCGATCAGGGCGAAGATCTCGTCGGCGTGCTCGAGCACCCGGTCCTGGATGTACATCCGGCCTCCCTTGGCATTCTCCTGTTCGCGGCTGATCGCCTTGGTGTAGCGGAAGTTATCCGGATACTCGCTGAGATAGCGCTGGAAATCCTCCTCGTACAGGAGGTTGGCTGTCTTGGGAACGCCCATGAACAGCCAGGCCTTGCCCCGGAACTTGTAGTCCGGATTCTTTTCCTGCTCGCCGGTCTCGAACATGCGACGCAGATAGGCACGCATCGGTGCGATGCCGGTGCCGGTGGCCAGCATGATGATGTTGGCTTCCTCATCGGGGGGAAGCAGCATCTCCTTGCCCACCGGGCCTGTGATCTTCACCTCCGCCCCCGGCTCGATGTCGCAGAGGAAGGTGGAGCAGACGCCGTTGATGGTCTCCCCGTCCTTCTCGTACTGGAGCTGGCGCACGCAGAGGGAGACGGTGTTGTCTGCGAGGTCGTCGCCGTGGCGGGTGCTGGCGATCGAGTAGAGCCGCAGCTTGTGGGGTTTGCCGGCCCCATCCACTCCGTCGGGGATGATGCCGATGCTCTGGCCCTCCACGTAGTGAAGGTTGCCGCCGGAGAGATCGAAGGTGATGTGATTGACCCGGCCGATGGCGCCGTCGCTCAGCAGGCTGTAGTTGCCGGTGACCTTGCCGATGAAGGGATCCTTCGGCTTGTAGAGATTCACCGGTACGGCGGCATGGCTGGGGGCGGAGGTCACGGGCGCTTTGCTGGGGATCGGGGACGGTGGGGCGGTACGGGCCCCGGTGGCTTCGCTGGTGCTGGGAGAGGTTTCGGGCAGCGCATCGGAGCTGACCACCCTGATCCGACCACCACGCCGGGCAATGGTCTGCATCAGGGACTGCAGTTGTTCAAAGGGAATCGTGACCCGGCGTTCGGCCCGGCGCTGCAGACCCACCCCGAAGCTCTCGATGACCACCGTGAACATGCGGCTGTCGCTCTGGGTGGCCCGACCGGTGGAAACACGCATCGCTCACACAATTCCCGAAACGCGCAGATCATAGGGAACGTTTTCCTGGCTCCCGGCACCGGTACCATCGCCGCTCCCCAGCAGGTGCAGCTAGGTTGGTCTTCGACGGTGACCCGGGTCACGCCCACGGGTGTCCACCGACGCCGACCTTCCTCCGGCCCTGAACGAGCTCCCAACTCTCTTGGCGCAGCTTCTCGATCCGCTCTCCCAGACCCAGCCGGCCCGATTCCCGGAGGTCACCTCCGGCAGCTGTGCCCTCGACACCATCCAGCAGGAGATGGAACGGCTGCCCCAGGGTGTGCGCCGGCTGGCGGCCCAGCTCCGGGTCAACCTTTCCCCGGCATGGCTCTGGGCCGTGCTCACCGATTACGACCAGCTGCACCGCTTCATCCCCAATCTGGCCAGTTCCCGGCAGCTGTGGCGGCAGGGCGACCGGGTGGCTGTGGAGCAGGTGGGAACCCAGCAGTTCTGTGGTCTGCGCTTCTCCGCCCGGGTCGAACTCGAGCTCTGTGAGGACCCGGGCCAGGGAACCCTGAGCTTTCGCATGCGCGAAGGCGATTTCCGCTGCTTCGAAGGGGCCTGGAGAGTGGGCACCGATGCCACGAGCTCCTGGCTCCTCTACGACCTCACCGTGCAGGGCAAGCCCGGCATGCCCATCGGCCTGATCGAGCAGAGGCTCCAGCAGGATCTCGCCAACAACCTCCGGGGCGTGAAGCTCGAGGCCCAGCGGCGGGCTGAGCAATCCTGACCACCGGCTGATGCCGCATGGATCTCTCCCCCCGGGGAGCCTCGGGACAGGCAGCCCGGAATCAGTACCCCCAAGGGGATTCGAACCCCTGTCGCCTCCGTGAAAGGGAGGTGTCCTAGGCCTCTAGACGATGGGGGCGAGGCCACAGCCCGGAGAGGTCATCGGGACGACCAATCGGTCCGGTCTCCACCGGCGCTGCGAGTGTGACCGTACGGGCCGGGGGGACCCTTCGTCAAGGAACCGGGGGCCTGCCGCGAGCCCGGCTCCGCGGCGGTGATGCAAGGTCTCTAAGCAGAGATTGCCTGCGGTTGCTGGCCCGTCCAGACCGGCACGGTGAAGTTGAAGCAGGCCCCTTCGCCAGGCTCCGACACCACCCAGATCCGGCCTCCGTGGACCTCGGCGATCCGCCGGCAGACCGAGAGCCCCACACCGAAGCCCGACGTGGTGCCGGAGGTCTGGGGCAGCCGCACCCGTTCCTGGAAGATGCGCTCCTGCTCCCCGGTGGGGATGCCCGGCCCGCTGTCACAGATGCTCACCTGGACCCACTGGTTGGTGCGATGCAGGAGGGTGAGGTTCACGGTGCCCCCCTCGGGGGTGAACTTGAAGGCGTTCTCCAGGAGGTTGAGCAGGACCTGGCGCATGCGCCGCTGGTCGGCGAACACATCCGGCAGATCGGAGGGGATGTCGGTGACCAGTTCCAGCTGGCGACCCACCCAGAGTTTCTCCAGCTCGAGGATGGCCTCGGCCGCCACCTGCCCGAGGGCCAGCCGCTGGGGGTTGAAGAGGGCCTCCCAGCGGGTCGTGCCCACTTCCAGGAGATCCCGGGAGAGCTCCTCGATGTCGTCGAGGCGACGCTCGAGCACGTCGCGGAAGCGGGACTCCGCGATCTGCCCCAGGCCGTGGCTCTGCAGGGCCAGCTTGGCGGCGGTGAGGGGGGTGCGCAGTTCATGGGCCACCATCCGCAGCAGCCGTTCCTGCACCCCCAGGCGCTCGATCAGGGTTTCGTTCTCCTGCCGCAGCACGAGCAACTGGTCCTCCAGCTGCACTTCCCGCTGGGTACGACTGCCATCGTTCTCCGCAGGCCGGAGGCTGAGGCCGAGGGGGCTCACCACCTCCATCTGCTTCCAGCGGGGCAACCAGGTCTGCAGCTGCTGGGAGATCCTGTTGCCGGCGAAGACCTGCCGGGGGGCAGGGGCCAGCTTGACCAGGGCCGGAGTGGCCACCAGCCGATGCAGTTCCAGCAGCTCCGGGTGCTCGGCCGGATCGGCCACTTCCAGAGAAACCTCGAAGCCTTTCTCCTCGCTGCGAAGGGAAGCGACCAGACTGCGGAGATCGGCGGTGGCGAGATGGTGGCGGGTGGCGACCAGGAGAAGCCGGAGCGGCTGCCGTCGCTGGGGGTCGCTGCCGGCTTCGCTCAGCAGCGTGGTGGGGTGATGGGCATCCCCTGCAGCGGGCACCGGGCGGAGGATGGCGAAGGTGGCTTCACCTTATGGAGTTTTCCTGGCCGAGCACAACCGGGCAGGGGTGGCTGGAGGGATTGCGCCATACTCCCTTCAGGGGCTGCAGCGCCATGACGTCCGGAAGGCCACCAGGCAAGGTCTCCCTGACCACCCCGTCGCGCCCTTCGGGGGGCGCTCCGGAGGGCCGGATCCGGCTCGACAGCAGCCTGCGCCGGTGGTTCAACCGCAATCTGGGCTTGTGGCGCTCCCGGCGCCTCTACTTCTTCCCGGATGGCGAGGCGCTCCAGCTCGACATGATGCTGCGGGTGGAAGGGTTCCACGAACCGGTGGAGGGGGAAGCCGCCTACCGATTCACCTGGTGGCCCGACAAGGAATATGACTTCTTCGAGCGCAGACCCGATTTTGTGCGTGAGGGAATGATGGAGGCCTACCTCTGCGGTCATCAGCTGCGCCGCAGTCGTGGCTTCCTGACCGGCTTTCCCACCCGCAGCCAGATCCGCCAGGTGGACGAGCACGAGCTGATCTTCGAATCCCATTACCAGCAATGGGACATCTTCGAGCACATCCGGCTGGTGGGTCAGGATCATTACCGCTCCCGTTCCATTTACTCCTGGAGCGAAGGCGAGCTTGCGCTCGCGGAGATCCATCACGAATTCCGGCTCGAGGGGGCCGGGGACCCCCTGGGCGATGACCCCTGAACGGGCGGGGCGGTCCCCCGGTGCCAGCAGGATGCTGTCCTAGGCTCGCTCCAGTTCCTTTCAGCCATGAAAGCCATCCTGCTCAAGCGATCAGCCCTGGCGCTGCTCCTGCTCCCCCTCGCTTTCGGGCTGACGGCTCCGGCGCATGCCCAGCAGGCCGCCGCCAGGGCTGCCACTCCCGAGGAGGTCAATACCTACATGGCCATGTCGGCCATCAACATGTGCGCCCTGGCCGCTTCCAAGGTTGCCTTCAAGCCCGCCATCGACAGCAGCGTCTCGATGGTGGCCTCCGTGATCACCGACAAACACGGCGGCAAGATCGCCGGGGGGCCCGCCAATCTCACCCGCCAGCAGATCATCAATGCCACTGTGGCTGAATCGGTGCTGCGGGTGGAGCGGATCTGCGGCAAGAATCTGCCGGCAGACTGGAGAAAGGAATTCGATCCTGTTCTGGCCCAGGTGAAGAAGGCGATGAGTGCCCAGACATCGAAATCGCCCGGCAAGAAATAGCACCCCACCCCGTGGCTGATTGGAAGTAGAACCCGATCGCACCTCCGCCGGCTTTCCGGTCGCTGAGCCTTCCTTCGCGCCATGCCTTCGCCTTCCTCCATGGCAGCCGTTCGTCTCGCCGACTATCAACCGGCTCCCTTCCTGCTTCCCCGCACCTCCCTCACGGTGCAGCTCTTCGACGACCATGCCCTGGTCAGCGCCGAGCTCTGGTTCGAGCCGAATCCCGCCTCTGCGTCGGCCACCGATCCCCGGGAAACCTCCGCCACGGTGCCCCTGGAGCTGAAGGGCGTCGATCTCGGCCTGGAAGCCCTGGCCATCGACGATCAGCCCCTGGAGCCCGGGGACTATCGCCTTGATACCGATCGGCTGGTGATCCCCCGGCCGGCCGGGCTTCCGTTCCGGCTCGCGAGCCGGGTCCGGATCGAACCCCAGGCCAACACCACCCTGGAGGGCCTCTATGTGAGCGGGGGACTGTTCACGACCCAGTGCGAGGCGGAGGGATTCCGGCGCATCACCTACCACCCCGACCGGCCCGATCTGCTCAGTCGCTTCCGGGTGCGGATCGAGGCGGATCGTGATGCCTGCCCGGTGCTGCTCTCCAATGGCAACTGCGTCGAAACCGGTGCCGTGCCACAGCCCGGCGGAACCTCCACCCCGGCCCGCGCCCGTCATTACGCGGTCTGGGACGATCCCTTCCCCAAGCCTTCCTATCTGTTCGCCCTGGTGGCGGGACGCCTCGAGGAAGTGCGCGACGGCTTCACCACCAGCAGCGGTCGCAACGTGCAGCTGCGTCTGCATGTCGAACCGGGTGATGCTCCCTACACCGCCCATGCCATGGCATCCCTGAAGCGGGCCATGCGCTGGGATGAGCAGGTCTACGGGCTGGAGTACGACCTCAACGAGTTCAACATCGTCGCGGTTCGCCACTTCAACATGGGGGCGATGGAGAACAAGAGCCTCAACATCTTCAACTCCAAGCTTGTGCTGGCCGATGCCACCACCGCCACCGATGGCGAGCTGGAAAGGGTCGAAAGCGTGATTGCCCATGAATATTTCCATAACTGGACCGGCAATCGCATCACCTGTCGGGATTGGTTCCAGCTTTCTCTCAAGGAGGGGCTGACGGTGTTCCGGGATCAGTGCTTCAGTGCTGATGAACACGGAGATGCCCTTACCCGTATCGAAAACGTTTCCCATCTGCGCAATACCCAGTTCCGTGAGGATGCGGGTCCCACGGCCCACCCGGTGAAGCCAGATTCCTATCAGGCGATCGATAACTTCTACACCACCACGATCTACGAAAAGGGGGCGGAGGTGATCCGCTGCCTCCATACCCTGCTGGGGGAGGAAACCTTCCAGCGCGGTATGGCTCTCTACGTGCAGCGCCACGACGGCACGGCCGCCACCACTGAGGACTTCGTGCAGGCGATGGAGGACGCCGCAGAGGAGGAGGATCGCAGCGGCGAAGGCACCTGCCGCCTGCCACCGTTCGACTTCTCCCGCTTCCGGCGCTGGTATCACCAGGCCGGCACGCCGGTGCTGCGGATCCGCCGCCGCTGGAACAAGCAGAAGGGCATCCTCGAGCTGTTCGTGCGCCAGCACACCCCCCCCACCCCCGGACAGCCCGACAAGCAGCCGCTGGTGATCCCCCTGGCGATCGGTCTGGTGGGGCAGGCCGGCAACGCCCTGCCCATGCAGCTCCGGGCCAGCAGCGCCGAACGGGCCTCCGCCCCCCTGCTGTCCGCCCGCTGGGGGGAAGGCACCCGGTTGCTGGTGATCGATGCAGCGGAGCAACGGTTCGTCTTCGAGGGTCTGCCGGCCCAGTCCCCGCCGCCCGCCCTTTCCCTGCTGCGGCGCTTCTCCGCGCCGGTGCGCATCGAGCTGGGCCGCCCGGCCAGCGAACTGGTGCACCTGTTCGCCACCGACAGCGATCCCTTCGCCCGCTGGGATGCCGGTCAGATGCTGCTGCGGCGGGTGGTGCTCCGCCGGGCCTCCGGCCGGATCGATGGGGCGCTGGAAGAGGAGCTGGTGGCGGCATTCGAGCGGATCCTGGCCGATCCTTCCCTATCGGAAGCGAGCCGCAGCGTGCTGCTTTCCCTGCCCGGGGTGGCCGAACTGGAGGATGCCGAACCGGAGCCCGATCCTCCCGCCCTCTTCCAGGCCCTGCTCGATCTGCAACGGGTCTTCGGCACCGCACTGGCGGATCCCCTGCAGCGGGCCCTGGACCGTTGCCGGAGCCAGTGGGTTCTGCCCTGGCCGGAGGGCATCGGTGCCCGGATGCTCACCGGCACGGCCTGGGCCTGGCGGGTGGCCGCGAACGATCCGGCCGCCGCCGCCGCCGCCCGCGCCGCCGTGGATGGGGAGTCGATGACCCTGGCGCGCTCCGGCCTGCGGGCTCTGCAGTGCCACCCGATCGCCGAGCGGGAGGCCGCCGTGGCGGCCTTCTACGAGCGCTGGCAGCACAGGCCGGTGATCCTTGATGCCTGGTTCGCCCTTGAGGCAGCGGCGCCCTTCGCCGATGGCCTCGATCGGGTGGAACGGCTGCTGGCCCATCCGCGCTTCGATCCGGCCGCCCCCAATTCGGTGCGGGCCGTGCTCGGTGGCCTGGTGGGAAACCCTCCGGTGTTCCACGCCGCCGATGGCAGCGGCTACCGCTTCCTGGCCCACCAGATCGCCCTGCTCGATCGCCGCAACCCGATCACGGCCTCCCGCCTGGCGAAGGTGTTCAGCCGCTGGCAGAGCTACGGCCCCGACCGGCGGCGGCGGATGGGCGAGGCCCTCCAACAGCTCGCTGATGCCGAGCTCTCCACCAACACCCGCGAGGTGGTGGACCAGAGCCTGGGGAGGTGAATCCCCGGCTCACCTGCGGCCATTGGCGCTGCCGAAGGCCGCGTTGTTGAGCTGCCGGAATGCCTTGCGGCGGTAGGCCGCCCCTTCGCGGCCGGCGTGCATTCCCCAGAGCCCCTCCCAGTAGAAATAGATCACGCCGTGGCCCCTGGAGGCGGCCAGCTTCACTTTCTCGCTGAGGGTGGCCATGTCGGGGGTACGCCCCCCGAACCCGGCCAGGATGCCGATCTCCACCGGGATGCCCCACTGGCGCGCCTTCACCAGGGCCGGCTGGTCGAGGTCCCGGGCGAACCCCTTCACCGAGTAGGCGTAGTTCTGCACGATCAGGTCGTCGACGAGCCCTCCGAGGGCCCAGATCTCCCAGTCCTGCAACCAGTGGTTGTAGGCAAAGCGGAAGGGACCCGGCGAGAGGCTGATCACCGTGCGGCGCGGCCCGGACACCTCCTTCATGCCCGACCGCAGTTCCCGCAGCAGGGCGGTGAGTTTCTGGCGGCGCCAGCGCATCCAGAAGCGATCGGTGTGGTTCGCGGGGGGCTCCCGGCCCGTTTCCTTGCGGTAGAGGGCGCGGGTGTAGTCGTCGTAGCCGAGCTCCACGGGCCAGGCGAAGTGGTCATCGAGCTGGATGCCGTCGACCGAGCAGCGCTGCACGACCTCCCGGATCAGGCCGATGAAGCGGGCCTTCACGGCGGGGTGGGTCGGGTTCAGCCACACCCGCAGATCCTTCAGGGGTGAGGTCTTCAGGTTGGCGCCGTGCATGGCATAGAGGGGGCTGCCATCGGAACGACGCAGCACCCATTCGGGATGGCGGCGCACCACCTCGGCATCGGCCGGTTCCATCAGTCCGTACTCGAACCAGGGCACCACCCGCATGCCGCGGCGATGGGCGGCCCGGGAGATGCGGCAGATCGGATCGAGGTTGGCATCCACCTTCGCCAGCGCCGGCTCCATCGGGGCATGGCGGCTGCGATGGAAGGTGGTGCCGCGGCTCCACACGTTGGGGTAGAGGGTGTTGAAGCCCGCGTCCGCGAGCTCGTTCACCGCCGCCTCGATCCGGGCCGGGCTGTAGTACAGCGGGCTGGGGCTGTTGGTGAGCCACACGCCCACAGGCCGGTTGATGGGCTGGGGCAGGCGGCTGCGGGTCTGGGCTGGGGCCGGCAGGCTGGCTGCCAGGGGCAGCCAGGCCCCCATCGCCACCATCAGGGGGAGGACACGCCTGCGGACTGCCGGTACCCGGATCGAAGGAACGCCGATCACCGGAACATCGAACTCACCGAGCTCTCCTGGTGGATGCGCCAGATCGCCTCTCCGAGCATGTTCGCCACCGAAAGCACCCGCAGCTGGGGGAAATGGTTCTCCTGGGGCAGGGGAATGCTGTTGGTGACCACCACCTCCTCGAACAGCCCCGGTTCGGAGAGACGCTGGGTGGAAGGCGCCGAGAACACGGCGTGGCTGGCGCAGGCCAGCACCCGGGCCGCCCCCTGCCGCCGCAGCAGCCTCGCCCCCTGGCAGATCGTGCCGCCCGTGTCGATCATGTCGTCGATGAGGATCGCCGTGCGCCCGGCCACTTCCCCGATCACGGTGAGACTTTCGGCAACGTTGTGGCCGGAGCGCCGCTTGTCGATGATGGCCAGGGGCGCATCGTGCATCTGCTTGGCGAAGGCCCGTGCCCGCGCCACGCCGCCCACGTCCGGAGAGACCACCACCACATCTCCGAGCTGGCGGGTGCCGAGGTAATCCACCAGCACGGGGGAGCCGTAGATGTGGTCACAGGGGATGTCGAAATACCCCTGGATCTGGGAGGAGTGGAGATCCATCGCCAGCACCCGGTCCACCCCGGAGGTCACCAGCAGGTTGGCCACCAGCTTGGCGGTGATCGATTCGCGCCCGGCCGTCTTGCGGTCGGCGCGGGCGTAGCCGTAGTAAGGGATCACCGCCGTGATCTGACGGGCCGAGGCGCGGCGGCAGGCGTCCACCATGATCAACAGCTCCATCAGGTGGTCGTTGACCGGTGCGCAGGTGGGCTGGATCAGGAACACATCGCAGCCCCGGATCGATTCCTGGATCTGGATGTAGAGCTCGCCATCGGCGAAGCGTTTGATCACCCGCGGCCCGTCCGGTACCCCCAGATAGGCGGCGATCTCCCGGGCCAGATCGGGGTTGGAGGTGCCGCTGAACAGCCGCAGTCTGCGGAGTTCCTGGGGGGCGTTCGGCGGCTCCCCGCTCTGCCCCACCCGTTCTGCGGTCGAGAAAGTGGTCACGACGGGCGTGCGCGGAGCGGACCGTTCCCGATGGTAGAAGCGAGTCGGCCTGGTGGCTGCGAACCCGGATGAAGCTTCCCAACGATCTCTCCTGCCTGCGCCTGGTGGTGGCGGAAGTCGATGCCCACGGAGATCCCAGCGCGGCGGAGGGGGTGGCCCGGGCCCTGGCCTCCCGGCTGGACCTGCCGCTGCTGACGATCGCCGATCCGCAGGATCCCCAGGTTTCCCTGACGGAGCTGGGACGGAGCCGGGGCGGCTGGCTGGCGGTCCTGCCCTTCGACCCGGGCGTTCCCCTGCCGCCGGGCGGCACCTGGGCCGAAGCCCTGGGGGCCTGGCGGCAGCCCACCCTGCTCGTGGTGCGGGGTGAGCGGATGGACACCGGTCTGCCGGCTGCCTTCACCGCCCTGGTGCGGCAGAGCCGGGTCCCCCTGCTGGGACTGGTCCAGTGGGGTGGGCTCTGGAGGGAGGAGGAACGTCGGCGCGATGGTCTGCCCTGGCTGGCAGGGTTGCCGCCAGCCTCGGCACAGCCGGGCGGGGACGATGCGGCGGTGACCCTGGCAACCTCGCTTCTGCTGCAGGCCCGGTTCCATCCCGATCTTCAGGGTGCTTTCCACAGCGTGCCCGAGGCGTCCTTGCTGAGCTGACGCAGTCCTCCGTGCTCCTTGTTCTCCGGAGCGAGGGGCAGGGAAGCGAAGGCGACCGGCCGCTGGTCGTCGAGGCCTGCCGCCAGCAGGCTGAGCAGCTCCGCATCGCTCAGGTTGGTCTCCACCTTCCCCTCCAGCCCCTGCAGCAGCTTGGGCAGCCGGCTCAGTTGCTCCGGTCGGGCCAGCTGCTGTCGCAGGGCCGTTTCCACCAGCTGGTGATTCACGCGCCGGCCGGCCTCCCCCAGCCATTTGTCACGGAAGCGCACCATCTGCTCCACATGGGCGCCATCCAGGCGTTGCAGACCGCTCTGCAGATCGATCCTGTACTTCTGGGTCTTGTCTTCGTAGCGCATCGTGCGCGGTGGATTCAGTTCCAGCCCACCCAGCTTGTCCACCAGCTGGCGCAGCACCCCCCTTGGCAGCACCAGATAGCGATCGGGCTTGGGCGGCTTGAGACCCACCAGCTCCCGCGTTGCATCGGCCGTGAGGGCGACCCCCCCCCGGCGGTAGAGGTCTCCCAGTCGCTGGGGTTTGCTTTCGCCCGGCAGCATCACGGCCAGTTCGGGGGGCAGGTTGAGAACCTGCAGGGGGCCCTTGGGATTCACCCGGAGCAGCAGCAGGGCATCGCTGTTGGCCGGCCCCGGGGGAGCGGCACCGTTGCTGGGTGAGCCGAGGCGATCGGCATCGGTGCCGATCACCAGCACTGTGATCGGTCGGCGGGGTTTCTCGGCCAGGGTCGCCGCCGTGATCTCCCCCCTGGGCTCCTCGGCACGATCCTGTCGGGGCCATACGATCCCGAGAAGGGTCACCATGGCCACCGATCCCAGACCCGCCAGGCCCAGCAGCGCCAACCTGCCCAGGGACGACGGGGTGAAGAAGCGCAGGGGCGACAGCAGCCAGAGGGGCACGGGGGTCGTTCGTGCCGGGGCAGAGGTGCGCTGGCTCCGGCTGCCGGTCAGTTCGGGCTGGGATCCGGTGGGTGATCCCCAGGCGGGAGGCGGTGCGGAATGGGAAGGGGGATCCCGGCGGGGAGGCATCGGTGCCGTTGGAAGGGCAAGGCTGTGGCCCACTTTGACCCAGCACGGACCCCATATCGCCTTGTGTGCCTAGGTTGACCCGGAAGGAGCCACCCCAGCCAAGAGTTGACCGCCGCCCAACCCAGCCGCCCGCCGGAGCCTGGATCCTGCTCCTCCTCCCCGCCCGCTCCCCACGACCGGGCCCGACCCCTGGCGCCCGGAAGCCGCAAGCCGGCCCGGGATCTGTGCAGTGAGTGCGGCCTCTGCGACAGCCGCTGGGTCGCCTACGTGCGCTCCGCCTGTGCCTTTCTCCACCAGGGGTTCGAGGCGATGGAAACCCGGGCCCACGGCCGCAGCCGCAACCTCGACGATGAGAACGAGCTCTACTTCGGGGTGCAGCAACGGATGCTCACCGCCCGGCTGCAACCTCCGATCGACGGCGCCCAGTGGACCGGCATCGTGAGCCGGATCGGGGTGCGGGCTCTGGAGAGCGGTCTGGTCGACGCCGTGCTCTGCGTGCAGCAGAGTCCGGAGGATCGCTTCACGCCCGTTCCCGTGCTGGCCCGCACCCCCCGGGAGGTGCTGGCGGCCCGCGTCAACAAGCCCACCCTCTCCCCCAACCTCGAGGTGCTGGAGCAGTTGCCTGGCAGCGGCATCGAGCGGCTGCTCGCCATCGGCGTGGGTTGTCAGATCCAGGCGCTGCGGGCGGTGCAGAGCACCCTGCCGCTGCAGAAGCTCTACGTGCTCGGCATGCCCTGTGTCGACAACGTGAGCCGCCAGGGACTGCAGACCTTCCTGGAAAGTGCCAGCCGCTCCCCCGACACGGTGGTGCACTACGAGTTCATGCAGGATTTCCGCATCCATTTCCGCCACCAGGACGGCAGCAGCGAGACCGTGCCGTTCTTCGGCCTCGACACCCCCCGACTCAAGGACGTCTTCGCCCCGAGCTGTCTGAGCTGCTTCGACTACACCAATGCCGGCGCCGATCTCGTTGTGGGGTACATGGGAGCTCCCTTCGGGAGGCAGTGGATCACCGTGCGCAACGCCACCGGCCAGGAACTGCTCGATCTGGTGGAGCCCGAGCTCGATGTGGCTCCGGTGGCCAGCCGGGGGGACCGGCGCGCCGCGGTCCAGCAGGGGATCGACGCCTACGAGAAGGCAGTGAAGCTGCCGCTCTGGTTGGCGGAGCTGATCGGTTTCTTCGTGCAGCGCTTCGGCCCCCAGGGCCTCGAATACGGGCGCTTCTCGATCGATTCCCACTTCACCCGCAATGCCCTGTGGGTGCGGCGCAACCACCCGGAGATGGCCGACCGCCATATTCCGGCCTTCGCCCGCAGAATCATCGGCCGCTACCGGCTGCCGGCATCGTGAGCCGGATTCATCGGGCCTGCGGCGTTCTGCTCCACCCCACCGCTCTGCCGGAAACTCCGGCCTGCGGCAGTTTCGGCAGGGCCGCCAGGGAATGGATCGATCTTCTGGCGCGGGAGGGGGTGGAGGTGTGGCAGGTTCTGCCGCTGGCTCCCACCGACGGCACCGGATCCCCCTACAGCTCTCCGAGCGGGTCGGCCCTCAACCCCTGGCTGATCGATGCGGATGACCTCGTGGCCGAGGGGTTGCTCCAGCCGGGGGACCGGCAGGCCCTGCCTGGGGAGGGCAGCAGCGGGCGGCTTGATCCGGAAGCGGCGGGTGCGCGGGCGGCGGCGGTCGCCTCGGCCCTATGCCGGGGCTGGGGCAACCAACCGGCTGGAACGCGGGCGGCCTTCGAGCGCTGGCGACGCCGGCATCCGTGGCTGGCTGACCACTGCCGTTTCATGGTGCTGCGCAGGCTGCAGCAGGGCCGGCCATGGTGGGAATGGCCAGGGCCCCTGGCCCAGCGCCAGGGCCGGGCCCTGCGGGCCCTGGAGAGGGATCACGGAGAGGCCCTGCTGGAGGAGGCCCTGCTCCAGTGGCAGCTCCAGTGCCAGTGGCAGCGGTTGCAGCGGCAGGCCCATCAGCGTGGCGTGAAGCTCGTGGGCGATCTGCCCTTCTACGTGGCCCATGACAGTGCCGATGTGTGGCGGCACCGGGGCCTCTTCGCCCTGGGTCTCGACGGCAGCCTCCTGGAGCAGAGCGGCGTTCCCCCGGATTATTTCTCCGCCACCGGCCAGCTCTGGGGCACCCCGGTCTACCGGTGGTGGCGTCATCGGCTGAGCGGTTTCCGCTGGTGGCTGGAGCGGCTGGAGCGCCAGCTGGAGCTCTTCGATCTGCTGCGCCTGGACCATTTCCGCGCCCTGCAGGCCTACTGGAGCGTTCCCGGCACCGACGCCACGGCGGAGAACGGCGCCTGGCGGCCCTCCCCGGGCCGGTGGCTGCTGGCCCTGCTCTGGTTGCGCTGCCGGCTGGGCGGTCGCCTCCTGCCGGGAGGCAGGCTGCCCCTGATCGCCGAGGACCTCGGTGTGATCACCCCTGAGGTGGAGGCGCTGCGTGACCGGTTTGCCCTGCCCGGGATGAAGATCCTGCAGTTCGCCTTCGACGGCAGCCCGGACAACCCCTACCTCCCCGCCAACATCGAGGGCCATCGCTGGGTGGTGTACACCGGCACCCACGACAACGCCACCACCCTGGGCTGGTGGCGTTGCCTCGATGGCGGCGGCCACGCCCGGGTGGAGGCCGTGGTGGGAGGCCCGGTGCAGGCGCCGGGCTGGCAGTTGCTGGAGGTGGCCCTGACGACACCGGCGGAACTGGTGGTGGTGCCCCTCCAGGACCTGCTCGAACTGGGCGATGAGGCGCGCTTCAACACACCCGGAACCACATCGGGGAACTGGACCTGGCGTCTGCAGGGGCCGATCGACGACCTTGACGGTCCTGTCCACGGCTATGGCGCCATGGCCGCCCGCTACGGCAGGGCCCCCGCGGAGGGGGGCGCCACCGAGGGCGGCACCGAGGCTGGCACCGCCGCCGGGTAGCGGTAGTCGGCCCCCGCATCCGCATCCCCGGCTTCCGGCTGGGTCGTTCGGGGTTCCGGCTGGAGCGGTCTGCCTTTCCACAGCACACGGCCTTCTTCCGGCCCGGGGCTGAGGGTCAGTCGGAAGGGGGGAAGCACGGGCAGGGCCAGCTCGCCTGTCACCCCGTCCAACCGGGTGTCGCCCCCCCGGGGACTGCCCAGCTCCACCCGGGTGGGGCGATCCAGCTTCAGCCTCAGGACGCCCAGGGAGAGATCCGGGCGCCGGCCACCGCTCTCCCTGCGGAGCCGGGCCAGGGCCTGACCGCCGGCCGCCCGTTCCAGGGGCCGCAGCTCGGGGTGGGCCTTGAGCAGGGCGTCAGCCGCCCCCCCTCCCGGACCGTTGCCGGTGTCTGCGGGCAGGGGAGGGATGGGGCGGGTGCTGAGCAGCCCCCTTGCCGCCAGGCGGCGCTGCTGGAGATTGAGGCCGTAGAGAAGGGCCAGCGTCAGCAGCCCGTAGAGCAGGGTTCCCTGCCAGGAGGTGAAGACATCGATCGACCCTGGAGTGAATCGCCGCAGCAGGGAACCCCTCCGGGGGCCATGGAACCGTTCCCGCTCGGGGGGAAGGGCGCCCTGAAGGCTGCCATCGGCGAGATCGAGGTGCCGTTCCAGCAGGGGCAGCATCGTGCGCAGGTACGCGGGCTCGGGCAGTCGGTCCCGCCAGCCCCGTTCCAGGGCTTCCAGCACGGCGGTGCTGATGCGCGTTTCCTGGGCCAGCTGACGCAGCCCCAGGGAATGGGATTCCCGTGCCTCCCGCAGCAGCAGGCCGGCCGCCAGCAGGGGGTCCTGGGGTTCGATGGCGACCACCCCGTTTGCCTGCCCTCCCCTGCTGAAGGGGTGCCGCAGCCGTCGCAGAAAGGTGCTGGTACGCGGTGGCAGGGAAAGGGGGCTCAGGACACCTCGGCGGAAGCTTCCCATTCTTGGCTCTGTCCGGCCCCCTCCGGGGGCGGCAGTTCGTGGGGAAGCAGGCGGCGCCAGCGTCCTTCCGGCAGGTCGGCGAGCTGGAGGGGACCAATGGCGATGCGCTGCAGATCCAGCACGGGGTGGCCCAGAGCCTCCGCGGTGCGGCGGATCTGTCGCTTGCGGCCCTCGCGCAGCACCAGTTCCAGCAGGGTGCTCTCCCCCTCCTGCCGTACCCGGCGGAGCTGCACCGGCCGGCTGGGGACCCCCTCGAGGGGCACTCCGGCCCTCCAGTGCTCGAGGGTGCGGGGGGCGGGCCTGCCCTGGACCCACACCCGATAGGTCTTGCGGTGACCGAAGCGGGGATGGGTGAGACGCAGGGTGAGGTCTCCGTCGTTGCTGAGCAGCAGGGCCCCCCGGCTGTCGGCATCCAGCCGGCCCACGGGATGGAGACCGCGACCCCGGCGCAGATCAGCGGGCAGCAGATCGAGCACGGTGCGCCGGCCGTGGGGGTCGTGGCAGGTGCAGAGCACGCCGATGGGTTTGTTCAGCAGCAGGGTGAGGGGGGAGGCAGGCGGAAGCAGGAGCCGGCCGTCGACCTGGATGCGGTCCTGGCCGGAGTCGGCCCGGTCGCCGAGAACGGCCACGCTTCCATTCAGCCGCACCCTCCCCTGGCGGAGCAGCTCCTCGGCCTGGCGGCGGGAGCAGAGGCCAGCGGCGGCGATGAGTTTCTGCAGGCGCTCGGCAGGCATGGAACCATTCTCGGGGCCGATCCGGGGGTCAGGGTGGTGCCCTCCAGGACGGAGCGATTCCGGGAAAGGTGGTATGTTTACGAAACACAAAGGTTTCGTAACTGCGGAACGATGCCCTCGATCCCACTGGCCGCTTCCTCGGCTGCCACTCAGGCTCCCACCGGCGATCTGCTCCGTTCCTACCTGCGGGACATCGGCCGTGTGCCGCTGCTCAGCCATGAGCAGGAGATCACCCTGGGCCGTCAGGTGCAGGAGCTGATGGCGCTGGAGGAGCTGCGGGAGGAACTGACGATGCGCTCCGGCGGTCAGGAGCCGAGCCCGCAGCAGCTGGCCGCCGAAGCCGGCCTCACCCCCCTCCTGCTGCGCCGCCGCCTCCATGCCGGCCGCCGCGCCAAGGAGCGGATGGTGGCGGCGAACCTGCGGCTGGTGGTGAGCGTGGCGAAGAAGTACACCAAGCGGAACATGGAACTCCTGGACCTGATCCAGGAGGGCACGATCGGCCTGGTGCGGGGCGTGGAGAAGTTCGACCCGACGCGGGGCTACAAGTTCAGCACCTACGCCTACTGGTGGATCCGGCAGGGGATCACGCGGGCGATCGCGGAGAAGAGCCGCACGATCCGGCTGCCGATCCACATCACCGAAACGCTGAACAAGCTGAAGAAGGGGCAGCGGGAGCTGAGCCAGGAGCTGGGCCGCACGCCCACGGTGGGGGAACTGGCGGTGGCGGTGGAGCTGCCGGAGGAGGAGGTGAAGGAGCTGCTGTGCCGGGCGCGCCAGCCGGTGAGCCTGGAGACGAAGGTGGGCGACGGGGAGGACACCGAACTGCTGGATCTGCTGGCGGGCGACGGGGTGCTGCCGGAGGAGATGGTGGATGGGGAATGCCTGAAGGGAGACCTGCATGCGCTGCTGGAGCAGCTGCCGGAGCTGCAGGGGAGGGTGCTGAAGATGCGCTACGGCATCGAGGGCGAGGAACCCATGAGCCTCACCTCGATCGCCCGCACCCTCGGCATGAGCCGTGACAAGACCCGCAACCTGGAGCGCCGCGCCCTGGAGGGAATCCGCAACCACTCCCTGCAGCTGGAGGGCTACCTGGCGGCCTGAGCCGCGGCACCGCCGTGCCACTCCCCGGCCAGGGGCAGCTCGTCCATCGACCGGCGACGCCGGAGATTGGCACTGCCCACGTAGCGCCGTTCCCGGGGATGGTGTTGCCACCAGGCATTCGCCCTCTGCCGGAATTCGGTTTCGCGGATCTTCAGGGGTGGGTGCGAGAGGGCGTAGTCGCGCAGCACCTCGGCCCGGGGATCCTCCCTGTCGCCATGGCGGTTCCCGTAGGCGAGCAGGGAGGCGAAGCTCTCGCCGGAGCCTTTCGGGTCGTAGCGGCTGGCGCGCAGCAATGTGAAGGCGTATTCATCCGCCTCGTGCTCGCTGGCCTTGCTGTAGGTGTGGCGCAGCAGGATCGCGGCGGCCAGGTCCGCCAGCTCGCCCAGCTGCTCGTTTCCGGTTCGGCGGGCCAGCAGCTGGAACCGAACCGTGTCGAAGCAATGTCCCAGCTCGATGTGACCGGCTTCGTGGGCCAGCACGCTGACCAGTTCCGCCTCCGATCGCAGCGTCTCGAGCAGCTCCCTGGTGACCAGGATCACTCCCCCCGGCAGGGCCATGGCATTGGGAGACCCCTGGGGGCCGATCAGGTAGGCCCGATAGGGGAAGGGCTTGTGGGTGCGGGGCTTCACCGCCGTGCGCATCAACGCATCGAGATAGGCCTGATCAGGATCGTGGGGATCGATCTGCACCTCGTAGCGGCGCCGGAAGGTGTCGCCCAGATCCCTCTCCTCCAGGTTGCCCACGGGAATGGCCCGGCTGGCCAGCCGGTCGAGCAGCTTCGCCGGTGTGCCGAGCAGCTGGAAGGGGGTGGACAGCGACGACTCCAGCGGGCTGGTCGGCCGGGTGCGCACCAGCAGCAGGATCAGACCCGCGCCGCAGGCCAGCAGACCTGCGAGAAGGGCGAGGCGGGGAGAAGGTTTCATTCGAATCGCCCCCGGAAGCGGCTGTAGATCGCGTTCATCGCCAGCATCAGCAGCCCCACCCCCACGAACACGGCTCCCCGCAGCCCCAGATCCGCCTGGGCCATGTCGATCGCCACCAGCCGCAGCAGGCAGGCCCCGAGCGCGATCAGGGCAACGGTGCGGAACTGGTTCTCCCGCAGGATCGCACTGAGCAGGTAGATCACGAACGCCTCCACGGTCCAGAGGAGGGTGAGCAGCGAATGGTCGTAGCGCGTGGCCAGGTAGAGGGCGACGGCGGCGAACAGCGGGTAGCAGAGCCAGCGGTTGCGGTGGCTGGCCACCGCCGTGCCGATCCAGCCCAGCAGCGGAATCCCTCCCGGATCCCTCAGCGCCACCGGATCCAGAAGCCGGTGGGACACCAGCACGTAGAGCACCTGGAGGCCGATGGCCAGCAGCGCCACCTGCTGGGGTTGTTCGAACCAGCGGGGAGAGGGGGTCTCGAAGGTGCTGAGCATGCCCACCAGCATCGCCACGGCGATCCAGTAGAAGATCACCGCATACACCTTCACCCGCACGGCGAACAGGCGTTCCACGGGTGGGCTCAGCAGGGCCAGGGCCAGCAGCGACCATCCCACCGGTCGCCACAGCGTGGTGATCTCGCTCAGCAGGGTGACGGTGGCGCCGGCCAGGGCCGCCTCCAGGAACCAGGGATGGATCGCCTGCCACAGCGGCTGCTGGGCCAGCAGCTGGCGGGGACGGAAGAACCACCAGTAGAGAACCACCGCCAGGCCGAACAGCTGCACCAGCAACCGGGCGGAGAGGGTGAAGGCTCCCAGGGTCACCAGGGAGGGGCTCTGGCTGATCACCAGCAGGTAGGCGGCCGCGAAGGCGGCGAGATGGAGCAGGCCGAGGGCCAGGGCGTGGAGGGCCTGCTGCCGTCGCAGCCGATCGGCGGCCTCCAGGGCGAGAAGGGAAAGCAGCAGCCAGGCCACGCCGGGCAGCAGGGGTGAGACCGGCTCGAAGAGCAGGTAGGCCCCCAGGCCGGCACCGAGACCCAGCAGGTCCATCCCCACGAGCCGTCCCCCCCTGCGGCTCCCCGTGCCGATCAGCACCAGGGCCAGAGCGGCCAGGGGCAGGAGATGGGCCAGAAGGGGCAGGGGCTTCCAGGGCTGCTGAGCCAGCAGAGCGCCCCAGGAGAGCAGATGGGTGGCGAGCACCGCCACCGTGAGGCCCTCCAGCAGCCCGGCGGGCCGGCCCCAGCGGGCCAGCAGCAGCAGGCCTCCCATCGCCGGCAGGGCCACCCACTCCCGGTTGGACTCAGGGGTGCACACCATCGCGCCCACGAACACCAGGCCAGCGGCCATCCAGCCGAGCAGAGGCGGCAGGGGAACGGAGATCCGCCGCCGGCCGATCCCGTGCTGCACCAGGCCCAGCAGGCCGCCGGCGCCGATCACCAGGGAGGCGTTCTGAAGGGGGCCGGCACGACCCGCCCAGCCCGGCCCCACCGTGGCCAGGGCGCTGAGGCCCACCGCCGCGGCGGCGAGGCTCACCAGCACCCAGCCGACGGAGCGGATGCGCTCGTGGTCCTCGGCCACCCCCAGCCACAGGAAGCCGAGGGTTTCGAGCAGCAGCAGGGCGCTCAGCAGCAGGCCGTCGGCGATCAGCGACTGCAGACTGAGAATCGCCGCCATCACGAATGCCTGCGCCACGAGCGTATTGGCGAGATGGAGCCAGGGCACGCCGGTGCTGCGGGCCCGCCGTGCCAGCAGCAACGCTGCGGCGGCGGCCAGGGCCAGGGCTGCGGCGCGGACCGCCGCCAGGCGGGGGTGGACCAGCAGGGCGAGGCCGAGGGCGCCCCAGTTGCTGAGCCCCAGGGCCAGCGGCAGCTCCGCTCCCCTCAGGCCGGCCGGGGCTTCCCTGCTGCCGGGAGCGGCCCGGCGCTGGGCACGCACCACCCCCGCCCCGAACACCAGCACGGCCGCGCCGATCGCCACGGTGCGCAGGCCGGTCTCGCTGGGGAGAACGGAGGAGAGGCGCAGGAACCAGGAGCCATGGAAGAGGGCATAGGCCCAGCTCACCAGCAGCAGGTGCCGCTCCCAGGGCCGCCGCCCGGGCAGGGCAAGGCCCACCAGCGCCACGGAACTGGCGATCGCCAGCGAGGCGGCGGACGGGGGCACGATCAGCAGCGGCACCAGGTTCACCACCACGTGCAGCGAGGCGACGGCCTGGGTGCGGGCTGCCGCGGCCAGGGCGAGGTTGGCCGCGATCCCCACCAGCAGCAGGGCCAGGGCCGGCAGGGGGCGGTGCAGCCACTGCAGGCCCAGGCCGGGAAACCCTCCCGCCGCCGCGCAGGCGAACAGGAAGAGGGCCGCCCCACCGCTGCGCATCCAGTCGCCGAGATTGCGCCACGGCTCGCGCCTGCCCACCAGCAGCGAGGGCAGGCACAGCGCCGCGGCCGCCGCCACCACCAGCAGGAAGCGGGGGAAGGGCCCCATCCGCAGGGCCAGGTTGATGGCCAGGAAGGTGATTCCCGCCACCACCACCACCACCCCCAGGATGCCGGTCCAGTTCTCGATCAGGAGGCGTTCGAGCCGGCGCCAGGGCAACGCCTGCCGGCTGGGTGCGACTGCCACCGGCCGCGGTTGCCGAGGCGGAGGCTGAGGCTGAGTCGGCAGAGGCTCAGGCGGCAGAGGCTCAGGCGGCAGAGGCAGGGACGGAGAGGGAGGCCGAGCCGGAGGGGGAGGCGGTCGCAGTCCGCCCGGAGTGTGGGGCCCGGCGGCCTGGCGCTGCACCGGGCTGGTGGGGGCGGGCCTGGGCCGACCACGGCCTGCCTTGCCGACCCAGCGCTCGAGGCTGTGCAGCTCATGGGTGAGCATGGCCAGTTCCTGCGTCAATCCCTGCAACTGCCCTTCCAGCCGGCGAATGCGGTCGCGGGCCACCGACTGGCCGTTGACCAGCACGGCCAGCAGCACCCAGCCCACCAGCAGCAGGACGACCAGCAGCAGCACCAGCAGCCCTTCCATCGAGAGAACCCACCACAGCCCTGATTCCCTGATAGCCGGCCCGAACGGCCGACCTGCCGGGCTGTCACCGTTCGTGGCCGTGGCTAGGAAGGAAGGACCGGGCGTCCGTGCGGATGAGCTTCTACGAACTCCTGTGGATGGGCGACAGCTTCAGCGATGCGGGGGATCTGGAGGAGGCGATCGCCTGCTTCCTGGAGGTCAAGCCCAAGGGACTGGACTGGAGCGACGTGTGCGGCAACCCCCTCTACGCCCCCACGATCCGCCGCTATCCCTCCTTCGACGCTTACCTCGACAACGAGGATGCCCAGGAGACCATCAGCGTGACCGCCGCCATGATGGAGGCCGCCGCCGCTGCCGCCGCTGCCGGCTCGGACCCGGGCTCTGCTGCCGGCCCGGCTGGGCCTGAGCCGGGAGGCTGAAGGGCGGCGAAGGGCCGTGCCTCAGAAGAACTGGTCGAAGTTGTCGAAGTCCACGGCCTTGAAGGTGCCGTCCTCCACCTGGGCCATCAGGCGCTGCAGCTGCACCCAGAGGGCACCGGCGGTGGCCAGGGACAGCACGAAGGCCACCAGCAGGGCCGCGCCGGCGGCGAAGCCGAACACCTGCAGGCTGCCGCCGATGAACAGGGTCACGCCGATCACCAGGCCCGCGTAGGGAAGAACGGTTTCGGCGGTGGCCAGGGGCAGCAGGGCCAGCCGATCCTGCTTCCACCCCTCCAGACGGTCCTGCACCAGCCGGGCGAAGGTGAGGCCGCAGAGCACCGCCATCGCCAGTCCCAGGCCGGCCACCAGGTAGGGCGGCTGCTCGTAGGTGGCCACCTGCAGCAGCAGGTCGGACTCGTCCAGGGAGCCGGCGGCCGGTGAAACGGCCGCAAGATCATGGAACGGGAGAAGCACGGGCAGGGCCAGCGGAACGCCGACCCTAGGCCGCCAGTGGGTTGAGGCGGGCCAGCATGCCTCCCGCCAGCCGGCGGGGTGAGAATCGGCGCCGCAGCAGCCCCAGCAGGGCCCTCACGTCTTCGGTGTTGAGGCGGTCGTCCCGCACCAGGGTGAGGAGAAGGCGCTGGCGCAGGCCGCTGCCCTCCGGTCCCAGCAGCAGTCTGAGGCCATCACGGGCGACCGGCAGCAGTTCGACGCCGGGAGTGTCGTTCTCCACCACCGCCAGCAGGTTCTCCAGCCGCTCGATGCGCAGCCTGCCGTGGCGATCGAAGATCACATCCAGCAGTTTCTCGCGCATCTCGGCGGTGTCGCCGGCCAGCAGACGCCGGGCCACGTAGGGGTAGGCGACCCGGATGATGCGGAAGTCGGGATCGAGGCGCAGGGCCAGGCCCTCCTGGCTCACCACCGCCCGGATGATCAGGGCGAAGCGGGCGGGCACCCGGAAGGGATAGTCATACATCAGCTCCGAGAAGCGATCGGTGATCGCCTTGAAGTTGAAGTTGCCCACGTTCTCCCCCAGCGCCCCGCCCAGCACCTCCTCCAGGGCCGGCACGATGGGGCCCAGATCGGAGCGGGGATTGAGGAAACCCAGCTGCAGGAAGTCCTGGGCGAGGGCCTCGAAATCCCGGTTGATCAGATGCACCACCGCGCCGGTGAGGGTGAGCCGGTCGGCATCGCTGATCGAATCCATCATGCCGAAATCCACATAGGCGATATGGCCCAGGTCGCCGGTCTTGCCCGGCAGGGCGAAGAGATTGCCGGGATGGGGATCGGCGTGGAAGTAACCGAACTCGAGCAGCTGCCTCAGACCTGAGATCACGCCGGTGCGGATCAGCGCCGTGGGATCGAGATGGTGGGCCTCCAGTTCCCGACGACTGAGGAGCTTGGTGCCCGTGATCCACTGGGTGGTGAGCACGCGGCGGCTGGTGAGGCCATGGTCGACCTGCGGCACCATCACCTCGGGATGGTTCGCGAACAGCTCGGCGAACCGCTCGGCGTTGGCGGCTTCCTTGCGGTAATCGATCTCCTCGAACAGGCTGCGGCCGAATTCGTCGATGATGTCCCCCAGACCGAAACCGAGATTGAGGGGCAGGAACGGCGCCGCCAGGATGCCCGTGGTGCGGATGATCACCAGGTCCCGGCGCAGGATCGCCGGCAGTTCCGGACGCTGCACCTTCACGGCCACCCAGCGACCGTCGCTGAGGCGGGCCCGGTAGACCTGGCCCAGGCTTGCGGCCGCCACCGGATAGTCGGGGAATTCGGCGAACAGGCTGCGGGCCGGAGCTCCCAGTTCCTCCTCGATCACCTGCAGGGCGATGGCGTGGGGGAAGGGGGGCAGGTCGTCCTGGAGGCGGGTGAGCTCCTCGAGCCAGTCGCGCCGCACCAGATCCGGACGGGTGGAGAGGGCCTGCCCCACCTTGATGAAGCAGGGACCGAGGCCACTGAGGGTGAGCAGGATGCGGCGGGCCAGCCGTTGATGAACGGCGGGATCGGTGCTGTTCGCCTGCACCCCCAGCACCAGGGCCAGGCTGGCGAGTCTCCAGAGAACGGAGAGCAGCCGGGGGATCAGGATCCAGGGGCGCAGCAGCAGCCAGCGCAGGTCGGCGTCGGGGTCGTAAACGGGGACGAAGGCGGGCTCTGCCAGGGAGGGAACCGGGATCTGGCCAGACTCTAGAAACCCTTGTGCGGGTCCCATGAGCGCCACCCCCCGGGACCGCCTGCTGGAGCAGCTGGAGGAGAGGGCGTGGCTGCCTCTCCATCTGCCGGCCCACGGTCGGGGGCGGGGTCTGGCCCCACCGCTGAGGAGGCTGCTGCGTCGGCCGCCCGCCTCCTGGGACCTGCCCGAGCTGCCTGCCCTGGGGGGCCCCCTGGAGGGGGAGGGGGCAGTGGCCGCGGCCCAGCGGCACTGCGCCGCACTTCTGGGCGCCAGGCACTGCTGGTTCGGCGTGAACGGGGCCAGTGGCCTGCTCCAGGCGGCCCTGCTGGGTCTCTGCCCTCCCGGTTCCCGCGTGCTGCTGCCCCGCAACCTGCACCGATCGCTGCTGCATGGCTGCCTGCTGGGCCGGCTGGAGCCTCTGCTCTTCGATCTCCCCTTCGATGCCGCCACCGGACTGTGGCGGCCGCCCTCCCCGGAGCACCTGGAGCGGGTGGTGCGGCAGGCACTCAGCGGAGGTCCCCTGGCCGCCCTGGTGCTGGTCGATCCCACCTATCAGGGGTTCGCCGCCGATCTGCCGGCCCTGGTGGCGGTGGCGCACCGGGCGGGAGCCCGGGGGGAGGGGGTGCCCGTTCTGGTGGACCAGGCCCATGGCAGGGGGGAGGCCCTGGCCGCCGGAGCCGATCTGGTGGTGCTCTCCCTGCAGAAGAGTGCCGCCGGACTGGCCCAGAGCGCCGCCCTGCTGGGCCGGGGGGAGCGGCTCGATCCCGACGCGATCGGCCGAGCCCTGCTGTGGCTGCAGACCTCCAGCCCCAGCGCCCTGCTGCTGGCTTCGGCGGCGGCGGCGATCGCTCACCTGGCCAGCCCCGCTGGCCTGCGGCAGCGGCAACGGGCGGAGAGGATCGCCACGCGGTTGCGCCGCCGGCTGGAGGGGCAGGGCTTCGCCCTGGTGGCGAATGCCGATCCCCTGCGGCTGGTTCTGGCTCTGGCGCCCCTGGGCATCGGCGGCGCGGCGGCCGATGCCTGGCTGATGCAGCGGGGCGTGATCGCCGAGCTGCCCGAGCCCGGGGCCCTCACCTTCTGCCTGGGTCTTGCGCCACCCCGGGGAGTGGAGCGCTGCCTGCCCCGGGTGCTGGCGGCGCTGCGGCGGGCCCGGGGGCCCGGTACGCCGGGATGGCAGCCCCTGCCGCCCTTCACCCCCCCGCCGCTGCCGCTGGTGGCTGGCCCGGAGCTGCCGCTGGAAGCGGCCTGGCGCGCTCCCTTCGAAACGATTCCCCTGGGTGCCGCCGCCGGCCGTCTCGCCGCCGAGCCCCTCTGTCCCTATCCCCCCGGAATTCCGCTGCTGATCCCCGGGGAGCGCATCGATGGGGCCCGGGCCGCCTGGCTGGAGCGGCAGCGGGTTCTCTGGCCGGAGCAGATCGCTGATACGGTGAAGGTCGTGGCCGAGCGGTGAGCGGCCCGACACCGCCCGTGAGCCCCTCCCCCTTTCAGTGGGATTTCGTGACCCCGGGGCTGCCGGATGGCGTCTTCGAGGATGCGCCCGGATTCGCCCCCACTCCGATGGAGCTGCGGGTGCTGCTGCTGGCCCATCTGCGCCCCCGCGCCGATTCGCTGGTGTGGGACGTGGGGGGCGGCACCGGTGCCCTGGCCCTGGAGATCGCCCGGCTGCTGCCCGCAGGGGCGGTGCATACCCTCGAGCGGGATCCGGAGGCGATCGAGCTGCTGGAACGCAACCGCCGCCGCTTCGGTATCCACAACCTCCACATCCATTCGGGGCGTGCTCCGGACGATCTGGCCCTGCTGCCCCCCGATCCCGATCGGGTGCTGCTGGAGGTGGGCCGGCCCCTGGTGGATGTGCTGCGCGCGGTCTGGGAGGCCCTGAAGCACAGCGGTCGGCTGGTGATCAGCACCACCAGCCTGGAGGGGCTGGTGGATGCCACCGATACCCTCGGACAGCTGGGAGCCCGGGACGTGCAGGTGGTGCAGGCCACCGTGCACCGCATGCAGCGGCGCGGCAGCCAGGCCAAGCTGGCGGCGGCCGAACCGCTGTTCGTGATCGCGGCCGAGCGCTGAGATCCCCTCCCAAGCCGTCGTCGCCTTCGCCTTGATTCCCGCCCCCCGCACCGCCACCTCCCTGCCCCGGCTGCTGAGCGGCCTGGTGGCCGGGGGCTTCGGTCTGGTGGTGGTGCTGCTCGGGGGCTGGTGGTTCACGGTGGCGGTGGGGGTGATCGTGCACCTGGGGCTGCTGGAGTTCTTCCGCATGGCCCAGTTCAAGGGCATCCGCCCCGCCACCAAGACCACCCTGGTGGCCGTGCAGCTGCTGCTGCTCTCCACCCAGGCCGCCGCCGGCGGCGGCTGGCTCGGCACCGATGTGGCGGCGGCGGTGCTGCCCGCTTCCGGAGCCGTGATCTGCGGCTGGCTGCTGCTCCAGCCCATCACCGGCACCATCGCCGACATCGCCGCTTCGGTGTTCGGGCTCTTCTACCTGGGCTTTCTGCCGAGCCACTGGATCAAGCTGCGGGAGCTCAGCGATCCGGCCCTGGCCCCCAACCTGGCGGGGGATGGAACGGAGGTGACGGCCGGCATGGCCCTCACCCTGCTGGCCATCCTGCTGATCGTGGCCACCGACATCGGCTCCTACACGATCGGTCGCCGCTGGGGCCGGCGCCCCCTCTCGCCGATCTCACCGGGCAAGACGGTGGAGGGCGCCCTCGGCGGGATCGCCTGTGCCCTGCTGGTGGGGGCTGCCGGCGGGGTGCTGCTGGGCTGGCGCTTCGGCGGACTGATCGGTGCCCTGCTCGGCGCCGTGGTGGCCCTGTTCGCCCTGGTGGGCGATCTCACCGAATCGATGATGAAGCGCGATGCGGGCCTCAAGGATTCCGGCGATGCCATCCCCGGGCATGGCGGCATTCTCGATCGCATCGACAGCTATCTGTTCGTTCCGGCTGTGGTCTATTCGCTCGTCACCCTGGTGCTGCCGGTGCTGGAGCGGGGGTAGGGGCGTTAGGGGGAGGTGGCTGCCAGATTCCTGCCCCGCCAGGTCCAGCCCCTGCCCGTGCGTGTCTTCACCACGGACGCCGGCGCGATCGCACCGATCACCAGGCCTGGAGGCACTCCCCGATGTTGTCGGCTTCGTTGTAGGCCGGCACCACCACCAGGAGTCGGCTGGCGGCCAGGGCCAACTCCAGCTCCGGGTCCCCCGGCGGGGGAGACCCGATCGCTGGGGCTGAGCGGAAGTTCCGATCGAGGTTCAGAAGCATCAGCGCCAGACCGAGGCAACTGATCAGCCCCAGGCCGACAAGGATCCACACAAGCGGCACAACACCACTCAAGGAATCACCTTCGCCGCTCCCTGCAACTGCAGCAGACCCCCTCCCACCACGGCCTGCTCGATGTGGATGTCGGGATCGATGGGGAGGGCAACGGCGGGGCCGTCGTCGAGGGGATGGAGCACCAGGCCCGATTCCGCGGCCTTCAGGGTTGCCGCCCGTTCCAGCGGCACCGCCGCGCCGGGGGGGCTGGTGGAGAAGACCAGGTGGTCGCCGCTGATCCGCACGGCACCCAGAGGAGCCAGCCCCAGCAGCTCCTCCGCCAACCCGTCGCCGAAGCTGTGCCAGGCGGGGGAGGCGAGCGAGCGGCTCAGTCCCTCGCCGGTGAAGGCGACCTCCCCCTGGATCCGGAAGGGGGTCTCCAGTTCGACCGTCTGCCGGCGCAGCAGCGGACCCATCCGCAGGCGGATCGCCTCGCTGCGCAGCTCCACCGCTTCGAATTCAAGCTGCTGGAATACCACCCCCCGGGCCACCAGATGCACCCCCTCGAGCTTCCCCCGCAGCAGCCGGGCGGCGGAGCCCTCCATCCGGATGTCGAGATGCTCGATCGCGTCGCACTGCTGCCGCAGCCAGAACTCCAGTCCGCGGGCCACCAGGGCCAGCAGCGGCCCCCCGGCGGCGGTGGGGCTGGTGGGCTGTTCTCCGGACGGCTCGGCCGGATCGCGGACGGATCGCTGGCAGGGTCGATGCTCATGGCGTCCTGCTGGAGGGTTCGACGGTACAGCCAGGTTTGCCAACGGGCTCAGTCCATCCGTGCCTTGCGCCCCGCCAGGAACGCCTCCAGCGTGGTGACGGCCGCCAGCAGCAGCAGGCCCGCCAGGCCGATCAGCTGGTTCTTGCGCTCGCTCTCCATGTCGGCCTCCTGCCCCAGCACGGCCCCGAGCACGAACCAGGCCGTGGCCAGCACCGAGGTGATCCAGTAGGCCTTCCAGCGCCGCTGGTAGATGTAGCCGGTGCCCAGACCCGGCACCAGGTTGAGCACGGCCCCGAGCCAGGGAGCCGAGGCGGCCAGCACCGCCTTGCGGTCGGGATCGGTCCGCCTTGCGGGGCTTCGGCTGGGGTGCTGGTCATGGAGATGCCGGGATGAGTTCGCCGGACTCTGGCGAATCGAGGCGGCGCTCCGCGACGATGCGGAACAGCCGCTCGCGACGCTGGGGCGTCCAGGTGTACAGGGCGAGATGCTCGAGCTGGAAGGGCTCCGCGGGCACGGCGGCCGTGACCAGCCAGTGCGCCATCGGTTCCCGCAGGGCCTCGGCCTGGCGCCGCGGCGGCCGGGCCAGGGTGATGTGCGGCAGGGGCGGGCGTCGCTCGCTCGGCAGAGCGGCGGCCTGAAGGGCGATTCCCCCCAGTCGCGATCAGGGTGGCGTCGCATCCCGGCCTTCGGCGAGGGTGAGTCCGTAGGCGGAGGGCCGGTCGGCGGGGCCCCAGGGGACGCCAGGCGTCTGCTGTCGCCTGGATCGGCGGGTGGCGCAGCGGCGCCAGGGCCCGCCAGGCCTCTGCGGCCGCTCCTCTCCGCACGGCCCCAGGAAGGCCACCGTCAGGTGCCGGTCCTCCGGGGCGAAGCGGCGCATGCCCGCGGGCAGGTCGGCGGTGAGGGCCTCCCAGCTGCGCTGCGGCGGTACCACCAGGCCGAGGAACCAGTTGGCGGGCGAGTCGACAACGGCGATCGGATCCATGGCAGGGGCGATCGGAGCGGTTCAGGGAATGGAGGGGCAGCCCTGCCGGGCCATCAGCCGAGCGACCCCGTCGGCCTGGCGGGCCCATTCCGCCCCTCCCTTGGTGTAGTAGGTGAACTCCAGGCGGTTGCGGTAGAGGGGCCGATGGGTGGCCTCGAGCTGGGCTTCCGCCTTGCGGCGGCACTCACCCAGGGCCTCGTAATCGATCGGCGCGAAGACGAGGTCGTTGGCGTTGGCGGCCTCCGCCTGCTGGTGCAGGGCGGGGCAGACGCGCTCGCGCATGCGGCGCACCAGCACCAGTTCCTCCTTCATCGCCGCTTCCCCCAGGGCATTGCGGCGATCGCGCAGCTGCCAACAGGCCTGCGGCGCTGCGGCCAGAGCCGGGGACGCCGCGACCACCACGGCCAGGACGGTGGGCAGGGAACGAATCACGCGGGGCAGGGGGATCCGGACCCTCACTCTCCCCACATCCGCAGCAGGTTGGTGTAGGAGCGACTGACCAGATCGAATACCTCCCCCTTGCCTTCGAGCCCGAAGAGGCTGCGGCGGGCGGTGTCGAGCTCGAACAGCAGTTCGCGCCGTTCGGCGCTGCGCACCCGGCTCTGGATCCAGCCCACCGCCACGAGCCGTTCGCCGCTGCGCACCGGCTCCACCCGGTGCAGCAGGGTGCTGGGGTACACGAAGGCATGGCCCGCCTCCCCCCGCACCGGTTCCTCCCCCGCCGGCGTTTCCAGAACCAGCGCCCCGTCTTCATAGGAGCCGGGATCACTGAGGAACACGGTGAAGGAAAGATCGGAGCGGCCGCCGGCCATGAAGGCATTGTCGAGATGGCGGCCGTAGCCCTCGCCGGGGCCGGAGCGGCTGAACAGCACGCCATGGGTCCGCAGCGGCAGGGCGGCGGCCTGGATCAGGGGATGGGCCAGCAGGGCTTCGCTGATGGTGGAGGAGAGGGACCGGTGCAGATCGGAGGCCCGATCGAGCTGGCGGTTGTGCTTCACCGCCCGGGCATGCCAGCCGGCCGTCTCGGTCCCGGGGCGCCAGGGGGTCCCATCGGCCAGGAGCCGGCGGCGCAGGTCGCCCACCTGCTCGGGTGTCAGCAGCGGTTCGAGGCGGAAACGCATCGGCACAGGGGTGACGGGGATGTGAGAAAAGGCACGCGGCGGAGTGGCAAGGATCTCCCTGGCCGCGCCCATGGTCCCCAACAATGGCCGCACCTACCTGAAGCCGATGGCCCGCAGCAGCATCGCCCTTTTCCTCGCCAGCGCCGGCCTGATGGCCGGCACGGTGGGCTGCGCCACCACCCCACGGCCGGAGGCGGGCGGGGATGCGGGCGAGCAGGAGCCCGGCATCACCGCACCGGCCCCCGGCTCGATGGAGAAGAAGATGGAGGATTCGGGCTCCGGGGCCGACTCCGACCCGCAGGGGGAAGGGGGCGAGGGCGGAGAAGGAGGCGAGGGCTGAGCCTGGCCCCTTCTCTGCCCTCAGCCGCCGATCAGGGCCCGGTGCAGGGTCTCGAGGCGGCGGGCATTGACGCCCAGGTCGGAATCCCCCAGCCGCGACACGGAGCGGGCCTCGATCACGCCGGCCTTGCCATCGGCATGGAGCTCGAGGTCGTCCACGAACCCGAAGATCCGGCTGGAGGCGGTGGCGTGCAGGTAGCCCTTGCCGCTCTCCACCACCTCCACCCCGTCGAGGGAGAGCACGGCGGGCAGCAGGTCCGCCAGGGCCGTTTCGGGATCGGCCACCGGCCAGATGGCCCGGGCGCAGTGGGCCGGTGCCGGGCAGGGGGAGAGGTGGCCGTCCTGCACTCCCAGGTCCGCCGGCACGGGCCCTTCGAGGTGGAGCAGGGAGGCGCTGGCGGGTGCGCCGCCGAGGGCCACGGAGACCACCAGCAGCAGGGAGGCGAGGAGAGCGAGGAGGGGCGCTGTCGTCATCGGGAAGCCCTGGATGCCTGCCCATGATGGCCATGGGAAAGCCCGGCTACGAGGAAGCCGGGCTTTGCTTCACCGGGCAACGGTCGTGCCGGGTGAGGGAGGGGTGGGGGCGGAGCTGCTGACGCTGGCGCCTGGGGCCAGGGTTCCAGTGGGGCTTCCCGTTGGGTCCGGGGCACCTGGAGCGGAGCTCGTGAACGGTGCGATGGACGGCGACGGCGTCACACGCCAGGGAAGCCAGAGATCCGTAGAGAGTGTTGGAGCAGGGGCCGGATCGTCAGTGCGCTCCTGGCTGCTGTTCCGGGGGTGTGTCATCCATTGCTGGGCCTCCGAAACCGATGAGGTCACCATCGGATGGATGGTCGGGGCCGACAAGGGGGCTGGTGCCGGATGACACGGCTCTTCACGGGAGGAAACCTCTCTTCATGACGAAGTGCCTGGGGGAACGGGGGCTCAGATCCTGCGCAGGGCGGCATCGAGGCCCTCGGTGACCGCCGCCAGGAAGGGCAGATCGAGGCTGTCGATGGTGTCGCTCATGCGGTGGTAGTGGGGGTTCCGCAGGAACGAGGTGTCGGTCACCATCACGGCGTCGTAGCCCACATCCCAGAAGGGGCTGTGGTCGGAGAGGCGCACATCGGGCAGGAAGCGGCCGGCGTTGGGAACCGGAAGCACCTTGGTGGAGATGTGCTGCCCCATGTGGCGGGCGAGGCCGGGCAGGAAACGGCCGGCGCCGGTGTTGCCGATCACGGCGATGAAATCACCCCGGTTGCCGTAGAGGTGGCGCATGGCGGGGATCGGATAGGCCTGCTTCTGGTCGGTGTAGGCGAGCATCTCCAGGCTCACCATCAGCTGCAGCTTCTGGCGGGAGCGGCGCAGCTCGCGGGCCAGGGCGGTGCTGCCGAGCATGCCCCACTCCTCCTGATCGAACGCCACGATCCATACGGGCCGCCGGGGCGGCTCCCCGGCCCAGCGCTCGGCCAGCACCAGCAGGGCGGCGATGCCGCTGGCGTTGTCGTCGGCGCCGATCGATTCCAGCGGCCCGTCGTAGTGGGCCCCCACCAGCAGGGGGGCGAGTTCGGGCCTGCGGCCGGGGAGGCGCAGGATCAGGTTGATCCCCTCCCCCTGTCCCTCGTCGAAGCCGTGCTCCTCCACGGGCCCCAGGGCGGTGAGGCATTCCTGCACGTAGCTGCGCACCGCCTTCAGCCCGAGCCGGTTCCAGTGCAGGTGGCGGGGCCGGGCCACCGCCTCGAGGTGAGCCAGCAGCTGGGTGTGGAGAGAACGGGCGGAACTCATCGGCTGGGGGACGTGTGGAGCGGATCGGCGAGCCGGCTCCTGCCCACGGCTCCCAGGTCGGTGCGTCTGAGGGCCGCCACGAAGGTGCTCAGGTTCGGGGCCATGGGGCATTCGAACCCCTGCACCGGCTCAGGAGTGCTCCAGCAGGCAGAGCTGCTGGGAGCGGTGGGGTCCACGAGCAGGGCCTGGCTGTCGAGCAGATAGGCAGGAGAGCTCATGACCGAACGGGGAGTTCATCGGGCTCCAGCGGCATCAGCCGCGCCCCGGGCGTACCGGCCTTGGCCAGCACGATGGTCCCGCCGGCGTGGGCGTGATCGAGCACCGTCCTTTCCAACCTGATCCATCAACGGATGCACCCGCTGCAACAAGCGGTGCCAGCCCCCTTGGCCTGAGCCAACGGTGCCGCGCTGAGCAGCGCGCAAGCCTGCGGCTACGGCTCCGCAGCCAGGGGCGAGCTGACCGCCGCCGACGATCTCGACCTCCTCGTGGTGGAACCCCAGGTGGCCAGCCGTTACAGCGAGATGGTCCGGCTCCAGAAAGCCCTTCGCGGCATCCTGATCCCCGTGGATCTGGTCGTACCAGTGAGGCCCGTTACAACGAGCGCTGCCAGGTACCCGGAACCCAGGGAGTTCACCGCTCGCACTGAAGGGCGTGTGCTGCATGATTCCCTCTGAGCAGTCACGCCTGGTGCTGCGCAAGGCCGCGCAGGACCAGGCGGTCTTCGTGGAGGTGCCCTACGCCTACGCCATCGGCCTGATCCGCCAGTCACTGGCGCGGCGACTGGATGACAATCCCCTGCCGAGCTGAACAGAATGCCGTCATGAAGGATCGTGCCACCGCTACTCCCCTGGATCCACGCATCAGCCGCATTGCGCAAGAGATCCACTCGGAGATTCCTGAGGCTCAGGTGCGTTTGTTCGGCTCCCGGGCCAGGGGTACAGCCCGGCCCGACTCCGATGTCGATCTTGTGATCACCGTGCCGGATGCCTGTCTCCACCGTCACAACCGTATCCAGGTGTTGGGGGCGCTATGGCGACGACTCTCCAGCCATCGTCTGCCGCTGGATCTTCTGCTGTATTCCCAGGGGGAAGTACAGGAGAGGGCGAACTACCGCGGCGCCGTCACCACCCAGGCGTATCAGGAGGGGACCCTGCTCGATGGCCGATCCTGATGCCTTTCGCTATCTGCGGATTGCCCGGGCTGATCTTGAGGAAGCCCAGCGCATGCTGGACCCTTTCCGGCTTTCGCGACAGCAGCATTGGCTTTCTGCTGCAACAGGCTTGCGAAAAGGCCTTCAAGAGCTGGATCCATTCCAAGGAAGGCCTGGCACCGTTCACCCACGACCTGGTGGCGCTGATGGATTGGCTCACGGAGGCTGGAGCGGACACATCCGCCCCTCTCCCACCTGATTCATGCCGTCGACTTTGTCAGGCGACGGCGAAAACTGGTCCGGCCCTGGCGTCATCAAAGCGGGGTGGTTCTTTGACATGTCGGCAAGGGCCGCCTTTCCCATGTCTTGCCCCGAGGCAGGTTCATCGGACGCTGTCGCCTTCAGGCAGCCCCTCCGCCCAGGATCCAGCGCAGCATCAGCTCCAGCTGGCCCACCATCCCCCGGCCGGTGACCAGTTCCCCCACCACGGCCGCCAGGAATCCGAGCATGGCCACCCGTCCGTTCAGCCGCTCCACGGCCCCCAGCGCCTGGATGTTCCAGGGCCGATTGGTGGTGAGTCCTTCGCCGAACTTCTCGATCGGCTCATACCGATAGCCCTTCTCGTCCATGGCGATGGTTCTCCTGTCGATGGCGCGCAGCCTACGGATGCCGGGTTGCCCGTTGTTCAACAACCCCCAGCGGCCAGCACGTCAGCCAGCCCCGGCAGACCGGCCTCCGCCAGCTCCGCCGCCAGTCGGTCGCAGTCATACCGCCCGTCTTCGGCTCCGACCATGGTGCGGCGGAGGTGCTGGCCGGCTGCATGCCTCCGACGTGGCCTCGGCCCGGCTGGCGTGTGCGGTGCCCGTGCGGCAGCGATCACGGCCCTGGCGACAACTAGGGTCGATCCTCCCTTCCCTGCCCCCCATGACCGGCAACCTCCAGGCGATCGGCTTCATCGCCACCTGGGTGCTGGGCTGGGGGATCGGCGGCTCGCTGATCGATGCCGGCCTGATCCACGCCGGCCTCTATTCCCTCGAGAGCGGCCAGCTCGGCACCGCCGCCACCTTCAGCATCTGGACACTGCTCTGGGGCGGGGGCGGGGTATGGCTCTACCGGCGCCTCACCCGTGCCGAGCCGCCCCAGGCCTGACTCCGGCCCCTGAAGGCTTCAGGGCCCGCTCGCAGCAGGGCTTCTGCGTGCCCAGGGCCGACATCGTGGCCATGGCCTGCGACCTCAGCCTCAACCGCTGCAGCGAGGTGGTGCATCAGGAACTGGCGCACCGGCCGCCGCTGGCTGGAGCGGCAGGTGTGGTCGTTGCCGGTGCTGGGATGGCCGCAGTGCCGAGGAGATCCTGGGCTATGGCGATGACGGTCTCTGCCGCCACCACCGCCATCCTCGAGAAGCTCTGCGGAGCTGTGCAGCCGCCCGTGGCTGCGCCCACCCGCACCGAGATCCTGCCGGTGGCACTGGGGAAGCTGGGGGAGATGGGCCTGGAGCGGGCCCGGGAGTTTCTCGATCAGCAGGCGATCCTCACGGTCTGCCGGAACCAGGCGCTTGCCGATGGGGCGGCGATGTCGTTTCAACGCTTCGGCAGGGGGCGGCATCCCAGCGGCCTGAATTTGGGCGACTGCTTCTCCTATGCCCTGGCCGCGCCCCTGAAGGTGCCGCTGCTGGTTGTGGGCAACGATTTCAGCCACACCGATCTGGAGAGTGCCCTGTGAACACTCCCTCAGCGGACCAGGCCGAGGAACACCAGCAGCGAGCGATTGAGGCGCAAAGGGTCAGCGTCGGACAGCTGGCCGATCGTCTGCCCAAGCCTGCTCTTGGGCACGCTCGTCCCCTTGTCCACCATCAGGCGGCTGGTGGTGCGGAGACCGTTCGCCGACGTCGCTTCCACCTGGAGGCTACTGAGCCATGTTGGATGGCTTCAATCAGTTTGTCTCCAGCAGTGGATGGAAATTGATCGGCGTACATCAAAACGGCTGCTGGAGTTTCTCCAGGGTTGTACTCACCACTGAAGGCCCAGCCGGCAGCGGGGGCAAGGTGAACGGCAGATCACAACACGGCCATCGAGCGGCTGCGGCGCGGGGATGTGCGCTATTCCTTCGTGCTCGACGGCCCAGCCTGAACCAGGGGTGCCTCAGAGCGGCGCGAGGCCTGCACCTGCAGCCCGCTCTTCGGGGTGGGGCTGGGGATGATCGCCAGGCTGAGGTCCTGAGCGGGCATCAGCTCACAATCGATCCGTTGCAGCAGTCCCACCGCCAGCAATCGGATCTCCGCCTCCGCCAGGGCCTTGCCCAGGCACACCCTTTCCCCGCCGCCGAAGGGCAGCAGCAGGGCCGAGCAGCCGTCCTCCAGGTGGCGCTGGGGCCGGAACACGTCCAGATCGTCGTCGGGATCCCCCAGGCGATGGGTGTCGCGCAGGCTCACCTGCACCACCCGATCGGCCGGCACCGCAAACCCCGCCAGCTGGATCTCCGCCAGGGTGCGGCGGAAGAAGCCTCCCACCGGTGGGGTCAGCCGCATCACCTCTCTCACCATCGCGTCCAGCCGGGGCGCTCCGGCGGCGTCGTAGCTGGCGGCCCCCCGTTGGGGGTTGGGTGGCCAGGCCAGGGTGTCCAGCTCCTGCCTCAGCCAGGCCAGCTGCTCCGGATGTTGCAGCAAGGCCAGCATCAGGCAGGTGAGGGAGGAGGCGGTGGTTTCGTAGCCGGCAAACAGCAGCAGCAGCAACTGCTCCACCACGTCGTCGTCCGCCAGGGGCAGCCCGGCCTCATCAAGCCCACCGGCCAGCAGGTCCAGGCCCCCGGCTCCCAGGCTCTCCCCGCTGGCCGCCCTGGCCTGGGCCTGCCGGAGCACGTCTGCCAACCGCTTGAGCAGGCGCTGGCGGGTGGCCCGGGCCCGGGGGAGCGCATTCCAGGGAAAGGGCAGAGGCAGGGCAAACAGACCCTTGGTCCAGATCTCGAAATCCACGAACAGGGCTTCGCGTTCTTCGGCGTTGAGGCCCAGCACCGTGCTGGCGATCACCGCGAAGGCGAAGCGGCGTATATGGCCGGCCAGGGCCACCGGCGCCGGGGCAGCCGCCAGGTCGGCGCAGAGTTCGTCCACCAGAGCGGTGATTGAAGGGGTGTAGCGCTGGATGGCGGCGGCCGAAAACAGCTGGCCCACCACCCGCCGCCGGGCCTTGTGGGCCGGGCCATGGCGATTGGCCAGGGAGAACGGCCCCAGCAGCTCCCGCACGCTGCCCGGCCACCACCCCTCCAGGCGGTCCGCCTGGGCGAACAGATCGCTGATGGCCCGCTCGCCGCGCACGAACACCTGGCTCTGGCCGAACAGCACCGTTTCGTAGACGTCTCCGTATCGCTCAAACCTGGAGGTGGCGAAATTCGGATCATTGAAAAACGACAGGGCCTCCAGCACACCGCTCACAGCCGGGGTCTTGGGCAGGGGCTGAAGATCAGATGTCGTCATCGGCAGACGTTCCGTGCGGGGAGCACCAGCCTGGCGGATGTCCAGTCCTCAGGGCTTGGAGAGTTCCAGTTTAGGGAAGCCAGTTGCACCACCCACGACGACAACAGGCCGGTGACTTCGTGGTGGGAGTCCCACAACTGCAACAGGCACTGGTTGGCAATCAATGCGTCGTCGACTATCGAACCCGGATTCGTGCTCTGATCGCGCAGCATCATGCCCAGGAAATCCGTGGGTGGCCCGCTGTTCTCCTGCCCCCGCCGCGTTTCCATCACCACCTCCATGAAGCTCAACAGGTTTCGCCACGCCCCGTCCGAAGGCCGTGAGGGGAGAATCCCAGTGGATCAGCCCGAAGAAGCCATCCAAGAAGATTTTCTAAAGACGTTTCAGTTCCTCTTTGCTGCCGATGGACAAAGGCTGGCCGTCTAAGGACTCCCCGTAACAACAGAGCGGTGCGAAAGATCGGATCGTAGCGCTCGCATTCTTCAGGCAGAACCTACCCGGATCAGCGATATAGGCCAACGTATTCCATGGTTTCGCCTCTCTCGGAAGGCAATTGTTTCCGAGCCATGCCGATCTTCCAGCACCCGCTCGAGGTGCCACCGAAACCCTGGGGGCGGTGTCGGGGCGCTGCCAAGCGGGTCCTCAGAGCCGCCCCATGCTGCTGCCTGAGCCCGATGCAGAAGCCACGCAGGATTCGCCCCATGTCCGGGTCCCGGGGCTCCCGCTGGGCACCCCTGGTTTCGTTTCGATCCCGAGGGCCGGGTCATCGACGCCATCGCCCCTCTCGCCCCACCGATCTGAGCGCTCAGCGCCGCCGATCCTCCCCAGCGAGGCCTATTGGCCCGTCGGGCCCATCGACCAATACTCTGTTGATATTGGCAAAAAGGCCAATGATGATCACTCCGGGGCCAGGGCCAGCCGAGTGGAGCCGCTGAGCGCGTACGGGATCGGGTCGCCCCCCTGGCGCGGCAGCGCCTCCACGGCGCCGGCTTCGATCAGCTGCCGCAGCGCCTGAGATACCGAGGGCTGGCTCAGCCCCCAGAGATCTCTCAGGTCTGCCTGCACCATCACCGCCCCAGGATCCTCGACGGCCCAGGCCTGCAGCCGGGGCCAGTGGATCGCTCCGGTGCGCTCCCGCAGCTCCAGCTGGTAGCGATGCCGCAGCACCAGCGTGAGATCCTCCGCCTCGATGGGGGCGATGTCCTGCCGGCCTCCGGTGAGACCCAGCAAGGCGGTGACCCCATCTTCCAGGGCCTTCAGCAGCCCGCGCAGGTCGCCGCGGAACAGGGGATCAAGTGCCTCGATCGCCGATCGGGCCACCGGTGAACGCACCGGGCGATCCTCCTCGAGCTGCAGGGAGAGGTAGCGGGCCTCCAGCAGCTCATGAACCTCCTCCAGAGCCATGGGCTCCAGCAGCACCGGGGTGCTGAACACCGAGCGGATCTGGGGATGGCGCTGCACCACCGTGCGCACGGCATCGGTGGTGCCCACCACGATCAGGTGCAGCCCATCGAGGAGCATCACCGAGTCGCGCACCCCGCGCAGCAGATCCGCCGCGCGGGTCGCATCCGCCTCGCTGAGGTTCTCCAGGTTGTCGAGATGGAGCAGCACCCCCTGGGCACCCTGCTCCAGGGCGTGGGCCAGCAGATCCCGCAGGGCTCGGGGGGCATCCAGCAGCAGGGGGCTGGGGGGCGTGGAAAGAACCGTGCTGCGGCTCGCTCCGGCTCCGAACCCGAAGGCGCTGCCCTCGAAGCCTCCGGAACGCAGCCGGAAGCTGCGCACGAGCTGCTGGGCCGTTTCCACCGCCGGGCCCGAGGCCTCCGGCCGGGAGGCCAGCACGGCGTCATAGGTTCCGGCCAGGATCTGGCCCATCAGCGCCTCGCCGCCCTGTTCCGCCGTGAAGGGAAGGATCTCCGCGCTGGCCCAGTAGCCGGCGTCGATGGCATCCGCCTTCACCACCTGGGCCAGGGTGGTCTTGCCGATGCCGGGTCGTCCGGCCACTGCCTGCCGAGAGCTGCGGGAGCCGCCGATCGTTGCCAGCAATCGCTGCCGCTCCGCCGTGCGGCCCACGAAGAGACTCAGGGGCGTGGCTTCCGAACCGCCCCTGAGGGTGGCCTGGAAGTAGGGGGAGGAGCGGAGGTTGTAGAGCCCCCAGAGGTTGGGTAAGGCCATGGGGCGCCAGGGATATCGGTCACGGCGGGCTCAATGCCAATGGTTACAGGCTATTGATAAAAGCGCCAATGCAGGCCCATCGATCACGGGCCCGGCCGTTCCTCATCCCCCCTCCTCCCAGGCCTCCGCCACGACCTCCGGCTGATCGATATGGGGCAGGTGGCCGCAGGCCTCCAGCTCCCGCACCCGTTCCCCCAGCAGAGCCAGGGCGGCCCGTTTCTGGGGGGCGCGCAGGATGCGGTCGTCGGCGCCCCACAGCACGGCCAGGGGCTGGGGGGGCAGGGGCGCGCCGCAGCCGGCGAAGCCGCCGGAGCGGGCGAAGCGCCGCAGGGACTCCCCCCAGCCCGGAGTCTGCAGATGGAGGGAGGCGATCTCCAGTTCGGCGGGCCCGACTCCGGCGTCGGGATCGGCGAAGGCGCTGCGGCACAGGCTGCGGCGCACCCCCGGCAGCGCCAGGAACCGCACACCCAGGCCATCGAGCAGCGGCGGCAGGGGCATCGGCCGGCCGGTGAGGCCCGCCGGGGCCAGCAGCAGCAGGCGGGTGATGCGCTCGGGGCGGCGCCGGGCCAGCTCCACCGCCACCGATCCCCCCATCGAGGCGCCGATCAGGCCCAGGGGCTCCGAAGTTTCCCGGCTGGCCACGGCGGTGAGCAGGGCCTCCAGGTGGGCCAGCAGACTTGCGGGGGAATAGTCGCCGGCTTCGGGCCGGGGGCAGAAGCCGAAGCCGTGCAGATCGGGAATCAGCAGGCGGTGGTGGCGGCTGAGCAACGGTGCCAGCCGGCGGAACTCCAGAAAGGAGCTGTCGAAGCCGTGCAGCAGCAGCAGCGGAGGTCCCTCCCCCAGCACCGCCACAGGCCATCGATCCTCCAGGCCCGGCAGCTCCCACCACTGCACCGAGGCAGCCAGCCGGCGGCCCTGGGGATCGAGCAGGCCCTCCGCCGCCGCTTCCACCAGCTGGCGGCAGCGCACGGAAAGAGCCTGCCGCGGTGTTGCGGCGGCTTGGGTCATGCCGGGCGCAGCTCGGCCGCGGTGCTCACCAGGGCGGCAAGCAGTTCGGGGGAGCCGACGGGGAAGGGCAGGTGATGCAGATCGGAATCCTCGCCGCAGGCGAACTCGCATACCCGGCGCAGATCCTCGAGGGCCGCACGGCCCAGACCCACATCCTCCAGATCGATCGGCAGCCCCAGCCCGCGGAAGAAGGAAATCAGCTGGCGCCGGGCCTGGGCCGCCAGCCGGTTGCCGCCCAGCTGCTCCTCCAGCCGCAACTGCACCAGGATCCCGAAGCCCACCTTCTCGCCGTGGAGGAGGTGGTGGGTGCCAGGGAGCTGGGTGAGGCCGTTGTGCACCGCATGGGCCGCCACCGTGCGACAGCGGGCACCGCCGAGGCCACCGATCAGACCCGCCGTCAGGGCCGAACCCTCCGCCACCCGCACCCATGCCTCGCTGCCTGGATCGCGCAGGGCCGTTTCCGCTTCCAGCAGGAGCTGATCCCGCAGCAGCCGCGCCATCTGCACCGCCTGCTGCACCATCCCGTCGCCGCTGCTGGCGCTGCTCACCGAAGCCTCGTACCACTTGGCCATGGCATCGGCGATGCCGCTGGCCAGGGTGCGCGGGGGAGCCTGCCGCACCAGGTCATGGTCGAACACGAGCAGGTCGGGGCAGCGAGCCAGCGGCACGTCCCGGGAGAAGGCGCCTTCGGGGGTATAGAGATTGGCCAGGGCTGTCCAGCCGGCGCAGGTGGCGGCACTGGTGGGCACCGTCACACAGACCAGGCCAAGGCGGTGGGCCAGCAGTTTGCCGGCATCGAGCACCTTGCCGCCGCCGATGGCGATCACCCCGTCCGCTCCGCTGGTCCGGGCCTGGTGGGCAAGACGCTCGAGATCAGCCTCGCAGCAATCGTGGTGCAGCAGCCCCTCGCTGCTGACCAGTCCCGCTGCTGCCAGCTCGTGCCCCAGGCGTTGGCGCAGCGGCTCGGTCGTGCTGCTCCGCCCCAGCACCAGGGGGCTGCGGCACAGCTCGGGGATCGAACCGAGAGCCTGGTTCCAGGCTCCTGCTCCCCGCAGCACCCGAGCCGGGGCCACCGCGTGTTGTTGACAGGGGTCTGCTCCCATCGCTCCAAACGAGAAAGGTGCTGCTCACCGCTGAGGCGGTGAGCAGGGCCGGCCGGGGATCAGGCGCTGGCTCCGGCGAGTTCGGGCACGGCAGGGGTGGCCGTCTGCTTGCGGATCACCACCTGTTTGTCGTCGTCGACATCGACCAGGGCCGAGTCGCCCTCGCCGATGCGGCCCGAAAGGAATTCCTCGGCCAGGGAGTCTTCGAGCAGACGCATCACGGCACGACGCAGGGGCCGGGCTCCGTAGCTGGGGTTGTAGCCCTCCTCGACGAGCCGTTCCTTGAACGCCTCGGTGACAGCCAGGTGGATTCCCTTGTCATCCATCCGGGTGAACACCTCCTTGAGCATGATCTCGGCGATCTCCTTCACCTCCTCGCGGGTGAGCTGACGGAACACAATGATTTCATCGAGGCGGTTGAGGAATTCAGGCCGGAAGTACTGCTTGAGTTCCTCATTCACCAGCGAGCGGATCCGGTTGTACTGGGTTTCTTCCACAGCCCCACCGGAGAACTCGAAGCCCAGGCCACCACCGCCCTTCTCGATCACCTTCGAACCGATGTTCGAGGTCATGATGATCAGGGTGTTCTTGAAATCGACCGTGCGGCCTTTCGAGTCGGTGAGACGGCCATCCTCGAGCAACTGGAGCAGGAGATTGAAGACATCGGGATGGGCCTTCTCGATCTCGTCAAAGAGAACGACGGTATAGGGGCGGCGCCGAACGGCTTCGGTCAGCTGGCCGCCTTCGTTGAAGCCCACGTAACCGGGAGGCGAACCGATGAGTTTGCTCACCGTATGCCGCTCCATGTATTCGCTCATGTCGAGGCGGATCATGGCGTCTTCGCTGCCGAAGAAATAGGCGGCCAGGGATTTGGTGAGCTCGGTCTTGCCCACGCCGGTGGGACCCGAGAAGATGAAGCTGGCGATCGGACGGTTCGGGTTCTTCAGCCCCACCCGGGCCCTGCGGATCGCCCGGGAGACGGCCTTGACGGCTTCGTCCTGGCCGATCAGGCGCTGGTGGAGGGTCTCCTCCATGTTCAGCAGCTTCACCGACTCGCTCTCGGTGAGCTTCTGCACCGGCACGCCGGTCCAGGCGGCCACGATCTGGGCGATGTCCTCCTCTGTGACCAGGGGGGTGCGGCCTTCCTCGCCTGTCTCCGGCATCGTGGCCACGGCCACTGAGGCTGGGGTGGCCGCCTCCGCTTCGGTGGCCTCGCCTGCTTCCGCAGGTGCCTCATCGTCGCGACGGGCCTGAAGGATGGTGCGGATCTGATCCCGCAGTTCCACTTCCCTGTCCCGCAGCTCACCGGCCTTGGTGAAATCCTGCTGACGAACGGCATCCTCCTTCTGCTTCTGCACATCCCGCAGCTGCTTGTCCACTTCCTTGGCGGCGGGGGGCAGCTTGGAGTTGAGCAGGCGCACCCGGCTGCCGGCCTCGTCGATCAGGTCGATCGCCTTGTCGGGCAGGAAGCGGTCGCTGATGTAGCGGTCTCCCAGGGTGGCGGCGGCCACGAGGGCTTCGTCGGAGATCTTGAGGCGGTGGTGCTGTTCGTAGCGCTCCCGCAGACCCCGCAGAATCTCGATCGTGTCGTCCACGGATGGCTCTCCCACCATCACGGGCTGGAACCGGCGCTCGAGGGCCGCGTCGCGCTCGATGTGCTTGCGGTATTCATCGAGGGTGGTGGCGCCGATGCACTGAAGCTCGCCCCGGGCCAGGGCCGGCTTGAGGATGTTGGCAGCATCGATGGCGCCCTCGGCTGCGCCCGCACCGATCAGGGTGTGCACCTCATCGATCACGAGGATCACGTTCCCCGCCCCGCGGATCTCCTCCATGATCTTCTTGAGGCGTTCCTCGAACTCCCCGCGGTATTTGGTGCCGGCCACGAGCAGGCCGATGTCGAGGGTGAGAACGCGTTTGTCCTCCAGGATGTCGGGAACCTCTCCCTGGGTGATGCGCTGGGCCAGGCCCTCGGCAATGGCCGTCTTGCCCACGCCGGGTTCGCCGATCAGCACGGGATTGTTCTTGGTGCGCCGCCCGAGGATCTGGATCACCCGGTCGATCTCGTTCTGCCGGCCCACCACCGGATCCAGCTTGGATTCCGCCGCCAGCTGGGTGAGGTTGCTGCCGAATTCATCGAGGGTGGGAGTCTTGGTGGAGCCCTTGCCACCGCTGCCCGCCGCCACCTCGGCGGTCTCTCCGAGCATGCGGATCACCTGGGTGCGCACCTTGGCCAGGTCGACCCCGAGGTTCTCCAGCACCCGGGCCGCCACCCCTTCGCCTTCGCGGATCAGGCCCAGCAGCAGATGCTCGGTGCCGATGTAGTTGTGCCCCAGCTGGCGGGCTTCCTCGAGGGAAAGCTCCAGCACCCGCTTGGCCCGGGGGGTGAAGGGGATCTCCACGGCCACGAAGCCCGACCCCCGGCCGATGATCTTCTCCACCTCGACCCGGGCGTCCTTGAGGTTGACCCCCATCGACTTGAGCACCTTGGCCGCCACGCCGGTGCCTTCTCCGATCAGCCCCAGCAGGATCTGCTCGGTGCCCACGAAGTTGTGACCGAGGCGTCGAGCCTCCTCCTGGGCCAGCATGATCACCTTGATGGCCTTCTCGGTAAACCGCTCGAACATGGGCCGGGGCCTGATGCAAGTGTGACCAACCTATCAGGATTGGAGGGTGAAGCGCTGCTTGCGGGTGGCAAGGGGGACAATCCCTTGCGGGGCCTGAAAAGAAGTTGGCTCAGAACATAAACCAAGCCTCCGGATTGAGCGGAGAACGCAACACAAACCTACGGTTATCCGCACCTGTCGGGGCGAGCCAGTCGCCTCCATTGGATCAGGGCATCGTCGCCGTTGCGGTAGTAACCACGACGGACTCCTGCCAGGCGGAAGCCCGCAGCTGCGTAGAGGCAGCAGGCGCCGCCGTTGCCTGCGGCCACCTCCAGGGTGGCGCGTTCGGCGCCGGACTCCCTGCCCCGGTCCAGCAGGGCCTCGAGCACCCGACGGCCGTATCCCCGCCGGCGCCGCTGGGGCGCCACGGCCACCAGGGTGATGTGGAGTTCATCCACCACCAGCCAGCCGCAGGCCATGGCCACCAGCTCGCTCCCCAGCCACAGGCCCAGCCCCGGCCGGGCTTCCTCCCCCAGCTCGGTGCGCCAGTGGTCGGCGCTCCAGAGGCCCCCGAGGCTGGCCTGATCCAGGCCCAGGCAGGCCTCCAGATCGGCCGGGGCCAGGGGGCGAACCACGCCGCTCACGGCCGGCTTCCCGTTTCCTTCCTACATTCAGTCTTCTCCACTTCCGTATCCGGCCCCGCATGGTGAGCATCGCAGCCAAGGATCAGGCCCTCACCGTCTCCTCTCCCCCGGATGCCGCCACGGCCTCGGGACCCTTCGAGACCGCTCGCGACCTCCTCAGCCCCAACCGCAACCTCACCCCCCTCACCACCCGCCTCGATGAGCTGGGACGACTGGAGGTGGGCGGCTGTCTGCTCAGTGATCTGGCCCGCACCTACGGCACGCCGCTCTATGTGCTCGATGAGGCCACCCTGCGGGCCAGCTGCCGGGCCTACCGGGAGGCCCTGGCCGCCTTCTACCCAGGCCCTTCGCTGGCCCTCTATGCCTCGAAGGCGAACAGTTCCCTGGCCCTCACCGCCCTGGTGGCCTCCGAGGGACTCGGGCTGGATGCGGTGTCGGCGGGTGAGCTGCTCACCGCCCTCCAGGGAGGCATGCCGCCGGAGCGGATCGTGCTGCATGGCAACAACAAGTCGCGCCAGGAGCTGGAACTGGCCCTGACCCACGACGTGACCGTGGTGGTGGACAACTGGCTCGATCTGGAGATTCTGGCGGAGCTGGCCCCCTCCCGGCCTGCCCCGGTGCGCCTGATGGTGCGGTTCACCCCCGGCATCGAGTGCCACACCCATGAGTACATCCGCACCGGTCACCTCGACAGCAAGTTCGGCTTCGATCCCGACCAGCTGGAGACCGTGCTGCGCCACCTGGCCGGTTGTTCCTGGGCCTGCCTCGATGGCCTGCATGCCCACATCGGATCCCAGATCTTCGAACTGGATCCCCACCGTGACCTGGCCGGGGTGATGGCCGATGCCCTGGCGCTGGCCCGCTCCCTCGGCCATCCCTGCCACGACCTGAACGTGGGCGGAGGTCTCGGCATCCGCTACGTGGCCGGCGACGATCCCCCCTCCATCCAGCAGTGGGTGAGGGCGGTGGCCGAAGCCGTGGCCGGGGCCTGCGAGCGCCGTGGCCTTGCCCTGCCCCGCCTGCTCTGCGAGCCAGGGCGCTCCCTGGTGGCCACCGCCGGCCTCACCCTGTATGCCGTGGGCAGCCGCAAGGTGATTCCAGGGCTGCGCACCTACGTGGCGGTGGATGGGGGAATGAGCGACAACCCCAGGCCGATCACCTATCAGTCGCTCTACACCGCCGTGCTGGCGGACCGCCCCCTGGCGGAGGCCGCGGAAACGGTCACGCTGGCGGGCAAGCACTGCGAATCGGGGGACGTGCTTCTCAGGGACATCGACCTGCCCTCCACCGGCACCGGGGACGTGCTGGCGGTGTTCGCCACCGGTGCCTACAACGCTTCGATGGGATCCAACTACAACCGCATTCCCCGTCCGGCCATGGTGCTCGTGCAGGACGGCCATGGCGAGGTGGTGCAGCGGCGCGAGCAGCCGGAAGACCTACTGCGCTACGACGTTCTTCCCGCCCGTTTCCTGTCGGTAACCTGATCCCCAGCGGTCACCCGTCTCCCAGGCGTGCCCCTCCGTGACTCGCCCTGCCCCGAGAGCCCGTCGTGATCTGGCTGCAGCACAAAGGACTCTTCCTGCTGCTTCTCGATCTCCTGTTCGCCACCCTGCTCGGGCTGCTGTTGCTGGGAAGGGTCAGCGAAACACGCACGATCTGGTTGCTGCGGGGCTATCTCTTCCTGGTGGCGCTCGCCTGGTTCGTGCAGCGCTACGCCAACCTGCCTCTCACCACCAAGCTGGTGGATGCCCTGGTGCTGGCCTGCAGCCTGGCCCTGGCGATCCTCTGGCAGGGGGAACTGCGCCGGTTGATGGAGCTGCTGGGCACCGGTCGACTGGGGGTGCTGTTCGCCGATCGCAGTCGCGCCCAGCCCGGAGCCGGTTCGGTGCGGATTCTCACCGAGACGGCGGGACGCCTCTCCCAGGCCCGACTGGGGGCCCTGATCGTGGTGGACCTGGGCAGTGATCTGCGGCCCGAGGATTTCCTCAACCCCGGCATCCCCATCGACGCCACCCTTTCGGAGGAACTGCTGCTGAATCTCTTCGCCGCCGACACGCCCCTGCATGACGGCGCGGTTCTGGTGCAGCGCAACCGGATCAAGGCAGCGGGGGTGATCCTTCCCCTCTCCCGCCAGGGCCTCACCCGCCACGGCACCCGCCACCTGGCCGCCCTCGGTCTCAGCGAACGGCACGATCGCTGTCTCTGCATCGTGGTGTCGGAGGAAACCGGCACCCTCTCCCTCGCCTGTCAGGGCCGTCTGGAGCGGCCGATCACCAGCAGCCGCCTCAACGACCTGCTCACCCAGGCGCTGTCCTCCGTGCCAGCGGGGCGTACCGTGGCTGCGGACCCGCCGGATGCACGCGGATGAGTCGCGCCCTGGCGACCACTGCCTCCACCCATCCCCAGCCGCTTCCCACCCGGCTGGACCCCGATCGGCTGCCCTCCCACCTGGCCGTGATCATGGATGGGAACGGCCGCTGGGCCCGCCAGCGGGGGCTGCCGCGGGTGATGGGCCATCGGGCCGGGGTGGAGGCCCTCAAGCGCACCCTCAGGCTCTGCAGCGACTGGGGCATCGGTGCCCTCACCGCCTACGCCTTCTCCACCGAGAACTGGACCCGGCCCGGCGAGGAGGTGGCCTTCCTGATGACCCTCTTCGAGCGGGTGCTGGCCCGGGAGCTCGAGGGGCTGATGCGGGAGCAGGTGCGCATCCGCTTCCTGGGGGATCTGGAACAGCTGCCGGAGGGTCTGCAGACCCTGATCACCGATGCCACCGGTCGCACCGCCTCCAACTCCGGCATTCACTTCAACGTGTGCACCAACTACGGCGGCCGTCGGGAGCTGGTGCGTGCCGCCCGGCGCCTGGCCGACCGGGTGGCGGCGGGCCAGCTGGATCCGGCCGCGATCGATGAGGAGAGCTTCGCCGCCGAGCTCCACACCGCCGGCGAGGTCGACCCCGACCTGCTGATCCGCACCAGCGGCGAGCAGCGCATCAGCAATTTCCTGCTCTGGCAGCTGGCCTACGCCGAACTCCACATCACCGAGGTGCTCTGGCCCGATTTCGACGCCGAGGCCCTCCAGGCGGCCCTGCTGGATTACCAGGGCCGCCATCGCCGCTTCGGCGGGGTGGACTCCCACCGATGAATCCCCGCCACGACTGGAGCCCCGCGGAAGTGGAGGCCCTCCTCCAGCTCCCCCTGATGGACCTTCTCTGGCGGGCCCAGGAGGTGCACCGCCGGGCGAACCCGGGCTACCGGGTGCAGCTGGCATCCCTGCTCAGCGTCAAGACCGGCGGTTGCGAGGAGGACTGCGCCTACTGCCCCCAGTCCCTGCACCACAGCAGTGATCTGGGCGGCCGTCCGGAGCTCGGCGTGGCTCCCGTGCTGGAGCGGGCCCGGGCCGCCAGGGCGGCCGGCGCCCATCGCTTCTGCATGGGCTGGGCCTGGCGCGAGATCCGTGACGGAGCTCCCTTCGAGGCCATGCTGGCGATGGTGCGCGGGGTGCGCCAGCTGGGCCTGGAGGCCTGCGTGACCGCTGGCATGCTCACCGACCGCCAGGCCGAGCGGCTGGCCGAGGCCGGTCTCACGGCCTACAACCACAACCTCGACACCAGCCCCGAGCACTACGGCCGGATCATCTCCACCCGCACCTACCAGGAGCGGCTGGAGACCCTGGAGCGGGTGCGACGGGCAGGCATCACCCTCTGCTGCGGGGGCATCATCGGCATGGGCGAGACCCTCTCCGACCGGGCCGCCCTGCTGCGGGTGCTCGCCACCCTCTCGCCCCACCCGGAGAGCGTGCCGATCAATGCCCTCGTCGCCGTGGAGGGCACCCCCCTGGAGGACCAGCCGCCTCTGGATCCCCTCGAACTGGTGCGGATGGTGGCCACCGCCCGCATCCTGATGCCCTTCAGCCGGGTGCGGCTGAGCGCGGGCAGGGAGCAGCTCAGCCGGGAGGCCCAGATCCTCTGCCTGCTGGCGGGAGCCGATTCGATCTTCTACGGCGACACCCTGCTCACCACCTCCAATCCGGCGGTGGAAGCCGATCGGGAGCTGCTGGCCGCTGCCGGCGTGAAGGTGGAGGCGGAGCCTGCCCAGGCGTGCCCCGCTTCGGTCTGAGGGGTCCAGTCGGATGAGAGTGGCGGCCTTCTACCGCTTCGTGGCCTTTGCCCCCGGGGAGCTGGAGCGGCTGCGCCTGCGCCTGGTGGAACTCGGGGGGGCGTTGGATCTGCGGGGCACGATCCTGCTGGCCGAGGAGGGCATCAACGGCACGGTCAGCGGGCCGGAGGCCGGCGTGGAGGCATTGCTGGCGGAGCTTCTCGCCGATCCCCGTCTGGCGGAGCTGGAGGTGAAGCGCAGCGAAGCCCCTTGCCAGGCGTTCCATCGCTTCAGGGTGCGGCGCAAGCGGGAGATCGTGACCCTGGGCTGTGCCCGGGTCGATCCGGTGGAAGGGGTGGGCACCTACGTCGCCCCGGCCGACTGGGATGCGCTGATCGCCGACCCCGACACCCTGGTGATCGACACCCGCAACGCCTACGAGGTGGCGGTGGGCAGCTTCGAGGGGGCGATCGATCCGGGCACCGAGTGCTTCCGGGATTTCCCGGCCTGGGCGGAGCGGGAGCTGCGGCCGCTGGTGGAGCGGCGGCGCCCGAAGGCGCTGGCCCTGTTCTGCACCGGTGGCATCCGCTGCGAGAAGGCCACGGCCCTGCTGCGACAGCAGGGGTTCGAAGGGGTGCACCATCTGCGCGGCGGCATCCTCCGCTATCTGGAGGAGGTGCCCGAGGCCGGCAGCCGCTGGCGGGGGGAGTGCTTCGTGTTCGACCAGCGGGTGGCGGTGAACCACCGGCTCGAACCGGGCAGTCACCGGCTCTGTCATGCCTGCGGCCTGCCCCTCTCCCCCGCCGATCGGCGGCTCGCCAGCTACGTGGAGGGGGTGAGCTGCCGTCACTGCCTGGATCGCTTCAGCGAGGCCGACCGGCAGCGGTTCGCTGAGCGCCAGCGCCAGATCGAACGGGCCGCCGCCCTCGGGGAACCCCATGTGGGAGGCGCGGCGGGGATTCCCTGCGGCCAGCCACCGGGACCATGATTCCGGTGCTCTACAGCTTCCGGCGCTGCCCCTATGCGATCCGGGCCCGGCTGGCACTCTCCGCCGCCGGCTGGCGGCCCGGGGTCGATCTGGAGCTGCGGGAGGTGAGGCTGCGGCTCAAGCCCCCCGAACTGCTGCAGGCCTCCGCCAAGGGCACCGTGCCCGTGCTGGTGCTGCCCGGAGAGGGCGGAGCGCCCGAGGTGATCGAGGAGAGCGCCGGGATCCTCCTGCGGGCCGGGGGGGATCCCGACCCGGCCACGGCTGCCCAGATCCAGGCCCTGATCAGCGAGACCGACGGCCCCTTCAAGCATCATCTCGATCGCTTCAAGTACGCCTGCCGCTTCCCGGACAGCGACCCCGCCCGCCATCGCAGCGAAGCCCTGGCGATCCTGCGGCGCTGGAACGTCCTCCTGGAGCGGGGCGGCTGGCTGCTGGGGGATCGCCCTTCCCTGGCCGATCTCGCCGTGCTGCCCTTCGTGCGCCAGTTCCGCCTGGCGGATCCGGCCGGCTTCGACGCCGAGTCTGGCCTCGCCCCCCTGCAGGACTGGCTGCGGCGGTTCCTCGAGGGGCCCGGGCTCGCCGCCGTGATGGGGGAGGACTGGGCACCGCGCCGGAGCTGGTGCTCTCCCGGCTGGCTCTACCACCTGGCCCTGGAGGGAGAGTGGCGGCAGGCTGCCGCGGCGGGCCCCGGAGCGCTCTACCACCGTTCCAGCCGGGGCCTTGCCTTCGAGGATGTGGGATTCGTGCATGCCAGCGGCGCCGATCAGATCGAGGCCACCTACCGACGCTTCTACGCCGATGCCGGCCCGGTGCTCCTGCTCACGATCGATCCCCAGCGCCTGCAGCAGGCCGGGGTGCCGGTGCGCTGGGAGCCGGCACCGGAGAGCGGGGAGCTGTTCCCCCATCTGTACGGCCCCTTGCCGGTGTCCGCCGTGCTGGCGGCGGAGCCCTACCGGCCAGCGTTGCCAGCGTGGGCTCCATGCTGAGCCTGGCCGAGGTGGAGCGGCGGGCCGCCTCCCGCAGCCTGCTGCTGCGCCTGCAGACGAAGGCCCGACTGGGTGTGCAGGGCCTGCGGGTGGTGGTGGCCCGGCCCCGAGCCGGCCAGGCGCCGCTGCTGCTGGGGGAGCTGAGGGGCTGGGCCCTGCCCACCCCCTCGGGACTCCATCTGGACACGATGCGGGTGGATGGCACCCATGGGGTGGGCCTGCTGATCTGGGCCGCCACCTTCGCCTGGGCCCTGGAGAGCACCCCCTGCCGCTCGGCCCGGTTGCTCGCCATCCGGGATGACGACGAGGGGCACCGCCGCCTGGTGCGCTACTTCACGCGGCTGGGCTTCCTGCCCGAGCGCGAGCTGGGGGCGGGTCCGGTGGATCTGGCGCTGCGCCTGGTATGGGGAGGCTCCGGCCTGCTGATGCGGGGTGCGTGCGACGAGGGGTTGGCCCGTTGCCAGCGGATGCTGGGCAGGATCCCTCGAGCCGACTAAGAGCGGGGATTCCGCGTGGGCCGCGCAGCCGGAGGATGGAGCGAGAAGGAGCCGTTCTGGGTGATGGAATCGCCAGTCCTCAGCCTGACTCAGTGTCTCGAGCGGCAGCGCGCGGCCCATCGAGCCGATCCCTACCCCGAACTTGACCGTCGCAAGGAGCACCTCGCGGCGTTGCACCGCTTCCTGCAGGAGAATGAGGAAGCGATCATCGAGGCCATCGAGGCCGACTTCGGCGTCAGGCCGGCGACCGAGACACGTCTGCTCGAGCTCTTCCCGGTGCGTCAGGGCATCCGGGATGCCACCCGGCATCTCGCCAGCCGGATGCGTTCACAACGCCGATCGATCGATCCCCTCACCTTTCCCGGTGCCAGCAACCGTGTCGTGCCCCAGCCTCTCGGCGTGGTGGGCGTGCTCGTGCCCTGGAACTTCCCGATCCAGCTCTCGTTCGGTCCTCTCGTCGACATCCTCGCCGCCGGCAACCACGCCATGGTGAAGATGTCGGATCGATCCGGCCAGCTTGCGCGTCTCCTGATCAAGGTCTTCCCGCGCTACCTGCCGAGCGAGAAGGTGGCGTTCTTCGAAGACCTGGGACGAGGCCCGGAGTTCTCGAAGCTGCCGTTCGACCACATGCTGTTCACCGGCTCAAGCGCCGTCGGACGCGCCGTCATGGCTTCTGCTGCGGCAAACCTTTGTCCGGTGACCCTCGAACTCGGGGGCAAGTCTCCTGCCGTGGTGGCGCCCGATTTTTCTCTCGCCACCGCCGCCCAGCGCATCCTCTGGGCCAAGTGCATGAATGCCGGCCAGGTGTGCGTCAATGTTGATTACGTCTTCCTGCCCCAGGAGAGCACCGAAGCGTTCGTTGCCCATGCGAAGCGATTCGTCGCCGAGCGCTATCCGGATCTGAACGGACCCGACTACACGACGATCATCGATCAGCCTGCCTTCGATCGGCTTGTCACGACGCTCGAGGATGCGAAGGCGCGCGGTGCCTCCGTCATCAACCTGGCGCCCGAGCAGCAGCTCGATGCCCGTCGCCGCAAGCTGGCCCCGCACATCGTGCTCGGGGTGAATGACGAGATGACGATCATGAAGAAGGAGATCTTCGGGCCGTTGTTGCCGATCAAGCCCTATCGACAGGCCGAAGAGGTGATTGCCTACGTCAACAGCCACGATCGCCCCCTTGCTCTCTACCCATTCACCAATGACAGGCGCCTCGCCCAGCGCTACATCACCGAGATTCTCTCAGGCAGCGTGGGCGTGAATGAGGCGATCGTGCAGGTGGGGCAGCACGATCTGCCGTTCGGCGGTGTCGGGGCGAGCGGCATGGGGCACTACCATGGCCATGAGGGCTTCCTCACCTTTTCGAAGCTCCGGCCTGTCTTTCGACAGGGGCGATTCTCTTCCCTTCAGGTGGCGCTGCAGCCACCCTACGGAAAGCGCTCGAAGAACGTTCTGGACTGGATGTTCAGGTTACGGGGCTAGCGATTGAGATCACTGGTAAATCACAAGTGCAGCGTGATGTTTGTCGAGTGAAGCGGTATGATGGCCGCAATGTCACCGAAACTCATTCAATACTTTGCCAATGTCGATCTCTTTGGAGAGCGGGAGGCTGGGAATGGCGACATCACGATAGCCAGAAAAGTGATTCTCTGCAACACGCCTTGGTTTTCCATTGATAGCGTGATATTGTCCATTCTGGTATTGCCATAGATGAATATTGGATCGTCCACCCATTGATTTGTTGTAGCAGCCAATGAAATCTCGGTTGGATACTTGTCTTAGGTCGCAAATAATTGCCGAGCCTGGATAGATCTTGGCATCTATGTAATGCAATGTGATGTTATTGGTTCTGGTATCTGGCTCTCCGCAGCCAGCAATCGAGATCATTAGAAAAAAACATGGCAGGAATTAATGCTTTCATCTCTGTTCTCCAATGAATCCACGTTGTGGCTAACGCTCAAGATCACTTAGCCGCAAGGTCATACTAGCCGTTCTCAAAACATTGTGGTGGCGGCTCAGGTGAATTTTGATGTTAGAAGGACTTGATTTTTCGCCTGAATCGACCATGGGGCAAGACTCGCGTGTGTGAGACATCCTTCTTATCGCGGACGGTGCTGAGTGCCCAATCCCGCTGTAATGAAAACTGCTGTTGCCTCGTGCTCCACGTCAGCCGTGTGCCAGGTACCAGGTGTATTGACTGTGTACTGGCCAGGGCCCAAAGTTACGCTCGAGCGGGCACCATCAGGATCCTCTTGGTGGAGGATCATTGATCCGGACGTGCATAGAACGACTTCGCTTCCATGCGGGTGCATTTCCCACATTGCCCACGACACTTTGAATTTGTGCATGCTCACGAGACGTCCCTCGGCGCCATCCGAGGCATGCCGGTTTACGTATTCCTCGTACCAATCCATTGCACCGGTGAACAATGGTTCAACCTCGGCAGTTGCACCAAGGCCCAAATGCACTGGATGAGCAATGATGTCGCGTGCGCCCATGGAAAATCCTCCGAGTCACCATGGACTGGAACTATATCAGAGGAAATCACAGACAACCATTTTGGATCCGTATAACGCTCATCATCACCCGCCCGAAGTGTTTCTTGCACGAGGCAGACTCCCTGCGCGGGTCGGGTGAATGATGTTGTTGGGCAATCTCTGGACGGAATTGCAGCGAGATCAAGGGCCCCAGCCGAAGCAGCCAGATCATGGGGCCGGGGGGCAGTGGGCATGATTGGTGCGGATTATGCGTCGGGGCCGCCGATCACCGGAGCGAGTCTGGACGCTGCTTGCACTCTCGTTGGAATCCCTTCCAACGGCTCCGGCGGTGAAGGGCACTGGGAGTAGGGACAGCACGGATGCAGATCTTTCGTGGTGTAGTCATTGTCCGAGTTCAGCTGCTCCAGTGAGCGACGCAGCATTCCGGGCGACCTGCCCGCTCTGGGTGATCAGCCTGCCGCAGGGGGCCTGGGCTGAGTGGCCGGCGCCTCATTCTGCTGGCTCATCTGCTGGCTCCAGTGGCTGTTCTCCGCACTGAGCAGGGATTCGCAGGCTGTCACCAGGTGGGGGAAGGCCGTGGTGGGGTCGTCGTAGGGGAGCGTGCCGGTGAGGAAGAGATATTTCTCGCGCTTGAGGGCTTCGGCCAGGCCGCGATAGCGCAGCCAGTTTTCCTGATGGCGGTTCAGGGCCAGCAGGGAACCGGACACGGCGATGCCACCACCCGCCAGGGCGATCGCCAGGGGCCCCCAGCCCCAGCGGGTGGCAAAGGGGCTGAAGATCGTGATGCCGGTGCCCAGCAGCACCTCAAGGATGCGCAGGCGCAGAAAGGTGCGTTTGTTGGCGCGGCTGGCCTTGCTGAGCCAGACCAGTTGCTGGTCGAGGCGGTCCTGCAGATAGGCGTCGGCGTCGAGCACGGCCATGGCGGGTTCAGGGTTGGCTGAATGGAGATTGGCTGGATGGGGATGGGAAGGGCTGCAGCAGCGACGCCAGCACAGCAGCACGGGCAGCAATCCGGCGCTGTTCGGCTCCATGCCACTTGATGGCTGCATCGGGCTGGTCACCGAGCGCCTGGTGGGCCGCCATCCGATCGGTATGGCGATCCACCAGCAGCACGGCGGAGCCCAGATGGTGGCTCAGGCCGATGCGCCGCAGTTCATGGCTGCAGCCGGCGTTGCGGCTGCTGAAGCCGCGCAGATCCATCAGCACCGCATCGGAGCGGCTCAACAGGGCATCGAGGGTGGGTTTCCAGCTGTTGGCATAGCAGCAGAACTCATGCACGCGCCAGCGGCCGTCGTGGTCGGGTTGGTCCTGGATCTGGGCCAGCTGGCTGTGGAGCTGTTCGGGGCTGCCGATGTAGCGGTCCTGCAGGCGGCCTTCCACAAACGCCACCAGCTCGTGGGGCTCGAGGGTTCGTGAGGCCAGGTCGGCGGCGGTGATCAGCAGCACGGGGCCGCACAACCGCCAGCGCTGCACCACATGGTCGAACAGCCATGCCATCGCCCCCCCACGCCGGAACACCCGCAGCACCAGCAGGAAAGGGGGCCGGGACCCGGGCGGCGGCGGCGGCAACAGCCGCGGCAGCCAGCAGAACAGAAGCGGGATCCACAGCCAGGCCAGCAGCGGCAGCAGGGGGGCCAGGCCGCCGCCGCCGGCATTGAAGCCCGGCAGCAGCTCCAGGGTGAGCACCAGCAACCAGCTGGCGCCAAACAGATAGGAGAGATCGGAGAAGGCCTGGCGGCGGTAGAGCCGGCCCAGCCATTGGGCGAGCCTGTGGGCCGGCATGCTGGCCCCCAGCAAGGCCAACAGCCCCACCAACAGGATCAATCCCACCGCTCCGGTGAGCGACACCAAAAACCGGATGGAGGCTGAGCCATGCACCACCAGAGCGGCCAGGGCGTTGAAGGCCGCAATCACGGCCAGGCACAGCGGGGCCACTACAGGGAAGAGATACGGGGCGATGGCGCGCAGGCCCGGCACGCCGAACAGCAGCCCCAGCACCAGCACCGCCGGCACGAGAAAAAGGAGCACCAAGCCCAGGGAGTCGGCACGGAAGCCACCGGAGTTCAGAGCCAGCAGCAGCACCAGGGCAGTGCTCCAGCCCAGCAGCACAGGCAACTGGCGCTGCAGCGACCAGCGCAGGATCACGACCTGGAGCACCAGCCCCGGCGTGCACCACACCAGGCCCACCAGCAGCAACCGCAGGGGGGTGATGCCACCAAACTCCTGTTGATGCACCAGCAAATAGAGCCAGGCCCCCGTGGTGCCGATCAGCACGCTGGCGAGCGCCAGGGCCAGCTCCAGCCGCCGCTCCCGCTGCTGCAGTGAGGCCGGCAGCCGCACCGGCAGCGCCTCCGGTAGCGCCGCCATGGCAGCAGGCTCCGACATGGGCGCCATCGGGCTGTCGCTGTCGGATGGGGAAGGGGCCAGCCTCATCAGCCGCCGCACGGCGGCCCGGTAGCGCCAGGCGATCAGGGCCGACAGCGCCAGGCTCAGGGGCAGGGCGACCAGCAGCGTGACCAACAACACGACGGCCATGGCTGGTCGCTGCAGGCTGACAAGAGTTCTGTAGCCGAAACTGCTGACAACCGCAAGCTGCTGTGCGGATTGAACCCATAACCGCTGGATGCCTCCAATTGATACAGGACTGAGACCCTCCAAGGGTTGGAAATTGCCTGAGCGTGCACTCCTAAAAAGTACTGCGCTGCAGGGCCTGCATCCCTGGCTCAAACCACATCAACCAAACGAACCATGCCCAACTCTTTATTGGACGGTTCCGTGAACCACCGCCCAGGACCCCCGTGCTTTCCGATAACCACAGTGCGCTCGGATCCAGGGGATGTCAAAAACCTGCTGGACCAGGAGCTTTCCCCGGATGCCTCCGCACCTGAGCCATGGTTACCGGGTCCGAGAACCACATGTTCAGGAGGATCCACAGCAGGTCGTGTGGTCGTCACTGCTACACAGGGCCATTCATGATGCATTCCTGGAAGGGGTGGCCTGTCGATCCTTCGAACCGCTAAAGGAGTGGTTCCGTGATGCATACCGAAAGGCCAGCGGCGCCGTCTATGTCGCCATGCTGCTGCATGGTGTTCGCCAAGTCCCAGGCTTCGCAGCCACTCTGGTGGATCGGTGCCACTGCTGTTGCGTGGATCACGGCTCATGGACCGGGGGGCAACTGTCGCGGCTGCCCATCAGGTGGGGACGTGCCGTCGCCTCCAGCACGCTCGGATCAGGGCCGAGGCGGAAGGGGGATGGGAATTCCGGCGGTGTCGCTTCAGGAATGGCCAGGATCAGGAATTTTCGGAACCCACGAACCTCACGACATCGGCAAGTTCAAAGGGATAGAATCCTTCCCGATCGATGAGATGATCCCGGTTGAAGGTTTCCCGGTAGCCTTCCTCCCGCCAGGCATGGGGCCAGCTCAGGTAATACCGTTTTGTGAGTTCCTTGGAGACCTGCGGATCAGGATTCCATTCTTCCGGCTGTCGAAGGAAGCTTGTTGTGCAGTATTTCAGCATTCCTCCGAAGACCTCCATCAGGATCGCGGAACCAACCTTGCCGTACCGCTGTCCTTGATGCTGGACTTCTGATTCCCTCAGCACGTAATAAAACAGCGGGGTGTGATTTCGCAGGCCAGACGTGCCGCCGGCGATCGCATCGAGCCGCTGCCAGCCTTCCCTGGTTCTGCGGTTGCTGGGGTCCGGATCGTCGAGCCGGAGATCGGTGGGGGTGACGATCGGGTATCCGGCGGACTGGAGGGCCGTGGCCACCGCCTGTCCGGAGGGAATGCTCATCGCATTGCCCCGCATCAGGTTGCGAAAGGCCAGGGCTTTGTTCAGGGGGTTGTTGCTGTTCACGACCGGATCCGGCATCGCCTGGATCTCATCGGCGAGCAGGGGGTCGAGGCCTTTGCACATGCGTGGCTGCACCGCTGGATCCACCGGCAGCTGGTAGCGCCAGTCCACCACGAGCTCTTCCGGGTAGGCACTGAATCCTTCGGTGCCGAACCTGGGGTCGAAGAGTTCGACATCGAGATTCTGAGCATTCACGGCATAGTTCGAGCGCACCAGGGTATGACCGACCCGGTAGGCCGCCACGGAGAACTCCACGGGCATCGTGAGCTTGCCATGGCTGTCTGGTGCATAGAAATGGGGCCAGCCAGGATCGTTGGCGATGAGCTTGTGGGCTGCATAGCGATAGACTTCAGGATCGCAGAGCCGTTTCAGAAGGTCAAACAGAACCAACCATTGGTAATGGTATCGGGTCTGCTTCTCGGCAGCCACGAACCTGCCTCGATCCGTGGCTGCATTCACGCGATCGCGATAGAGCTTGTTGTGAAACCTGTGGAACAACAGCTGCATCTGCGACACGAAGATATTCTCATCGTTGCGGGGATCGCCGATCAGCGCCACACCGGTGGGTGATCGGGCCAGGTCATAACCATTGGGATTGACGGCCAGACGTCCTGGCCTGGAGGCATCGTAAATATGGGGACTTCCTTCCGGTCCGAAGCCATAGACGCAGTCCAGATCCAGGCTGGCGGAGCGGATGTTGGGAAGGCCGCTGATCACCTCATCCGTCTTGGGTGCATCCCGCAGACCGGTGGTGGTATCCAGAGTGATGTCATGGTCGATGAACTGGGCGAAGAAGATGTAGCCGGCAGGGATGGCGCAATCCGGTGATTCCCCATCGAAGTCATGCATCAGGCCGCCCGGTCCACCCAGGATGGCCGCCTCCTGCTCGCTCACCTGCACTCCTTCCCTTTCGGGGTGGTGGATGCCTCCGGCATCGGTGACGGGAAACAGCTTGCTGAAGTGGGTGACCGCGACATGTTCGCAACCGTCGGCCTTGGCCATGCCGTGGTGCATCGGACATCCAGCCACAGGAAGACTCGCGAGGGCTCTTTCAGTGTATGGAGACGAAAGTGATGCTCTGGCTCTCTTATCAAAGCTTCATGCGCTATCTCTCTTCTCCGTCTTATGCATCTTATGCATCGAACTCCTCGCCTGCTTTGCCGGCTTGCTTCTTTTCGTCTCTCCGTATTCTGGCTTAGGTAGAGATACCGATTGCTGCTGGGAATTCGTGCCCTTCCCGCCGAGGAGAGCCTTCCCGGGCCGCCGGGCCCGCTGGCGGCGCGGGTCCAGGGGATCCGGCGGGGGCTCCTAGAGTCGTTCCTTCCGCCGATCGGCATGACTACCGAGGCCGCCAACCTTGCCGTGCTGATCGATGCCGACAACGCCCAGGCCTCGGTGATCAGCGATCTGCTGGCGGAGGTGGCCCAGTACGGCACCGCCAGCGTGAAGCGGGCCTACGGCGACTGGACCACCCCCCAGCTGGCCAGCTGGAAGGATGTGCTTCACGTGCATGCCATCCAGCCGGTGCAGCAGTTCAGTTACACCACCGGCAAGAACGCCACCGATTCGGCCCTGATCATCGATGCGATGGATCTCCTCCACGGCGGCCGGGTGGATGGCTTCTGTCTCGTCTCCTCCGACAGCGACTTCACGCGCCTGGCCACCCGGATCCGGGAAGCCGGCCTGCTGGCCTACGGCTTCGGTGAGCGCAAGACTCCCAAACCCTTCGTGGCCGCCTGCGACAAGTTCATCTACACCGAGATCCTGCGCCAGACCGGCACCACCGCGCCGCAGCAGCCGGAGGCGGCCGGCCGGCTGCAGGAGCTGCTGTCGGCGGCCATCGCCTCCGGCACCCAGGACGACGGCTGGGCCCCGCTGGGCCTGGTGGGCAGCCTGCTGCTCAAGAGCGATCCCTCCTTCGATTCCCGCAACTTCGGCTTCCGCAAGCTCAGCGAACTGGTGAAGGCCCAGCCCTCCCTGGAGGTGAAGGAGATCCCGATCCAGGAGGGCTCCCAGCAGATGCATCTGTTCGTGCGGCTCAGGGAGGGCTGATCCGGCCTTCCTGCCTCAGAGCAGAAACCGCCACAGCCGGTGCAGCACCCGCGAGAGCTCCCGCCGCACCAGGCCGCTCCCATCCCGGGGCAGGCCTGCGAGGAGATCCGCCGGCGCTCCCGGCACCGCCCTCTCGATCAGGGTCGCCATCGTGGCGCGGCTGATCCCCCTCGCCGGGGCGAAGAGCCCGTTCCCCACCCCGCTCACCACTCCCCGGGAGGCCAGGGCCTCGATGCTCCCGAAGGCGAAATGGTCGGGCGGCACATCCCGGAAGCGGGGGCGCGGCGGGCGGAGCGGCTCCCAGCCCAGCAGGGTCGTGAGCGCCTCTGCGGCAACGGCGCGGTTCACCGCTCCGCCGGGGTGGAAGTTCAGGCTGGCCCTGTTCTCCGTTCGCACGATGCCCGCCACCGCCAGCAGCTGGATCGCCTCGAAATCGGGATCGTCATGGCCCACGTCGTTGAACCACACGATCGGAATGCCGGCGCGGGTCAGCTCCCCCTGGAACTTCCGCTTCAACCGTTCCCGGCCGTGCACCTCGCGGGCCTCCACCCCTTCCCGCAGGGCGAAGGCCGCCAGGTGGCCTCCCGCCTCGCCGATCGCCCACTCCACCGGGTGCATGCGGTAGGCCGCATTGGTGATGTGGGTGGTGCCGATGCTCTTGGCCGACAGCAGCAACCCATCGGTGCCCAGCGGGATCAGGGCGCCCAGGGGGATCGTGAACGGCAGCGACTCCTTGCCATCCCTGCCGAGGTCCACATGCCCGTCCGCAGCGTTGGGATGGAAGTCGAGGTAGTGGTACTGGCCGATGCCCACGCTGTCGTCGAAGGTGCGGGCCCGCGCCTCCCCGGGGAAGAAGCGCGCCGCCACGTCCTCATGGCGCACGGTGGTCAGCGCCACTCCACGACGGGCCTCCCGCACGTAGGGCTCCAGGGCGATGCCGTCGCTCGTCCAGGAGAGATCCCCGCGGGGCCGGATCGCCAGCCCCTGCCCGCTCTGCAGGCAGTGCAGATAGGCCCGGGCCCGGTCCCGGGCCCGCTGCAGGTGGAGCCGGCGCTCCTGCCGGCTCACCCCCACCAGATTGCCGAAGAGGTAGTCGTTGCCACAGCCCATCCGGCCGTCCGCCGGGGCATGGCCGCCGATGCCCAGGGGGCTGACGCCCCAGTTCAGCACCGTCACATCCCCCTGCCGCACCTGGGGTTCGGTGCGGGAACAGGCCAGGCGCCGGTAGCGGAACATGCCATCGGCCTCGAAGAAGGGATGGGACCGCCATCGCCCCTGTGCCCTCACCCAGAACACATGGGGAAACTCCTCGGCCCGCAGCCAGGGCTCCTCGTCGTACCCCGCCGGTGCGGGCAGCCTCTCCTGAGGGGTGGGCACCGCCTGCTCCACCACGATGCCGAAGGTGAAGGCCTGCTGGCATTCCGGATGGGCCTCCCCGGGCAGCACCGCCTCGCCGGTCTCGGCCCGCCCTTCCTGGCCCACCCGCGATTCGATCGAGCCCAGTTCCAGCAGATCGCCCAGATCCGTGGCCTCGATCACCATCGCGCCGCGCACCTGGAAGCGCACCGATCGCTGCCGGTCGTGGAACTCCACCGTGCCGATCCGCCGCGGCTCCGCCCCCCGCTCCTCCTGCTCCACGGCCACCGGCTCGGCGCAGGGGATCAGGGTCAGACGGCCGGAGGCCAGGTGGGGAAGCAGCGGTTCCTCCAGGGCCTGGAGCGCCGTGCGGGGGGTGACGGAGAAATGGCTCACCCAGCTGGAGCCGGGATTGGCCACCACCCGGCCGGCGACGGGCTGGAGCGTTCGCTGGCGTTCGCGGAAGCGCTTCAGGCGGCGCGAGCAGCAGAAGAGCTCCCCATCCTCGAGCTGGCGGGGATCGAGCCGCCCGGGAGGCAGCAGCTGCTTCGGCGCCAGCAGGGGAGGATCGTCGGGCGCCGGCAGCGCCTGGGCCGTGTACTGCCCGCCCACCAGCTGGGTGGGTTGCACCAGGCACACCTCGGCCCCGGCCTCCAGGGCGGCAAGGCTGGCCGCATAGGCCGCCGTCGAGCCCCCCACCACCAGAACCCCAGCGGTCAGCCTCGCCCCCTCGGGCGGACGGGTGAAGTGGCGCTCATCCATGGCCGCTGCCCGCGGGCCCGCGGGTGATCGGCTGAATTATGGACACGCCCCGGCCGCGCCCACCCTTGACGTTCCATGAAGGACCGATCGGTGCTTCGGCGCCGGAGCCAGCATTGGGGTGGACGGGCTTCTCGGTGACATCCCGAGCGGAGGTTGCGATGACGCTGAGCCGACGGGAGGCGCTCCGATGGGGGCTGGCCGGTGCAGGTGGACTCCTGTTCCCCTGGAGCCGGGTGGATGCCGCCCTGGCCGCCCCCTCGGGCCAGGCTGCCGGCTGCGGGGCCCATGGTGTCTACGAGCCGCCGGGGCCTGCCCTCCCCACCCGGTTCAGCCCCCGGATTCCCCGCTTCGAGCAACCGTTCCGACCCCTCTCCGACCTTCCCCGGCGCTCCCTCGCTCCGGATCTGGATGCCTACACCCTGCGGATGGCCCGCTCGTCGGTGGAGATCCTTCCGGGCCGGCAGACGGAGGTGTGGGCCTACAACGATTCCCTGCCCGGTCCCCTGATCCGCCAGCGCAAGGGGGTGGCTTCGGTGGTGCGCTTCATCAACGAACTCGAGGATGGCCAGGGGAACGGCATCCCCACCGTGATCCACCTGCACGGGATGGCCTCCCTGCCGCAGTACGACGGCTATGCGGAGGATCTGATCCCCTATCGCCACTACAAGGATTACTACTACCCCAACAACAAGGCAGCCCCCTTCTGGTATCACGATCACGCCATCGGCAAGACCTCCCGCAACGTCTACATGGGTCTGGCGGGGATGTATGTGGTCGAGTACGACGCGGATGATTTCCAGGATCCCGCCCAGGCGGATCTCCTGCCCAGCGGTGATTACGACATCCCGATGGTGATCCAGGACAAACGCTTCGATCCCGACGGCCGCCTGATCTTCAACGACCGGCTGCAGCGGGGGCTCTATGCCGATGTGATGCTGGTGAACGGGGTTCCCTGGCCGCGGCTGAAGGTGAGCAACCGGAAGTATCGCTTCCGCATCCTCAATGCCGGCACCTCGCGGGTGCTGAACCTGGGTCTTCAGGTGGAGCGTCGGGATGGCCGGATCGAACCCCTCGAGTTCCTGGTGGTCGCCAGCGATTCGGGTCTCCTGCCGAGGGCGGTACCCACACGATCGCTGCGGATGGGGGTGGCGGAGCGTTACGAAGTGATCATCGACTTCTCGAACTGTGCCGATCAGGAGGTCTTCCTCACCAATCCCATCGCGGCCCTCAACCTGGATGCCGATCTGCGCACCGGCAGCATCCTCTGCTTCCAGGTGGGGAACGGCCCGCCGGACCCCACCCCCCTTCCCGATCGGCTGGGGGTGCTCACACCCCTGGAGACCCTGCGTTCGGAGGTGCGATCACCCGTGCGCGGATTCGTGCTCGACCGCAGCGGCAGCAAATGGGTGATCAACGGAAAGACCTGGAATGTGGATCGGGTCGACGCCCGGGTGGAGCCCTGCGCCACGGAAATCTGGCGCTTCCACAATCCCGGCGGCGGCTGGGTGCATCCGTTGCACATCCATCTGGGCCATTTCCGCCTGCTCAGCCGCAATGGCGTGCCTCCGCCGGCCTGGGAGGCGGGCATGAAGGACACCTTTTACGTGGGCGGTTTCGAGACCCTCGATGTGATCGGCCGTTTCGGTCCCCACGAAGGCCGCTACATGTTTCACTGCCACAATCTGGTGCACGAGGATCACGACATGATGACCCAGTTCGAGATCGGCACGGACGGCTGTGATCCCTGTGCGGCCCCGGCCCGGCCCCTGCCGGCCCCAGCCGACTTCGATGCACCGCGCTGCATTCCTGCCGGAGAGTGTTACCTGCCGGCGGTGTGATTCCTGCTGCGCACAGGTGGGCTGCCCCTGAGCGGGGATGGAACCAGCTCCTGACGGGGTGTGAACTAGCTCTGGCGGTGGGAGCCGGCATCGAAGCGCCGGAGGGTGTCCATGTCGTAGGGATTGCGGGGCTTGCCTGACGGCTTTTCCTGGCCCCGCTCTTCGCCCCTCAGGGAGGGCGTTCCAGCCGGTGGCGGCGCGGCGGCGCGGGGGGCAGCGGCGCTGGGCGCAGCGGCGCGGGGGGGCTCGTTCGCCGGGTTGGGAGACATCGATGGCTGTGCGAAGGCGGAAGCGGGCGCAAGGATTGCGCAGAGCAGAGCCAGCAGCCATCCGAGACAGGCGGTTCTCAGCATCGGCCCCTCCGGCGACCAGCGGCTCGATCCCAAGGCTAGGAAGCTCGGAACCTGCTCAGCCGTGGACGGCGGCTGGCTTCATCCTTCTCCATCGCCGGCGTGGTAGCTGCTGCGCACCAGAGGTCCGCTGCGCACCTGGGCGAAACCCAGATCCCTGGCGATCGCCCCCAGCTCCTCGAACTCCTCCGGTCGCCAGTAGCGCGCCACCGGCAGATGGGCCAGGGAGGGTCGCAGGTACTGGCCCAGGGTGAGTCTCTGGCAGTCCACCTGCCGCAGATCCTTCAGCGCTGCCACCACCTCCGCGAAGCTCTCGCCGAGCCCCAGCATCAGCCCTGATTTGGTCGGGATCCGGGGCGCCAGCTGCCGGGCCGCCGCCAGCAACCCCAGCGATCGGGGGTAGGTGGCGCCCCGGCGCACCGTTCCCTGCAGCCGCTCCACCGTTTCGAGGTTGTGGTTGAAACACACCGGATCGGCTGCCAGCACGGCTGCCAGTCTGCGGCGCTGGGCCGCCAGCGCTTGCGCTTCGTGGCGATGGCCGCCCCAGAAATCGGGGGTGAGCACTTCGATCGCCACCCGGGGCTGCCGCCTGCGGATTGCCGCCATGGTGCCCGTGAACAGGCTGGCGCCATGGTCGGCGAGGTCGTCCCGGGCCACGGCCGTGAGCACCACGTAGCGAAGGTCCAGTGCCTCCACGGCCTCGGCCACCCTCTCGGCCTCCGCCGCATCGAACGGCACCGGCGCCTGCCCCTTCTCCACCTGACAGAAGGCGCAGCTGCGGGTGCAGATCGGCCCTCCCAGCAGGAAGGTGGCCGTGCCGGCGGCATAGCACTCGGCCCGGTTGGGGCAGCGGCCCTCCTCGCAGATCGTGTGCAGTCGCTGCCGCTTCACCACCCCCTGCACCGCCGCGAGATCCGAGGCGTCCCCCACCGGCCGTCGCAGCCAGGCCGGCAGCCGTTCGGCCGGGGCGATGCCGCTGGAGCGGGTGGAAGGCCGGGTCATGGCGAGGGTCTACTCCATGCGACGGCGGCCTTCCAGAGCTCGGGCCAGGGTGACCTCATCGGCATACTCCAGCTCGCTGCCCATGGGCAGGCCGTAGGCGATGCGGCTCACCGCGGTGAAGGGCCGCAGCAGCCGCGCCAGGTAGAGGCTGGTGGTGTCTCCCTCCACGCTGGGGGTGAGGGCGAGGATCACCTCCGTGGCAGCTTCCCGGTCGACCCGTTCCACCAGGGGCTGGATCTGCAGGAGCTCCGGCCCCACCCCATCCATCGGTGAGATCAGGCCGCCCAGCACGTGGTAGCCGCCACGATATTCGCGGGTGCGCTCCATGGCCAGCAGGTCGCGGGAATCGGCCACCACGCAGATCTGGCCGTTGTGGCGCTCCTCGTTGCTGCAGATGTCGCAGAGGGGATCGGCCGAAAGGTGAAAGCAGCGCCGGCACTGGCCCACCTGGCTGCGGGCCGCCAGCAGGGCGTCGGCGAAGGCGCGGATCTGCTCCTCCGGCTGGCGCAGCAGGTGCAGGGCCAGCCGCTGGGCGGTGCGCGGACCGATGCCCGGAAGCCGCTCGAACTGATCGATCAGGCGGGCCAGGGGTCGGGTGAAGCCGCTCAGCTGTCGATCGCGGAGGTGTGGAATCTAGAGACAGCGCCGCCTCCGGGCGAGAATGCTGCCAGCTCCTGCCGCTCCATGGGTTCCCTCCCCGCTTCCGCCTCCCGCTCCCTGCGCTGGTCGAGGGGCCTGGCGGGTCTGTTGCTGGCCCTGGTGCTGGTGGGTTGCAGCGCGGCAGCGGCGGGTCTGAACTCCTTCCAGAGCCCGGATGGGCGCTACGCCTTCCTCTACCCCACCGGCTGGAGCCGGGTGCAGGTGAGCGGCGGTCCCCAGGTGGTCTTCCATGACCTGATCAACAGTGACGAGACCCTGAGCCTGGTGGTGGCGGAGGTGAACCCGGGCAGTGATCTCGAGAAGCTGGGCAGTGCCGTGGCGGTGGGGGAGAAGCTGGGACGCACCGTGATCGCGCCGGAGGGCAGCGGCCGCACGGCCGACCTGGTGGAGGCCCGGGAACGGGAGCAGGGTGGCCGCACCCATTACGACCTGGAGTACAGAGTGCATCTGGCCGACCGCGATCGCCACGAGCTGGCCACGGTGGTGGTGGATCGGGGCAGGCTCTATACCTTCGCCGCCAGCACCAACGAGGTGCGCTGGCCGAGGGTGAAGGAACTGTTCGAGCGGGTGATCAGCTCCTTCACCCTGCAGATCTGAGGCGATCCGGTGGCAGGCGCTGCCGGCATCGCCGTGATCGGCGCGGGTCTGGCCGGTTCCCTGGCGGCCCTGGCCCTGGCCCGCCGCGGCGCGGCCGTCACCCTGGTGGGGCCGGCACCCCAGGGAGGCTCCGGCGGGAAGGCCGAGCTCGGCTGCGCCACCGCCCTCAGCTATGGAAGTCTGCTGGGCTGGGCCCCCCTGGCCCACTGGCGACGGCTGGAGCGGGACCACGGGCCGCTGGGATTGCGCCGCTGCCGGTTGGTGCTGCATGGCTGGCCCGGGCCCCTGGCCCGCCTGCCCCCTTCCCTCCTGGCCCTGGCCACGGCGCCCCTGCCCTTTGCCCGGGTGGATGCCCCCACCCTGATCGCAGCGCTCCCCGCAGCGCTCCGACGGGCGGGGGTGCAGCGCTGTGAGCGGCTGGTGGTCGCCCTGGAGACAGGTTCGACCCAGCCCTGGCGGATGCGGTTCGGCGCTGCCGACGGGGCGCCGGCAGGGGAGATCCTGGAGGCGGAGCGGGTGGTGCTCGCCGCCGGGTTGGGCTGCCGGGCCCTCTGGCCCGATCTGCCGGAGCGGCTGCGGTTCAGCTGGGCGGGGGTGCTGGCCCTGCCCGCGATCCCGGGCGGGAATGCCTGGCTCGAGCAGGTGCGCGGCGGCCGGATCGTGCAGCCCCGCAACTGGCAACGCCCCGCCCTGGAAGCCCAATCGGCGGAGCAGCAGCAGGAGCGGTGGATCGTGGATGCCGGGCTGGCGCCCTGGGGACGGGGGGTGGTGGTCGGTCAGATCAGCCTGGTGCGGCCGGGGCCCGATCCGGGCCCCCCGCCCGATCGGGCCTGGATGGAGCAGGAGCTGCGCCGGGGGCTGGCGGATCTGGACGGGGATCTGGCCCGGCTGGAGGGGCCCTACCGGCAGGTGGCGGTTCCGTTCTGCACCGACGGAAGCCCCCTGGTGGGTCCCGTGCCGGAGGCCCCCGGTCTGTGGATGTTCACCGGATTCAGCGGCGCCTTCGCCCTTGTGCCCCGGATGGCGGAGGATCTGGCCTGCCGCATGGAATCTGCCCCCCCGGCTGCGGCAGGGCCTGAGCAGCGACCGCTCTGAACCAGGAAGGGCTGGGACTGGAAGAGGGAGGGACCTAGAAAAGGAAACGGCGAGAGGTCTGCCCGGGGTTGGTTTCGCTCTCCACCGGGGTGAGGGAGTTGCCTCCACTGGGCCAGTCCGCTTCCCAGTAACTGATTCCGTCCTGATAGAAGGGCCGTCCGCCCAGTCGGTGGGTATCGAGCTGGGTCATCCCCATGGCCGTGATCAGCCCTCCCAGTTCCATCGGCCCCATGTCGGTGCGGAGGTCACCACCGGTGGCCAGGAGCAGGGCGGGTAAGCGGGCCAGCTGGTCCGGACGGGAGAGTTTGCGGAACAGGGCCTTGAGGGCGAGCTGCTGTCGGTCCATCCGGCCCAGGTCCCCTTCCTCGTCGTGCCGGAAGCGCAGGAACCCCTCCAGGTCCCGGCCCCGGAGGGTCTGAACCCCGGGCTCGAGGTCGATGGTGAGTCCCTGACTGTTGTCGACGTAGTACATGCGCTTGGGCACGTCCACTTCGATGCCACCGAGCACATCCGCCATGCGGCGGATGGCGGAGAGGTTGACCACCAGATGGTGGGCAATCGGACGGCCGATGCGGTGGGACAGTTCCCGTTTCACCGCATCGGTGCCGCCGAGGGAGTAGAGGGCGTTGATCTTCACCGGACCGTACCGCTCCGCCTCGATGTAGGTATCGCGGGGGATCTGGGTGATGAGGGTCTTGCCCCCCTCCACCCGGATCGTGGCCATCACATCGGTGTTGCCTCCTCCCACATCGGTGCCGAGCAGGAGCACGTCCTGGCCACCGCTGGCGATCCAGCCGCTGAAGGGATTGCTGAAGGCCGGCAGGCTGTGGGCGGCAGGGTTGCCGATCAGCTCGGCCAGCGGTGCCGAGAGCAGCAGACCGGCGCCGAGGCCCGCCCCCATGGCCAGCACCACGGGAACGGCGCGGCTGCGCGGGGCTTTGCGACCGGGTGGACGAGGGGCCACGGAAATCTTCATTGAGAAAAATCTATGGCAGCCGGGAAGGCCCTGACCTGTTTCACAGCCGCAGGGCCTCCTCCGGCCGCAGGCCCGCCTGCACCCGCCAGAGGGCCGCGTAGGCACCGCCTCGCTGCAGCAGCTCCTCGTGTTCCCCGATCTCGATGATGGATCCCCCCTCCATCACCACGATGCGATCCGCATGGCGCACGGTGCTCAGACGGTGGGCGATCACCAGGGTGGTGCGATCGGCGGTGATCTGATCCAGGGACCGCTGGATCGCCGCTTCGGTCTCGTTGTCCACGGCGGCCGTGGCCTCATCGAGAATCAGCACCGGGGGGTTCTTCAGAATCGCCCGGGCCAGGGCGATGCGTTGGCGCTGCCCTCCCGAGAGTCTCTGGCCCCGCTCCCCCACCACCGTGTCGTACCCCTGGGGAAGGGCTTCGATGAAGCCGGAGGCCTCCGCCAGGGCCGCTGCCCGTTCGATCGCAGCGCGTGGGGCCGTGAACGTTCCATAGGCGATGTTCTCGGCCACCGTGCCATGGAAGAGGAAGACTTCCTGGCTCACCAGGCCGATGGCCCTGCGCAGATCGTCGAGCCGCAGTTCGGAGATGGGGGTTCCATCCAGCAGGATGGTTCCGGCCTGGATCTCGTAGAGCCGCAGCAGCAGCTTCACGATCGTGCTCTTGCCGGACCCGGTGGCGCCGACGATGCCGACCGTGCTCCCGGCCGGCACCGTGAGATCGAAATCCACCAGCAGGGGCTCCCGGCCGGCATAGCCGAAACGAACCCCCACGAAGCGGAGCTCTCCCCGCACCCGTTCGGCGGCCAGGGGTGTCTGGCCACCGGGGATGGCGATCGGGGTGTCGAGCAGATCGAGCACGCGATTGCTGGAGGCCATGGCGCGCTGGTAGTCATCGAGAGTGCGGCCCAGAGTGGTGAGGGGCCAGAGCAGCCGCTGGGTGATGAACACCAGGAAGCTGTAGGTGCCGACCGCGATCGCTCCCCGCCAGGCCTGGAGCCCGCCCACCACCAGGATCGCCAGGAAGGCGAAGAGGATCGCGAAGCGGATCAGGGGGATGAAGGCAGCCGAGAGACGGATCGCCCGGCGGTTGCTGAGGCGATAGGCATCGCTCTGCCGGGTCAGCCCCTGTTTCTCCCACTCCTCGGCCGCGTAGCTCTTGATGGTGAGCATGCCGCCGAGATTGTTGGACAGCCTGCTGGCCAGGTCACCGGCTTTCTCTCGAACCTCCTGGTAGCGAGGGGCCAGTCGCCGTTGAAAGCGCAACGAACCCCAGAGAATCAGGGGAATCGGCAGGAACGAGATCCCCGCGACTCCAGGGGAGAGCACCATCATCGCGGCCCCGACGGCCAGCACGGTGGTGATCAGCTGCAGGATCTCGTTGGCACCGTGGTCGAGAAAACGTTCGAGCTGATTGATGTCGTCGTTGAGGATCGCGAGCAGGCGACCGCTGCTGCCTGCCTCGAAGAAGGCCATCTCGAGTTTCTGGAGATGGTCGTAGGCCTCGATGCGCAGCTCATGCTGCATCGTCTGGGCGAGATTGCGCCACTGCAGGGCGTAGAGATATTCAAAGAGGGATTCGGCGCTCCAGATCAGGAAGGAGAGCACCGCCAGCACCGTGAGCTGACCCGGCACACTGTCCACTCCGAAGGAGGCCAGCCAGGACTGCTGCTGGCGCACGACCACATCCACCGCCAGGCCGATCAGAACCGGCGGCGCCAGATCGAACAGCTTGTTGAGCACGGAGCAGAGGGCCGCCCGCCGCACCATCTGGCGGTGGGGCCGCAGGCGGGCTATCAGCCGCTGCAGCCCCGGGGTCTCCTTCATGACCCCATCCCTGCGATCACCAACGGTTGCCGCCGCCGCCGTAGCCACCGCCTGAGGCTCCCCGGCCACCGCCGCCGTATCCGCCCCGATTGCCGCCCCGCCGCCGCCGCCTTCCCGGGGCGTGGCCTTGTTCACCCGGATCATCCGACCCATCCACTCCACATCCTGGAGATCATCGATGGCCTTCTGTTCGGAGGCATCATCGGCGAGTTCGACGAAAGCGAAGCCTCGCTTGCGACCGGTTTCCCGATCGAGGGGCAGGCTGCACTGACGAACCTCCCCGTACTGGCCGAAGAGATCGAGAAGGTCCTCACGTTCGGCCTGGAACGAGAGGTTACCGACGTAGATGGTCATTCACTGAAAAAAAACCTGGAACTGATTCGTTCGATGCAGGTGCCCAGGGAAAGGTGCTGAACGGAGAGGACCCGAGATCGAAGCCTGGGATGGTCATCGAACCGTGGGGGGCCGCAGCCGGCCGCGTATGCCGAAGGTGACCTGAATGCCTTGGAATCGATCCGACTTTACAACCGCAGCCCGCACCGTCGCCCGTTCCACCCGGGCGATTTATTGAGAAGCCTGAAGCAATCCCGAAGGATTGCTGAAGAACCTGGACGAGCTCCGGGGAGGGCGGCATTGTCAGCAAACCCTGATTTCCGTGATCCCCATGACCCCGGCCCCGGAGATTTGGAGCCTCGCCTGGTGCGAGGACGGGGAGCTGGCCCCCCAGGATCGCTTTGACCTGCTGCAGACCCTGGTGCGCACCGAGAACCCCGATGTGCAGCTCAGTCTGATCGCCTCCGTGGAGAGGCTGGTCGTGAGCGATATCAGTGTGATGGTGACCAGTGATGTGACGGGTCTGTGCGCCTAGGCGCGGATGACCGATCTAGATCCGGTAGCGCCTGGCCGTGGCTTCCCTGCAGGAGGAACGGGCACCATCCAGGCTCACCCCCCCACGGATCTGGTCGGCCATGCAGCCACAGGCGTAATCCGCCATTCCGGGGGCCATGGGCTTGCCCGCCTGGGCCATCTCCGATGCGAAGGCCGAGCGGCAGAACGCCTTGACGATCTCCCCGATCTCTTCAGCGGACCGGGCCGGAGGGGCCCCGGCCACAAGGGCGGCGGCGACCATCCCCAGGCTCCCGAGGGCGGCAACCCGGCTGGTGACGGTTCTCACCAGCCGGGCCGGACGGGTGGCACGGCCGCGGATCAGGGAGGAATCGGGGAAACGAAGCATGGGCAGGAATCTCTGGGGGAGGTCAGTTGAGGCGGGAGATCTGCAGTTCCTTGTTGAGGACCCGCAGACGCTGCAGATCAGCGAAGACGTCTTCGGGCATGCCCCTGGGAAGGTCCACGGTGCTGTGGGCATCGAAGATGCGGATGCGACCGATGGATCGTCCGTCGAGCCCGGCCTCATTGGCGATGGCTCCCACGATGTTGCCGGGCTTGACCCGGTCCTGCCAGCCCACTTCGATGCGGAAGCGTTCCATGTGAGGTTCGGGGGGGCCATCGGCCCGTTCGTTGTCCCGGCGGGGAGTGCGCTCCCGCTCGACCTCGGTGTGCCTGCGGAAGCGATCCTCCCCCTGAAGCAGCAGGGGCTTGCCACCCAGACTCAGCTCGAGCGCCGCCAGGGCGAGGTCCTCCGGGGTGCATTCCTGTTCCCTGCCGACGCGTTGGAGGATCTCCGCCAGCAGGGCACGCTCCTCCTCGCTGGCCGAGGGAGTCCTCAGGCTGTGGGTGAGGCGTTCCCGCAGGCGGTCGAGTCGGTGCTGGTTGATGGCGGCGGGTCCGGGAACCTCCATCGGTTCGATGGGCTGGCCGGCGGCCCGTTCCATGCCACCGAGGAAGCGCCGCTCCCGGGGGGTGAGGAAGAGAATGGCGTCTCCGTTGCGTCCCGCCCGGCCGGTGCGTCCGATGCGATGCACGTAGGCCTCGCCGTCGAAGGGAACGTCGTAATTGATGACCAGGGAGATCCGCTCCACGTCGAGACCCCGGGCCGCCACGTCGGTGGCGACAAGAACATCGACCCGACCGTCGCGCAGCCGCTCGATGGTGCGCTCCCGCTGGCTCTGGGGCACGTCGCCGTTGAGAACGGCCACGTCGTAGCCGTGGCGCTCCAGGGATTCCGCCAGGGTGAGGGTCACGGCCTTGGTGCGGGCGAAGATGATCACTCCTTCGCTGCGTTCAGCCTCCAGCACCCGTTCCAGGGCCGCCAGCTTCTGGGGGGCGGAAACGGTGAGGTAACGCTGGCGGATCCTGCGTCCATCGGCTCCCTTCTGGCGGATGGTGACCTCGGCCGGATCGTTGAGGTAGCTGCGTGAGAGCCTGCGGATCTCCTGGGGCATCGTGGCGGAGAAGAGCACCACCTGGCGCTGACTGGGCAGCTGCTCCATCACCCACTCCACGTCGTCGATGAAGCCCATCCGCAGCATCTCGTCGGCTTCATCCAGCACCAGGCAGCGGAGGGCCGACAGGTCCAGGGTGCCCTGGCGCATGTGGTCCATCACCCGCCCCGGGGTGCCGACGACGATCTGGACGCCGCGTCTGAGCTTCTGGATCTGGTCCCGGAAGTCCGCGCCCCCGTAGATCGCCAGAACGCGAACGCCGTCGAGCCTGGCTGCATAGCTCGAGAAGGCATCAGCCACCTGGAGGGCGAGTTCGCGGGTGGGGGTGAGCACCAGAACCTGGGGACTGGTGGGTTCCGGATCGAGTCTCTGCAGCAGGGGCAGGCCGAAGGCAGCGGTCTTGCCGGTTCCGGTCTGGGCCTGGCCCACCAGATCACGGCCCAGCAGGAGCTCCGGGATGGCCGCCTTCTGGATCGGCGAGGGTTCCTGGAAGCCGATGGCCTCGAGGCCATCGAGAAGTTCCTGGCGCAGACCGAAGGCAGCGAATCCGCTGGTCGCAGCGGACGTTTCGCCGGCCACCTCGGGGCAGGGCAGGGAAGCGGACTCGACAGCGCTGGACGTGTCGAGGGATTCGGCCGCACCGATGAGGGTGCCGCCGGTCGGTGAGTCAGTCAAAAATCGGGCCTGGTGAATTCCTTCAACGCAGGCCGGCAGCAACCCGATGGAGTGGAAATGCCGCTGGGAAGGCCTCGGTTCAGGCTCTGCCCATGCGTTTTCCTTGCTGCCTTGCCCTTGCTCAAAGGTTGAAAACACATCTTAACACCCTGTCGTCCTTCCGGCCCACTCGTCAGTGCCGGATCCTGCCGTAATCGTCGGCCATGCGCTCGATGTCGTCTTCCCGCAGGTCGCTGCCCCGCTGCACCTCGATGATCTCCAGGGGTTCCGCGCCGGCGGTGGCCCGGTGCACGGCCCCGGTGGGGATGAACACGGTGCTTCCGACCCCTGCACCCAGATGGCTGTCCTCCACCTCGAGGATCCCGGAGCCGCCCACCACAACCCAGTGTTCACATCGATGGTGATGGCGCTGAAGGCTGATGCGCTGACCCGCGTCGATATGGATTCTCTTGACGAGATACCCGCTCCCCTCGGCCAGAGGCTCGAACCAACCCCAGGGACGCACCGTGCGGGAGCCGATCCTTTGATCCTGGGTCTTTCCGGCCAACGCCAGCCGCAGCGGGAACCTCCTTAACCCTGCCATGCCAAGCCGGCAGAAGCGGGGGCTGCCAGCGGTGGCACCTGGCGATGGGTCAGCCGGCCGGGGAGGAGTCCCCCACGTCGCCGTCCGCAGGGTCTGCTGCTTCGCCGGGAAAGGGGGGGGTGACCAGCAGGGCCTGGCGACGGGCCCGGGTGAGGGCGGTGTAGAGCAGCCGTTGATCGCACTGCGCCGGGGAGGGCAGCAGCACCACCACCTCGTCGGCTTCGCTGCCCTGGGCCTTGTGCACCGTGAGCACGAAAGCCGGCTCGAGGGCTCCGGCCAGCTGGGCCGGATGCACCCAGATCGGCCCCGCCCCTGCGATTTCCCCGAACAGGATCGCGGGATCACGGCCTTCCCCCTCTCCCCCCACCAGCACCCCCACATCCCCGTTGGCCAACCCCAGATCCGGCAGGTTGCGGCGGCAGAGCACCGGCGTGCCCGGCGGCCAGTCCCGCGCCGGTCCCTCCGACCTCTCCCCGAGCAGGGCCCGGTGCAGGCGCTCGAGCCCCCAGGGACCCCGGCGGAGGGGGGCGAGCACCATCAGCCGGTCCCGCGTGCGCAGCAACTCCTGCCCTGCGGCTTCGTCGCTGGGGGTGAGGCCCTTCGCGCGAACGGCGAGGTCTTCGGCATGGGCCTGCAGGCGGCGGAGCACCGGTCCGGGTGGTCGGGAGGGGGATGCCTGCATCCAGCGCAGATTGCTCTCCTCACCGAGCTCCCCGAGACAGGTGCGGATCGCGGCCAGAGGGTTCCGGACCTCTCCCTGCGGCAGCTCGATGGCGGCGCGCAGCTCTGCGGTGGCGGTGGCGATCGCACCCTGACTGCGGTAGGGGGTGCGCAGCGTGATCGCCGCCCCGGCGAGGCGTTGCCGCACCCAGGGCCGCTGCAGCTCCAGCAGCAGCGGCCCCGGGGCAACCGGAGGCAGCTGGGCCGGATCTCCCACCAGCACCAGCCGACAGCTGTTCGGCAGGGCATCCAGCAGGGCCTCCATCAGCGCCAGGTCCACCATCGAGACCTCATCCACCACCAGCAGATCGAGGGCGAGGGGATGGTGGCGGTGGCGGCCGAACCGTTCCCCCCGGCTCTCCAGCAGGCGATGCAGGGTGGTGCAGGGTGCGGTGTCGCCGGTGGCGGCCCGCAGCCGTGCGGCGGCCTTGCCCGTGGGGGCGGCCAGATGGATGCGGGCCTGGGGATGGCGATGGCGCAGGGCCTGCAGCATCGCCGCCACGGTGCTGGTCTTGCCGGTGCCGGGACCGCCCTCGAGGAGCACCAGGCCATGGCGCAGAACCGCCGCGACCGCCGCGTGCTGGTGGGGATCGAGCTGCCGCGCTTCCTGCGCCGGCTCCGGCTCCGGCTCCGGCGACGACGGGGCGGTCAGTCCCGGCTCCGGCTCCACCAAGGAGATCCGTGCCAGCAGGTTCTCCAGGACCGCCCGGCGGCGCCGCTGCCAGCGGCGCCAGAGCAGGCAGCCCTCCTCCAGGGCCAGGGGGCCTTCCGGATCCCGGCACAGGGGGGAGGTTGCCAGAGCCAGGCGGTGGCCCTCCGGCCAGGCCGGGTCCTCCACCCCCTCGGGGGGCGGACCTGCGAGCGGCAGCTCCAGCTCCCCCCGCTCCAGCGCCGCGGTGAGGGCGGTGAGGATCTCGCTGATCAGGGGATCGGGCTCCAGGCCGTGCAGCCGCGGCAGGGCCTCGGCAAGGGCCTCCGCCACGGCAGGCAGCCAGAGCGGCGGCTCGCGAAGGCTGCCGTTCATGGCTTCTTCTCCGGGAGGGGGTTCCCATCCGGTTCCAGGATTCCCAGGGCCCGGTCGAGGGCGAGCAGCCGCGCCAGCGGCGGCCGCTCCACGAACATGCCGGGCAGGGCCCCGGGCAGGGCCTGCTTTCCTGCGGGGCCGGGGAGACCCCGCAGGAACACGTAGGCGTACCCCCCCAGATCCCGCTCGGGGTCGTAGCCGGGCAGGCGCCAGCCCAGGTAGCGGTGCAGGGCCACCAGATAGAGATGGGCCTGCAGGGGGTAGTGGTTGGCGGCCATCAGCTCCGCCATCGCCGAGGGTCCGTAGTGGCGCGGACCGCAGCGCAGGGGGCGGCCCTGCTCATCCCTCTCGCCCAGCCAGTTGCTCTTCCAGTCGGCCACCCACCAGCGCTCCCTTCCCTTGCCGTCGGGTGCGGGGAAGACCAGATCGATCGAGCCGGTGAGGAAGCCGCGGCAGGCCACCGGCAGCAGGGCCAGCCGCTCGGCGTAGGCCCCGTCGAAGGCGCCACCGGGGTGATCGGCGAAGGCATCCGCCAGGGCACGGGCCCGCACGAAACCGAGGGTGAGATCGAAAGTCATCTCGTTCAGGTGCCTCCCCGGCTGCAGATCGGCCACCCGCAGGGCTCCCAGCGGGCCGCCGAAGGGGCTGAGGCGGGTGCGCTCCAGACCCTCCAGCAGCGGTTCGAGGGGTTGCTCCTGCAGGCCCGCGCGCCGCAGTTCCTGCCGCACCGGCTCCAGATTCACCGGATCGTCGGCGGAGCAGCGGTAGTCGAGCCGCTCGAGGATGCGATGCAGACAGTCGCCGGCGGCAGCGCCCCGGGGGAAGTCGGCCAGGGGGCCCCGCTCGGGCCAGTCCGGGGAGGCGTCGCCATCGGGAAGGATCTCCTGGACGGCGGGATCCTCCGTGTCGCGCCCCTCGTCGATGGCCGCAGGGGCCAGGGGGCTGTGGCCGGCGCGGGTCCAGCTGGTGTAGCTGTTGCGCCCCCAGCCGGTGTCGAGCCGCCGCTGGGGCACCGGACCGGTCGCCAGGGGCGGGGTGGGTCCGGCACCGGGCAGGAAGGGGGTGGTCCGCTGCGGGGGCGGATCGAGCAGTCGCATCGGCAGCCGGCGGCGTTCGATCTCCCCCTGGAGCCGCTGCCGCCAGTCGTCGTCGCTGAGCAGGGGGTAGGGATCCAGCTCGGGATCGGGGAGGGGGTCGCGGGGAAACAGCCAGGGGTAGAGGGGATTGGCCTCCTGCCCGTGCGCCGGACCCCAGGCCAGCACGAGCAGGTGCTGGGCGCGGGTGGCGGCCACGTAGGCCAGCCGTTCCCTCTCCGCCCGTTCGGCGGCGAGGTGCTGGCGGGAGGCTTGATGGCCCGGGCCCCAGCGTCTGTCGAGGTGGAGGTCGAGAACCGGGTCCTGCCGCTCCAGTGGATGCCAGCGCACCGCTTGCCACGATCGGCCTTTCCCCTCCGGGCCCTGCCACAGGTAGGGACAGATCACCACCGGAAACTCCAGTCCCTTGCTGGCGTGCACCGTGAGCAGAGAGACCACGCCATCGACCCGGTCGCTGTGGGCCTGGTGGGCTTCGGGAATGGCCCGATCCCCACGGCTCCCGTCGAGGCGAAGGCGCCGCAGCCAGTCGGCCGCCGCCGCCGGCCCGAGCCGGTCGGCATGGATTTTCTCCTCCACCAGCTCGGCCACCTGCTGGAGGTCGGCGAGCAACCGGCCCTCGAGGGCGACCCGGGCCAGGGCCTCGCTGCCGAGCTGTTCCGCAAGGGCACCCAGCAGACCCTGCAGCGGTAACCGGCGGGCCAGCCGATCGAGCTCGCCGGCCAGGCGGCTCCAGCGGGCGGGATCGGCGGTGGCGATCTCGGCAGCCGTCCAGCCCAGCAGGGGGGAGGCGGCGAGCAACCGCAGCCGGTTGCCATCGGCCGGATCCGCCAGGGCATCGAGGAAGCGCTGCAGGGCCGTCGCGGCGGGGCTGGCGAGCACATCCGCCCGGCTCACCAGGCGGCTGGGGATGGCCAGGCGCTGCAGGGCCGATCGCAGCTGTTCCGCCTGCCGGTGGTTGCTCACCAGCAGGCAGATGTCGTCGGGCGCCAGCGGACGTTCCCTTCCCTTCTCCACCAGGGTGAGGCCCCGCTCCAGCAGGTTTGCGGTGCAGGTGGCGATCCAGGCGGGCAGGTGCTGTTCCAGCGCCGTTTTCACCGGAAGCTTTGCGCCGGCCGGCCGATCCATCCCCAGCCAGAGCAGCTCCACCGGAGCGCTGTCGGGACCGCTCCGTTCCGCCCGTGGCATCACCCCCGGAACCTCCAGCTGGGAGCGCGGCAGGCCCGAGGGTCCCATCAGGCCGTTGAGGGCCTCGATCAGCCCGGCCGTGGAGCGGCGGTTCTCCCGCAGGCCGAAGCGGGCCGAGGCCTGCGCCGAAGCCTCCTGGTAGGTGGCCAGATCGCCGCCGCGGAAACGGTAGATCGCCTGCTTGGGATCCCCCACCATCACCAGCTGCTGATCCGCTGCGGCGAAGGTGAGGCGCAGGATCCGCCACTGGATCGGGTCGGTGTCCTGGAATTCATCGATCAGAGCCACCCGGTAGCGATCGGCCACCGCCTCGAGCAAGGCTGTGGCGGTGCTGGCAGCGGGGCCCGGATCGAGTTCCTCGAGCAGCTGGGAGAACCCGGCCGTTCCCGCCCGTTCGCGCCGCAGGCGCAGCTGGTTTCTCCCCCAGTGGCAGGCATGCAGCAGGGCCAGCTCGGCAGGTCCATCCACGACCGCCGCCACCGCCTCCATCAGGGCGGACTGCGGCAGTCGGATCGGCCGCCCCTCCCCTTCCAGGCGGTGGGCCACAGCGCTGAAGGGGCCGGGATGGAAGTAGTGGGTGAGGGGCTGCTGGGCCAGAACGGCGTCGTAGGCGCCCAGCTCCCCCTGGGCGGTGAGGAAGGCATCGATCTCGTCGCAGCGCTTCCTGCGGGGCGACCGCGTGTAGGGATCGCTCCTGCCGGCGCCGAGGCCGTGCCAGTGGGCTGCGCTGGCCTTGCACTCCGCCTCCAGATCCCGCCCGCGGGCTCGCCATTCCTCGGCGAACCTGCGCCAGCGGTCGGCCCAGAGAGCGGGCAGCCCCTCCGCCAGGTTCCGCTCCGCAGGGAGTTCCTGCGGCAGGGGGTCGAGCGCCAGGGCGGGATCGCCATCGAGGCTGCTCAGCAGGCTTTCGACACGCTCGGGTTCGACCCCCTTCCCCAGCAGGCCGGCCACCAGGGAGACGGGCAGGGGCAGCACCTGCTGCTGCCAGTAGTCGTGCACGATCTCGGCCACCAGCCCGGAGCCGTCGGTTTGCAGCTGCAGCTCCGGAGCCAGTCCGGCCTCGAGGGTCTGACGCCGGAGGCTGCGCCGGCAGAAGCCATGGATCGTGGTGATGTCGGCCCCATCGAGTTCCTCCAGGGCCAGCAGCAAGCGCCCCCGCAGAAGGGCGGTTGCCGCTGGGGTGTCGGCGCCGCCGGCCTGAAGGTCGAGCCACTCGTTCAGCACCGGATCGGCTGGCTCCCTGGAGGGCTGCTCCAGGGCAGAGAGGGCCTGCTGCAGTCGCCGCCCGATGCGATCCCGCAGTTCCGCGGCAGCGGCATCGGTGAAGGTCACCACCAGCAGGTGCCGCAGGCTCAGGCCCTCCTCCGCCACGAGCCGGAGCACCAGCTGGGCCAGGGCGAAGGTCTTGCCCGTGCCGGCGCTGGCCTCGAGCAGGCGGATACCCGGCCGCAGCGGAAAGCCATTGCCGTCGAAGTCCTCCAGGATCGGGGTGATGGGGCTCATCCACTGGCCTCCAGCACCGGGCCAAAGAGGCTGCGCACCCGCTCGGCGAAGGGCTCATCGAACAGTCGGGAGGCCGGCAGCTCCGCTCCGAAACAGAGCACCATTTCGGCCCGGGTCCGTTCCCCGGCCCCGTTGTGTCCCCCTTCCCAGATGGCGGCGGCCTTGCTGTCGCCCGAGCCCTCCTGGCGGCGTTCCGCCTCGAGCCAGGCCCAGCCGGTGCGGGGGGGCACCGGCCAGCAGGATGCCCGCCACTGCTCCCGCAGGGCCGCCAGACGCTCCAGCTCGGCCCGGGCGGCGGTGGCATCCGGCGCGGCCAGCCGCCATTGCACGGCGAAGCGATCGTCGTCGCGGGCGATGAGCAGGCCCTCGCCAATGCCATTGCTCCCCTCGGCCGAGGCGGCCAGCAGCAGCTGCAGCCAGAGGTCCATCCGCTGGGGGCTCGACAGCCTGGCGGTGTGAACCAGCACCAGCGACTCCCCCCGGCAGGGGAGGTCTGCCTGGAAACGATCCCAGGCGAGGCGCTCCTGCCGTTCCCTGCCGAGGGGAGCGAGGACCTCCTCCAGACTCGACCAGCGCTGCTGCAGCCGACGGGCCTCCAGTACCCCTGCGGCCTGGATCGGCAGCCGACCCTGGCCCCGGTGGCGCTCCAGCCAGTCGCCTGGCGAGGTCGGTCCGGACGATGGTGGTGAAGCGGTTTCCGCCAGCACCTCCCGCAGCAGGGCGGCTCGCTCCCTCTCGCCCAGCGCCAGGGCTTCGAGGTCGTCGATGGTCTCCTCCCATTCCCGTGGCCGCAGCCCCAGCTGGCGCAGCCACTGGAGCTGGGGCTCCATCAGCCAGGTGCGCAGCTCCTGGAAGGCTTCATCCGGCGGGTCGCCGGGCCGCTCGCCTGCCACCGGCATGGCGCCTCCGAGCAGGCCTCCGCCGGGAGCCGCTGGCCCGCCCCCATCGAGCAGACGGCGGGTGGCCAGCAGGCGCCGGTCGCAGCTGGGTGCCGGGCGCCCGCCCGTGGGCAGGAAGTTGGCCCGTTCCAGCGGACTGGCTGCGTGGTGCACCTGCAAGCGGGCGGCGGCGGCGGCGCCCAGCTCCGCCTCGAGCCAGTGCAGCCACTGCCGCACCGGTCCGGCCGGAGGCAGGTCCACCCCCCTGCGATCGTCGCGGCTGGTCCAGCAGAGCAGCAGGTGGTCCCGGGCCGACAGCAGGGCCTCCATCAGCACGTAACGGTCCTGATCGGGGGGATGGGGATCCCCCAGCCGGCGTTCCCGTTCCATCCGATGGAAGGAGGGGCGGAAGCGCTGGCGCGGGAAGTGGTCCGCATCCAGCCCCATCAGCACGATCACCCGGTGGGGAATGGCCCGCATCGGCTCGAGGGCGCTGATCGTGAGGGCGCCGCTGCGGTGGCCGAAACGGCCGCTTTCGGCTCCCAGCCGTTCCTCCAGCACCAGGGCCACCACGGGCGCCTCCAGCAGCAGGGTGCAGTCGCTGGCCGCCTGCAGCCACTCCTCGATCGCCGCCAGCAGGGGCGGCAGCTGCCAGCCCGCTTCGCCGCCATCGCCGAAGAGGTCCTCGAGCAGCAGGCGCAGCCGCTCCCCCCACTCCGGACAGGGACAGCTGCGGCGGAGTTCCCCCAGCCAGTGGCGCAGCCGCAGGAGCAGGTGCAGCCATCGCCCGTGCAGGTCGAGCCCGCCCCCCGGGTCGAAGGGGGCGGTGTCCGACGGCGCCAGGCCGGGCGTGTCGGGCAACACCAGGCCCAGCAGCAGCCGATCGATGGCCCAGCTCAGGCTGTGGCGGGCATCGCCGCCGCGATCGGAGCCGTCGAGACCCCAGCGGAAGCCGCACCGCTGCAGCGCCGTGGTGAGCTCTGCGGTCTCGCTGGAATCCAGGGCGAACCGCTCCTGCAGGGCCCGGCTTTCCAGGAGGTTCTCGATCGCGGAGGCGGTGAGCCGCCCTCCTGAGAGCTGCAGCAGGGCGAGCAGGCTGCGACTGATGCCGGCCTCCTGCTCCTGGCTGCGGTCGGTGAGCCGCCAGGGCAGCTCGACCCCGGTGGCATCAACGTCGCCGAACACCGATGCCACCAGCGGCGCGAAGTCGTCCACCCGCGGGGTCATCACCAGGATGTCGCGGGGTTCGAGGGAGGGATCGGCGGCCATCAGCTGCAGCACCCGGTCGCGCACGATCTGCACCTGTCGCAGCCGGCCCGGGCAGGGGTGGAATTCCAGGGAGTGATCTCCCTCCTCCAGGGTCAGGGGGATCGCCTGCTCCGGATCGGCGAGTCGTTCCTGCAGCTGGGCCAGCAGGGGAGCCGACGGCTGCGCCCCCATCGCCGTGGCGGGCGCGAAGAAGAGGTCGGCCGTGTGGGAGGCTCCCAGCTGGGCCTCTCCGGTGCCTTCCAGCAGCTGCTGGAATTCGGCGCCCATGCGGCCGAAGCGGGCCTCCAGTCCCGGGGCGGCCAGCAGCCAGTCGGCATCGAGCGGCTGCCGCAGGGCCAGGGCATCGCTGAGCTGACGGCGACGGTCGACACAGCGCTGCCAGAGATCACGGCAGGGGGTGAGCAGATAGATCTCCACCTCGATGCGACTGCTGAGGGCCTGGAGCAGCTCCACCTGGACCGGGGCCAGGCGGCTGACGCCGAACAGCCGCAGGGGAGCTTCCGGCAGGTCGGCTGCAGCGTCGCCCCGGCGCAGGGCCTCGATGGCCGCCATCACCCGCAGACCGAAGGGCTCGCTGCCGAGCTGACGGCGCAGGGCCGCATAGAGGAACGGCTGCCAGCGCTGGGCTTCGGGGAGGGGACGACCCCGCTCATCGACGGCTCTCCCCTCCTGCCAGGCCCGCAGCAGATCCGGTCTGTAGAGCCCGTAGTCGTCGAAGACATCGGCGATGGATCTGCCCAGCTGCCAGCAGGCCCGATCCAGGCTTCGATCCAGATCCCGGCCCTCCAGCCGATGCCTCAGGGCGCTGCCCTCGCTGGCGGCGGCGATCGAGGGCAGCAGCTCCAGCAGGGGCCACACCAGCCGCTGGGCTCGCCAGGGATCCCCCTCCCGCTCGCCCCCGGCTGGCTGCTGCGGCCCCAGCTGCCGATCCACCAGATCCCGCAGCCGCGCGTCGGGGAAGGGAAAGCGCAGATTGGCGGCGATTCCGCCCAGGTGGATCGCCAGTTGCTCCCCCAGCCAGCGGCTGGTGGGCCAGGTGTTGACCACCACCTGCACCGGCTCGAAGGGACCGGGGGGGCTGAGGCGCAGCTGGGTGGCGAGGAGCTGGGCCAGCAGTTCGGCCCGGTTGCTGCGGAAAACGGTCAGCAAGAGCGGGGCGAGCGCAGGGCGCCTTCAGGTTCAGTCCCCACGGCCGAGGCAGCTCAGCGGTGAGCGGACCGGGGACGGACACTGGCTGGGCAGGCCGCTCACCTGCCGCCGTTCGCCGGTTTCGGGGCAGTAGGCGGTGAGCCTGCCGCCGTAGCAGGCGCCGGTGTCGATCAGAGCGATCCGGTTCAGATGGCGCACGTCCCGGCCGGGTGTGTGGCCCACCACCACCTCTCCGAAGCGCCCGTCATAGGCCTGCCAGAAGGGGAGACGAATATTGAGGTGGGGCTTCCACGAAACCGGATCGAAGCCCGCATGGGTGGCGACCCAGCCGTTTCCCCAGTAGGCCAGAGGCAGACTTTCGAGGCGTTCACGCCAGTCCCTGCAGGCGGACTCTCCGAGCTGCCGGAAGGTGTCACAGCCTGCAAGGGAGCGGGGCACCCGCGCCCCGTTCCGCTGCAGGGCGTCGACCAGATCGCGCTCATGATTGCCCTGCAGCCACACGGCTCGGCCGCTCTCCACCAGCATCCAGGCCTGGTTCATGGCCGCCTCGATCCTGGGGCCTCGGTTGATCACGTCGCCGCAGAACACGAGCCGGTCCTGGCGGGGGAGGCGTTCCACGAGCTGGTGGAAGGCTTCGGCACAGCCGTGGACGTCCCCGATGACCCAGTGGCGGGGGGGACGGTGGGGGGGCGTCATCAGAAAGAAGCTTCCCTGCCAGTCTGCCCTGAAACCGCTCGGATGCATCAGAACGCCAGCGGCGGTGAAACTGATACCGTTCCGCCACTGTCGGGATGCCGGGATGGATCCGAAGTCCTTATCGGTGACCCAGCGGGTCCGGGCCCTGGTCAGGGCCCTCGACGGCGCCAGGCGCACCAACGAGGCCCTGGCCCGCTGCAGCGATGGTGAAGCCATGCTCGATGTGCTTCTTGATGCCTCCGCCAAGCTCGGCCTGGGGCTGAGCCGGGAGGAACTGGGGAACACGCCGCCGATCCGCGACTGGATCTGGTGGAAGAACAAGGAAGCCCTGCTCACCATCGGCGACAACAAGCCTCGTTACCAGCAGGATGGTGGCCAGGGAGCGGAAGGGGATTCGCCCCGGCGGCGCTTCCTCGGACTGTTCTGATCGGATCGCTGGGCGGGGGAGCCCGGCTAGCCGAGGCTGGCCAGCGGATCGGAAACGGCGGCCCCGGGCGCCTCGAAGCTGCCCTTCACCACGAATTCCAGTCGCAGCTTGAGAAAGGTGATGAATTTCTCGTCGGTGGAGATCACCGCCGCGGCGGGCCGGGGCACCGGAGCGGCCAGATCGCCCAGTTCCGGCGTTTCCAGGAAGGCAGGGCGACGAACCAGCCAGAAATCGATCGGCTTGTCCTTCTCGCCGTAGTTGCGCACCCGCTCCCGCAGCACCTCCTCGAGGGGCTCCTCTTCGGTGAGGAAGCGCTCGCTGGCGGCAACGAAGTGGTAGGTGCTCATGGGAGTCGGCTGCCGAACAGGGTTTCGCGACGGGGATTCTGGATCAGAGCCTTCATCTCCCGCACGGCTTCCTGCAGGCCCACGGCCAGGGCCCGGGCCACGATCGTGTGGCCGATGTTCAGTTCCTCCATCCCCTCGATCGCCGCGACCGGTTCCACGTTCTGATAGGTGAGGCCGTGGCCGGCGTTGACCCGCAGACCGAGGTTGCGGGCGATGGCGGTGCCCTCGCAGAGCCGGGCCCACTCGGCGGGTTGCTCCTCCCACCCGGCTTCCGCGTAGCTGCCGGTGTGCAGTTCCACCCAGCGGGCGCCGGTGGCCCGGCAGGCCTCCAGCTGGGTGCCATCGGGATCCACGAAGAGGCTCACCCCGATCCCCTCTGCCTGCAGTCGCCGCACCAGGGCGCCGATGCTCTCCAGCTGGGCGGCCACGTCCAGCCCCCCTTCGGTGGTCACCTCCTCGCGGCGTTCGGGTACGAGGGTCACCATGTCGGGCCGGATCCGCAGGGCCACGGCCTCCATCTCCGCCGTGGCGGCCATCTCCAGGTTGAGGCGGCTGCGCACCGTGGCCCGCAGCAGCTCCACGTCCCGGTCCTGGATGTGGCGACGGTCCTCCCGCAGGTGCACCGTGATGCCATCGGCCCCCCCCAGCTCCGCCAGCAGGGCATAGGTCACGGGATCGGGTTCCACGGTCCGGCGCGCCTGCCGCACGTTGGCGATGTGGTCGATGTTGACGCCGAGGCTGGCCATGGAGGAAGGCGGGAATGGGGGCCGCAGGGGATTGGTTGCACCGTATCGGTCGTGCGGAGGGCCCCGATCGGCCGCCGGGGCAACTGCCCTTGGCCCACCGTGCAGGGCCGCATCACGCCCTTAGCGTCGAAACCGACCTTCCGTAGAACTCGAGGTGTTGGCGGCACCGTTGTCCCGGACCACCCGGACCCCACCCCCATCGGCAGGTGCGATCATCCCGCGGGAGCGCAGCGTCTGCAACGGCATCAGCCCCTGGCTGGCGCCCCTGGCCATGGTGGCGACCCAGGATGTGGCGCTGCCTGCCTACTTCAGCCGGGTGCGGGTGCTGGATCGTCACCACCTCCCCCGCTCCGGCCCCGTTCTGCTGGCCCCCACCCACCGGGCCCGCTGGGATGCCCTGCTGCTTCCCCATGCCGCTGGCAGACGGGTGACCGGAAGGGATTGCCGCTTCATGGTCACCGTCGATGAGATGCAGGGTCTGCAGGGCTGGTTCCTGCATCGCCTCGGCTGTTTTCCCGTGAATCAGAGCCGGCCCAACCTGGCCAGCCTGCGCTTCGCCATCGATCTGCTGGCCGGAGGAGAGCAGCTGGTGGTGTTCCCGGAGGGAAGGATCCATCGATCGGAAACCCCGCTGCGGCTGCAGCAGGGCCTCGCCCGCCTCGCCCAGCTGGCCGCCAGCCAGGGGGTGAGGGTGTCGGTGGTGCCGGTGGGCATCGCCTACAGCCATCCCGGCGTGCGGCCCGGTGATGCGGCCGGCCTCTGCTTCGGAGCTCCCCTGGAGCCGGTGGGACAGGGGCGGGAGGAGGCCCGGGCCTTCACCCGGGAACTGGCCCGGGCGATGGAGTCGGCGGAGCAAGCGGCCCGGGGTGCCATCGGTCTGCCCAGTCCTTCCCCGTAAAGTTCGCCAGCTTGAGCGGCTACTCAGTGATCCGGCTTCCTTCCGCCTCCCCTCCTCCGGTCGCCTCCCTGCGGGGCTGGGGCTGGGGTCTGGCCCTCTTCGCCCTGGCGCTGCCCGCTGTCGTTCCTCCCGTGCGCGCCCAGGCGGATGCCCCGCCCGCCTCTTCGGTGGGAGCCTTCAACGTGGCTGCGGTCCAGTCCCTGCTGGCCCGCGGCGATGCGGCCCGGGCTGCCGGCAACACGGCCGAAGCCCGACGGCTTTACGACCAGGCAAGGGATGCCAGCCGCACGTTGCTGGGTCTCTACCGGGATCTGAGCGGTGCCTTCCGGGGCCTCGACGCCCGGATCCCCCGGGAGATGGATGACAAGGGCCGCATGACCCTCGACAAGCTCACCCAGGCCAACCTGCGGCTGGCAGCCCTGTTCCGGGCCCAGAACCAGCCGGAGGTGGCGGTACCCCTGCTCGTGGAGGTGGTGAAGACGATGACACCGGCCTCCGAATCCGGCCGCAAGGCCTATCAGCAGCTCCTCGAGATCGGTTTCGTGGGCACCCCCTACACCTACCCGGGCAGTGGCGCCGCGGCCAACTGATCCCTCGCCGCCGACCGGCGCCCCAGGGGCCCGCCGGACTCGGTAGATTCCGCCCCTTACCCTTCCTTCCTTCCGCCATGGTGCATCCGGATCAGGTCAAGGCCGCCATCTGCCGCGCCCTGCCCGATGCCGCCGTGGAGGTGGAGGACCTCACCGGAGGTGGGGACCACCTCCAGGTGAAGGTGGTTTCCGGAGCCTTCGCTGGTCTCAATCGCGTCAGGCAGCACCAGATGGTCTACGGCGCCCTGCGCAGCGAACTGGCCAGTGAGGCGATCCATGCCCTGGCCCTGCAAACCTCCCTACCTTCCTGACTTCCCATGGATGCCCAGCAACGTCAACGCATCGAGCAGCTGATCGGCACCAGCCCGGTGTTCGTGTTCATGAAGGGCACGAAGCTGATGCCCCAGTGCGGCTTCTCCAACAACGTGGTGCAGATCCTCAATGCCCTGGCGGTGCCCTTCGAGACCTTCGACGTGCTCTCCGACATGGAGATCCGCCAGGGAATCAAGGAGTATTCCGAATGGCCCACCATTCCGCAGGTCTATCTCAACGGTGAGTTCCTGGGAGGGTCCGATATCCTGATCGAGATGTACAACAGCGGCGAACTGCGCGAGAAGCTCGCGGTGGAACTGGCTTCCTGAAGTCGGCGGCTGGGCCGGGGCCCCTCCGGCGGGGCGCCGGCCGCGTCAGTTGCGGCCGCTCTCGAACAGGGTGCGCATGTCCCCCCCCGGACCCACGAATCCGGAGGGATCCTGAATCCAGCGATCGATCAGCTCCTCCAGCCGGCGCTGGGAGTGGTGATCGAGCACGGCGGTGCGGCGCAGGGCGTGGAGGTAGCCGTCGCTGTAGAGCCTCAGCTCCGAAGGGCTGTGGTGACGATGGGCCAGGTCCTGGCAGGCATCGCAGAGCGATTGGAAGTGGCGGATGGCGTCGGGATGCTGCAGTGCAGTCATGGAAGGATCGGCCTGCATGGCCATTGTGCCCCTGAATGGGGGGATGCGCGAATCGGACGGTCGTTCCGCTGGCCGGGGTGGGACGGTTGCAAAGGCATCGCCTGATACCCGGCAGGCCGGAAAAAGGCCATTAGCGTGGATCGACCTTTCGTGAAGGGCCTGGGTTTGTCGCCAGGTATCCCTGAAGTCGACCCCATGGCCCAGCCGAACTCCACTGAATCCGGCGGCCATCCCAAGCGGGTTCTGGTCGTCGATCCCCATGCGACCCTGCGCACCGTCCTGGCCCAGAGGCTGCGCCAGGACGGTCACCTGGCGGCGGCGGTGGCGACGGCCCGGGAGGCGCTCGAGATCTGTCAGGAGCAATCGCCAGACCTGCTGGTGAGCTCCGAGCTGCTGGAGGAGACCTCCGCCCTGCGCCTGGCGGATCAGTTGCATTGCCCGGTGATGGTGCTCACCGCCCGCTCCGGCTCCGAGCCCATGGTCTCCCTGCTCGATGCCGGGGCGGATGACGTGCTGCGCAAGCCCTTCGGTCTGGAGGAGCTGGCCGCCCGCTGCCGCACCCTGTTGCGGCGCAGCGGCAGCGGTCTGCAGGAAAAGGTGTCGGTGGGTCCGCTGGAAGTGCATCTGCTGCTGCGTCAGGTGACCCTGCGGGACCAGCCCGTGGAGCTGAGCCCCCGGGAGTTCGCCCTGCTCTGCGCCCTGCTGATGCCCCCGGGGGTGGTGCGCAGCCGCCAGGAGCTGCTGCGGATGGCCTGGCCCCCCTTCAGCGGTGGCCCCCGCTCCGTCGATACCCAGGTGCTCACCCTGCGGCGCAAGCTGGAGCAGGCGGGCCTGGGTGAAGGGGGAGGCATCGAGACGATGCGGCAGCAGGGCTATCGCTTCAGCCTCGACACCCTGCCGGACCCGGAGGAAAGCTCCGCAGTCACGAATCCGGTGCTGCTCTCTTCCCAGTCGGGGCGGCTCCCGTGAATCGATTCACGGATCACCGTTGATGAAGAGCAGACCTGCTGTCTCACCGAGCAGAAGCAGCAGGGAGAGCCCGGCGAGCAGCCGGTAGGTCCAGGGGGGACTGATCCGTTGTACCGCGGCGATGTCGATGTCGCTGAGGGCGCTGAACCGGGCCAGGAAATCCTCGAAGCTGGCCACCCGCTGGGGCAGAAGGAAGGCCTCGCCTCTCTCGCCCGGTTCTGCCCGGGTGTTGCTGCTGCGCAGGTAGAACACCCTCCCCCCCTGACTGGTGGCCACGGGGGTGATGCCGCTGATGCGGTCCCAGGGCAGGAACCAGCCGCGCCGCAGCAGCCAGGAACACCACTGGGGATGGCCCACGCGGATGCCCTCGCCGTTGAGTTCCACCCGTTCGCTGGTGATGGCCAGCACGATCAGCACTCCGCTCGCCACCGCCACGGCCAGGGCCGCCTGCAGGTCGGGGGGGGCCAGAAAAGGCAGGGGGAGCACCAGGGCCAGATAGAGCGCCAGCAGGGTGAACCGGATCAGGGGAGCCATCGGATAGTGGTGGCTCCCCTCCGCCGAGGGGCTCATCGGTCTTCGGGGGATCCGGGCAGGGGTTCGAGGGCTGTGGGAGGGGAGTAGCGACCGCCGAACACCTCACTCTCCCGTCCCTTCCAGAATTCTCCCAGGCGCATCAGGTCGGCGTGGGCGTCCTGCAGCCGGGCCATGTATTCCTCCGGATCGAGGGAGTCCTTGTTCTCCTGGAGCTTGGAGAGACGCAGCAGGTGCCACATCCAGGGTTTGCCCATCTCGCCGCGGGCCTCCAGGTAACGGGCCAGGTCGGCGGAGCTGGGGGTGGGACTGGCGGCCATCGGTTCTTCACATTTGTTCATACAGCCTAGGCGGGGCGACGGTCAGGCGGGCAGGGCCCAGGGGTTGAGGCCCAGGTCGGCGCCGATGCGGTGGGCGCAGGCGAAGCCGGAGAAGGCCACGGCGTTGAGCCCCTGGCCGGGGAAGCAGGAATCCCCCACGCAGTAGAGCCCGGGCAGGCCGGTGCGGTTGAAGGGCATCGGCAGCAGTCCCGGCAGCCGCAGTGCCGGGATGGGGCCGTAGCTGCCCTGGCTGCGGCCGAGGAAGCGGCGGTGGCTGCGCGGCGTGCCCACCTCCCGCAGGGTGATGGCGGCGCCCAGGCCGGGCAGGATCGCCTCCAGCCGTGCGATGAGGCGGTCGGCGTCGGCCCGTTTCTTCGCCGCGTAGGCACCGGGCGAGAGCCCCTTCCAGGCCTCCATCGCCGAGGGGGTGAAGGTGTGCACGATGTGCTGGCCTTCGGGGGCCAGGGAGGGATCGAGCAGGGTGGGGATCGACACGAAGATCGTGCCCTGCTCGGCCTCCATCGCTTCCCAGTCCTCCAGCAGCAGGTGGTGCACATGGCAGCCGGGGGGGATCGCTGCGGCCCTCACCCCCAGATGCAGGGAGAGGAAGGAGGGCGAGGGCTTGTAGCGCTTCCGCCAGGTGCGCTCGGTCGCCGGCGTGTGGGCCTCGTCGACCAGCGTGGCGGCGGGGGATCCCTCGCCGCCGAAGGTGTCCCAGCGGGTGGCGTTGCTCACCACCCGCCGGGCCCGGAGCTCCTCCCCGTCCGCCAGCCGCACCCCCACCGCCCGGCCGTTCTCCAGCAGCACCCGGCTGACCCGGGAGCGGTAGCGGATCACGCCGCCATGGCTCTGAAGACCCTGCACCAGTTTCTCGGCGATCACCCCAACGCCTCCTCTCGGGTAGTTGATGCCGCCGGCATGGCGATCGGAGAACACCATGCCGGCGTTGATCATCGGCGTGCGATCCGCTGGCATCACCGACCAGCAGAAGCATTCCATGTCGATGAAGCGCAGCAGCCGGGGATCCTGGATGTGGGCCCGGGCCACGTCGCCGGCGTTCACCGGCAGCCAGCGGGCCAGCCCGAGGCAGGCCAGGGGCGCCCGGAAGAACACCTTGGCCAGGTAGGCCGGATCCTCGAGCGAGAGCAACGGCATCGCATCGAGGCAGCGGAACACGCTCCAGCAGGTGTCGTAGAAGCGACGGATGCCGGTGGCCTCGTGGGGGAAGCGGGCGATCAGATCGGCAAGGAAGCGTTCGTAGTCGCGATCCACCGCGACCGTGATGCCGTCGGGGAGGTGGTACTGCAGCTGCACCGGATCCGGGATCGTGTCGCAGCTCTCGCCCACATCCGCCAGGGCCCGGGTGAGCAGGTTGGTGTGGCCCTTGCGCCCGAAGCCGAAGATCATCGAGGCGCCCACGTCGAAGGTGTAGCCGTCGCGCCGGAAGCTGCCGCCGCTGCCGCCGGGGATCAGGTAGCGCTCCAGCACCAGCACCTTCGCCCCCTTGGCGGCCAGCTGGCTGGCGGTCACGAGGCCGCCGATCCCCGAGCCGATCACGATCACGTCCCAGGGGGCGGAGCTGGTGGGTGCGGCGGTGGCGTTGGCGTTGGGGGCGTCGGTGGCGTCTCTTGGGGGTGGCGGAAGGGCCCGTCAAGGTGTCGGGGAGGCAGGGGTCGACGATAGGGATGCGCCCGGGGACGGCGGCATCCACCGGGATCGGAGCATCAGGATTCCTCGGTCTCCACCAGCCACTGGCATTCGAGGGGTCCCAGAACCAGGCGCCCCGCGCGGATCAGGGGCGGGGTGCCGCCGCGCAGCAGGTTGCCCGGCTTCCCGCCCAGGCCTGCCCAGCCGGGCATCCGTGCGTCGATGCTCTGCTCGCTCTCCTCGAAGTTGGCCAGCACCAGCACCGTGCCCTCCGGACGGGTGCGGGTGTAGCCCACCACATGGTCGTTCCCCGACCAGAGGGGCTGGAACAGCCCGAAGCCATGCAGCAGGGAGGTGGATTTCCTGCAGCGGATCAGGTGGCTCAGACCCTGGAAGATCCTCCCCTCCACGCTGGTGGAGTCGTGGCGGCGGGCGGCGGCCTGCCAGTCCATGAACGGCCGGTTCAGCCAGCGGCTGTCGCCGCCATGGAGGGGGTGCTGGCGGTAGGTGGGGTCGTTGCGCTGGCCGAGCTCGTCGCCCATGTGCAGCACGGGGATGCCACCGGCCCCCAGGATGATCGCGTGCAGAAGCAGGATGCGCCGGATCGCCCGATCGATCGCGACGGGGTCGTTGTCCTCGAGGGCCTTCTCCAGACCGGCCAGGGAGGCGGTGCACCCCGTGACGCGGGCATCGCCGGTGGAGGGATTGACCTGGAACAGCTCGCCGCGGGCGAAGGACCCGGGGAAGGCACCGCTGTAGAAGTCGTTGAGAAACTGCCGGTGCAGGGAGGGAGTCTCCCCCACTGCCGCCAGAGCTTCATCGGTCATCGCCCAGCCGATGTCGTCGTGGTTGCGCAGATAGTTGATCGTGGTGCAGCCGATCAGGAGCCGGGGGGCCCGGTGCATCACGTGGGTGAACAGGGTGACGCGGCGGGTGGCGAGGCTGCTCCAGAGCAGCACCATCAGCTGGTTGTTGTAGGCCAGCTCGCACTGTTTCTCCACCGAGGTCTTCACGCCCAGGTAGCGGATCAGGGCATCGGGGGGCACGATCGCCTCCGCCTTGAAGATCACGCCGGGGGCGACCACGCGCATGATCGCCCGGAAGGCCTGGATCAGCTGGAACACCTCCGGCTGGTTCTGGCAGTCGGTGCCCATCCGCTTCCAGAGGAAGGGCGCTGCATCGAGCCGCAGCACATCGACACCGAGATTGGCGAGGAAGAACATGATCTCCACCATCTCCAGGAACACATCCG
>CAWKAW010000022.1:0-282541 GCA_963847745.1 uncultured cyanobacterium | reverse complement strand
TGGGCCGGCGTCTGGCAGGTGTTGCCGGCGGTCTTCAAGGGAAGGCCGCACGCCGCCAAGCCCCGCTGCAGACCCCTGCGCCACCGCCGCGGTTGGGCGTCAGCACGGCGGGGGTGGTGGGCTGGAGGCCGGCCGCTCCGCCCGGCCCGTGGCCAGGCCCATGGGCAGCTCTCCCAGGGACAGGAGCTCCAGCCCATGGCCTGCAGGCGGCCCCTCGCCCTGAAACTCCAGCCCGGAGATCAGCGCCCCATCGAGCACCCCCTGGCGCACCAGCTCCAGCCAGCTCTCCACTGGCCGGAACCGCGGCGGTGCCGGCAGCAGCCAGCCACAGCCCGCCAGCAGCGGCTGGAGGATCACATCCGACCCCAGCCGTGCCACGCCGGCCATCAGCCGATGGGCACGACAGCCCAGGCGCAGCAGCTGCATCGCCGGGTTGCTGCCGTAGCGACAGCCCACCAGCCGGCGGCGGTTCACCTCGAGGGCGAAGTCATGGGCCAGCAGGCGGGTGCGTCGGCTCACGGTGGGCTGGCTGAGCTGCACCAGCCGGCTCACCTCCAGGGTGGTGCCGCTGAGCTCCAGCAGATCCAGCAGGCGGATGTCCTGCAGCAGGGTTGGCAGGCGGTAGCGGTGCGCCGGCCGAGGCACGGCTTCACTCGGGAGGACCAAGGGGATCTCAAGGGCGCTGCTGGAAGCTTCTGGCCCCTGAGGCTGTTAAAGCCTGATCCTCCTGCGAAAGAGCAACGGGCTCGGGTGAAACCCAGGCCCCAGCTGCAGCGGTATGTGCTTCTTCGCAGGAGAGGCTTGCAAGAGGTGGCCGCAGCGGCCAGGCTGCGCGGATGCCCGATTCCCCGCCCGGCGACCGGCCCGCTCCCCTGCGCTGCCACCTGCTGATCGGCCCGCCCGCCAGCGGCAAGACCACCCTCGCCGGCGTTCTCGCCGGCCTCACCGGTGCCGTGGTGCTCTCCACCGACGTGGTGCGCGGCGAGCTGTTCGGCGATGCGGCCGTGCAGGGCCCCTGGCGCGACATCGAGGCCCGGCTGCACCAGCGCATCCGCGACTCCGTGGCAGCCGGCACGCCGGTGATCGTGGATGCCACCCACGCCCGCCGCCCCTGGCGGCTGGCGATCACCCAGTCCCTCACCCAGCCGCCAGGGGATCCCTGGCCTGGCGGGGTGCATGGTGGCGTCCCGCGCCTGGGCGATGCGCCGATGCTCCAGCGGGTGTTCACCCTGCTGCGCCACCTGCTGCAGCAACCGTTTGATCGCGAGCCCGGCACCCCCCTGCCCGAGCACCTGATCGCCCAGACGGAAACGATCCCCGGCGCCTACCTGTTCGCGCGCAACCGGAATGGATCCATACTGGTTGCGACCCTGCTCCATACCTGGCTGTCATGGCCAAGACCCTCACCCTCAAGAACCTGCCGGATGCGCTCCATGCCCGGCTCAGCGCCGCCGCCAAGCGGCACCGCCGCAGCCTCAACAACGAAGCGATCGTCTGTCTGGAGGCTGGCCTGGAAGCGGAGGTTCCCTCCGTTGATGAGGAGCTGGCGCGAATCAGGGCGTTACGCGAAAGCCTCGGACCCCACAGTTTTGATCCTGATGAGATCGATGCCTTCAAGCGGGAAGGCCGGCCTTGATTGTCGTCGACACCAATGTCCTGGCTTATCTGCTGTTGCCTGGTCTCAGAACTGAGCAGGCAGAGTCTCTGCGGCGGAAGGAGCGCCGATGGGCTGCACCGCCGCTCTGGCGCAGCGAGTTCCGCAATGTGCTCACTGGTTACCTGAGGCGTGATCTCCTGCCGCTTCCCCGAGCCGTTGCGCTGATGGAGGAAGCCCAGTTGATCCTTGCAGCCCATGAGGAAAGGGTCAGCACAGAACATGTGCTGCAGTTGGTAAGCAACAGCCGCTGCAGCTCCTACGACTGTGAGTTCGTTGCCGCCGCCCAGCAATTGGGCGTGCCGCTGATCACCGAGGATCGCGCGATCCTTGCGGCCTTTCCCGAGGTAGCGCAGTCGCTGTATCAGGCCACCTCCTGAGGTGTTGCCCCCTGGGGCCAGAGGTAGATGGCACCAGCAGGCTCCACCCGGTGGGTCTGGAGCGCGAAGGTGCGGCGGATGCGCTCGGGCTTGCGGCTGCGGGTGCTGAGGCCGTATCCCACGCAGGGTGCGATCAAAGGCCGCGATCGAGCTCAGTAGCCGCTCCTGCAGGTTGGAGATCACCAGGTTTTCGGCCGCCCGCTCACTGAAACCCTGCGGGCCACGTTGCGGGACCTGGCCCAGTCCGACGCCCGCCTGATCGCCCAGCAGGTGGGTGTCCCCCCGGCAGCGATCGAGCGGTTGCTGCCGCCGGCTGGTCCGGAAGCCTGAGGCAGCGAGGGGACCAAGCAGGCCCGCGGGCTCGCTATTCGCTATTCGCTATTCGCGAATGCCGAATGGCCCGTTGCGCCCATGGCCCGCTCACCCTCCTATCCCCAGCTCGTGCTGCGGCCGCAGGACCTGGTGGTGCTGCTGCGCCTGGCCCTGGAGCCAGGCCCCGCGCCCACCTATGCGGCCCTCGGCGGCGAGTTGGGCCTGACGGCCTCGGAGGCCCATGCGGCGGTGCAGCGTGCCGTGGCCGCCAAGCTGGCGACCAAGGATGGGGCTGGCAAGCCAGCGGTGGTGCGTGCTGCCCTGGGAGCCTTCGTGCAGCATGGAGCCCGCTATTGCTTCCCGGCCGGGCAACGACCCACCCCCGGTGTGGCCTTGGAAGAAGGGAACGGTCCGCGGCATTGCCTTCCATCCGCTCTATCCCAGTGTCCCCGAGGCGGCAGAACGCAACCCGTCCCTGGGGGAGCTGCTGGCCCTGTTCGATGCGATGCGTGGCGGCAGCGCCCGGGAACAGACGCTGGCGCTGGCCCTGCTGGAAGAGCGGCTGCAGCCATGAACCCCAACGGCCCAACGTCGAGGTGATGGGTGGGTGTGCCGCCGGAAGCCATCACCCAACTGGCAGCATCCGCCGCCCTTCCGCCAACCTGAAGCACTTCTGCTCTGGCCGCAGCCGATGACGGTGAACCGGGAGTCTCTGGAGAAGCTGGGCCGCTTCCTGCTGCGCGGCCTGCGCATCGGCGCCAGCACGGTGTCGATCGTGGAGCTGCTCCGCAGCGACTGGACCGGCGGCATCAGCGCCGGCGTGGCCTGGCTGGTGTTCCTGCAGGTGGAGCGGCGGTTGCCGCCACTCAACCCGGAGCCTGAGGACTGATCTGGAGCTCAGCGCAGCCGGTGGATGGATCCAGCTCCCGGCTGGAACTGCCACTCCGGCAGCAGGCCCAGCACCAGCTCGGCGGTGGTGCGCACCAGCGAACCGGCGCAGAGGTGCCCGCCGATCACGGTGCCGCTGCTGTCGGCCACGGCCATGTGCAGGTGGACGCCATCGGGCGAGAGCGTGCCGGCCAGGCTGAGGATCTCCAGCTCGCCCGGATCGTCGTGCCTCGGTGCCCCGGCCAGCGCAGCTGGGCCACCGACAGGCTGCCGACGGCGCTGATCACACACCCCGCCTGCTCCTGCTGCTCGTCCATCCAGGCCTCCAGGCCCCGCGCAGATCGTCACCGGGCCGCAGCCGCAACGGCACCACCCTCATGGATCCGGTCCCGCCACCAGCTGCTGCATCATCACCAGGGCATCGACGTACCCGAGCCGCTGGTGGCGGAACGCTTCGGGCAGGGTGCCCACCACCTGAAAGCCATTGCGCTGCCAGCAGCGGATGCCGGCGGTGTTGCTGCTCACCACCAGGTTGAACTGCATCGAGCGAAACCCCAGCCGCCGTGCGGCCTGCAACGAGTGCTGGCAGAGGCGGCTGCCGATCCCCCGCCGCCGGCAGTGCTCGGCCACCACGTAACCGGCATTGGCCACATGGGCGCCGAGAGCGAGGCTGTTGGGCCTGAGGTAGTAACTCCCCACCAGAGCTCCTGTCGCATCCACGGCCACCATCACCGCCTGGCTGTGCTCCACCCACGCCACCCGGGCCTCGGCCTCCGTGATCCCCGGGTCGTGGGGGAAGGTTGCGCCGGCGCGGAACACCGGCTCCAGCAGCGCCCACACCCCCGGCCAGTCGGCGGGTGCATAGGGGCGGATCTGCAGTGGCGTGGCGGGCGCGGACAGGGTCCCGGATCCGGCTCAGCGGATCAACAGCCCGGCAGGCCCCAGGGCCGCCACGCCGCCGCAGAGGGCGAGCAGTACGGCCACCCCTCGGGTCCAGGCCAAAGGCAGGCGCCGAAGCAGCAGGAAGCTGCCGCCGCTCACCAGCACCGAACCCGTGAAAGCCCCCAGCCACCAGAGAGCGGCGGAGCCATCGGCCGGGGCCTCCAGGCCATGGAGCATGGCGTGAACCGCTACCGCTGCGGCCACCAGGGCGGCGCAGGCGCCCAACCGGGGACTCTGCTGGGAACGAAGGCAACGCAGCACCAGCACCGCCACCGCGCTGATCGCCAGCGCCGCGAGGAACTCCTGGGCCGGCAACGTGCCGCCCATGGCTCCGAACACCCCACCGCCGATGGCGCCGGCCAGGCCCCAGAGCAGCAGCTGGGAGGAGATGCAGGAGGCAGCGGTCCCGACGCCGACCAACAACAGGAGGTGGTCGACACCGCTGATCGGATGCAGGAAACCGGCGGCCAAGCCGCCGTTGGCGATGCCATGGGCCTGGGCCGGCTGATCGAGCAGCAACGCCAGGGCTGCCGCACCGCCGAACAGAGCCAGGGACCTGGCCGAAAAGGTTTGGGTCATCGAGAGAACCGGTCCGCGCCGGTGAGGAAGAGATAGGGCACGGCGAGCGTTCTGACTGAGGGGGCCATGGCCCCCATCACAGCTGCGGGACAGTGCCGGACTCGGTGCAGGGCGAACCTGCTCCCCACCGGACTTTCCTCGTTGCCTCCAGGGAGTGGCCCACTGGAACCGTGAGCACCATTGTGGAGCTGGATGGCTGCGGGGGCATTACTGCGGATGGCGGACCAGCCAGCCCAGCATCAGCAGGGCGGCCAGCGCTCCCGGATGGCCGGCATGTGTCGAGCCCGCCGCCAGGGCCACGAGCAACCCGACCACGGCCACCAAGGCGGTGCAGGGAAGGACCAGCAGCAGTTCCGAAGGCAGGGTCAGACCGATAAGGCCCCCAGCAACCAGGCCAGCGGCAGCAACAGGGGCAGGCGATCCCTGCAGGGTTTGCCGGTCTGGATCGCCAGCAGCACCAGGCCGATCACGAGCGGCAGTCTCATGTGACGGCCTGCTCCAGGAACCACACCCCCACCAGCGCCACGCAACCACCGGCCGCCTGCACGAAGCGCCGTCCGCCGGGCCAGCGGCGCGTTTCGCCCAGCAGGATTCCCACCAGGTGCAGCAGGCCGGTGGCGACCACGAAGGCCAGGCTGTAGAGGAGTGCATTGCTGCCCGCGGGCAGTTCAGCGCCGTGGGCATGGCCGTGGAACACCGCAAAAGCGGACACGATCAGCGCCGCCAGCCAGAGGGGTGGCCTGAGCTCGAACAGCACCATGAGTCCCATCACCAGGCCGGAGATGGCAATGCCGAGCTCCACCCCTGGGATCGGCACCCCCAGCAGGCCGAGCAGCCCCCCGAAGGCCATCACCATCGGGAAAGCCGCCGGCAGCACCCACAGGGCCGGTGGGCAGCCGTCGGCAGCCAGGCCAGGGCCAGGGCGACACCGGCCCACAAGGCCGGTCTTCCGGGAAATCGCTGCATCCGCCGCAGGCTGCTGGATTCCAGCCTGGATCTGGAACCCAGGTCCCAGGCGTGCCCCTACTGGGGGTGTTCGGAGCAGGGCATCCAGAGAGACCCCATGGCATGGGCGCCCTTGCAGCCCAGCTTCCGGGCCTGCACCAGAGCCTCCTCGCGGGTGGGGTAGGCCATCAGGTGGGGGGGCGTCTGGTCGGCGGAACCGTGATGGTGCTGGTGCAGGGCACCGGGAGGAGCCCCCAGGCGCCGCGGGCCCATGCCCTCAAGCCCCGCCCACCAGACCCCCATCACATTCACGCCTGCCACCAGCACGCCCATGCCCACAACGCAGGCATTGAGCACACCCATGCCCACCACACCGAGGCTGATGACCCCCATCGGCACCACGCCGATGCTCACCACCCCCATCGGCACGATCCCGATCGAAATGATGCCCAGAGGCGCCACCCCGAAAGCGATCCGCTTGGGCTTGTCGCCGCACTGGGCCATGGGAATGCTCGAGATCAGTGGGGAGAGCCGGAGCCTTGGTGGATCGCCGTGCTTGGCACACGGCATCCACTGATCTCCCATCTTGTGGGCGCCGGTGCAGTTGAAGTGGAGCCCGGCGGCCTTCTCCGCTTCTGCCTGGGTTGGGTAGAGGGCGGGCACACCGCCTGTCCCGGCAGCTGGAGCGGCGAGGGTCGCGGCGGAGAGCAGGAGATTGGAGCCAAGGGCGGCTGCCGCCTGGGCCGTCCACGAAGGGGAGAGTCGCGTCATCGGAGGAACGTGGAGCGTGGAATGCCCGCGGGCTCCTACCCTAACGAAAGTCTCCAGTTGCCAGCCATTAGTGGAGGATTGCTGACAGGGCTCCTGCTGGCTACCGATGCCTACCCTGGAGAAGCTTCCATGCAATGGAGGGTTCTGTTCATGGTCCGCCCGGGATCGCCGCCATCCGCACCCGCTCCAGGGCTGCGCATCGGCGAGGTGGCCAGGCGTACAGGCCTCTCGGTGAAGACGATCCGCTTCTACTGCGACGAAGGACTGCTCCAGCCCAGGGGTCGCTCGGACGCTGGCTACCGATTGTTTGATCAGGAGAATCTCGCTGAGCTCACGATCATTCGTGCCCTCCGAGCGATGGATGTGTCGATTCCTGAGTTGGCGAGGATTCTGGAGGTACGTCGGTCAGGTCTCTGTAATTGCTCTGTCCTCAAAGACAGCATTGCGGCCAGGATGGCATCGATTGATCTGCGGATCTCTGAGCTCGCCGCCATGAAGGATGAGCTGGCTCGTTTACTGGACAGCTGGCAGGACTGCGGGGGCTCCAAGGTGGATGGCTGATCGCGAGGGGCATGCCCGGATCTCCCTCCCCGGAAGTGAGGGAAACCCGGCTTGGACTCAACCTTCCAGCAGGAGAGCGATTGCCGCCCGGCCTGGGAGGGCCCCAACAGCTCAGAAGCTGAAGCTCGTCTTGATCAGGCCCCCCAGCTGGTTGAAGCTCTCCCCCGACGGGGTGTCCTGGCCGAGGGGCCGGCTCATATAGAACAGCGCCGGCGTGACGGAGATGTTGTCCGTCACCTGGATCTTGTACCACCACTCCCACACGAAATTGCCGTCGTTGGGGCTGTCGTCCCCCTCCAGGTCGGTGGCGAAGATCGGCTGGCCGACCGCCATGCCGAAGGTATTCCCCTTCAGCAGCACATCGCTCCATTCCAGCCCCACCATCCAGGACTGGCTGGTACGCAGGGAGCCGGCGGACTGGGCTTCGTCGTAGGCAGTGCCATAGATCCCCCAGCCGGCGCTGATCGATGGCAGCCAGAGCGACGAGGCCGGTTGCCAGTAGCCGCTCAGGCCGAAGCCATTGGTGTGGCTGGCCGTGTTCTGCTCGAACACCTCCGCTGTGAAGGGGGTGGCGCCGGGCAGGGGTACGCCCCGCTGGATGTGGCTGTAGATGGCAGCCAGGGCCCATTGCTCCCCGGCATAGGCCAGCTGAACGGTGCCGGTGCCCTGGCTGTTGCCGTTGCCGATCCCCCCCTCACGGGAGTCGCCGAGGGCACCGGTGGCGGCCACATAGCTGGTGCTGAGGCTCCAGCCGTTGCTTTGCCACCAGAGTCCTGCGCCGGCCCCGGCATTCTTGTTGTAGAGGCCGGAGGCGCCGTTGAGGAAGAAGAGGTTGAGGATCGGCTCGGTGGTGTAGACGCTGGGCCAGACGGCCAGCATGTCTTCCATGCCGACACGGCCGCCCAGGGTGGCGGTGAAGCCGCCGCCGATCGGGAACTGGTAGTAGAGCTTGTCGATGCCCACCACATCCGCCCCTGCATCCTCCTGGAAGGCGATCTCCAGCGTCGAGAGCCCCCCGCTGGGGCCGGCGCCGCCGAAGGCACTGCTGCCGAAGTTGCCGGCCCGCAGGACAGTCCGGAGCAGATCCTTCCCGGTGAAGCTCGTATCGAAGACCAGCTGCACGTCGTAGGCGAAGGTGGTGGCCCCCACCTCGGCCCGGGCCTGGTCGACCAGATCATCGGCGCTGCCGCCGAAGGCATTCGCTCCGAGCACGAAGGTGGCCAGGCCCGAGAGCCTGGTGGTGGTGGAGAACTGGTTGGCCTCCAGCTCACCCACCTTGGCCTCGAGCCCATCCACACGGCCCCTGAGCACGGCGAGTTCCTGCTCGAACTCCTTCATCAGGCGCCTGAGCTCGTCGGTCACCTCGGTGATCCGATCGAGACAGGCGTTGAGCAGGGCCGCCGCTTCATAGCGGGTGATGGCCTGGCCGCCCTTGTAGGTGCCGTTCGGGTAGCCGGCGACGCAGCCGTAGCGCTCGATCAGGTTGCTGAGGGCCTGATACGCCCAGTCGGTGGGGCGAACGTCGGAGAACTGGCTGATGCTGGTCACCTGCTCCTGGGAGGTGTACCGGTTCACGCCGTCCAGGTTGAGCTCGTGGGCGCGGGCGACTGTGGGGGCCAGCAGAGCGAGCGCCACCGGCGCCACCGTCCACGGCTGGAAGGGTTTCACTGGGTCCTCGCACCAGAACAAGTGGACAGAGAAGCCGGAAGACGTCCTCCGCCATCAGAACAGGAATGAATAACGGTTCTCATTCGACCCGTCTGACTCGACGGGCCGCCCGGACCCTATGGCTCAAGCGGGGACCCAGTGTTCCGCAGGTGCCTCCCTGGCTGTGCCCAAGGGCACCCCTCTGGGTCTCTTCCGGCTTCAGCCGTGACGGTGTCACTCGCGACACTTCCTTCAGATCCAGGGCCTCTGATGCGCTTTCTTGGTTCTCAGGTTCCTGCGGCGCTCGCCATTCCCCTCCTGCTGGGGGCCTGCCAGCAGGGAGTGCGCTCGGCAGCACCCAGCTCCCAGCAGGTGGCCGATGCCTTTGTCAGCCGACACCCTGAGATCAACGGGCTCTGGGAGCCGGCCGTGGCTGAACAGGGCGCGGGCCTGAACTACTACCGCCGCATCAACGTCGAGCCGAGCTGCCTGGCCTGCCACGGCACCAAGGCAAGTCGGCCGGCGTTCATCAAGGCCAACTACCCCGACGACAAGGCGTTCGACCTGACCGTTGGTGAGCTGCGTGGCATGTACGCCGTGCACCTGCCGGAGGCTCAGGCGGCTCCCGCCGCCGCCGCGGGCTGAACCACACCACAATTAAAACTTTTCTGCAATATGCGTATTTCGTCATAAGGCGATCTGCAGGCTCGCCATCATGACCTTCAGTCCCGCGCTCCCATCCAGCGACGAGGTCCCCAGCCTGGGGCGTCGCCAGTTCATGAACCTGCTCACCTCTGGGCTGCGTGGTCCCCTGGAACAGCGGCGAGAACAAGTTCATCTGCCCCTGCCACGGAAGCCAGTACGACCCGGAGGGGGCCGTGGTCCGCGGTCCCGCCCCGCTGCCCCTGGCCCTGGCCCATGTGGCCGTGCTGGGCGAACGGGTGCTGCTCAGCACCTGGAGCGAGAGCGATCCCCGCACCGGCGAGAAGCCCTGGTGGAGCTGAGCTGAGCGTCAGAAAGCTGGCTCCAGCCACTCAGGACGGCTCAATGGATGGGCAGAGGTGGGTCCTGTTGAAATTGGCGGACTCGAAACGTTGGCCCTCGTCGTCGTCCTCCCGCATCATGTCCACGAAGGCCTGACCGAACAACACCTGGGAGATGGGGTAGTTGTGATGGGCATGGATCGGCCGCTCCAGGGTTTCGTCGATCCCGCTGAACGACACCACGATGTCCGCACCGCTGGCGGCCAGCTCCCGGGGCGTGCGTCCATGCAGGGGGCTGTGCTGATCGATCGGATGCATCACCGTCCAGGTGAGCAGAAACAGTGGCGAACGCTCACGGCTCAACGTCAGCGGGTGCAGGCGCCGCATTCGGTGCCCCTCAACGGTGCGCTCATCAATGGCGAGATAGGCCTGGATCCTGGCCTCGAGAATCGTCTTGCGCCGTTCGTTGGCGACGCGGAACATCAAGGTGGGCACCCCGTCGTAGTCATGCACCGTGACAGCATCTGAAAACAGGATCCGCGCCGTGGAGCGGGAAAAGCGACTGAAGGCCATCCCTGTCATCAGGGCGATCACGATCAAGCCCAGCAGCGACTCGAGGGTGACAATCAGATTCGTGAACAGACTGGCCGGGTGGAGGGCTCCGTAGCCGATCGAGCCCAGGGTCTGCACGCTGAAGAAGAAGGCTTCAGCGAAGCTGGTGGTGGCCCCATCCACCCCTGCGATCCCATGAGGATCGATCCTGTAGAGAAGGCTGAACAACAGGTTGAGCAGCAGATACCCCGCTGCGATCAGCCCGAAGAAGATGGGCCAGGGCACCGCCAGCATCAGGTGATTGGGGTAGCGCCAGTGGCGGATCCAGTCGGCCGGATTCACAGCCGAGAAGATGCCGCCGTGCTTCTGGAGCCGCACCGGAGGGGCGGAGAAGCTCTGGGCTGAACGCCGCCGCCATGGCGCCATCGGACTCACCCTCAGGGCATCGGCACACTCTATCCCCCTATGTGTGTTCACGCATGAACTTATGTATGGCAGGCCACCGTTTCGCGATGGCCTGCCTAGAAAGAGAATGGACAAGAGGTGGCCGATGGACGAACCAGGCGCCGTAGGCCATCGTCACCACCAGGTGTTGATCGTGGGCGGTGGCTCCGGCGGCATCACGGTGGCCAGCCAGTTGCTGCGGGCCCGGTCGGAGCTGGATGTGGCGATCCTGGAGCCCTCCAGCCTGCACGAGTACCAGTCGGGCTGGATCCTGGCCGGCGCCGGCCTGCTCCCCTACGGGGCAACTCACCGGCCGGAGGCCGCCGTGATCCCGGCAGGTGCCACCTGGATCCAAGGCAGCGCGGCCACCTTCGAGCCGGAGGCCCACCGGGTGATCACCGCGGCAGGTGACTCCATCAGCTACGACCTGCTGGTGGTGGCGATGGGGCTCCAGCTCAACTGGAGCCAGATCAAGGGCTTGCCGGAGGCTCTCGGTAGCCATGGCATCGTCAGCAACTACTCCCACGCCCACATCGCCGCCACCTGGGAGACGATCCGCGGCTTCCAGGGGGGAACCGCCCTGTTCACCCATCCGGCCACACCGATCAAGTGCGGCGGCGCGCCCCAGAAGGTGATGTACCTGGCCGATGACATCTTTCAGGCCACCAGCGGCGTGGGGGTGAACACGCAGGTGATCTTCTGCACCGCCCTGGCGCAGCTCTATCCGGTCAAGGCTTACAACGCCACGGTCGAGCGCGTCGCGGCGCGCCGGGGGATCGAAACCCGCCTGCTCCACAACCTGATCGAGGTGCGCCCCGCGGAGCAGGTGGCGGTGTTCGAAGTGCGGGAGGAAGGCCGGGAACCCTTCCGGGAGGAGATTCGCTTCGACCTGCTGCACGTGGTGCCGCCGATGGCGGCGCCGGATGTGGTGGCCCACAGCCCCCTGGCGATCGAGGGACCGGGTGGTTGGGTGGAGGTGAACAAGGACACCTGCCAGCACAAGCGTTTTGCCGATGTGTTCGCCCTCGGCGATGTGAGCTCCCTGCCCACCTCGAAAAGCCTGGCGGCGATCCGCGGCCAGGCACCGGTGCTGGTGGCCAACCTGTTGGCCCAGCTCGATGGACGCCCGCTTGCGGCCCACTACGACGGCTACACCGCCTGCCCGCTGATCACCAGCTTCCACAGCGTGGTGATGGCGGAGTTCGACTACGACCTGCAGCCAGTCAGCTCCTTTCTGGTGGATCCCACCCAGGAGCGTTGGAGCATGTTTCTGGTGGAAACACGGGTGTTCCCGTGGGTCTACTGGCACAGAGTGCTCAAGGGCCGTCTGCACGAGAGCCGCTTCCTGAAGCCCTTCGCGCCGTTGGTGCGAGCGCTGGGGCTGGCACGCAAGGAAAGCTGACCAGGCCTCGAGACGACCCGTTCAGACTCCCTGCAGTTGCCGTAACTGTTGCTCCAGCCGCAGCTTGAGACGACGCTGCACCAGGTTGCAGAGGTCCTCCACCAGGGGATCGGCCACCGCATAGATCAGCCGCGTGCCGTCCCGCTCACAGCTGACCAGGCCCGCCCGCTGCAGCTGGCCCAGCTGGCGGCTGATGTGGGACTGGCTGAAGCCGGTGGCCTCGATCAGGGAGGCCACATCCATGGCGCCTTCCTGCTTGAGCCGGCAGAGCAGCTGCAGGCGGGCCGGCTCGCTCAGCAGGCGGAAGAAGCCGGTGAGTTCATCGAGGAGCTGGGGACTCGGCAGTGCCTGGGACTGGGTCCGGCGCATGGACGGGCTTATGTCGATACAAGCATTATGCACCACACGCAAAGGGCGTGGGCCTGAGGCGGCCAGCGACCCAGGAAACGGACATGGTCTTAACGCGCATAATGCGGCTATGCTCATAAAAGTTGGTGCTTGATCACCCATGGCCGTCGCTCCCGCTCCCGCCTTGTCCCTCTCGGCTGCCGCAGGCGGTGGCTCCCTGCTGTTCCGCCAGCTGTTCGATGCCGACACCGGCACCTTCACCTACCTGCTGGCCGATGTGCCCAGCCGTAAGGGGGTGATCATCGACACGGTGTTCGAGCAGCACGGCCGAGATCTGTCCTTGATCCGCGAGCTGGGCATCGATCTGGTGGCGTCGATCGACACCCACGCCCATGCCGACCATGTGACCGGCAGCTGGCTGATGCACGAGGCCACCGGCTGTGCCATCGGCCTGGCCGCCGCCGCCCGCGCAGAGAACGTCACCAGGCCCCTGGCCCATGGGGATCGCATCGACTTCGGCAGCCGCGCTCTGGAGGTGCGCGCCACCCCCGGTCACACCAACGGCTGCCTCAGCTTCGTGCTCGATGACCAGTCGATGGCCTTCACCGGCGATGCGTTGCTCGTTCGTGGTTGCGGCCGCTGCGACTTTCAGCAGGGCAATGCCCACACCCTCTGGAACTCCATCACCGAGCAACTGCTGACGCTGCCGGAGTCCTGCCTGCTCTATCCCGGCCACGACTACACCGGCCGCAGTGTCACCTCAGTGGCCGAAGAGAAGGCCTTCAACGCCCGCCTCGGCGGCGACGCCAGCGAGCGGGATTTCGTGGGCCACATGGAGAACATGAAGCTCCCCCATCCCCACAAGATCGCCGAGGCCCTTCCCGGCAACATGCGCTCCGGCAAGCCCCGCGAGGCAGCCACCGCGCCCGCCTGGGCGCCCCTGGCCCGCAGCTATGCCGGCCTACCTGAACTGACCCCGCCATGGGTGGCCGCCCACCGGAGCGAGGTCACCGTGCTCGACGTGCGCTCCGCAGAGGAATTCAACGGACCCGATGGGCGAGTGGCCGGCAGCCTGTTGATCCCCCTGCCGGAGCTCGAGAGCCGCTCCAGCGAGATCCCCACAGGTCGCCCGCTGGTGCTGGTCTGCCACTCGGGCAGCCGTTCAGCCCTGGCCACCCAGCAGCTGCTCAAGGCCGGCCGCCGGCAGGTGGCCAACCTCCGCGGCGGCCTGAGCCGTTGGGCCGCCGAGGGCTACCCGCTCGACGGTGCCGTCCAGGCCTGAGCCCTGCCACCCCCATCTGAATTCCACCCTGACCTTCATGGCCATGACCGCCACCCACACACGCATCAGCGCCCATGACCTGGCCGACCAGCTGGCGGCCAACGACGTCACCGTGATTGATGTGCGCGAACCGATGGAGTACGCCTCCGGTCACATCAGCGGCAGCCTCAACATTCCTCTAGCGCGCATCTCCCAGGCCGATCTGCCCCGCGGACCCCTGGTGCTGGTCTGCCAGAGCGGTAACCGCAGTGCCAAGGCCTTGAGCCAACTTCTCCAGCAGGGTCACCCCCACCCGGTGACTGATCTTCTAGGTGGTGTACCCGCCTGGCAGCAGGCCGGTTTTGACGTGCGCAAGCTCAGGGGGGCACCCCTTCCCCTGACGCGCCAGGTGCAGATCGCGGCCGGCAGCCTGGTGCTGCTGGGGGTGATCCTCAGCCAGACGGTGGCCCCGGGCTGGATCTGGCTGAGCGGATTCGTGGGGGCCGGTCTCACTTTCGCGGGCATCAGCGGCTTCTGCGGCATGGCGCGCCTGCTGGCCGCCATGCCCTGGAACCAGGTGGCGATGGGATCCCCGCGGAAATGATCACGGCGACCATGGCGCTGCTCCTGGCGGGCGGCGCCTTGATCGGCTTTCTGCTCGCCGTGCTCGGGGCCGGCGGCACGAGCCTGCTGCTGATCACCACGAATTCCCTGGTGGCCCTTGCCGCCCTGGGCCACTGGCCCACGGCCCAGCTGCCGCTCCTGTTTTCTCTGGTGGGTGGTGGCTTCCTGGGGGCAGTGGTCGGCCAGCGTCTTGCGCCTCACCTGCCGGAGGTGCGGCTGCGCCAGGGTTTCTCGGCCCTGTTGATCGGCTCGGCGCTGCTCACCGGATTTGAGGCCTGGCGCCGCCACGACCACCCGCCTGCCGTTTCCAGAGCTGCCGCCAGCCGCCAGAGCGTGCGGTCTCCGTCCTGGTCACCCTCTCCCGTCTCCACTTCCTCAGCCGTTTCAATCGCACCATGAGTGAACGCACCTTCCAGTTCAGGCTGCGCAGCAGCCACCCCGCTCCGGATCGCGCCACCCGTGATCTGGTCGTGGAGTTCCTGGGCGACTCCGGCGCCTGGGAACCCCAGCAGCTCAGCCTCACCATGCCGGGGTTCCGGATCTACCTGATCTCGTTGTTGCTCTGCCAGCACTTCTATCTGGTGGCCAATGCCAGGGAGAAGGCCATTCCGCTGCAGCAGGTGGAGGCCGATTTCGTCGTCACCACCAGCAGCGACTGGATCTTGGCCAGAGTGGAGGGTGACTTCCGTATCCGGCTGGATGCCGCCGCCTCCGAGCAGGAACTGGGCCTCGCCGATGCCGACGCCATCGCCTTCATGCAGGAGCGCATGAAGCTCTGCCCCATCTCCCGCAACCTGCCCGATGGGGTGCGCAAGCGCATCGACCTCACCTCCCTGGGCTGATCCGATGGAGTTCTCCCCCATGCCTCACTGACATGTTCACCCACTTCCTGGTTCCGGTTGATGGCAGTGAGCTTTCGGAAGGCGCTCTGCAGGCCGCCATCGCTCTTGCCCAGAGGCTCGATGCACGTTTGACCGTGTTCTACGCGCTGCCCACGGCAGGCGCCTATGCCTACGCGACGGTGCCACCGTTCGTGGAGAGGTCTGAGATCGATGCGAAAACCCTCCAGGAGATCCACCAGCTGATCTCAGACAGCGCCGGCATCTATCTGAAGGGCCTCGTGGCTCGTTTCCAGCAGGTCGGCGATCCCCCTGGCTCGATCCTGGTGGCGGCGGAATGCTTCGAGAGCGACGAGCCGCACCGCGCGATCCTCGATGCGGCCCAGCGGCTGGGCTGTGATCTGATCCTGATGGCCTCCCACGGCCGTCGCGGACTCGGAGCGTTGCTGCTGGGCAGCGAGACACAGAAAGTGCTCACGCACAGCACACTGCCGGTGCTGGTATGGCGGCCCGCTGCGGTGAGTCCTGCCTCGTGAGGCCTATCGAGCCAGCAGCATCCTGAGGCCGATCAGCACCGTCGCCCCACCGAAGATCCGCCCCAGCAGCAGGTTCGGCAACTGGGTCGCGACCCGTGCCCCCAGCAGGCTGCCGAGCAGAAACCCGAGGCAGATGAAGGCGGCGATGCGGATGTCCACATCGCCATGCTTCCAATAGGTCCAGGCGCCGAGGATGCCGATCGGCGGCACCAGCAGGGCCAGCGTGGTGCCCTGGGCGGCATGCTGCGACAACCCGAAGACAAACACCAGCGCCGGCACGATGATCACACCGCCGCCGATGCCGATCAAGCCGCTCAGGGTGCCGGCTGTGATCCCCAGCAACACATAGAGGATGACGGTGATCATGGCGTTGTCCGCAGGGAGAAGACGGCAGCTTCCTAACCGGATCAGGAGCCAAGCGCCACTGCGAGGGTTCGGAGCTCTCAGGCAAGTCGCAGGGAACTGAGCAGGTTGGGGTCGGTGCCGTTCGGCAGGAACGTGCCTACACCCCTTGAAAAAGCTCTCAACACGATGCTCGCCACCGGCAGCACGATAACCACCACCACTGAGAGGACGGCGCTCAAGGGAATCGGCATGGCTGTCCACTTGGCACGGTCTGCACTCGGCTGGAACGAGCGACTAGCGCAAGGTCCGGGGGATTGGCACTTCCGGTGTGTGCTCCTGAAGCCCGGTTACGAGTTCGGGTCAGGCCAGATCGTGCAAGGCCAGGGTTTGCTCAGGGGTGAGATCGATGCGCAGCGGTCCGGCGCTGCTGGTCAGCGTGAGCCGCAGGGGCAGGGCGTCGCTGGGACGGGGTGTGAGAGCGTCGAGGTCGAACTGGGCCGAACCGGCGGGAATGGACGTGCCATCTGGAGGCACGATTTCCTCGCTCCTGTTCACCAGGGTCCAGCGCTGACCCATGGCGTCGCTGACCTGCAGAGCGTCGGCGTGGTCCAGCTCGATGCCGGCCTCGAGGGCATTGAGGCGCAGCCGCCAGCCGGAGGGGTACTCGGGAAAGGGTTGCTCGAAAACCGAGGCCTGGAAGCGGTGGCCGGCCTCATCGCTCAGCGGCCAGCTGTCGACTGCCGCAGCCGGGGCAACCAGCACCAAGGAGGCCAGCAGCACAACCAGCAGGCCACTTAGCCCCTGGCGCCAGCGACGTCCGAGCCACTCGAAACAGATCGTCATATTCATGTTATCTTAGCTTTTATGCCGATAAGATCATAGCAAGATTCAGGCCCCTTTCTCCTGCCTGCTCCTCTCCCGGCCGTCGTCCATGTCCCTGCGCTGACAGGTCTCGGCACTCCCTCACGCGCTACCTGCTGATGCTTGCCACTCTCGATGTCGTGACCCTGTCACGGCTGCAGTTCGCTGTGACGGCTATCTTTCACATGCTCTGGCCCGTGCTCTCCACCGGCCTGGCGATCTATCTGGTGGTGCTGGAAGCCATCTGGCTGCGCACACGCAACCCCCTTTACTACCGCCAGGCCCGCTTCTGGGCGAAGCTCTATGTGCTCAATTTCGGCATCGGCGTGGCCTCCGGGCTGCCGATGGAGTTCCAGTTCGGCACCAACTGGGCCCCGCTGTCCGAGTTCGCTGGCGATTTTTTCGGGTCGGTGCTCGGCTTCGAGGGTGCGATGGCCTTCATGCTCGAGGCCGGCTTCCTCGGGATCATGTTGTTCGGCTGGCAGAAGGTGCCACCAGTGATTCACTTCCTCTCCACCGTGATGGTGGCCTTCGGCGCCAACCTCTCGGTGTTCTGGATCCTCAGCGCCAACTCCTGGCTGCAGACTCCGTCGGGCGGCACTTTCTCCGAGGGCCATTTCCACGTGCAGAACTACTTCGCCGCCATCAACAACCCCTTCATGGTGAGGAGCGTGATTCACATGGCCCTGGCCACGGTGGAAACCTCCATGCTGGTGGTGGCGGCGATCAGTGCCTGGTCGCTGATGCGCCAGAAGGCACCGGAGTTCTTCCTGTTCTCCTTCAAGCTGGCTCTTGTGATCCTGCTGGCGGTGGCGCCGCTGCAGATCCTGGCCGGTCACGAAAGCGCCGTGCAGGTGGCCGAGCATCAGCCCACCAAGCTGGCGGCGATCGAGGCCCTTTGGGACGATCAGCCCGCCGGCAGCTCCCCCGCCTGGACCCTGCTGGCGTCCCCCGATGAGGCCAGCGGCAGCAATCGCTGGAGCCTGTCGGTGCCTGGCGCCTTCAGCTGGATCCTGGAGACGCGGCCGCAGCTAAGCCAACCGCTGCGTGGACTCAACAGCTGGCCCGCCGATCAGCGCCCCCACATGGTGGGTCTGCTCTTCTATGCCTTCCGGGTGATGGTGGCGATCGGCCTGGCTGCGGCGGCCCTGATGGCCCTCAGCCTGCTGCTCTGGTGGCGAGGGGGCCTCAGCGCCGCCAGCTTCTCCCGGTGGCCCTGGTTCAGCTGGGCCTGGATCCTTTCAGCCCCGGCCGGCTACCTGGCGATCGAAGCGGGCTGGGTGGTGCGTTGCGTGGGCCGCCAGCCCTGGACGGTCTACGGCCAGCTGCGGACCGCCGATGCCGCTTCGGTGCTGCCGGTGGGCGAGGTTCTCGCCAGCTTGAGTGTGTTCGCTGTGCTTTACACGGTGTTGCTGGTCTTCGCGCTGTATTTCGGATCCCGGATCATCGCCAAGGGGCCGAATCTCACCCTTGAGCCGCCCCCTGGCCTTGCCACCGCCGTGATTCTTTCCGACCGATCGGCGAGCGCCTGACCATGGAGTTCCTCGAATGGTTCATGCCCACGGTCTGGTTTGTGATCCTGGCCCTGTTCCTGCTGCTCTATGTGATCCTCGATGGTTTTGATCTGGGGGTGGGCATCCTCTCGCTCACCTCCCCCAGCGAATCCCAGCGCACGATCCTGATGACGAGCCTCGGCAATGTGTGGGATGCCAACGAAACCTGGCTGGTCCTGATGGGCGGGGCACTATTCGGAGCTTTTCCCCTGGCCTATGGCACCATCCTCAAGGCCCTCTACGGCCCCATCTACCTGATGATCCTGGGGCTGATCCTGCGGGCCGTCGCCTTCGAGTTTCGCGAAAACGCCACCAACAAGCGGCCCTGGAACCTGATGTTCGGTATTGGCAGCGTGCTGGCCGCTGGCTCCCAGGGCATCTGTCTGGGCACGGTGCTCTCGGGCATCCCCACCGATGCCGCAGGTCACTTCACAGGCTCCGCCTGGATCTGGGTGAACCCCAGCAGCCTGGTGGTTGCTCTCACGCTCATCCAGGGCTACGTGCTGATCGGATCCACCTACTTGATCCTCAAAACCAGTGGGGAGCTGCAGCGGTTGCATGTGCGCACGGCCCGCCTGGCGGCTGCCACCACCCTGGGCGGGGCCCTGCTGATCACCTTCACGGCACCGTTCGCGTCGGAAGCGCTGCGGCAGCGCCTGTTTGATCCCGCGTTCCTGCCCTTCTTCGTGGTGTTGCCGCTGCTGGGCGTCGCCCTGATCGTTCAGCTGTTCCGCAGCCTGGCGATGCAGCAGGAGGTATGGCCCTTCGTTTACACCGTACTGTTGTTCATCCTCAGTTTTGCTGGCCTGGGGGTGATGGTGTTTCCGGCGGTGATTCCTCCGTCGGTCACGATCTTTCAGGCGTCGTCGTCGGTGAGTTCGATGGTGTTCATGCTCACTTTCATCGGTGTGCTGATTCCCATCATGCTTTTCTACAACATCTACAACTACATCGCCTTTCGGGGAAAGGTGAGTGCCGAGTAAGGAAAACCGCTGACCTCCAGCACGATCAATCCCCCTAGGATGTATCTAAACTCCCTATGTCTCGCCTTCGCCCGCTCCTGCTGGGGGTCGCCCTCGCCCTCTGCCTGCTGATCTCAGCGCCTCAGGGCGCCGCTGCGGCCACCACGATCACCCCTCCGGATGCCATGGTTGCTGCAGGCGAGGCAGCTGCCATTGACTCCGCAGTGGAGCAGTACCTCTCCAACCTTCCTGGTGATTTTCACGCGATCCGCTCGGTGCCAGCCCTGAAGCGCCTGCTCGCCAGCGGCAACGTGTCGCTGATTGACGTGCGAACCCCTGCTGAGTACCGGGCGGGACACATTGCCGGAGCCATCAACAGACCGTTGAACGATCTCAGCCACCACGTGGCTGAGATTTCCCCAGAGCGCGAGGTGGTGCTCTATTGCTCCAGCGGATTTCGCTCTGCCATGGGAGTGATGGCGCTGCAGCTGGAGGGCCGCCACCAGGTGAAGGGCTTTGCACCCAGCATCGAAGGCTGGAAGGCGGCTGGTGAGCCCGTGGTGACGACTGAAGGCGCGTAGGCCTGGCGAACGTTGGCGGGGTGCTGACTGTGGGCAGCGAATTCGGGAGCGCTCAAGCCGCGCGATCCTGGCTGCAACGCATCGATCCATCCGCAACGAACGACCAAGATCGCAAGGCCCTTGCTTCGTTGCTTCCCACACTGAAGGAACATGCCTTGAGGCCGATGAACCCGTCGATCAACCAGGCCCTGCGGCTGATCACCCTCTGGATCGCCTGGCTGCTGGCGATGCTCTTCCACGTGGACCTGGGTCTGATGCCCCTGTTCCATGGCCAGTCACCTGAGATCCACAGCCATGTGCAGGAGGGGGCGCTGCCCCTGCTGTTCGGCGCGATGCTCGGCTACTTCCTGCTGCCGCTGATCGCGATCGTGCTGATCGCCTACGCCGCCACCACGGTCGGTCCGGCCACGCGCTGGCGGCCCTGGCGGCGGATCCACTTCTGGTTCAGCGTCGTCTATTCGGTCACCAACGTCCCCCATCTCATCGCCGACATCCTGGTGCCCGATGCCCGCCTCGATCAGATCGTGCTGATGGTGGCCCTCACGGTCTTCGGGTTGCTGATCAACGTGGAGGCCTGGCGTTGGTGGCGGCAGACCCCATGACTCGGTCACGTTGACGAGGAAACGATGTGCAGGCCTCGGAAAGGCTGGTGGCTGCCGCCGGTGCTTGCCATGCTGCTGGGCCTGCTGCTGGCGCTGGCTCCGCTCCTGGCCACTGCCCAGCCCGGCGTGGGGGGGCCGGAACTTCAGGTGTTCGTGCGCGAGGGCTGTCCCCATTGCGCCGCCGCCAAGGCGTTCCTCCCCGAACTGCGCAGGCAGCGGCCAGAGATTCGGGTGCGTCTGCGGCCGCTCGAATCCGATCCCGCCGCGATCGACGACCTGCTGCGCTACTCCCGGCAGGCCCGTATCGGTGCCCCGGGGGTACCCACGTTCGTCCTTGAAGGCCAGGTGCTGGTGGGGTTCGATGGCGCCGAGGGTCGCGGCAAGGAACTGCTCGCCCTGATCGATCGACGTGAGCGTGCCTCCGCCAACGTGAGCCTCGGCCGCTTCGGCAGCATCAGCGCCTCTGCGCTCGGCCTGCCGATCTTCACCCTGGCCATGGGGCTGCTGGATGGCTTCAACCCCTGCGCAATGTGGGTGCTGCTGTTTCTGCTCTCGCTGCTGGTGCACTGGCGCGACCGGCGGCGCATGGCCCTGGTGGCCGGAACCTTTGTGTTTGTCAGCGGGGCCGTCTACTACGCCTTCATGGCGGCCTGGCTGAATGTCTTCCTGCTACTGGGCTTCACCGCCTGGCTGCGGCTCCTGCTTGGATCCCTGGCCCTGGTGCTGGGGGTGGTGAATCTGAGCGAGTTCTGGCGCAAGGGTCCGGACTTCACCCTCTCGATTCCCGCCAGTGCCAAGCCGGGTCTCTACGCGCGCATGCGCGGGGTCATGCAGAGCCGGTCCCTGCCGGCAGCGCTGGCCGCGGTGGCGGCTCTGGCTGTGGTGGTGAATGCGGTGGAGCTGCTCTGCACCGCGGGTCTGCCGGCGGTCTACACAGCCGTGCTCAGTCAACAGAACCTGGGTCTGGCGGCCCATTACGGCTACCTGGGGCTCTACATCGTGGGCTACATCGCCGACGACGCCCTGATGGTGGGGATCGCCGTGCTGGCGCTGAGCAGCAACCGACTCACCGAGGGCACGGGTCGCTGGCTGAAGCTGATCAGTGGTGTGGTGATGGCGGCCCTGGGCCTGCTTCTGCTGCTGCGGCCCGGCTGGCTGTTCTGAGCAGGCTCACTCAGCGGCGCGTCCAGGTACCAATGTCGACGACGGAATCGAGATCGGAGGTGTGACGATAAACAACCTGAATCAGGTTGGGGCTGATGATCTTGCCATCCGTAAAGCCGTCTTCATCAACCATGGACACGCTGGCATTGTCATGCCCAAGCGTGCCGACGAACTTTTCAGTTGCGTACTTGGATTTGAAGACTCCGTGGAAAACCCGACCCTGTTGCCTGGTGATTTGAGCAACGGCATTGAGATCACTGAAATCACCGTGATGGTGCGTCTTGCATCTCGATGCTTCGACTTTGCAGAGCACGGCTCCCTTCCCTTCCACTGTCCATGTGCCGATCATGTTGGGAATGAGAGGTGCGGCCAAAGCAGCAGAGAAGGTTCCTGCGCTGACAAGAGTCGCCACGCCGGCCATGGCCAGCCGTGTTGTCAGAAGTTTTGCGATGGAATTCGGGACCGCAGCATAATTCATCAGCCTTGAAGAGAACGTCTCATCTATACCCTAGCAATAGAACACAATCACGAGTCAAGCGCGCAAACTAATGACATCTCGGCAGGCAGGGATCTTCCTGACGGGTTTACGAATCGGAACGATTGATCCGTGTGTGACGACGCCAGACAACGGTAAAATATGTACTGTGGAGTCTGTCCAAACTGCAAGAGAGACAACCCGATCCAACTGAATGATGGCCGCACGATGGGGAGATTCCCTGCGCAACGCCCATCAGTGAGAGCAAGGGCTTACCGCCAGTCCAGGCCGGGCAGAAAGGGAACGATCGCCGGGGTGGAGGTCATGTAGTCGGCGTAGCCGCTGTGCATGGAACACAGGCGCTGCTCCTCCCGTCGTGCCTTGAGGCTGAGCACGGTCGCCAGCGCCAGCAGCAGGCCCAGGTGCAGCAGGCTGCCGAGGGCCAGGGTCACCCCCAGGGAACAGAGCAGCAGCGACTGGTAGAGGGGATGGCGGCAACGGCCGTAGGCCCCCTCGGTGACCAGGGGCGCCCCGGGCATCGGTTCCGGCAGCGGGCTGAGACTGTCCCCCAGATTGCGTGCCCCCTGGGCGCCGATGAGCAGGCCGATCAGGAAGGTGAGCCCGCCGATCAGGCGCAGCGCCAGGGGCCAGTGAATCCCCAGATCCGAGGGGGGAGGTGTTGGCGGCAGCCAGTGGGCGGCGATCAGGATCATCTGCGCCAGCACCCACCACTCGCCGTGGCGGTTGTCCCGCAGACCCTCCCAGGAGAAGCCCCACTTCTGCATTCGTTCGTTCAGCTGGCTCAGCATGGGTCGCTCTCTTTGGGTGAAGGGGGTTTGCCTGGCTGGCGCCACAGTCCCAGCCACTCGTCATTGCGCTTGTCCACCGAACCGGTGGCCGGCTCCCAGATCTCCGGCACCAGGCCGGCCTGGCGCAGCTGGGCTTCCACCAGCTCCGGGTCACTGCCCCAGGGCGGGCCGCCTGGCTGGCGGTGGCACCAGAACAGCCCCAGCAGCCAGCCGCCCGGTGCCAGCAGTCGGCACGCGGTGGGGATGTAGTCCTCCCGCAGGGCGGGATTGATGGCGCAGAAGCAGGTGTGCTCCACGATCCCGCTGAGGCTGCCGGGAGTCAGGCCCGCCGCCTCCAGGTCCTGCCTGTCGAACAGGTCGGCCTGCAGCCATTGCAGGCTGGCGCGGTCCTCGCCATGGAGCCTGCGGGCCTCTCGCAAAGCCTCACCACTGAAATCCAGGCCGATGGCGGTGAAGCCGAGGTCTTCGAGCAGGGCAGCTTCATGGCCGCGTCCACAGCCAGGCACCATCACCCTGCCCGGTGGATGGGGCGCCAGCGGATGGCTACGCAGGAACCGGGCCAGCGGTGGGGCGGGCTGACCCAGCTCCCAACCGTCAGCGCCTTCCTGGTAGCGCTGGTCCCAGCGGCTTGCATCGGCGTTGGGGCTCTGACTGGAAGGACTCATGCCTACAGCTTGCCTCGCCCAATCGCAGCATGTGTTTAGGGGCATGGAGGCATTGCCGTACCGCGGCCGGGCACAGCGGCTGAGCAGAATCGTGGTCATGGAGCTGCATGCCGATCTGACCCAGCGCGTGGTGGCAGACATCCACGCCATCGCCAGGAGCCCATCGCCGATGGCCGGCGTGGAGCGACGCATGCTCGATCGCCAGGGCGGGGAGGTGGCCCGGGCCACCTCGATCGTGCGCTACGCCCCCGGCAGTTCCTTCGAGCACCATCGCCATGGCGGCGGCGAGGAAATCCTGGTGCTGGAAGGCACCTTCTCCGATGAGCAGGCCGATTACCCCGCCGGCACCTACCTGCGCAACCCGGCCGGCTCGGCCCATGCCCCGTTCAGTGAGGAGGGCTGCACGCTCTTGGTCAAGCTGCAGCAGATGCACCCGGCCGATCAGCAGCGCGTGGTGATCGACACCCGCGCGGCCGACTGGTTCCCGGGCCTGGTGCCAGGACTGGAGGTGCAGCCGCTGCATGCCTGGGGCTCGGAGCACGTGGCCCTGGTGCGCTGGGCGCCCGGCACGGCGTTTCAGCCCCACGGTCACCCCGGAGGAGAGGAAATCTTTGTTCTCGATGGCGTCTTTCAGGACGAGCAGGGCAGTTATCCGGCCGGCAGCTGGTTGCGCAATCCTGCCGACAGTGCCCATCGGCCCTGGAGCGAGCAGGGGTGCACCATCTGGGTGAAGACCGGCCACCTGCCGGCAACGCTTGGCCCGGACGGCTCACAAGCCTGAACTCGTGGTCAGCAGGTCTTGGCAGTGGGGGAAAGAGCGGTCTCCTCAACGGAGAAGACGTCCGCGTGCCTCCTGGGGGCATCAGCCAGAACGGCGGCCGGGCCGAGGAGCAGGGTCAGCCATGAGCTCCTGAATGCCAGCTCTGTCAAGCGACAGCGAAAACTGAGCGCTGGCTCAGTTTTCGCTGTCGGCATTGAGTTCCTCGAACCGGCAGGCCACCTTCCCCTTGGCCAGCCGGTGGTGGCGCTCCGTGGTGAGGTGATCGATGCGCCCACGCACACGGCTCAGCACCGCCTGGCGCGGCAGAACGGCGGTGAGTTGCTGGCGGCGCTGGCCTTGCTCCACCGCCCGGGCCAGCACTTACGCCACCAGATCAGGGATCGGCATCGGTAGGTCCTCCGTGGCGAGTTTGGCGGGGTTGGCGGCCTTGCCCAGGTCTGAGGCGTAGAGCATCAGCCACCAGATGTTGCGTACGGGGATGCCCACCAGACCATCACCATCAACCCAGCCACTCCTGGGGGAGCTGGGCCAGCGGTTTGAACTCCGGATCCTTGTGCACCAGCACGGCACCTTCCTGCTGGGCGGCCGCGGCGATCCAGGCATCGGCCACCGACAGAGGATGGCTGGCCTTGAGGGCAGCCGCCTGCTCCAGGAGTGCATCGCTGGCCGCGACCCACTGAATCGGCAATGCCTGCAGCTGGGCATCGGCGAGGCGGGCTTTGCGTTCGCCTTCGTCCTTCCAGACGCGGTAGAGCACCTCCATGCGGCTCATGAAGCACACGAAGCAGTGGCTCTCACCGTTCTGCGAAGCCTGAAGCAAGCAGACCACCCGATCGGCACCAGGCTCATCGTCGCGAAGAGCGAGCACGGCGGAGGTGTCGAGCAACCAGCGGGCGGTCATCAGCGCTCCTTCTTGCGATCGAGGCTTCGGTCGGCCAGGAGGCGTGCGGTGCCGCCGCCGGCACCAGAACCACGGAAGGCCCGGATGGGATCGAGGTCCACGGGCACCACGCGGATGGAACCATCGCCGTCGACGATCCATTCCAGGCGAGAGGAGGGTCCCAGGCCGAAACGATCGCGGATCGGCGCAGGCACCACGGTTTGGCCGCGGGAGGTGATCGTGCTGCGCATGGCGTGAATTACCTGATCTCCCCAAGCGTAAGTCGCGGAACAGAGCTTGCCCTCACCACCTCTCCAGCAGCGCGGCTGTCACGGTCCTGCAGGGTGGGGCCTGGCTGGTGTTTCTGCAGGTGGAGCCTGAGGACTGATCTGGAGCTCAGCGCAGCCGGTGGATGGATCCAGCACCCGCTGGAACTGCCACTCCGGCAGCAGCCCCAGCACCAGCTCCGCGGTGGTGCGCACCAGCGAACCGGCGCAGAGGTGGCCGCCGATCACGGTGCCGCTGCTGTCGGCCACGGCCATGTGCAGATGCACGCCCTCGGGCGAGAGCGTGCCGGCCAGCCGCAACGGCACCACCCTCATGGATCCGGTCCCGCCACCAGTTGCTGCATCATCACCAGGGCATCGACGTACCCGAGCCGCTGGTGGCGGAACGCTTCGGGCAGGGTGCCCACCACCTGAAAGCCATTGCGCTGCCAGCAGCGGATGCCGGCGGTGTTGCTGCTCACCACCAGGTTGAACTGCATCGAGCGAAACCCCAGCCGCCGTGCGGCCTGCAACGAGTGCTGGCAGAGGCGGCTGCCGATCCCCCGCCGCCGGCAGTGCTCGGCCACCACGTAACCGGCATTGGCCACATGGGCGCCGAGAGCGAGGCTGTTGGGCCTGAGGTAGTAACTCCCCACCAGAGCTCCTGCCGCATCCACGGCCACCATCACCGCCTGGCTGTGCTCCACCCACGCCACCCGGGCCTCGGCCTCCGTGATCCCCGGGTCGTGGGGGAAGGTTGCGCCGGCGCGGAACACCGGCTCCAGCAGCGCCCACACCCCCGGCCAGTCGGCGGGTGCATAGGGGCGGATCTGCAGTGGCGTGGCGGGCGCGGACAGCGGGGAGGGGGATTGGCAGGTTGATTGTCCCGCCACGACAGGAAGGCGCCCCGTGGGGGGCGCCTTTGCACCGGTTGCAGATCACAGCCCTGGCATCTGGGGCCGGGTCTGGTCGGGTGTCTGTGGTTCACGCATGACCTGTCTGGGGCCTGACAGGCAAGGAAAGGAGATCACGTCTCGGAGAAGAGATGCTCGGAGCTTGACCTTCTCGGTTGTGATCCCGACTCGGGTTATGCAGCCCTGAGGTTCAGCACGCGGGAAACAGATGTGGCATATGGCTCTCTGCGGCTACGGGATGGCGTTCTCGCTGCGCCATCGAGTTCACCTGTTGTGTGTCGCATCGTTGGCGCACCTCCTCTCTGAACACCGGCTCGGGTGATCCCTGGCCGGACTCTCCTGGAGGGCGAGGGTCGGGTTGGCTCCCGGGCCTCCCCTCAACTTCAAGTTACGCCTCTTTCCAGTCGTCGGTGGCTTGCTGGGGTACCTGTTCCCGTACCCCCCTGAAACTCAGTCAGCGCAGAGATTCACAGGCTTCCCCATCGCCGCTGCTGTCGACAGCGTGGGGCTTCCGGGCACGGGCCTGAGCCGGAGCCTGGAGCACACCCCGGATCGCCCCGCCAGCTTCCCGGCAGGAGCTGCCGAGGGACTGCCCGACAGCCGCCGGCTGCGGCCCGGTCACTCGATGCCCTCAAGCAGTCGCTGCGGGCCCAGCGCTGCAGCAAGGCTGCGCAGAAGGCCTCACGTCTGGCCGCTGGACGGGGCTGGGCTGCGGCCTCGTCCCCTGCGGCATCACGGGGTTGGGATCGTTGGTCGCTCATCACAGATCCGGCGCTTGGTCTGAATCCTGCTGCTGAATCGCACACCCTGCCCCAACGGGTGCCTGCAGCCCTCTGCCGCTGAGCAGGGATGCCCAGGCCAGAGGTCACGGCCATGACGGGCTCGATCGTGCTGGTCGCCGATGATCCGGCCGCGCTGGCTCGCTTCGATGGAGCTCTGCTGGCGGTGGAGCCCCAGCCTGGCCTGAGCACCGCCCACCGGCACGTGGCCTGGCCCTGGCGGCAGGAATGCTTCGGGGCAGAAGCCTGGCTGCTCGATCCGGAGGGCAACCGCCTGCTGCTGTTGCTGCTGACCTGGCCGTGAAGCTCCCTTCATGAAGACCCGTTGCCTCCGGTGAAGAGCGGTGTCGAATGCTCCGTTGCTCTTGCCGGGCTCGTCTGGCAGATCCATGGTGGCTGTAACGGAATTCGGAGGCTTCACGAATGGAAGACAGCCCCCCTGAGCAGTCAGCAGGAGCGCGCTGACGATCCGGCCCCTGCTCCAACACTCTCAACGGATCTCTGATGTTCCTGGCGTGTTGCAACGTCGCCGTCCACTGCATCGCCTGAGGTGCCCCGGACCCACCGGAACGTCCCCCTAGTCACCTGGCCCCAGGTGCCAGCGCCGGCAGCTCCGCCCACAACCGAAAACAAACGGATCTGAAAACGATCAACCGACCGCACAGCTGCGCCCGACCCCCTTGGGAAGGCACCACGGCTGAGCAGACAAACGCCCGGGGCCAGCGCTCCGGGCTTTGTTGTGGACAGGCGGCCGATCACGGTTTCTGCCGGTGGCCATGAAGTGGCATCCCCGGCTCTGACCAACCAGCAGACGATCAGACGGGTCGCGATGCTCCCCACCGCTCTCCAGTTCCGGCAGCGCTACCCGCAGCCGGCCGAGCGAGAGCTTGATTGCCATTTCCCACAGGGAAACCTGGCTCACGAACACCTCCACCTCCGGGGCCTGAACGCGCTGCACCACGTCCATCGGCTTAGTCAGCTTCGGTGGTATCCCCAGCTGCGCCCCCCGGCACAAAGGACTGGCCAGAGGACACCGTGAGATTCGCTGAAACACGCGAACCACGCCCTTCTGGTGCCCCTCGGCCGATCCACCGTCCCGAGGCCAGGCCAACAGCGCAGGATCAGCGCCAGCAGCGCGAAGAGGCCCGCTGTCAGCGTCCGGCCTTCAAAGAGCTGCGAATCTGATCGAACCAGTTTCCGGGCAGGTCATCAGGCCGCAGCTGAACACTTGCCATCGAGCGGGCGAGGGGCCAACCGCCGCGCTGCACCACCGCCAGCACATGGATCCCGACCGCGAGAGCGATCAGCAGCCAGGCGAGCAGATGCACGCTGTAGACGAGGTGATGGAACTGGCCCTCGCGCAGCCAGTCCTCGTCCATCAGCTTGCCGCTGCCCACCGCCAGGACCAGGGCCAGCAGGGCCAGAGCGTTGGCGGGCTGCCGCAGCCGGATCCGGCCGGCGGTGAGGGCATAAAGGGCGAACAGAAGGGCGATCGGCCAGAGCAGAACCCCCACCGTGCCGTGGATGTCGATCCACTCACCGGCAGGGGTGAAGGGCAGCCGGCCAAACCGCCCGTCCAGCGTGGAGTACACCAGCAATCCCGTGAGCCAGGCCAGCGGCACCAGCAGCGCCGTGGCGCCATGCAGCAGGCGCAGCAGGGAAGGTTGGTACGGACGGGGCATGGCGTGAGAGGGGAATCAGGACCCGGCTGGGGGTGTGTCTCGAGGGCAGGGCCTGCGGGGCATCAGCCCTGCTCCCAGCGGAAGCCCTGGTCACCCCAGGCCCTGGGATCCTCGATCGGCTCCAGATGGGTCAGCACATGGGTGCGGGTCAACGTTGCGGCCACCTTGTGCTCCAGCTGTTCACAGAGGTCATGGCCGGCCTGCACCGTCCAGTGGCCCGGGACGAGCACATGAAAGGACACGAACCGGCGCGAACCGGCCACACGCGTGCGCAGCGCATGGAAGCGGATCTCGTCGCTTTCATAGGAGGCCAGCAGATTCTCCAGCAGCGTCTGTTCCTGATCGGGCAAGGAGCGATCCAGCAGACCGGAGGCCGTTTCATGAAGCAGCTTCCAGCCTGTGAACACGATGTTCACTGCCACGGCGATCGCGATCAGCGGATCGAGGATCGTCAGGCCGGTGAACTTGACCAGACCGATGCCGAGAACCACACCGGTGGAGGTCCAGACATCGGTGAGCAGATGGTGGGCATCGGCCCGCAGGGTGATCGAATCAAAGCGCCGCGCGGCCTTCAACAGCACCCAGGCCACCAGACCATTGAGCGCGGTTGCGGCCAGGGAAATCACCAGGCCGATGCCGAGCTGCTCGAGGGGCTGGGGCTGCTGCAGACGGCCGATGGCGGTGTGGATGATGGCGAGGGCTGCCACCACGATCAGCACACTTTCCAGACCGCTGGAGAAGTATTCGGCCTTGAAGTGGCCGTAGTGATGGGTGCGATCGGCGGGCTTGGCCGCCAGGGTCAGCGCCCAGAAGGCGCCGATGGCGGCGACCAGGTTCACCCCCGATTCCATGGCATCGGACAGGAGCCCGACCGAGCCGGTCAGGCGCCAGGCCAACGTTTTGAGAACGATCGTCGCGACCGCTGCTGCCGTCGACAGCAGCATGTAGTGGCGTGGGGAGGCGAAGACCATCGGAGGAGAGAGGATGACGGGAGCTGGTCCGGAGCCTTGTCATCGAGACGCCTGTAGGCGGCATCCCGTCAGCTCAGCCTGGACTCTGCTTCCTCGTTCAGCCCAGGGCCTGCCTGAGCGCGAACAGACCGAACACCAGGAACAGGCCGCTGTGACCGCAGCGATCGCACACCTGATCCCGCTGGGCCGCCGGGATGCTGGGCGGATGGCATTGAGCACCAGGTTGGGGAACGGGCGCAGCAGTTCCTCGCTGTCGCCCTCCTCCGGCACTCTCTGCTCCTCAGGCCCGCGCTGAGCTGCAGTTGGATCGCACGCTGGGTCGCCTGGGGGGGTAGCAGCGGATCAGGCGGCAGTGCTGGCGGGGAGCCGGTCGCCGTGGCCATCGACCGTTTCGATCCGGTTCGGATCACAGCCAGCGGCCGCCACAGCTGCCGGCAGAGTGTCAGTCGGGCCGAAATCGAGCAGCACCCGATCAGAGCGCTCCTGCTCCAGAGAGCAGGAGCTTCATGGCCCTCCCTTTCCAGGATCAGAACGGTGCAACCGGCGGTGCCGCGCTCTCCAGCTGCAGGGTGCTCTTGCCGATTCCAATCGCCTCCAGCCGCTGCCGGGCCTGGGCCAGGAGCTGATCGCGGCTGAGACCCTCGCGCTGCAAGCGATCGGGATCAATCACCACGTGGGCGGTGAGGGCGGTGCGGGAGGTGCTCAGCCCCCACACATGCAGCTCCTCCACCTCCAGCACCGCGGGCAGCGACGCCAGGGTGGACTCCACCTGCGCCAGGTCGACGTGGCGCGGCGCGGCGTCGAGGGTGAGGGCGAGCGCCTCGTGCAGCAGGCCCAGGGCGCTCCAGATCACCGCGGCCCCCACGCCGATGGCCGTGACGGCATCGAGCCACAGCCAGCCGGTGGCCCCCACCACCAGGGCGCTGAACAGCACCGCCACCGAGACGGCGGCATCGGTGAGCAGATGCAGCACCGCCGCCCGCTGGTTGAGGTCATGGTGGTGGTCGTGGCCGAAGAGGCGGGCCGAGAGCAGGTTGATGGCGATGCCGGCGGCCGCCGCCCAGGCCACCGGGCCGGCGATCAGCGGCACGGGATGAAACAGACGCTGGATCGCCTCCACCACCACCACCGCCCCGGCCGCGAAGATCAAGAGCCCGTTCACCAGCGACACCATCTGGGTGCTGCGGCCGAAGCCGTAGGTGAAGCGCCCGCGGGCCGGCCGGCGGCTGAGACGATCCGCCCCCCACCCGAGGGCCAGGCCGACCACGTCGCCGAGGTTGTGGAGGGCATCGCCGATCAGCGCCAGTGAACCGAACCCGAAGCCGATCACCAGCTGCAGGGCGGTCAGACCGCTGTTGAGCGCGATGCTCCAGCGGAAGGCACTGGCGGCCGTGCTGCCCTCGTGATGGTGGTGACCACCGCCTGGACCAGGGCTGTGATCGTGCGGCTCTGCTGCGTGCCCGTGCTGGTCGCCCATGGGTCAGGACTCCTGCTGGGCGGCGAGGTAGAGGGCGATCATCTCCTCCATGCCCTTCTGGGTGCGGCCATGGGGCCTGAGCCCCTTGGCGGCCCAGACCCGATCGAGCTCCATGCGCAGCTCCTCCGGAATCCAGCAGGAGAGCAGCACCTTGCCCTCGCGACTGGAGGAACAGCGCTTGGCGGCCATCGACAGTCCAGGATCCATTGGAAGTATGTATACATGTAGCTGATTCTTTTCAGGACGTGCCCCCTGTCACCGCCAGCACAGCCGTCCACCCGGCTCACTGCAGACGCCGCTGCTGGAGTTACGGCGGGCGGGATGTCGGGATCGCTCTCTGCGACAGCGGCGGCCCCGGTCCGGCCTGGCTGCTGCTACCGGCTCCGAGCACGATCTCCAGCCACAGCGAATGGAATCCCTTCTGCGAGGCCCTGTTGGAAGCAGCCAGAGACAGGGCAGCCAGGCCCCCCGGCTGATCAGCGTCGACTGGCCGGGCTTCGGTGACAGCGAGCGGCCACGCCTGCCCTACGACGCCGATCTGCCCGGCCGAGTGCGGCCTGATCGCCGCCGGCGGCATGTGGATGGGGCGGGCCCCGGCCTGAGCCCCGTGGGCCCGCTTCGCCAGCGCCGCCTTCGTGACCGGTGGCCTCGACCCCTACGACACCCCGGAGGGCTGGCTTGCTGCAGCACGGGCTCTGCAGAGTCCGCTGACAGTGGTGCTCGCCGACCAATCGCCGACGAAATCCCTTGCAGCGATGCAGGCCCTGGCGGCGGTGGCCGATCGCAGCCTGCATCTCCCTGGCCGGCTGGGTGCCCATGAGGAATGCGGGCGGGAGCTGGCCGCTCTGCTGTTCGGCATCAGCGCGCCGCTGATCAGCACGCTCACGGGCTCAGGCTCTGCGCTCAGCATCGCCGGGCTCCTCTACGCCGGAGCCAGCCTGGCCCTTCTGGCGGTACGCACGGTCCGTGGCCCCCGCGCTGAACCACCGCTGAGCCTTCAGGACCTGCCGGCACTGGCGGCCCTCACCCTGCTCGGCGGCGTGGTCGGACCGGTGGCCCTGGTGCTGGGCCTGGCGCGCCTGCCGGCGGCCTCCAGCTCGCTGCTGCTCAACCTCGAGGCCGTGTTCACCCTGGCGATCGCCGTGCTGCTGGGGCGTGAGCACCTGGGCCGGCGGGGCCTACTTGCGGCGCTGCTCACGATCGCCGGGGCGGCGCTGCTCTCCAAGGGCTCCCTCAGTGGGGGCCATGCAGTTGGCAGCGCCCTGCTCGCTCTGGCGACCCTCGCTTGGGGCATCGATAACAACCTCAGCCAGCGCCTGAGCCTTCGCGATCCGCTCCAGATCGCCACGTTCAAGGCGGCAGGCGCCTCGCTGCCGATGCTGGCCCTGGCGCTGCTGCTCAGGCAGCCCTTCCCGGCGTTGCCGGTGACGCTGGCGCTGCTGGCGATCGGGGCTCTGGGCTATGGCCTATCGATCTGGCTGGATCTGCTGGCCCTGCGCGATCTCGGTGCGGCCCGCGAAGCGGTGCTGTTCTCCACCGCGCCATTCGTGGGCGCCCTGTTCTCCCTGGTGATCCTCCGCGAGGCCTTCACCCCCCAGCTGCTGGTGGCCACTGGCCTGATGGCCGCCGGTGTATTGCTGCTGCTGCGGGAGAAGCACAGTCACTGGCATCGCCATGAAGTGCTGCTTCATGCCCATCGCCACCGACACGATCCGCGCGGCGGCGATCCCCATCACGCGCACCGCCATGAACCAGAGGACCTGGAAGGTGTCGCTGCCGATCAGCCGTTCTGGCATGCCCATGCGCATCGGCGCGGAGAGCTTGTTCAGCTCAGGTGGAGCGAGCAGAGGAGTTGCACCATCGATTGAGCTTCTGAATCCCGCCTCGGCTGCTCCGCGGCGTTCTTCACTCTCCGTGCAGATACTCACTGTTCACCGACAAGAGAGCATCTCTGGCCATGGTGAAGGGGGATCAGCCCATTCACTTGTAAGGGGTTGGATCCCAGTAGACGAAGATGGACTGCTTGGCCAGCCGGTAGATATGGATCTTTCCGTTATCGGCAAGTTCGCGAGTCGCCGGCTTGCCGTTGGCATCGAGATAGGCATTGGGCTTGTTGCCCTGGGGTGTGAGCTCAACGCGCTGGCCATTCTTGAGCTGGATGCTCACGAAGCCCTGTCTCTGCGAAAACGTGCACAATCCAGACGACGTGGCCCGATCGTCACCCTTCGGAAACACATCGCAGCGGGCCTTGACGGTATCCGCCTGCGCCGGAAGCCCAGCAAGCAGCCCACCCAAAGACAGCAGAACGGCACTCACCAGAGGAGCGACACGCTGTCTGAGATCCTGCATCAGGTTCATGCTGAAGATGCCGAATGGGCTGATCAAGGCCACCCTATGACTGCGATGGGTCGGTGACAAGCCGATGGAGCGGCTCACCTGGATGTCCAGGGGTGGTTCACCGCAACCCGCTCCGCAGGATCGCCACCAGGGCCCAGAGTCCCAGGGCGAGGAGCAGCGGAGCGATCAGCAGCAGGTCCACCCGGATGTTGGCCTCCGGCGTGATCGCCTGGATCAGCCCTTCCCAGCAGGCGAACGCAAACCACGTCAAGGTGTTGGCAAACAGCGGCCTGCGCGTGCGGGGCAGGGCCAGGGCCGCCAGTCCCCACAGCAGAGCCACGAACAGAATCAGCAGGGGGCGCCCGATCAACAGGGAGAAAATTGCTGCCATCTCTCCGGCCTCGCCAGTGGCGATGGTCTACTCCGGCAGCCGGTGGGGTCCCGCCGGTGGGCCGGGGCAGGTTGCTCCGCAGGCGGCAATCGCCCACAGTCAGGGTCCCCTGGTCCCCTCCCATGGCTTCCGCCGCAGACTTCGATGAAGCCCTGCGAGAGCAGGGCCTGCCCCCCGCTTACCACTACGAGGCCGAGGTGCACCAGGCGCAGCGGACGCTGCCGGGCAGCCTCGATGCCCTGGAGGCCCTCCGCCGCAGCCTGCCGGCCCTGTTCGAGCCCTGCCGGATCGATCCGAACCGTGACGGTTTCGCCGCCCTGGTGACCTCCCAGCCCGAAAGCTTCGGCCTCCCAGCTGGCGCCGGCGGCGATCAGGTGCGTACGGCGATCCGGCAGGGTCTGGTGGCCGATCCGGATCTGGCCTTCCACCTGCTGCCCGCCGGCGAGGAACCCCACGCGGCCGACGGTACGCGCCTCTTCCCGCCCGAACAGGGCGAAACCGTGGCGGAGTATTGGATCTGGAGCGTGCGCTGCCCCGCCTTCTTCCCCGGCCCCGCCTGGCTGCTGCAGCACCGAAACGGCGAGCAGCCTGCCTACGCCTACGGCACTCTCTGAGAGTCGACGCCCAGCACCAGGGGAAGAAGCGGTTCACTCCTGCTTGCCCGGGAGGGACCGCCATCGGCGCCGTTCCCCGGTGCCGCTGCGCGAGGCTCTCTACCCGGTGCGGATCAGCGAAACCAGCAGCCGCAGTTCCCGGCTCGTCTTGCGGCTCCTGCTGTGGGCGGATCGGCAGAGCGGCTGGAAGGTGTTCGACAGCTCCGGTAGTTTCCGCCTGCCGGATGGCTCCGTGCCCAGCCCCGATGCCTCGCTGCTGCGACTGGAGTGGTGGCAGGCCCTCACAGCAGAGCAACGACTTGGCTTCGCACCCTCTGCCCGGATCTGGTGGTGCGGTTGGCCAGTCCCGCTGATGAGGGACCCCGCGGCCTCAGCGCCCGGCGCCGCAGGATGGCCGCACCCCGAATAGTAAACACATACTACTCTGGCATCTGCCGGTTGGGGCTCCTACGGTTTGGTCCTTCCATCGCTTGATCCTCCGGAGGCTGATCCGCCACGGCAGCGGTTTCCGGGGCTCGACCGCCAGGGGTCGTTCAGGTTCTGGCGGGGGTTGTCGTCGGCCTCATCGCGCTTTTCTCCTCCTCTGACCCCATCGCACTCCCGGACCGGGTGCTCCCCCTCCAGCAGCAATGGGGCGTCGGACTCATCGCTGTCTCCTTTGCGGTTGTTCTTGTCGTAGCCGAAGGCTTCTGCGCAGCAGTTGCTGAACTGGCGACCCGTGCGCGAGATCGAGCAGTGAACGAGAGAGCTGAGGAAAGAGTCCGAGCGGATCAGGAACGAGACCGAGCTGCTGTAGACGAAGTCGGCCGGAGGCCATAGCAAGAGAACGCCAGGCTCAGACAGCTGAACGCCAGAGGCAGGGAATTGCTCTTCTCCGCAGCGCAGCTCTGCTCTCCGCCCGATTCCAGCTCGATCCCTCCGACGCCAACCGCTCCAGCCTCAACGCCCTCCTCCCCCTGATGGCGGCCCAGGCGGCCGATGACTCCCCCTGAGGATCCTGAGCTCGTCGGCTGCTGTTGCCCCAGGACCGGGCCGATCTGCTGGAAGGTGACCCTGTTTTCCCCGTCCTGCGGCGGGAACGGGCAGAGATCCAGAACGCCTGAACCGATTCTCCTTGCCCGGGAGGGGGGACGCCAGGCTGCATCGCCTCGGGGATCATCGGGGCCCTGATCGGCGGCCTGCTGTTCAGTGGCCTCGCGGACGCCGCCGGTGGAGGGCTGCTGGTGCTGCTGCGGGTGCTCAAACGGGCCTGAGCGCTCCGGCTGGCTTACGGTTCCTGAAGGGGCGCCTGGGCCTGCCCAGGTCCCCCCCTTCACTGTCCCCTTGCCAAACGACCATGAGCCTTGAAGACAAGATCAGGTCCACCGCCAAGGACACCGAGGGCAAGCTCCAGGCCACTGCCGGGGAACTCACCGGCGACGATCGCCTCAAGGCGGAAGGCGAAGCCAAGCAGCTGCAGGCGAAGGTGATGGGGGCCGCCGGCGATCTCAAGGACAAGGTTCAGGGGGCTGCCGGCGCCATCGGTGATGCCATCCAGGGACTGGGCGGGAAGGGGGACTGACCCCTCCGTTTCCGGTCGGTGGGAGCGATTTCTCCGGTCAGGTTCCTGGCTGCCGCGCTGGCGGCGGCGGTCTGGGGCTGGTGCGCACGCGCCGCGGCCGTGCCTCCACCACCGGATCAGAGTGCCGCGGACTGTGCCGCGCCCACCTACGCCAGCGACCAGCTGGTGTGTGCCGATCCGGCTCTGCTGGCACTCGATCGCAGGATGGTCGAGCTGTTGGCTGCCGCCGGCTCGGCAGCTCCGGCAGCGGCACTGCACTGGTTCGAACCGCAGCAGGTGTGGTTCCGCCGGAGGAGCCGCTGCGCCTTCTCGGAACGCCATGCCGCCTGCCTGAGGGCCGCCTACCGCGAGAGGATCGATCTCCTCTCGGCCCTGGCAGGCCGGGGGTCCGACCAGGATCGCGCGGCACTCCCGGCGATCTGCACCAACGCTCCCTGGGGCAACGGCCCGGTGCGCCTTCACCTCGGCGAGCAGGCCCCGCTCACCATCGAGGACGGACGGGGCACGGTGCTCGTGGTCGCCAGCGCCCTCCAGCCGCGGGATGACTGGTCCCCGTTCGTTCGCTTCGTCATCGAGGACGCGGAAATCCGGCTCGAACCCAGTGAGGGCACCGTGGTTCGCTGCCGGGCCCTTCGCTCCCGCCACAGTCCTTCTCCCCCCGAGTCAAGGGGCCCGTAGCGATGGCGGCAAAGGAAGACCGATCGCTGTCCTCCCGTGGGCCACCAGCCCTGGCAGTCGCAATTCCCGGCTCGTCATGCGGCTCCCCCTCTGGGCGGATCGGCAGGGCGGCTGGAAGGTGTTCGACAGCTTCGGTGGCTTCCGCCTGCCGGATGGCTCCGTGCGCAGCCCCGATGCGTTGCTGCGGCTGGAGGCGGCGGAGGTGCTGGAGGGTGGCCCCCACTTCCCCGTGGCCTGCGGCTGGTGCTGGCCGAGATCTGGAACGCCTGAACCAGGGGTCCCTGCCCGAAATGGGCGCGATTCCTTCGGCAGGTCATGGCTGAACTCTGAGCGAGGCATCCAGCGTTCCTCGGGAGAACTTGCCCTCTCGCACAAGGGAATCAGACATCCCCTCTGTGACGCGGTCACGCTTCAAACGCCGACACTCTAAACTGCAAGCGTGGCAATGGGTCCATCCAATGAAAACACAGATCACACCCTCACAACGTTGAAACTCTGACTCGAACGGATGTGACGGCCAGGACAGCAGGGGCGACAAAGAATGCCTGGTCACCCAGCGCCCACCATGTCTGATCAAAGAAAACCATGGCATGGATCCAGAGAACCTTTGTTAGAGGCTGCGATCATGAGCACAGACAGTGTCAACCCTTGCCATTCAATCGCCTGATCTGTGACCATAACTGACGCGCCACCCGGCATGATCCTTGAGACTCCCTTGCACCTCTCTCGCGGCTTGCTTGGAGTGTTTGGACCAAAGGTAACACTGCAATATCGAGAGCGGATTCCGCACACGAACAGAATACTTCTTGTCAGCAACCATCGCAGCATGCTCGATGCTCCCTTGCTGATGGCGGCAATGAATCGGCCCATTCGCTTTGCCTGCCATTACTACATGAGCAGGGTTCCTTTGCTGCGGGAAATGGTCACAACAATGGGAGCCTTTCCTCTTGATGCACAGCAGCGAAGGAAGAAGAGTTTCTTCCAGAGGTCAGTAAAGTTGTTGCAATCACAACAGGTGGTGGGCGTATTTCCTGAAGGCGCCCAACCGATGATTCAGCTCAAACCCCCGAATCAACCGGGTGAATTCCATCGTGGCTTTGCCCATCTTGCCTTGCGAGCACCGGTTGCTGATCTGGCGATCCTGCCAGTGGCGATCGCCTCTATCGAAGAGGAAACCCATAACCTCGCCCCCCTGAAGCTCTTCAGCCTGGCCGACCCATCGGAACCTCTGTTCGACAGCTGGGACTGGCATCACGCCATCCTCTATCGCCGCGTGCACCTTCTGTTTGGCCACCCGATCTGGATTGATGAGGCTCAGCGGCAGCTGTATCGCGGTCGGCAGGGTGGCCTGTTGGCCAGGGAGTTGACTCAGTCGTGCTGGAACCAGATTGTCGAACTGCTGCATCAGGGCTGCTCCTGACCATTCCCCTGACCCATGCCACTTTCCATCAGACCGCTGCCTCTCCCGACTTCCAGAGCCTCCAGAGCGACCCTTCCCCTGTTTCTCTTTCTACCGGGCATGGACGGAACGGGTGAGTTGCTGCGGCCCCAGCTGAGTGGATTGAGGAGATTCTTTGATATCCACTGCCTGTCGCTTCCGCCAGACGACGTAACGGGTTGGGATGGATTGCTTGAACAATTAGCCCACTGGATCAGCAGAGAAAAGCAACAATCCCCATCCCGACCCATCTATCTCTGCGGCGAGTCTTTCGGCGGCTGTCTGGCCCTGCAACTGGCGGCTCTCTTTCCGCAGCTATGCCACCGTCTGATTCTGATCAATCCTGCTTCCTCGGCAATCCGCCATCCCTGGATGGAATGGGGAGCCTCCATCACCAGATGGTTGCCCGATTCAGTCTACCGTCTCTCTACTCTTGGTCTGCTGCCACTGCTGATCGCGCCAGAGCGAGTCTCCCTCTCCAATCGACAGGCTCTCTTGAGTGCCATGCAATCTGTTTCTCCTCTGAGCGCCGCTTGGAGAATCTCTCTTCTCAGCAAGTTCGTGCTTGAAAAACTGCCCCTGGAGCGGATCCTGCAGCCTGTTCTGCTCCTGGCTTCCGGCGCAGATCGTCTCCTTCCCTCGGTGGCAGAGGCAGGGAGGCTGGTTCGGTATCTCCCAAATTCACAGAAGGTACTCCTGCCGGAGAGTGGTCATGCGTGTTTGCTGGAAACAGAGATCAGATTAGGCAGCATCCTCCGAGCCCATGATTTCTGCCCTGATCAGAGCGAACTCGCGCCGGGTCTCGCCCACTGAATGGTCCATTGCATGGTCGATCATGATGCCTGATCCATGAACGACCCCATCGTCTGGGATCAGCTGCTCCAGCGCTATGTGGATGGCGAGGGGAGGGTGGATTACGGCGGCTGGAAGAACCGGGATCGCTTCACCCTCAGCGAATGGCTGACCAGGCAGACGGCCCGCATTGAGGGCCGCCAGGAGCATCTGGCCCACTGGATCAACCTCTACAACGCCTTCACGATCCAGGCGGTGCTGGCCGCCTATCCCATCGCCTCGATCCGTCCCACAGTGCTGGGACTGCCCAACTGGATCGCCTTTCTGCGCTTCTTCCAGCGGCCGGTGCACCAACTGGGTGGCGAGCGCTGCAGCCTGGCCCGGATCGAGAACGAGATGTTGCGTCAGCAGGGCGATCCGCGCATTCACTTCGCGATTGTGTGTGCCTCCGTGGGCTGTCCGCTGCTGCGCAACAGGGCCTACCGTCCCGAGCAGGTGGATCAGCAGCTCGACGACGATCTGAACCGCTTCCTCCACAATCCCGAAAAGGTGCATTTCGATCGCCGGCGGAACATCCTGTTTTGCAGCAAGATCTTTCAGTGGTACAGGGCTGACTTTCTGCAGGTGAGTCCATCCCTGCCCAGCTATATCCTGCCTCGACTGCAGGTCGCCCCCCATGCTGGCCCTGAACCCCGGCTGGTGTTCATGCCGTATGACTGGAGCCTGAATCAGCGGATGTCTTCATAGAAGCGCTGCATGTGACGCGGTGGCATGCCCAGACCCCAGAGGATGCCGATCGACAGGTAGGTCGCCACAGCCTTCCAGGGCCCCCACGCCCGCACCCTGCGATCGGAACTCACCACCACCCGATGGATCAGTCTGATCCTTCCCTGCTTCACCAGCCTCAGGCAGAGGTCACCGTCTTCCAGCAGGGGCAGGGCTTCGTCGAAGCCACCCCCTGCCCAGAAGGTGTCGCGGCGGGTGATCATCACCTGATCGCCGAACAGGAGGCGCAGCCCCCGGAGAAACAGCAGGGGGCGAAAGAGCAGCGGGGCCAGATAGGTCTTGAGCAGGTTCAGTCCAGACACTCCCCAGCGGGTTCTGTCAGCCGAGCGCATCAACGAAACAAAGCCGGCGCAGGCAATCGAGCGGTCGGCCAGGGTGTGCGAGGCCACTGTCACCAGGTCCTGCGGGATCAGGGTGTCGGCATGCAGAAAACAGAGCAGGCTGCCCCGCGCCCGGCGGGCCCCTTCATTCATCTGAACCGCCCTGCCGGTGCCTGCGGCCCGGAGCACTCGAACCCCTGCCGCCCTGGCGATGGCGGTGGTCCGGTCGCTGCTGCCGCCATCCACCACGAGCACCTCCCAGGCCTGTGGATCGAGAGCCTGAACATGGCGCAGCGTGGTGGCCAGGCAGGCCTCCTCGTTCAGGGTGGGGATGATGATCGAAAGACGCTGCATCACTGGACCCCTCAGCACCGGGCGATCACTGAGGTGGATCACAGAGGTGGATCACCCGCTCGAAGTCCTGCCTCTGCAGTGCCAGGACCTGCTCCGTGCTGCGCACGGCGCACCCCCACAGAGCAGACCACCAGAATCGGGCATTCTGATGAACAGATCTCACCTGCCCGGACGGATCGAACCCTGGCCGAGGAGACATCATGCGTGCACAGACGCGGTCCGCGACAGCGCCGGCAGCCGCAGGCTGGCCAGGAAGAAGCCCACCCCCTTGAGGGCGCTCTTGGCGCTCATCTTGTTGAGGTCCTTGGCGATGCCGTACTGCTGCAGGGGCGTCATCGGGCCTCCAGCTCGGCCACATGGCAGGCCAGATCCCCCAGGCGGAGCTGTAGCCCCACTCGTTGTCGTAGCAGGCGCAGACCTTCGGCTGGCTGCCGTTGACCACCATGGTGGAGAGGCCGTCGACGATCGAACTGCGCGGATCATTGACGGAGTCGGCCGACGCCCGCGGCCGCGATTCCTAGCCGAGGAACCCCTGCAGCGGAACCCGCACCGCATGGCCGTTGAGCCGGCCGGCCAGTTCGGGGAAGCTCATCCCGATCGCCCGGGCCGGGCCGGTGCTGGTGGGGATCAGGCTCTGGAGACAGGAGCGGGCCCGGCGCGGATCTCTCTTGAAGCCGTTGATGCCGATCCTCATCGCAGAATTGACCGGCGCCCCGGACCATAGATCAACCAGGATTGATTGATGCGTGTTGCCGACGACCCTGCCGCCCCCGCGGCCCAAGACCCGGCCACGGAGCTGAGCGCCGAGGATGCCCGCCAGCTGCTCAAGGCCCTGGGCGATCCGATCCGGCTCGGGATCATCGAGGCGCTGGGGACCGGAGAACGCTGCGTGTGTGACCTCACCGGCGAGCTGGAGCTGGCCCAGTCGCGGCTGTCGTTCCACCTCAAGGTGATGAAGCAGGCGGGCCTGCTGGCCGACCGGCAGGAGGGGCGCTGGATCTACTACCGGTTGCGGCCGGAGGTGATCGAGGCGCTGCGCGCCTGGCTGGCGGCCCTCACGGCCCGCTGCACCCAGCCCGCCCGCCCCTGCCGTTGAGGGCTGCGGTTGGCGATCACCGCCAGCGAGAGCATCAGGCGAACAGGCCGCCCGGGAAGATCCAGGCCGCGCCCCCAGCGGGAGTCGCTGTCATGGTTTGGTGATGGGATTGCCCTGCTGTCGTGCGTGCGTCTCCACCCGATCAGGCCCAGCCCGGCCCCCAGCCCACCGAGGTGCTCGCGGGCTCGATCGAGCGCGTCACCTTCCATAACGCCGAGAACGGCTTCTGCGTGCTGCGCGTCAAGGCCCGCGGCCATCGCGACCTGGTCACGGTCGTGGGCCATGCCGCCGCGATCAGCGCCGGCGAATGGGTGACGATGAGCGGTGCCTGGGTGAACAGCCGGGAGCACGGTCAGCAGTTCAAGGCCACCTTCCTGAGGGCTTCGGCGCCCACCACCGCCGAGGGAATCGAGAGGTATCTGGGCTCGGGAATGATCCGCGGCATCGGCCCGATCTATGCCGGCAAGCTCGTGGCGGCCTTCGGCGATCAGGTGTTCGAGGTGATCGAGCAGGCACCGGAGCGCCTGCGGGAGGTGCCCGGCATCGGAGCGGTGCGGGGCCGGCGGATCAGCGAGGCCTGGGCCGATCAGAAGGTGGTGCGCGAGATCATGGTCTTTCTGCACAGCCATGGCGTCGGTACGGCCCGGGCGGTGCGGATCTTCAAGACCTACGGCCAGGACGCCGTGCAGGTGATGGCCGAGAACCCCTACCGCCTGGCGCGCGACATCCGCGGCATCGGCTTCCGCACCGCCGATGCGATCGCCGCACGGCTGGGCATCGAGCCCGAGGCGATGATCCGCCTGCGGGCCGGGATCAGCCATGCCCTGCTGGAGGCCAGCGCTGAGGGCCACTGCGGTCTGCCAAGCGCCGAGCTGCTCAAGCTGGCCGGAGAGCTGCTGGCCGTCGAGCGGCCCAGGGGGCCACTCGATGAGACCGGCGCCACCCCTCGGGTGCCGCTGGAGCCGGGGCTGATCCAGAGCGCTCTGGATCTGGAGCTGAGCGAGGGCTCAGTGCTGGCCGACAGCCTGGCCGGTGAGGCGGCGATCTTCCTTTCCAACTTGCACCGCGATGAGCGGCGCATCGCGTGCGGCCCTCCGGGCGCTGGCGGTGGGCTCCCCGCCCTGGGGAACGATCGAGGCGGCGATGGCGATTTCCTGGGTGGAGCAACGCCTCGGCCTGGAGCTGGCCGCCAGCCAGAAGCAGGCGGTGGAGCAGGCGCTGGCCAGCAAGGTGCTGGTGATCACCGGCGGGCCGGGAGTGGGCAAGACCACCCTGCTCAACGCCATCCTGCGCATCCTGGCCGCCAAGCGGCTGCGGATTCTGCTCTGCGCGCCCACCGGCCGGGCCGCCAAGCGAATGGCCGACGCCACCGGGCTGGAAGCGAAGACGATCCACCGGCTGCTGGAGTTCGACCCGGCCGCCTTCGGCTTCCGGCGCAACGCCGATCTGCCGCTGGAGGTTGATCTGCTGGTGGTGGATGAGACCTCCATGGTGGATGTGCCCCTGATGGCCTCCCTGCTGGAGGCCCTCCCAGCCGAGGCGGCCCTGCTGCTGGTGGGTGATGTGGACCAGCTGCCCTCGGTGGGACCCGGCCAGGTGCTGGGCGATGTGATCAACAGCGGCGCCCTGCCGGTGGCCCGGCTCACGGAGGTGTTCCGCCAGGCGGCCAGCAGCCGGATCATCACCACCGCCCACGCCATCAGGGCCGGCACCCTTCCCGATCTGCGGCCGCCGCCGGCCGAGGCCACCAGCGACTTCTATTTCCTTCCCGCCGAGACCCCCGAGCAGGCCGTGGCCCTGATCCTCAAGGTGGTGGCGGAACGCATCCCGGCCCGCTTCGGCCTTGACCCGATCGCCCAGGTGCAGGTGCTCACCCCGATGGCCCGCGGGGGCTGTGGCTCAAGGTCGCTCAACATCGAGCTGCAGCGCCTGCTCAACCCCGATCCCAGCGAGCAGGTGGAGCGCTTCGGCTGGCGGTTTGCGCCGGCCGACAAGGTGATGCAGGTGGCCAACGACTACGAGAAGGAGGTGTTCAACGGCGATCTCGGCACGGTGGAAACGATCGACGCCGATGCCGGTGAACTGACGGTGCGTTTTGACGGCCGGGAGGTGAGCTACGGCTGGGGGGAACTCGACCACCTGGTCCCCGCCTACGCCTGCACGATCCACAAGAGCCAGGGCAGCGAGTATCCCGCCGTGGTGATTCCCCTGCTCACCCAGCACTACGCCATGCTGCAGCGCAATCTGGTGTACACCGGGATCACGCGCGGCAAGCAGCTGGTGGTGCTGGTGGGCCAGAGGAAGGCGTTGGCGATGGCGGTGAGGAATCACCTGGGGCGCAGGCGCCACACCAAGCTGGCGGAATGGCTCAGCTGACCAGCAGGGCCGCAGCAGCCCGTGCCCTTGCCGCCGCCGATCGAGCGGGCGGCGCGGGTGGATGGCGGATCCGGGCACCGCTCTCCACACTGATGAATTCATGAGGAGGGAGTCACCCTTGGCGACTGTTGACGATCCAGCCTCGGGTGCCGGTCCCCAGCCGGTGGAGCTGCCCGCTGGGCGGGTCCTGCTCTGCAGCTGCGGGCGCAGCCGCCACGGCTGGTTCTGCGACGGCGCCCACCTCGGCACGGGCCTGATCGCCCGGGAGCTTCACCTGCCGGAGCCCACCACCGTGCTGATGTGCGGTTGCGGCCGCTCCCGCCGCTATCCCCTCTGCGACGGTCATCACGAACAACCGGTGCGCCGGGCCTGGTGGCGGTGGTGGGGATGAACGGGTCGATCGTGCTGGCGGCGGATGCTCCCGCTGCCCTGGCGGACTTCTACGCCGGGCTGCTGGGCGTGGAACCGCAGCCGGGGCTGAGTGCCACCCACTGGCGCGTTCCCTGGCCGCCAGGAGGATGGCTGGAGATCTATGCCCCGTCGAGCAGCCGCCCCCGGCCCCGGCTGCAGGGGCGGCTGGCCCTCTGCCTGCAGCGTGCCGCCGCGGGAGCTGATCCCATGGCCGTTCTCCACCACTGGCTGGAATCGGCGACCCGGGCGGGGGCCGCGGTGCTGGAACCGCCCCGGCAGGAATCCTTCGGGGTGGAGGCCTGGTTGGGCGATCCGGAAGGGAACCGGCTGCTGCTGCTGGTGCACCGCTGAACCCGAGGCCCGCTGGATGGCGTGTTGCCGGAACCTGCTCCGGCAACACCGGCTTGATCTCGCCGCTGGCGGATCGGTGAAGGGGCCTGGATCCCAGCGCAGGAGGAGCCTCAGCGAGGGTGCTCGGCGCAGGGCATCCACAGGGAGCCCATGGCATGGGCGCCACTGCAGCCCAGGTCTCGCGCCCTCTCCAGGGCCTCCTCCCGGCTGGGGTAGGCAAAACGGTTCTCGGAGGCAGGGCCCGGGGAATGGCGGTGGGGCTGGTGCAGCTCAGCGGGGACGGCTCCCAACCGCCGCGGTCCCATGCCGTCCAGCCCCACCCACCAGACCCCCATCACATTCACCCCTGCCACCAGCACGCCCATGCCCACCACGCAGGCGTTGATCACGCCCATTCCCACCACACCGAGGCTCACCACCCCCATCGGCACCACGCCGATGCTCACCACGCCCATCGGCACGACGCCGATCGAGATGATCCCCAGGGGCGCCACGCCAACGGCCAGCAGCTTGGGCTTGTCGCCGCATCGGGCCATGGTGGTCTTCCGGTTCAGTGGGCAGGCCCGGAGCGCTGGTCATCGCCGTGCCGGGCGCAGGGCATCCACTGGTTCCCCATCCTGTGGGCACCGGAGCAGTTGAAGTGGAGCCGGGCGGCGTCCTCCGCCTCGGCCCGGCTGGGATAGAGGGCGGGCACGCCGGCCGGCCGGCCTTCGCCGGGAGCGGCGCTGCCGGGGGCAGCCAGCAGGAGAGAAGTCCCGATCGACCCCACCACCCGGGCTGCCACCCTGCTGGAACGCTTCGGCATGGGATGGGGGTGGGGCGCAGCAGAGGTTTGCACCAGCGGACCTTACCCCGGAACTCCAGCAGCTCCTGGTCAGGGGAGAGATACAGCCCAAGCGGGCCTGCACATCCCGGGACCACGCCGGCCTCTGCAGCGCGTCCCTGCCTAGAGTCGCAAAGGTTCCATCAGGTGGAGGGTTGAGCGGTGACGCGCCCGTCATCCCGGTCATCGGCCCAGGCTCCCGGGCTTCGCATCGGTGAAGTCGCCCGGCGCTCCGGAGTTTCGGTGAAGACCATCCGGTTCTACTGCGACCAGGGACTGCTGGCCTGCAGCGGTCGCTCCGATGCGGGATATCGACTGTTCGATCAGGACAGCCTTGCGGAACTGAGGATCATCCGCGCCCTGCGGGCCATGGATGTGTCGCTCGCCGAGCTGGCCAGGATCCTGGACGTGCGCCGTGCCGGTGTCTGCAACTGCTCCGTTCTCAAAGAGAGCATCGCAGCCAAGATGGCTTCCATCGACGCGCGGATGCACGAGCTGGTCACCATGAAGGCGGAGCTGGCCCGGCTGCTGGAAAGCTGGCAGGAGTGTGGTGGCACGAAATCCGAGCCGGCTGCCTGAGCGGTTGGCTGGCCTGCATCGACAGACTGGATGAAGCATGATCCTTCCCGACCGTTTCGGGCTCCCATCCCTCCGATGCCCCCCGCTCCACCTGATGCCGGATCCGGGTTCTCCGAAGGCTCAGGCCTGGAGCGCCGCTATCAGCATGCCCAGGGATTGGTGGTGGATTACGCGATCGGCCTGGCGATTCTGGGCATGTTCCCTGACCTGCTCACGCCGGTTGTGGTGATCGCGGCGCTGCTGCTGATGAAGATGCTGTGGGACATCGCCCAAAACTGGAACTTCAGCCTCACCACCAACCCCATCGCGATCGGGGGATGGATCATGAATGGGCTCGGTGCCTGCGCGATTGCGATTCTCGCCTGGACGACCCTCATTTTCCTGGGTGCCTGGATGCCGATGATCGACCACTACGCCCTTTCCGCCGCCCTGATGAGCGGCAGCTGGACACTGGGAGCCGGAGCCAACCAGTTCTTTCTGAACGGATTTCTGCATCGTTTTCGACGCCAGAAGACGGGGCTGATCCATGAGTGAATGGAGCCGGCGGCAGGTGCTCCTGGCAGGGCTTGGCCTCACGGGCCTGGCCAGCGGAGGCAGGGAATTCCTGCGCCGCAGGTCGCTCCAGACCAAACAGACAGATCTCACGAAAGTTCTCCTCAACAGCCCGGATGTGGTGAACCGGACCGTGACAGATGCGATCGACGGTGACAGGGAAGCGACAGCCGAGGTGCATCGCATCCTGGCGGAGCTGAAGCTTCACCCCCCCAACATTCCCTACGATCGGTCCATCTCCAAGACATTGATCCAGGCCAGCCGGCTGGCGACTGAGCAATACCTCACGGGGAAATTCAATCTTTCCTTCGATGGCTCCATCCGAAGACTGCCCACCTACAGCGACCGTTTCTCGGCTTACACGCAGGTGGCGTCGATCAAGGGGCCAGAAACAGTGAATGCGGAGAGGCGGATTGATCTCGATCACGAAAACATCAACGACCCGCTTCTGGCAGGGAGCAATCGACTCAGAGATGTGATCACCACCCTTGCCGGCCGGGCTCTGGTGATCCGCTGGAGCTATCCGGTGTACTGGGGCTTCCTGCTGAGCAGCCCCAGCCATCACCTGCTGGTGCTGCGGGGAACGCAACGGGGCCATGAATGGCTCCAGACGCTCCGCGCCAACCAGGTGGAAGCCCGGAGTGTGCCGGAGATCAACTTCACGGGCTCCATCCACGATGGATTCGCCACCATCTATGCCCGCCTTTCCCGGGCCGTGATCGAAGCGACACGGACCCTCGATCCGGGCAGGCCATTGTTCGTTTCCGGCCACAGCCTCGGTTCCCCCCTGGCCAGCCTGGCCGCCCTCGACATCGCCCAGAAGATCCCCGCCTTCCGCGACAACCTCAGGCTCTACAGCTATGCCGGACCCAGGCTGGGCAACCCCGCCTTCGCCGAAGACTTCAGTCGGCTCCTGCCCAACAGTTACCGCATCGTGAACCTGGCCGACCTGGTGCCCACCCTGCCGCCGACGAAAACGGGAGAGGTGATCTACGTGCATGTGGGCGAGCCCTGGGCCTTCACGAGCGCCTACGGCGATATCGGCCCGAACCACTTCATCAGCGCCTATCGCTCGGCGGTGGATCAGGAACGGGAACAGCTCCTCGCCGGCACGACGATGCGGTCGCCGTGAGCGCCGGTTCGCCCCTCGTGCGCAGGGCCGACGATCCGGTGGCATCCAGGCGACAGCGATGATCCTGCTGGAGCCCACCAACCTGCTGCTGCTGGCCTGTGCCCTGATCTACGGCCTGATCGGGGAATGGGTCGATGGGGTGATCCTGCTGGTGTTCGTGGTGGGGATCACCCTGCTCGATGCCGTGCAGCAGCAGCGCAGCAACCGAGCCCTGGCGGAACTGGCCCGCCTCTCCGCTCCCCGTGCCCATCTGCGCCGCGATGGCCAGGAGCTGGAGCTGCCGGCCGATCAGGTGCGCGTGGGCGACCTGCTTCGCCTCGAGGAAGGCGACCGGGTGGCGGCCGATGCCGCCCTCACCGAGGCGGTGGGCCTGTGGCTGGATGAATCCCTGCTCACCGGCGAATCGCTGCCGGTGGCCCGCTCCCAGCCGGGCGAGCCGATCCTGGCGGGCTCGCTGGTGGCCGGTGGGCGCGGCTGGGCGACGGTGGTGGCCGTGGCCGAGGCCACCGAGCTGGGCCGGCTCGGCAGGAGCCTGGCCACGGTGAAGCCCCCGCCGACCCGCCTCCAGCACCAGACCCGTCGCCTCACCTCCCGTCTCACCGTGGTGGCCCTGGGGCTGTGTGCCGCCCTGGCGGTGATCCAGGGAGCCAGGAGCGGCCAGTGGCCTGAGGCTCTGCTGGCTGCCCTGGCCCTGGCCCTGGCGGTGCTGCCCAACGAGATTCCGGTGGTGCTGGCCCTGTTCCTGGCCCTGGGCGCCCTGCGCCTGGCGCGGATCGGTGTGCTGGCCCGCTGGCCCGCGGCGGTGGAGAGCCTGGGCAGCGCCACGGTGCTCGCCGTCGACAAGACCGGCACCCTCACCGAGAACCGCATGGGGGTGCAGGAACTGCTCACCTGGCCGGACCGGGAGGGCTGGCGCGCCGGGGAGGTGCTCGAGGAGCCCGTTCACCATCTCGTGGAGTTGGCCGTGCTGGCCAGCCGCGGCGACCCGGTGGATGCCATGGAACTGGCGATCCAGCGGCTGGCCGCCGATCAGCTCGGCGGCACCGAACACCTCCATCCCGACTGGCCGCTGGAGCGCGAATACCCGCTGCAGCGTGATCTGCTGGTGTTCTCCCGCCTCTGGCGGGATGGCGCAGGGCAGCTGCAGCTGGCGGCCAAGGGGGCACCGGAGGCCATCGCCGATCTCTGTCACCTGGATGGCGAGCGGAGCACCGCGCTGCTGGCCGCCGCCGACGGGCTCGCCCGCCGGGGGCTGCGGGTGCTGGCGGTGGCGCGCGGTCTCGATGGCGCGCCACTGCATCAGGGGATGCCGGTCCCCGTCAGCGGCGACCTCCCCGAGGCGGTGCACGACTACCCGTTCGAGCCCGTCGGCTTCGTGGCCCTGGCGGATCCCCTGCGGGCGGACGTGCCGCAGGCGATCGCCACGGCACGGGGCGCGGGCGTTCGCGTCGTGATGATCACCGGTGACAGTCCGGTGACGGCCCGCTCGATCGCCGATCAGGCGGGCCTGCCGGCCGGCCCGGTGCTCAGCGGCCAGGAGCTGGAAGCCCTGGCGCCCCAGGCACGGGCGGAAGCGGTCCGCACGGTGTCGGTGTTCGCCCGGGTACTGCCGCAGCAGAAGCTGGAGCTGGTGCGCGCCCTGCAGGCCGCCGGCGAGGTGGTGGCGATGACCGGCGATGGCGTCAACGACGCGCCGGCCCTCAAGGCCGCCGACATCGGCGTGGCGATGGGCAGACGCGGCACCGCCGTGGCGCGGGAATCCGCCGATCTGGTGTTGCTCAACGACACCTTCGGCGACCTGGTGCAGGCCCTGGAACTGGGCCGCCGGGTCGATGCCAACCTGCACCGGGCCCTGGGCTACACCCTGGCGATCCACCTGCCGATCGCGGCGCTGAGCCTGCTGCCGCTGCTGGTGAGCGGCCAGGGTCTGCTCCTGCTGCCGGTCCACATCGCCCTGCTGCACCTGGTGATCGATCCGGCCTGCACGGTGGTGTTCGAGGCGCTGCCGGCCACGCCGGGATTGATGCGGCAGCCCCCCCGCCCGCCGGAGGCGCCCCTGTTCGGGCCCGAAACCTGGCGCACCTCCCTCGGCCAGGGGGCTGCGGTGATGGTGGCGGCGCTGGTGCTGGCCTTCTGGCCCGATGCGGAACCGGAATCGCGCCGCAGCCTGGTGTTCTCCCTGCTGCTGCTGGCCGGTGGCGGACTGGTGTGGCTCAACGGCGATCCCCGCAGCCCCATCACCGCCGCCGGTGCCGCCATCGGCCTGGGGCTGTGGCTGCTGCTGGCCATCCCCGGGGTGGGACAGGCACTGAGCCTCGCCCCTCTGCCGCCGCACCTGATCGTCACCCTGCTGATCACCACGGCGGTGACCCTGGCGATGGCGAAGCTGCTGACGCCTGGCCCTGTGCAGAGACGACTGACCTGAAGCGGGCGAAGCAGCGAAACAGCGAAACAGCGGTGCAGCGGTGGTCGTGCTCAGCGGCCCACGATCGCCGACTCCAGTTCGAGGTCCACGGCGATCCCCTCGTCCTCGGCGTGACGGGCCACCACCAGCCGGTGCCGGCCGCCCTCCAGCACGAACGCATCGAGGGCCTCATCGAACCAGGCCAGGCGCCGCAGCGGCACCTCCAGCGACAGCCGCTCCACCTGCCCCGGCGCCAGGGAGACCCGGGTGAAGCCCACCAGGATGCGCACCGGGCGTTCCACCGCCTCAGCCGGCACCTCGCCATAGATCTGCACCACGTCATCGGCGGCCATGGTGCCCGTGTTCTCCACCGTGACATCGACCCGCAGCAGCCCGCCCTCAGCGCACCCGCCGAGGAGCTCGGCGCTCGGCTGGCTGTAGGCGAAGGCGCTGTAGGAAAGCCCGAAGCCGAAGGGGAACGCCGACGGCTGCCCCTGCCGGCGCAGCCGTCGGTAGCCGTGCCACAGGTCGTAGGTGATCCGACGGGCGCGGGGATCGAAGGGGGGCAGGTGCTCGTGGGCCGTGGGCACCGTGAAGGGCATCCGGCCTGATGGCGACACCCGGCCGAGCAGCACATCGGCCAGCGCCGCGCCCCCCTCCATGCCCGGGTACCAGAGCAGCAGCAGGGCCGGCACCACGTGCCGCCACCCCTCGCAGAGGATCGCCCCGCCCCCCATCAGCACGACGATCGTGCGGGTGTTCGCAGCGGTCACGGCGCGGATCAGTGCCTCCTGCTCCGCAGGGAGGCGGAGATCGGTGCGGTCACCCGAGGCGAAGTCTCCGCCCGGCAGGGCCGAGCCGAGGCTCGCCATCGCCGCGATCGCGCCGGCCACCGGCTTCCACAGCGGATCCAGCCGGGAGCGGCCGAACCGGCGCAGCAGCGGCTCCGGAGGCGGCATCTGGCGCAGGATCGGAGCCAGATCGCCGTTGTGGATGTGCTCCCCCTCGTGGCGCCAGTCCAGGCCCACCACCACCACGGCCGCGTCACAGGCCGCGGCCAGGGCGGTGGCCGTTGCCAGGTCGGTGCCCTCGGCCTGGCGCACGTCGATCTCCGGCGCGGCGGCCCGCAGGCCCTCGAGGGGGGTCACCACGGTCCCCGCCGCGGGCCGGGTGTCCGAGGAACCCCGATCCCCCAGGTTGGCCACGGCCGCCAGGCGGCCGATCACCGCCAGCGAGCCGATGCCGCGCAGCGGCAGCACCGGGCCGGTGTTCTTGAGCAGCACGATCGAGCGGGTGGCGGCGTGCCGCGCCAGCGCCCGGTGCTCCGCGCAGCCCCGGACCGCGGCCGGGTAGACCCCCGCCTCCCCGATCCGGGCCGGCACCGAGAGCTGGGCCCGCAGCAGACGCAGCACGGCGTCGTCGATCCGCTCCAGCGGCACCCTGCCGCTGGCCACCGCCTGCGGCAGGGTGGCGGCGAAGATCATCGGGAACGGCATCTCCAGGTCCTGGCCGGCCAGCACGGCCCGCACCCCGTCGCGCAGCCCGAAGATGAAGTCGGTCACCACGAAGCCGCGGAATCCCCAGCGCCCCTTGAGGATCCCGTTGAGCAGGGCCGGGTGCTGGCCGCACCACTCGCCGTTCACGCTGTTGTAGGCGCTCATCACCGCCAGGGCGCCGGCCTCCACGCAGTCGCGGAACTGGGGCAGGTACAGCTCCTGCAGCACCCTGGTGGTGGCCTGCACGTCCACCCGGAAGCGGGCGCTGTCGATCGAGTTGAGGGCGAAGTGCTTGACGCAGGCGATCGCATGGCGCTGCACGCCGCGGGTCATGGCCGATCCCATGGCGCCCACGTGCACCGGATCTTCGCCGTAGGTCTCCTGGGCCCGGCCCCAGCCCGGGTGGCGCAGCAGGTTCACGCACACCCCTCCGAGGAGGTTGGCGCCGAAGGAACGGGCCTCGCGGCCCATGGCCTCGCCGATGCGCTCCTCCAGGGCCGGGTCCCAGCTGGCACCGCGGGCGATCGGCGGCGGGAAGGTGGTGGCCCCGCCCTCGAGCACCACGCCACGGGGGCCGTCCACGAAGTGCAGGCCAGCGATGGCGAGCCGGGGCACCACACCGGCCGGCCAGGGACGGCGATGGGAGGCATCGCGCAGCATGGTGGCGGCCATGCCCGACCAGAAGGGGGTGTCGCCGTCGAGCAGGCCGAGCTTCTCCTCCAGGCTGAGCCGATCCAGCAGGGACCGGGCCTGGTCCTCCGGAGGGCTGCCGTGGTCGTCCCTGGGCACTTGCGCAGGGTAGGCGCCGAGCCAGACGTCCCGGTTCCCCGTTGCTGTCCGACCCATGCCGAGGGCCAGGCATTCCGGGCTCTGGAACGACACCGAGCCAGCCTCAGCTGGGGAGTTTCTGAAGATTGAGGATCCGGTAGGTGAGCAGCTTCAAACGGTCAGTCACCAGGAACCAGGCGAGAGCGTAAGCCCACACCATCAAGGCCCATCCCCACCCCAGCGGGGTCATGAACCACCCATACGTCGCGATCAGGGTCGCCGCCAGCTGGGTGCCGCAGACCGCGAACAGCAGGATCCGCGCAGGGCGGAGCGACCAGAAGGGGCCGCGGGTGCGGGTGAGGAAGATCGTCAGATGGCCGGCAACCGAGAGCAGGAGATACATCAGCGTCTGCAGCTGGCTGCGATCCATCTTCACGATGTGCTCGGCAATGAAGAACAGGCCGAAGGCAGCCACAGGGCCCAGCACGCCCAGCACGCTGGCCACCACCAGCACGGTACGCATGTCCCATGCCTCAGGAGTGTCGCTGTAGCGCACATTGTCAAAAGCGATCGACAAGATGGCGCCGTCATTCAACAATGCCAGCATCACGATCATCACCGCAGTCACGGGGTAAAAGTTGAATGCCAGGATCGAAAACGTCATGAATAGAAGTACGCGCAGCGTTTCGGCGATGCGGTAGATCGCGTAGCTGTTCATTCTCTGGAAGATTTTGCGACTCGCCTTGATCGCATCAACAATCACTGACAGGCCGGGCGCCATCAGCACAATGGAGGCTGCGGCGCGCGCCGCGTCCGTTGCCCCCGAAACGGCGATGCCGCAGTCGGCCATTTTCAGAGCAGGAGCATCGTTGACCCCATCACCAGTCATGCCCACGATGTGGCCGTGCCGCTGGAGGACTTCCACAATGTGAAACTTGTGTTCCGGGAACACCTGGGCGAATCCATCCGCTTTCTCAATGGACTCCGCCAACAGCTCGCTCTCGTGAGACTTCGCAGTCCCGAAACCACTGGCGTCCAGGATGTTTGTTCCCATTCCCAATTTCAGGGCCGTTTCCTTGGCGATGGGCAGTTGATCACCCGTAACCATCTTCACCATCACTCCCATCTGGCGAGCTGCTGCGATGGTCACCTTGGCTTCATCACGCGGCGGGTCATACAGTGGCAATACACCGAGAAACTGCCATCGGTTGTGTGCATCTGTGCGAGCCACACCCAGCGAGCGAAAGCCCCGAGCCGCAAAGCCACTGACAGCGCTTTCCACGGCGGCCTTCACCTGCCCAGCATTGGCCGATAACTGCATGATCACCTGCGGTGCTCCCTTGGTCACCTTGAATTCCAGTCCGTCCAGACCCTTGATGGTGGCTTCCGTTCGCTTGTGCACCGGGTCGAACGGCTGGAAATGAACCAACTGGTAGCCCTGTAAGCTCTGATCCGTGTTCAGCCCGTCCAGCACGGCCCTGTCGATCGTGTCATTGTTGTCTGCTCGCGATGCCAGGGCCGCGTTGAAAATAACCTGATCCGGAGCATTCTCCACGCTGAACGGATCACCAAGTGTCAGGTTGTTCTGGGTCAGGGTGCCAGTTTTGTCCGAGCAGAGCACGTCCACGCCAGCCAGTTCCTCGATGGCCGCCAACCGCGTCACAATCGCCCCTTTCTTCGCCAGGAGGCCCGCGCCTACCGCCATGGTCACAGAGAGCACCGTGGGCATCGCCACGGGAATCGCGGCAACAGTCAACACGAGGGCAAACTGAAGGGTGGTGACCAATGGGTCGCCGCGGAGGAGCGCGACGGTAATGATCACGGACACCAAAGCCACCGCGAGCAGGATCAGGTAATTGCCGATCTTGAGGACGGCTTGCTGGAAATGGCTGACACTGTGTGCTGCCTGCACCAGCTCCGCTGTCCTGCCGAAGAAGGTGTTGCCACCGGTGGCATAGACCATCGCATCGATTTCACCCCGGCGAATGATCGATCCCGAGAACACGCCTTCCCCATATTGTCGCGTGATCGGTAACGACTCTCCCGTAAGGGCAGACTGATCCACTTCCAGCGGCTCACCTTCCAGCAAGCGAGCGTCCGCCGGCACGATGTCGCCAAGGCGTACATGAATGACGTCGCCCGGCACCAGGTCCCGGGATTCCACCGTGCTCCACTGTCCATCACGTTTCACCCGGGCCTTCGAGGCCAGCTTGGCTTTGAGCGCAGCGATGGCGTTGCCTGCCTGGTGCTCCTCCCAGAATCCGACCACAGCGTTGGCGAGAAGCAGCAGCAGGATGATGGCGAAGTCCGGCCAATGCCGGTCCAGCGCGGAAAGAATCACAGCTGCTTCAATCATCCACGGTATGGGACCCCAGAAATAGGTGAGAAACTTCAGAACCTCGTTGGTCTTCCTTTCAGTAATCTCGTTGGGACCAACCTCTGCCAAGCGGCAAGTGCTTCGTCCTGATGGAGACCATCTGGTGACGACTTCAGCTTGGTCTGCACTTGCTGCAGGTCAAGGCTCTCCCACTCTTTCCGGTGCCCTTTTGGATGACTTGCTGGTCTCATCTTCCGTTCGCTCGATTGTCACGTTGGTAGTTGCCTGACGGACTTCCCTGCCCGGACGTTGGCCGCTTCAACGTGTAGAAAGAAACCGCAATCGAACGCTGAGCTACGCTGCCGCCCGGATGATGGCGGTGGCAGAGGCGTCCACCTGCCGCGCCACCTCCATCAGTTCCGGATCAGAGGAGAGGGTGCTGAGCATTCCCTCCGGCCGGATCATGCCGATCCGGGTCTGGCCGGCTTCGGTATACACGGAGATCCGGCAGGGCAGTGCCGTGGTGAGAGACATGTCTTGCATCAGAACCCTGGCCGCCTGCTGGGGGTTGCACACCTCAAACACACGGCAGTCTTCGGGGAAGTCGATGCCTTTGCTGCGCAGGGTCTTGCCCAGGTCGTGCATCGCCATCACGCCGAAGCCGTGCGCCGTGACGCTGGCCTGGAGATCAGCGCTGGCCTGCTCGAATGTCTTGGCCGTATCGGCAATGAAGAACGGATCCATGGGCTGGTGCACCTCAGGGGCTCAGACGCGACGCCCGCTGATCAGGCGGAACAGAATGGAAATCACTGCGATGACGAGCAGGATGTGGATCAATCCTCCCATTGTGTAGGAGGTGACCATGCCAAGCAGCCACAGAACGACCAGGACGATGGCGATCGTTTCCAACATGATGTCTCTCCTTGGAGTGAGGGGAATGGCGGCCTGCTGGGGCATCGCTCAGCAACGCCGTAACCATCACAGAGTGGGTGGCTGGAAGCAGACGTCGCCTCCTTGCAAAAGCGACGTCTGGGTGGTTCAGCTGAGATCGTCTGCCAGTTTGCCAGCAGCATCACCAACCTTCTTGGCGACCGATTTTGCCCCCTGCTTGAGGTCTTCTGCCGCGTTCATGGCAGAGCCCTGCACCTGCTTGGCTTTTCCTTTGATCTGGTGGCCCTTGTCGCCAGTGAGTTCACCATAGGCAGATTCCAGCCTGCCTTCCGCGTCTTTGGCTGTGGCATCAACTCTGTTGGACATGGTTCCGAGTGCAATGGGGTATCCGACATGAACGCTGGCCATGGCCATGGCAGGCAATGGAATCAGCATGGAGCCGATCATGATGGCCAGCGCTGTAAGCGAGGCGACCAGATCGCTTGCGTGAATCTTCATCAAGTTCTCACTCACCGATGCATGTTCACTTCAAGCCTAGGCATCCCCGGATGCGGCATTGCTTGGTCGGTCACGCCCAACATATTCCAGGGGTTGAACCGAACGGAAACCGAGTTGCTGCAAGGCAACTCACCGATGTATCGAATCATTGAGTCACCGAGGCCAGTCATGGCAGGTGGCGCTGCATGGGAACGGCGAATCGCTTGAGGGGATGCCGTTTCCTCTCAGCCATGGGCGATGAGCCAACACGGCAAGGCAAGGGTTGGCCTCCCCATGCCCGGCAGGACTCCGTGATCGGAAGGTTCCACCATGGAGATGGAGCCATGGCGAGATGCTGGACTTGCCAGCCATAGGCACAGGCATGCTTCGCTTCAGCAGTGATCGGCATGGATCCAGCGAGATCTTCAAGGCGCACAGCAGCGGTGTGGCTGAGGCAGTTTGCGGCGGCTGTGACGGGCTTCCCTTGCATGGCCTGTATCTGTTGCGCCCTATCGTGTTGTGATCTATTCTCTGTAGGGGCGTCACCTTGCGCTGATGAATCGCTATCAGATCGTTCATCGCACCATCTACACCTATTCTGGCCCTGTTCAACTCGGCACCCATGTACTTCGTCTCCGCCCGAGAGAGGGGCATGACCTGAGAATCGAATCCTCGGGGATCACGATTCAGCCAGAAGCGAGCCTGCGCTGGCATCGGGATGTGGAGAACAACTCCGTTGCCATGGCAAACTTCGCAGCTCCTGCTCAGCGGCTGCTGATTGAAAGCAGCCTGATCATCCAACAATACGACAAGGAACCACTTGACTTTCTGGTGGAAGACTATGCCGTTTCCTATCCCTTCGCCTATCACCCTGAAGACCGCCCCGTTCTCGATGCTTATCTGCTTGTCGGGAGCGCTTCTCAGGCCGGGACATTGGCGCAGTGGACTTCAACGGTCTGGCAGCCTGGCGAGACCATCGAGAGCTATGCCTTGCTGCAGCGCCTGAATCTGACCATTCACGGGCTTGTCTCCTATCGCCAGCGAGAAGAGCCTGGTGTGCAGTCACCGGACGAAACCCTTGTGAGTGTCTCCGGATCCTGCCGCGATCTTGCCTTCCTGTTCATGGAGGCGGCGAAGTTGCTCGGTTTTGCCGCTCGTTTCGTGAGTGGCTACAGTTATACTTCGCATGCAGAGGGTGATGCGGGCAGCACCCATGCCTGGGCTGAAGTCTTTCTCCCGGGTGCTGGCTGGAAAGGGTTCGATCCCACCCGAGGTGAAATCGTGGCTGAGAACCACATCCCGGTAGCAGTCAGCCGTTTGCCACACTCCGTGCCGCCGATCGCCGGCTCGTTCACCGGAGACTCGCAGCAGTTGTCAATGGACGTGGCAGTCAGCGTCACAAAGCTGTAGCGCGGATTGATTGCCCTCAACCTGTGGAGTGTTTCGGCAGGAGGGTCACTGCTGCGTTGTTCTCCAGAATGGCCCCGTCCCCGTGGGACCAGGCACCAACGGCTGGAGCCGGCCTTCGATCCAGTATTGGGAGCACCCCCCTGGTGCTGGCCATGCCCCCCGCGGATCCGCCACCTGACCAGCAACCAGCTGACACCTCCCCCCCGCTGGTGCTGGTGCACGGGATGTGGGACACCCCCCGGCTGTTCGACCGGCTGAAGCGGAAGCTGGGACAGCGGCGTGGACCTCTGCTGATCCCCCATCTGCCCCACCGGTTCGGGGTCACGCCCATCGAGGAGCTGGCCGAACTGCTGGGAATGCACATCGAGGCGGCCTTCGGCCTGGAGCGGCCCATCGACCTGCTGGGCTTCTCGATGGGCGGCGTGATCGGGCGGACCTGGATCCAGCTGCTCGGCGGCCATCGGCGCACCCGGCGGTTGATCAGCGTGGGCAGTCCCCAGCGGGGCACCCTCACGGCCCAGCCCTGGCCCAGCTGGCCCCTGGCCGGCATCGCCGACCTCAAGGCCGGGAGCGCGCTGCTGGAACGCCTCAACTCCGATGTCGAGACGCTGCGGCCCGTCGATTGCTGCAGTTTCTACTGCCAGCCGGATCTGATGGTGATGCCCGCCTGGCGCGCCGTGCTGCCCCTCGGCCCCGGGCGCAGCCTGCCCGTGCGCTATCACCACCAGCTGATGACCCAGGAGGCCGCTCTCCAGCCCCTGGTGGACGAGCTGTTGCGCCCTGATCCCTGAAGGCTGGGGGCGAGCACGGGGATGGCCGCCATAGCGTGGAGTGCGTAAGCGGGGAAGTCATCCGTGGGCCTGCTGGCCGTCTCCCTGGTGGTGCGCTGGCTGCTGGGCTGGGCGCTCTGCCTGCGGCTGTCGCGGCTCCCCGAGCATCCGTTGCAGGGGCAACCCAGGGTTTCCCTGCTGATCCCGGCCCGCAATGAGGAGGGCACCCTCCCCAACCTGCTCACGGCCCTTCGGGGCCAGAGCCTTCACCCCCTCGAGGTGATCGTGATCGACGATCACTCCAGCGATCGCACCGCGGCCGTCGCCGCAGAGGCCGGCGTCACGGTGCTGCGGCCACCGCCCCTGGCGGAAGGCTGGTGCGGCAAGACCTGGGCGCTGCACAACGGCGCCGCCTCCAGCCAGGGCGAGATTCTGGTGTTCCTCGATGCCGATACCGAGCCCCGCCCCCCGTTCCTGGAGCGCCTCGTGGCGACACAGCAGGCGCTGGGTGGCCTCGTTTCGGTGCAGCCGTTCCACCGCACCGAGAAGCCCTACGAGCAGCTTTCGGTGCTGTTCAACCTGGTGGGGTTGATGGCCGTGCCGATGGGCCCGGGATGCGGCGTGGCCTTCGGGCCGGCCATGGCCACCAGCAGGGCCGATTACGAGCGGGTCGGCGGCCATGCGGCGGTGGCCGGCAAGGTGGTGGAGGACTGGTTCATGGGCCACCTCTACGAGCAGGCGGGATTGCCGGTGAGTGCCTTCATCGGTGAGGGCCTGATCGACTACCGCATGTACCCCGGCGGTCTGCACGACATGGTGGTGGGCTTCGCCAAGAACTTCGCCACCGCCGCCGGCGAGGTGCGCTGGCCCTGGATGCTGGCGGTGCTGCTCTGGCTTTCCGGCCTGTTCTGGGCGGCCTGGTGTCTGCCGGCCTCCCTGCTGGGCTGGCCGATGGTGGGCGACCCCTCCCTGCTGCCCAACCTGGTGCTCTACGTCGCCTTCGCGGTGCAGCTGCTGGTGCTCACCCGGAGGGTGGGGGGCTTCGGCTGGATCTGCCTGGTGTTTCCGATTCCCGTGCTCTTCTTCCTGGGGGTGTTCGTTCTGGCGATCCTGAATCTGGAGAGGGGCACGATCGAATGGAAGGGCAGGCGGTTTCCGACGCGTTAGCCGGCCTGGCCTGTGCCCTGGGCTGGCTGGCGTGGTCGGTGCTGGTGGGCTTTCTGGCCAATCAGCTGCCCCTCGCCGCCCTCGAGCACGACAGCTGGCTCACCGGGCCGCGCCCCTGGCCGGAGAGCGCGGCCGGCTACGAACGCCGGCTGCGGATCCGCTGCTGGAAGCGCTGGCTGCCCGATGCCGGGGCCAGCCTGCCCGGGGGGGTGCGGAAGAACAGCCTGGTGCGCCGGGATCCCGCCTCCCTGCAGCGCCTGCTGGCCGAAACCCGCCGTGCCGAGCTGGCGCACCTGGCCCTCTGGCCGTTCTGGATCGTCACGGTCCTGTGGCTGCCGCCGCTGGGGGTGCTGATCAATCTGGTCTTCGCCACGGCCTTCAACCTGCCCTGCATCTGGCTGCAGCGGTTCACCCGTCTGCGGCTGCTCGACACCCTCCCCAGCACCCCATGAGCGCGCCGACGGACGGGTGGAGCACTGCGCGGGGGGGAGGATCCCGCCCTGGCGGGAGGCCCCTCAGAAATCCAGCGGCAGCTGTCCCCCCTGAAGGCGCCTCTGCAGCTCCTGGGGATCGAGCCCCTCCTCCTCCACCAGCCGCTCCATCAGCTCCTGGGTGAAGCGGGCCAGCAGGGCCACCATCAGCTCCTCGAGGAAGCCCTCCACCCGCTCCAGATCCTCCAGCCGACTGCTGTAGTGGGCCGTGAGCTGGGCCACCATGGCCTCGCTGGCGGGCACCGTGAGCACCAGGCTGAGGATCAGCAGCACGCAGCCGCCCAGGTAGGCGCCCTCCTCTTCCATCGCCTGGAGTGCACCGGCCCGGCGGCAGGAGTCCTCCTCGCCCATCAGCGCCAGCATGCGGAATCCGCAGGCCGAGCCCGTCTGCAGCCGCAGTTCCAGCCGCAGGCCCGCTCCCAGCTTCGCCAGGGAGGCCTCGGAAGGCACCTTGCCCTGCCGCAGCACCCCCCACATCCGCTTCGGGATCGGATGGTCGCCCGTATCGCCCGGCAGCGCCTCTGCCAGCTCGAAGCCCTCCACCAGCATCCGCAGCCACAGATGGGTGAAGCGGATGTCGTGCTGCTCCGCAGCCCTGGAGTCTTCCCTTGCGGCCGCGAGCCGGCCTTCCCCCCCAGCCGATGCGGCGGCGTCCTCCGGTTCCTGCCGATCGGGCTGCCTGGGGGTGGGATAGGCGCGGGCCACCCCTTCAGTACCGCCCCGTGAGCAACCGCGTGGTGCGCGCCAGCCCGGCCGTGGTCTGGGGCAGGTAGGGGCCCTTCAGCATCTGGCCCCCCACCCGCAGGCACAGCCCGGACAGCACCAGGTCGATCGCCGCCACCGCCGCCGCCGCGGGGATCCAGCCCAGGCTGAAGGCCTGCCGCAGCCAGAGCAGCAGCACCAGCTGGCCCAGCAGCGAGGCCACAAACACGAACGAGAGGCCGGCGGCGAGGAACACCCCGGCTCCGATCAGCTTGCGTTTCTCACGGTCGGCCTCCTGCAGCGCCATGCGCACGTGCAGGTCCATCACCGACGTGAGCAGGCCGGTGACCCGGCTCACCGTGCGGCCGGTGGTCATGCCGAACGCCTTCCGGAGGAGAGCAGCATCCCCAGCAGGAGGCCCACCCCCGCCGCGATGCCCAGCGCCATCAGGGGCTTCTCCCGCACCGGCTTCTCGATCTTCGGCCGCAGGGTGGTGTTGAGCTCATCGAGCAGCCCCTCCAGCTGTTCCTCCAGGGGCCTGAGCGAATCGGCCACCTGCTGGGCCTGGTCGGTGGTGGTGTGCAGCAGATCCACCAGGTGGTCCTTCACGCCGCCGCTGGCGACACCGGTCTGGCGGCTGATCACCTCCACCACGTGATCGAGGCTGCCCCGGGTGGCCTCCAGGGTGCTGCGGGCCACCCCGGGCCACTCCCTCTGGATCGTGGGCAGCAGGGTCTCGAAGCGCTCCTGGAACCGCAGCCGGGTCGCCGTCAGCGGTTCCGCAGGCGCCGGCTCCAGGGGAGCCAGGGGCGTGCTGTTGCTGTTGTCCGTTTCCATGGGGGGAGGCACCGCTGCTGCCCACAACGTAGGCAGGAGGACTTGGCAGCGGCAGTAACTCGGCTACATTCCGCCTGGCTGGCATACGGGCCTGTTGGTTCACATCAACCAGGTCGAACTCACCCACTTCAAGTCGTTCGGCGGAACGATCACCATTCCGCTCGAGCCGAGTTTCACCGTGGTCACCGGCCCCAACGGGTCCGGCAAGAGCAACATCCTCGATGCGGTGCTCTTCTGCCTCGGCCTGGCCACCAGCCGCGGCATGCGCGCCGAACGGCTGCCCGACCTGATCAACAGCGCCATGCTGCGGGAAGGCAAGGCCGCCGAGGCCAGCGTGACGGTGCGCTTCGATCTGGGCGACTGGCGGCCCGACGAGGCGGAGTCCGGTCTGGAAGCCTCCGAGGAAGGCCCCTGGATCCGTCCCGGCCAGAGGGAATGGAGTGTGTCCCGGCGCCTGCGGGTGGCCCCCGGCGGCACCTACAGCAGCAGCTACAGCGCCGATGGCGTGCCCTGCAACCTGCAGCAGCTCCAGACCCAGCTCCGCCGGCTGCGGGTCGATCCCGAGGGCAGCAACGTGGTGATGCAGGGCGACGTGACCCGTATCGTCTCGATGAGCGCCCGCGACCGCCGCGGCATCATCGATGAACTGGCCGGGGTGGCCCTGTTCGATTCCCGCATCGAGCAGACCCGCTCCAAGCTCGATGAGGTGCAGGAACGTCAGGAGCGCTGCTCCATCGTGCAGCAGGAGCTGCTGGCCTCCCGCCAGAAACTGGAACGGGACTGCGCCCGGGCGCGCACCTACCAGGACCTGCGCCAGCGGCTGCAGCAGGGCCGGCTGCAGGAGCAGGTGCTCGCCTGTGACGCTGCCCGGGAACAACAGCGGGCCCTGCTCGCCCGCGACCAGAGCCTCGCTGCCCGCCAGGAACAGGAACGCACGGCGATCGCCGCCGGGGAAGAGGAGCTCGGCCGGGCCGCCAGCGCCCTCGAGCAGCTGCAGGCCGAGGTCAAGGCCCTCGGTGAGGACCAGCTCCTGGCGGTGCAGGCCGAACTGGCGGGCCTGGAAGCCGGCGGCCGCGAACGGGACCGCCAGGGGGAACGGCACCAGCAGCAGGCCGAGGAACTGCAGCAGCGTCGGCACGACCTCCTCCGGCAGCAGGGGGAGCTGCGACGCCAGCAGCAGGAGGTCACCTCCGGAACCGGGGACACCGACCTCGCCGAGGCGGAGAGCCTCTGTCGCCAGGCCGAGGGGGCGGTGGAGCTCTCCCGCCGGCGCCTCGGTGAGGTGGCGGGACGCTCCGGCAGCTGGTTGGAGGAACAGCAGAACCGCAGCCGCCGGCGCCGGGAGCTGCAGGAGCGACTCGAACCGCTGCAGGCCGAGCGGCAGCAGCTGGAGGAACGGCTGCGCCAGGCCGGGCAGCGGCTGCTGGAGCTGGGCGCCGAACGGGAGCAGGAAGGCAGTGCCGCCTCCGAAGCCGAGGAGCAACTCGCCGGCCTGGAGAAGGCGTGGCGGACCCTGCAGGCGGACCTCCTCACCCAGCGGCAGCACTGGCAGCACCAGGCCGAGGCCCTGGCGTTGCAGCAGCGCACCCGCCAGCGACTGGAGCAGGAGCAGACCGGCCTGGAGCGGGACATCGCCCGGCTCGACAGCCGCCGTGAAACCCTGCAGGAGAGCCGGGGCACCGGTGCCCTGCGCCTGCTGCTGGAGGCCGGGCTGGAGGGCATCCACGGCACGGTGGCCCAGCTGGGCGAAGTGGAGGAGGTCCACCGGGTGGCGCTGGAGGTGGCCGCCGGCGGCCGGCTCGGCCAGGTGGTGGTCGAGGACGACCGCATCGCCGCCCGCGCCATCGAGCTGCTCAAGAGCCGCCGCGCCGGCCGCCTCACCTTCCTGCCCCTCAACCGCATCCGCGGCCAGGGCTCCAGCGGCGGCGCGGCCCTGCAGCGGGGCACCTCCGGACTGGTGGGTCGGGCCGTGGATCTGGTCAGCCATGAACCGGTGTACGGCGAGGTGTTCCGCTACGTCTTCGGCGACACCCTGGTCTTCGACACCCTGGCCAGCGCCCGCCGCGAACTCGGCCGCTGCCGGGCCGTGACCCTCGAAGGCGAACTGCTGGAGCGCAGCGGCGCCATGACCGGCGGCAGCCTGCAGCAGCGCTCCGGCCAGCTGGGATTCGGCCGCCCCAGCGACGGGGACGAAGCCGAACCCCTGCGCCGCCGCCTGCTGGAGCTCGGCGAGAGCCTGCTGGCCTGCCGGCGTCGGGAAGGGGAACTCACCCGCGAGCTGGAGCAGGCCCGGGAGCAGCTCGAGCTGAAGCAGCAGCGGCTGGCGGGTCTGGAGGCCGAACGGAGCAGCGGCGAACGCCTCCTCGATCCCCGCCGCCAGAGGGACCGGCACCTGGCCGAGCGCCTTCAGCAGCTGCAGAACGACAGCCGCACAGCCGAAGGGCGCCTGCGGCAGCTGGAGGGCCTGCTCACCCCGCTGCAGGAGGCTCTCACCGCCCTGGAGGCGGCCGAAGCCCAGGCCCGCTCCAGGGGCGACAGCGCCCAGTGGCAGGGCCTGCAGGAGGAACTGGAAGCGGCCGACCGGGCCCTCCTCGAGGCCCGCCGGCGACGCGATACCCTCGCTGCCGAACGGCGCGAACGCTCCCTGGCCGCCGAGCGCCTGGGCAGCGAGCTGGAAGCGCTGGGGCGGGAGGAACAGCGGCTGATCGAGGCGGTCACCGCCCTCGTGGCCGAACGGCAGCTCTGGAAGCAGCAGCAGCAGGCCGATCAGGAGAAACGCACGGCCCTCGAACTTCGGCAGAGCGAACTGCAGACCCGTTTCGGCGAACGGCGCCGGGCCCGCGATGCCGCCGAGGCCGCCCTGGCGGCCCTGCGCCAGGGTCTGCAGCAGCGGCAGTGGCAGCTCCAGAAGCTCGCCGAGGAGCGGGAAACCCTCGCCCTGGAACAGCGCAGCGGCCAGCAGCGGCTGGAGCAGCTGGAGAGGGAGCTGCCCGATCCCCTGCCCGAGGTTCCCGAGGAGGTGCGCCAGGCCGGCCTGGACGTCCTGCAGAACGAGCTGCGCCAGCTCCAGCAGCGCATGGAGGCCCTCGAGCCGGTGAACATGCTCGCCCTCGAGGAACTTGAGCAGCTGGAGACCCGCCTCAGCGAACTGGAGGATCGGCTCGACGTGCTCAGCAAGGAGCGGGAGGAACTGCTGCTCCGCATCGAAACCGTGGCCACCCTTCGCCAGGAGGCCTTCCTGGAGGCCTTCCACGCTGTGGATGGCCACTTTCGCACCATCTTCGCCGGGCTCTCCGACGGCGAGGGGCAACTCCAGCTCGAGAACCCCGACCAGCCCCTCGAGGGCGGCCTCACCCTGGTGGCCCATCCCAAGGGCAAGACAGTGCGGCGGCTGGCGTCGATGTCGGGGGGGGAGAAATCCCTCACCGCCCTGAGCTTCCTCTTCGCCCTGCAGCGCTTCCGGCCCTCCCCCTTCTATGCCTTCGATGAGGTCGACAGCTTTCTCGATGGGGTCAACGTGGAGCGGCTCGCCGCCCTGATCGCCTCCCAGGCCCACAGCGCCCAGTTCCTGGTGGTGAGCCACCGCCGGCCCATGATCGCCGCCGCCACCCGCACGATCGGGGTCACCCAGGCCCGGGGCGCCCACACCCAGGTGGTCGGATTGCCGATGGCGGCCTGATCGGACGGGGTGAGCCACAATGGGCCGACTCAGCTCCCAGCGGGAGTACGCCACGCCCTCCGGACTTGACCTCCTCCACCCCTCCAGCAGCCGATCCGAACGCCACCCCCAGCGACCGTCTCTGGTTGCGTTCGGAGCTGATGGGAACCCAGGTGATCACCCGGGATACCGGGCGTCGCCTGGGGGTGGTGGGAGAAGTGGTGGTCGACATCGACCGGCGGGAGGTGGTGGCTCTGGGCCTGCGCGACAACCCCCTCACCCGCTTCCTGCCGGGCCTGCCGCGCTGGATGCCCCTGGATCGCATCCGCCAGGTGGGGGATGTGATCCTGGTGGATTCCGCCGACTCCCTCGTCGAGGAGTTCAACCCGGAGCGCTTCGGCAAGGTGATCAACTGCCAGGTGATCACCGAATCCGGCAACCAGCTGGGCCGGGTGCTCGGCTTCAGCTTCGATATCGAGACCGGTGAACTCACCACCCTGGTGGTGGGTGCCCTCGGGGTGCCCCTGCTCGGGGAAGGGGTGCTCAGCACCTGGGAGCTGCCGGTGCAGGAAGTGGTGAGCAGCGGCGCCGATCGGATCATCGTGTACGAGGGAGCCGAGGACAAGCTCAAGCAGCTCGGCACCGGCCTGCTCGAGAAGCTCGGCATCGGCGGAAGCAGCTGGGAGCAGGAGGAACGGGAGCGCTTCCGCATGGGGGCGGTGCCCGCAGAGAACCAGCTTCCCGCCGGCCAGCCCACGGCCCAGGAACAGCGCCGCATCCAGCCCGCCACCAGCCGCGCCTTCCAGCCGGCCGAGGAGCTCGAATACGTGGAACTGGAGGACCGCCGGGAGCGGGAACCGCTGCGGCAGCGCCGCTATCTCGACGACGACCCCGAACCCGCCGGCCGCTACCGACCCTCGGAACGCTCCGAACGGGCCGGCCCGGGAAGGGAGCCCTACCAGGATGAGGAGGCTTATCGGGATCAACGGTTCAACGACGAGCGCCCCTACCGAGACGATCCCCGTGCCTACGGACGGCAGGATCGCCAGCAAGGCGACCGTTCTGCAGGGGATCGCTACGAATCCCAGCCCTACGGATCGGAGCGCCCCGGGCCGGATCCCTATCCGGAGGATCTCTACGAAGAGGTGCCCGCCGCTCGCCCATCACGCCCATCGCCCCGCAGCGAGCGCCGCAGCCCCCCCCGCCCCGAACGGGAACCCAACCTGGTGGATGTGGAGCCCGAGGTGATCGACGATCCCTGGTAGGGAAGGCACTCCAGCGAGGGAGCTCAGCCTTCCTCCTTGAAGCTCAGGGAGGCGGAATTCACGCAGTACCGCTGCCCCGTGGGCGCGGGACCGTCGTTGAACACGTGGCCCAGGTGAGCATCGCAGTTGGCGCAGCGGATCTCCGTCCGCACCATGCCGTGGGAGGTGTCGGGAACGGTGCGGATGGCCCCCGAGTGGATCCCTTCCCAGAAACTCGGCCAGCCCGAACCCGAGTCGAACTTGCTGGCTGAGCTGAACAGCGGCGCCTCGCAGCAGATGCAGTGGTACATGCCGTCGCCCTTGTGGTTCCAGTAGGCACCGGTGAAGGCTCGCTCGGTACCCCCCTGGCGGGCGACCCGGTACTGCTCGGGGGTGAGGCGTTCCCGCCAGTCGGATTCAGCGGCCTCCGGGGCCGCAGCCGGGCTGGCTTCGGGGTTGAGGGGCGCTGGGGACATCGGCGGAACAGTGGTTGGGGAACAGGGTTTCGTCAAGCCTAGGCAGCTGCGGAGGTCGGCAGCAGTCGCTCCACCATGTCGGCCACGGCCGCCACCGCCCCGGGCCGGCCCCGCAGGCTGCGCAGGTCATCGCGCATGCCCGCCAGCCGCGCTGGGTGGGCGAGCCAGTCGTCGGCTTCCACGGCAATGCTCTCCGGGGTGATGGGGCCCACCCGTTCGGGAACCACCGCCCGGCCGGCGGAGATGTTGGGCCAGGCCAGGAATCCATGGTGACGCATCCGCCAGGCCGTGAGCACCGCTCCCAGCAGGCGCCGCAGCAGCGGCAGCCGGGCCAGCAGCCCCAGCCCGCCATCCCAGGCCTGCATCACCTCCAGATGCTGGGTGGGCACCAGCACGATCATCGGCACACCGAGGGCACCGAGTTCGGCGGTGTTGGCCCCCACGGTGGTGAGGGCCAGGCGGCACTGGCTGAGGGGGCCATGGGCCGGATGGTCCTCCATCAGGAGGATCCGGGTGCCGGCCGCGGTCACCAGCTCCTCCCCCTGCCGATGGGGAGCGCCACTGCCGTAGAGCCGGGCGATCGGATTGGCCGGGCCGGCATGGTGCAGGAGCTCCGCCACCGATGTGGTGGGGGCGACCGGCAGGAGAAAGCGGCAGCCGGGCCGCAGGCCCGCCAGCCGGTCCGCCGTCTCGAGCAGGAAGGGCATCCCCACCTGGAGCTTGGCCCGCTTGGAGCCCGGCAGCAGCGCCACCCACTCCCCGGGGGGCAGGGGTGCGAAGCGCCGGGCCGATTCCGAGAGGTCGGCCATCAGGTCCCCCACCACCACGGCGCGCCGCCGCCAGCGGGCCGGCAGCCGCGCCACCGCCGCCGGCCCCATCGCCGCGATGCGGTCATTCCAGCGGGGCCAGCGCGCCACCCACTCCGCATAGGTGAGATGGCGATACCCCAGGCGGGCTGAGAGCAGCACCGTCCAGAACTGATCCCCCCCCAGGAACACCACCACCCCCCGCGGCGGCCAGGGGCCATGGCGCCCGGGTCGCAGCAGGAGCCACCAGAAACGGCGGGCGGGCAGCACCTTCTCGAACAGCCCCCAGCTCTCCGCCACCCGATGCTCATTGCCGGTGGCGTTCGGGCAGGGCACCAGCACCAGCCGCAGCCCGGTGGCGGCATCGCTGCGGTGGGGGCGGAGCGCCAGCTGGCCATGCAGCCGCTCCGCCAGAGGCCTGACCCAGGTGGAGAGCTCTCCGGGCCCGTTGCTCACCAGCACGATGGCCGCACCACCGGCTGGGGGAGCGGCTGGCGGTGGGGCGTGGGTCAAGCGAGGGAAGGAAGAATGCGGATGGCGAGACTTGAACTCGCAAGGCCGAAGCCACACGCCCCTCAAACGTGCGTGTCTACCAATTCCACCACATCCGCATGGATCGGTCGCAGCCGTCGTGGAAACGATGGATCGCCCGGGTGGCGGTGGCCGCCAGGGGCGGTTCACCGGTTGAGCAATATACCCATCTCCCGTCCCCGCCCAGCTGCGCATGCCCATCGGCAAACTGCTGATCGCCAACCGCGGCGAGATCGCCCTGAGGATCCTGCGCACCTGCCGGGAGCTGGGCATTGCCACCGTCGCCGTGCACAGCACCGTGGACCGCAATGCCCTGCACGTGCAGCTGGCCGATGAGGCCGTGTGCGTGGGCGAGGCTCCCAGCAGCAGGAGTTATCTCAACATTCCCAACATCCTGGCGGCGGCCACCTCCCGTGGCGCCGACGCCATCCATCCGGGCTACGGCTTCCTGGCCGAGAACGACCGCTTCGCCGAGATCTGCCAGGACCACGGCATCACCTTCGTGGGCCCTTCCCCCCAGGCGATCCGGGCGATGGGCGACAAATCCACCGCACGGGGCACCATGCAGGCCGTGGGGGTCCCCACCATCCCCGGCAGCGAGGGACTGCTGCAGAGCGCCGCGGAGGCCGCCGCCCTGGCGGGGCAGATGGGCTATCCGGTGATGATCAAGGCCACCGCCGGGGGTGGGGGCAGGGGGATGCGGCTGGTGCCCTCCGCCGATCAGCTCCCCAACCTGTTCCGGGCGGCCCAGGGGGAGGCCGAGGCCGCCTTCGGCAATGCCGGTCTCTACATGGAGAAATTCATCGATCGCCCCCGGCACGTGGAGGTGCAGGTGCTGGCCGACCGGCACGGCAACGTGGTGCACCTGGGGGAGCGGGACTGTTCGATCCAGCGACGCCACCAGAAGCTGCTCGAGGAGGCGCCCGGTCCCGGCCTCGATCCGGCCCTGCGCACGCGCATGGGCGAGGCGGCCGTCGCCGCCGCCCGCAGCATCGCCTACGAAGGCGCCGGCACGGTGGAGTTCCTCCTCGACCGGAGCGGCAGCTTCTACTTCATGGAGATGAACACCCGCATCCAGGTGGAGCACCCGGTCACCGAGATGGTCACCGGCATCGACCTGATCGCCGAACAGCTGCGCATCGCCGGTGGTGAACCCATTTCCGTGCGGCAGGAGGAGATCCGGCTGTGGGGTCATGCCATCGAGTGCCGCATCAATGCCGAGGATCCCGCCCAGAACTTCCGCCCCACCGCGGGGCGCATCACGGGCTGGCTGCCGCCGGGGGGGCCGGGAGTGCGCATCGACAGCCACGTCTACACGGGCTACGAGATCCCGCCCTTCTACGACTCCCTGATCGGCAAGCTGATCGTGTGGGGCGTGGACCGGGATGCGGCCCTGCGGCGCCTGCGCCGGGCCCTCTCCGAATTCGCCATCACCGGAATTCCCACCACGATCGATTTCCACCTGGCCCTGCTCGATCGTGAAGAGTTCCAGCGGGGAGAGGTCTACACCAAGTTCGTGGAGCAGGAGATGCTCGCCCCCAGGACCTAGGTGGCGGTGATCCCTCGCCCCGCCTCAGGCCGGTGGCGGCCCCTGCCGCAGCGCCTGGGTCAGCAGTCCCTGCTGACCCACCAGCAGTTCCCGCAGCAGGCTGATCAGGCCCACCCACACCACGGGGGTGACGTCCACGCCGCCGATCGGCTGGAGGATCCGCCGGGTGGGAGCCAGCAGCGGTTCGGTGGGAAGGCTCACCAGACGCATCACTCCTTTCGAGAGATCCACCTGGGGATACCAGGTGAGCACGATCCGGAAGAGGAAGAGGAGGGTCCAGGCAGCCAGCACCAGCCCGAGGGCGAGATGGAGGAGCGGCAGGGCGGCGGAGGCCGTCACAAAGCTCTAAGCAGGGGGAGGCTCATCGTAGGAAGCCGCTCCCACTGCCTAGGATCGCGGCTCGATCGAAGTTGCTCCTGCCAGCCATGACCCCATCCCTCGCCAATTTCCTCAGCAGCCTGGTCTGGGGTGCGGTGATCGTGGTCGTACCCATTTCCCTCGGCCTGTTCCTGATCAGCCAGAACGATCAGGTCGACCGTCGTCTCTGAGCCACGCCCAGCCCCGCCTCCGGCCCCTCCCCGGGGCCTGGCTGTCCCCTGGCTGTGTTGCCGGAAGACTGCCTAGAGTGAGGGCGGCTGGCCGGGTGTCTCCGGTCCCAGTGGAAACCCAACCGAGAGAACTGCCTTGGTCAACGCCAGCCTGAACTGGGCCAGCATCGTGGGCATCGTGCTGGCTGTCGGCGGTGCCTTCCTCTACTTCATGAGGAGCTTCAAGCCCGCCCTGGCGCGTGACTATGACGTGTTCTTCGCCGCCATCGGCCTGCTCTGCGGCGGCATCCTCTTCTTCCAGGGCTGGAGGCTCGATCCCATCCTGCAGTTCGGCCAGTTCCTGCTGGCTTCCACCACGGTCTTCTTCGCCTACGAAAGCGTGCGGCTCCGGGGGGTGACCACCGAGCAGGCCCGCCGTTCGTCCTACTTCGAGGACGAGGAGGAGCCTCTCCCCTTCCGGCCCCGCGGTGGCCTCGGCGGCCGTGGCTGGGACAACGACGCCGACCGCTTCGATGAACCGGAACCGATCCGCAGGCGGATCCCCAATCGGGACGATGAGCCGGAGGAGGATTTCTACCGTCCGAAGCGCTCCAGCAGGGCCGCGATTCCTGAACGGGCCGCCAGTCGCCGGCCGGATCCTGAGGAATGGGATGGCCCCCGGCGCGAGCCGGGACGGGGCCCCGAACCCAGGCCCTACTCCGCTGGCGGAGCCCGTGGCCCCTCCCGCGATTTCGGCGACCGACGCCGGGAGCGCCAGTCACCCACCGTTGCCCGTCGTGGCACCCGGCCCTCTCCCAGCACAGAGGGAATGCCCCGGTCCAGCCGCCGTCCCCCGGGGTCCTACGAGCCCCCTTCCGCCCCGGGCAGCGGCGGTCGCCCGAGCGGCGTCCCCCAGGGCACCCCGATCCGCGATGCCTCCACCCCCCCCGCAGGCGAAGCCACGGCCCAGGTGAGTGATGCCGACTACACCCCCCTGCGCAGCAACCGCTCCCGCCCCTCCCCTGAACCCTCCTCCCGGGACAACAGTTCCCGCTTCGACGACTGACCCGCGGCTCCCTGCCCGTGCCGGCGTTCTGCCGCTGATCGCCTCGATCTCCCTTCTGCTCTGCGCCTGCGGGACCTTGGGAGGATGGAACCGGCGACCCGCGGGGACCGGGGGAGCTGGATTCGGCGAATTCACCCGGGAGGATCCGGCCCTGAGCGGCAACGGCCGCTTCCTTGCCAGCGTGGTCGATCGGGGTGGGCGTTCCACCCTTCTGCTTCAGGAACAACCCTCCGGCAGGGCCCTGCCCCTGCCCCACCTGCGGCGCCACCAGCCCCATCGTTCCCCTTCCCTCAGCTGGAACGGCCGGTACCTGGCCCTGCTGGTGCAGAGGGGATCGAGGCGGGAAGCCGTGATCGAGGACAGGGTCAGCGGCCGCCTCCATCGCCTGCCGCTGCCGGGCGATCAGCAGCCCGAACGGCTGAGCCTTTCCCCCGATGGCCGGCGCATCGCCCTGGAGGTGCTGCGCAACGGCCGCTCCATGGTGCAGGTGTTCGACCTGGGGCCACTGCTGGAGGCCGATCTGCCGGGGGGATTCCCCGTGCGCGGTGGAGGTCCGCCATGAGGCTCCAACAGTCGTGAACTGGAAAATCCTCCTGCCGGCCGCCACCCTCACCCTGCTTCTGATCGGCTGCCTGGGGGAGAGACCCGCTCCGATGGGTGCCCTGGACCGGCAGCTGGAGCAGGCGGGGAACAGCCGGGCACCCTCCCTCTCGGGCCGCTGGCTGGCCCTGATCGCCAGCCGCTCCGGCCGGGAGCAGGTGCTGCTGGTGGATGTGGAACAGCGGAGGCCCCTTCCCCTGCCGGGGCTGAATCGGCCCGATGCCCTGCCCCTGAGCGTGGGAGTGGACGGCAGCGGCGAACGCTTGGCGGTGGTGCGGCAGATCGGTGATCGCACCGAACTGGTGCTCTATCGGCGCAGCCTGGGCACCACCCAGCTGATCACCATGCAGCCGAGCGGGGTGCCCCGCCGGGTGTCCCTGCGGGCCGATGGCCGCGAACTGGCCGTGGAGGTGAGCCGCGGCGGGAGCTGGCAGGTGGATCTGGTACGGATCCCCTGAGGTCAGGGGACCAGCCCCGCCCAGTGCAGGAACGTGTCGTGGCTGAGGGCCTCGATCAGCACCACGGCCGCGAATCCGAGCATGGCGAAGCGCCCATTGACCCGCTCGGCATAGGCACTCCAGCCGAAGGCCGGCACATCGGATGTTGTGGCGCTGGTGGCCGGTGCGTCGTGGCCGGTTCCGCCGGCAGTGTCCGGGGCGGGAGAAGCGGATTCCATCGGTTCAGACCTCGCGGCCAAAGTCATAGCCGGCCGCGGGCAGCAACCGCCAGGAGCCGCTGCCATCGAGCTCCAGAACCGTGTCGTGATAGGCCGTGAGCGTGGGCCGGTGCCCCACGCTCACGAAGGCCATCTCCCGCTTCACCAGCAGCTCGTAGAGCAACCGTTCCGTCGTCACGTCCAGGGCGCTGGTCGCCTCATCCAGCACCACGAACCGCGGCGAATTCAGCAGCAGCCGGGCGAACGCCAGACGCTGCTGCTCCCCCAGCGACAGCAGCCGCGGCCAGTCCTGCTTGATCTCCAGATCCGGGTACCGCACCGCCAGATCCGGCAGCCGCACCTCCCGCAGCACGTGGCGCAGCTGGTCGTCGGTGAACCGGCCGGTGGGCTGGGGGTAGCAGAGCTGCTCCCTGAGGCTGCCCAGCAGCATGTAGGGCTTCTGGGGGATGAACATCAGCTCCCCCACCGGCGGGCGCTGCACCGAGCCGGCCGCTGGGGGCCACAGCCCGCTCACCATGCGCAGGAACGAGGTCTTGCCGCACCCCGAGGGGCCCACCACCAGCAGCCGCTGGTTCGGACCCACCTCCACGCTCAGGTCATGGATCAGCCGGCGGCTGCTGCGGGGCGGCACCAGATCCGCATGGCTCACCAGGATCGAATCGGCCCGCAGCCTGGCGGACCCCTCCGCCCCGGCATCGAGCACGGCCATCTCGTCGCTGATCGCATCCACCTTCCCCTGGAACCCCTCCAGACGGCTGATCGACGCCGAGAAAGCCGCCAGACGGTCGATGTTGTTCACGATGTAGCTCACCGAGAACAGCACCTGGGAGAAGGCGATGCTGGCCTGGCCGAACACGCCGAAATCCACCTGCCTGGCGAAATAGATGGGGGCGATCACCAGCCAGGGCAGAAAGCGGGAGAAATAATCGTAGGAACGCTGGATCACATTGATCAGCGCCTCCCAGATGATCAGGCGGTTGTAGTTGCGGATGGCGCTGCCCAGTCGCCGCTCTCCTTCCTTCGCCTCCTCCCGCTCGCCCCGGTAGAAGGCGATCGATTCGGCATTGTCGCGGATGTGCACCAGCCCGTAGCGGAAATCAGCCTCCAGCTTGAGCTGCTGATAATTCAGGGCCACAAGTCTGCGGCTGGCGAACACTACAAGAGCCGTTCCAAGCACGGAGTAGACGAGCAACCAGAGTGCCAGGGTTCCATTGATGCTCCACAGCACGATGATGAAACTGAAGAAGGTGAGCAGAACCGAGAGAATCTCCACCGTCACGCTCAGGCTGGTGGCCGTGAAGCTCGCCGCATCCTGGGAGATCCGCTGGTCGGGGTTATCGATCTCCTCGTTGCTTTCGTCGTTGGGATTGAGCACGTAGTAGGCACGGTTGCTCATGTAGCGCTGCAGCAGCCTGCTGCTCAGCCACTGCCGCCACAACAGGCCGAGCTTGGGAATCAGATAGCTCTGGATCGCCCGGATCGGCAGTGCCAGCACCAGACAGAACGCATAGATCCCCACCGTCTTCCAGAAGCCCTCCTTGTCGTAGGCCACCAGCGTGTTGTCCACATTGCGGGCCACGAAGCTGATGCCCACGTTGATGCCGTTGATCACCAGGATCAGCAGGATGATCACCCCCAGCAGCAGCCACGGCAGCCAGCGGCCCTGCCGCAGCCGGCCCCGGAACGCCCAGAAGCAGCCCAGACCCGCCACCGCCAGCAGCACCACCACCACGCCGATCGGGCCCCGCCACAGCCCTGCCACCTGCTCCGGCACTCCGGGCAGGAAACGGCTCTGCAGCTCCGGGATCCAGGCGCCGCTGGCCGCCACCGCAGCGGTCAGCAGCACCAGGGTGAGGCCCACCACCACCGCCACCAGGGCCAGCAGCAGCAGCAGGAACAGCCAACCGCTCTCCCCTCCATCCTCGAGCGGAAGGAAGTAGGGCTGGGCCAGGCGCTGCAGCTTGCCGAGCTGCTCGCGGAGGGCCTTGAAGGGGGTCATGGGGCGCGGCAAGTGGAGGCATTGTCGCGGTTCGTCGTACCCGAGGGGCCGCTTGCCTTCAGCCGGGTGGCCAGGCCATCGGCCGTCCTCCGATCACATGCAGGTGGAGATGGAAGACGGTCTGGCCGGCCTCGGCCCCGCTGTTGATCACCACCCTCCAGCCGGTGAGACCCTCCTGCCGGGCCACCTTGCCTGCCACCAGCAGCAGATGGCCCAGCAGGGCCTCATGCTCCTCACCCGCCTCGGCGAGGCTGGCGATCGGCTCGCGGGGAATCACCAGCACGTGCACCGGAGCCTGGGGATGGACATCACGGAAGGCCAGGCAGCGCTCATCGCCATACACCTGGTCGCAGGGGATCTCCCCCCGCAGGATCCGCCCGAAGATCGTGTCATCGCGGGGGGGCTCGAGACTGGACATGGACGGGACCGTGGTTGTGACGCTGGGTGGCACTGATCAGGGCAGTGGGCACCGATCGAGATGTTGGCACGATGCGGCAGTGCAGCCCTGCGGGGCCTGGAGGCCCTGCCCGTCACCGTGGAGGTGGACATCGCCCCGGGCCTTCCCGGACTCCAGATGGTGGGGCTGGCGGATGCGGCCGTGCAGGAAGCCCGGGAACGGGTGCGGGCGGCCCTGCGCAACAGCGGATTGCGGGTGCCCCTCACCAGGGTGGTGGTGAACCTGGCGCCGGCGGATCTGCGCAAGGAGGGCCCCTGCTTCGATCTGCCGATCGCCCTGGGACTCCTGGTGGCGAGTGGCCAGCTGGCGCCGCAGCTGATCGATGCCGTCTGGAGTGCGGGCGAACTGGGTCTCGACGGCAGACTGCGGCCCATCCGCGGCGTGCTGGCCCTTGCGATGGCGGCCCGTCAGGGGGGTGCCCGGGCCCTGGTGGTGCCGGCGGCCAATGCGGCGGAAGCCGCCCTGGTCAATGGTCTCTGCGTCTGGGGAACCGCCTCTCTGAAGGAAGTGCTGGCCGTGCTGGCCGATCCTTCCCAGGCCAGGCTTCCCCAGGAATCGATGCCGGAGGGGGCGGAAGTCCCTGCCTGCCTGGATCTGGCCGACGTGCGTGGACAGGCCCACGGACGCAGGGCTCTGGAGATTGCCGCAGCCGGAGGGCATCACCTGCTGTTGGTGGGCCCGCCGGGGAGCGGCAAGACCATGCTGGCGCGGCGCCTGGCCGGCCTCTTGCCCCCCCTGGAGCAGGCCGAGGCCCTGGAACTCACCCGCCTGCACTCGGTGGCGGGGCTCCTGGCAGAAGGAAGTGGCCTGCTCCGCCAGCGACCGTTCCGCAGCCCGCACCACGGCTGCTCGGCCGCCGCCCTGATCGGCGGCGGCAGCCAGCCCCGGCCGGGAGAACTGAGCCTGGCCCACCACGGCGTGCTGTTTCTCGATGAACTGGCCGAATTCCGCCGCCCGGTGCTGGATCAGCTGCGCCAACCCCTCGAGGAGGGGGAGGTGTGGATCAACCGCTCGCGCCAGCGCTGCCGCTTCCCCTGCCGCATCACCCTGGTCGGGGCCACCAATCCCTGTCCCTGCGGCTGGTTCGGGGATCCGGATCGGATCTGCGGCTGCGGCGAGGGGCTGCGGCGTCGCTACTGGAGCCGCCTCTCGGGCCCCCTGCTCGATCGGATCGATCTTCAGGTGGTGATGCGCCGTCCGCAGGCAAGGGAACTGGCAGGGCCCTACCGGGCTTCATCCCCGGGGGCCTGCCCCGGAGAAGGGGAGAAGGCAGAGGCCACACCTGCGGTGGCGGAGCGGGTGCGCCAGGCCCGCCAGCGCATGAAGGCCCGCAATCCCGGCGGTCACAGCAACGCTCAGGTGCCTGCCTCCCTGCTCAGGAGGACCCTGCATCTGGAACCTTCAGCTCTGGATCTGTGGGAACGGGCTCTGTTCTGCCGGCAACTGACGCCCCGGGGGGGCCAGAGGGTGCTGCGGGTGGCTCGCACGATCAGCGATCTGGCAGGGCGCAAACGCATCGACACGCCAGCGATCGCCGAGGCACTCAGCTACCGCAGCTTCGACCTGGTCGACGATGGAAGTCCGACCCGCAACGGGACCTGACGTGAGTCTGCGAGAGGCCGTTGCGGGCGGGAACGCGGCTCAGCGGCGGCGGCGGGGACGGTCGCGATAGGGCTGCACCCCCACCGGCGGGGGTTGATGGGCCGCCTCCTCGCGGGGGTTGCCGAAGGCGTGGTTGAGGGTATCGGCCAACCAGTGACCGAAGCGGGCAGGGAGGCTGCGGGGCAGCGCACTGGCCTGGGAAGCAAGGAGGGGGCCCATGGAATGCCTCTGGAAGACTGTGCCTCCAGCCTGACGCTTCGGTGGCGCGGTGGGGAAGGGTACAAGCACCTGTTCTGGAGCCTGGTTCTGAACCCAGCGTTGGGGTGCTGGGCCCCACCGCCGTGCGGCCGCGATCAGCGGCGACGACGGCGCTGCTGGGCCTTCCGCTTGTACTTCTCGGTTGGGGTTTCGTGGTGCCGCAGCCGCTTCAGATCAGCGAAGATGCCGGCCTTGGACACCTGGCGCTTGAACCGACGCAACGCCGATTCGATGCCTTCGTTTTCGCCGACGGTGACCTGGGTCATGAAAGGCTGCGTACTCGCAAACAGCCATCCAAGCTAGCAAAAGGGGAGCTCCCCCCGACTCAGTAGGACGAGGGGAGCGTGGGAAGCGCTTCCGGTCCCGGGGAAACGGCAGGCGCGGAGGAGGCCGGCAGGGATTCCACAGGCACCTGTCCGGCAGGAAGCGGTTCTGCCGCCGGGACAACGGAGCGAGCCGTCGGATCTGACGCACCGGGCCAGGTTTCGCGGTAGAGGTAGAGGTGCCCGAGCTTGCGGCTGCCGTACTGGCGACGTTTCAGCGTCCAGCCCGGCTCCAGCTCCAGCTTGAGGAAACCGCTGCCGTTCCCATGGGTGCGGGCCACCACCATCTCGGGTCCAGCCCCGGACCTGGTGGGAATCCCCAGAAGCAGCAGATCCTGGTTGCCCCGGGTGACCATCAGCCGGTAGGAGGTGGCCAGATCACTGCCGCCGATCCGCAGGGAGTAGCCGTTGGCATCGATGAAGCGACTGCAGATGCCGGTGAAATCAAAGGTGGAGAGCAGGGGATTCACTGCCGCCGGCTTGCCCTGCCCCACCGCGAAACAGGGTTGGCGGGAACTCACCTGCTCGTAGATGTTCAGCTGGGATCGGGGCCCGCTGCCGATCGGAGCCGCCACCAGCACGAACCTCTCCAGATCCACATCGGCCGCGGCGAACAGGGATCCGGCCTGCAGAGGCCGGGCCGGGGCACTGACCAGGAAGGCGAGAGCAGCCGCGAAAGCGGTCTGGGCGGCGCGGCGCGGCGCCGCTGGGATCGGGGGTGTGGACACGAGGATGGGCGATGGGCAGCGATCGACGCCGCCAGGGAACGGCGGCCCAATCGTATGCATCCCCCGCTGCGCAGACCAGGGGGGGCCACCTCAGGCCGGTCGATTGATGCGGATCGCCGCCAGCAGAGCCACCACCGTGCCAGGGAGGCTGGCGGCCAGGATCCATCGGGTCGTGCGCACCCCCAGATCGGGATCGCCGTAGGCCAGTTCGAACACCGAACCGGTGGCGGCGATGCCAAGGACGCAGGCCAGGGCGAGGAACAGCCCGGCCAGGGGTTTCATCGGCATCGGTCTTCAGCGGATCGAGTGGACATCGGTCCGGTGGAAGCCGTGTTCCTGAAGCTCCTCGTTGAGACTCAGTTCATCGCTGACGCGATCCACGAAGAGAACGCCTTCGAGGTGATCCATCTCATGCAGGATGCAGCGGGCGAGGAGACCATCGGCCCGCAGCCGACGGGGCCGCCCCTGCTCATCGCGGAAACTCACCTCCACCTCGGCGGGGCGAACCACCTCCAGGTAGACGCCGGGGATGGAGAGGCAGCCCTCTTCGTAACTGGTGAGGGAACTGCCGGCGGCGGTGATTTCCGGGTTGATCAGCACCAGGGGAGGAGTGGCCGCCTCCTCGATGTCGAGATCGATCACCAGCAACTTCCGGTGCACCCCCACCTGGGGGGCGGCCAGGCCGATGCCGCGAGCGGCATACATGCTGCGCAACATGTCGCGGGCAAGGTCCCGCACCGTTTCGTCCACCTTGGGGATGCGGCGCGCCTGGGTTCGCAGTTCCTTCGATCCCAGGGTGCGGATCTCCAGCGGGGGGTTCTGCTGGGGCTCCTTGGGCACCTGCACCGAGCGGCTTTCCTGCTCGGCCGTGCGAGCCATCTGGGCGAAGCTGCGCGCCAAGAAACCAACCATCAACGATGGAGCGATTCTAGAAGCTGGTCACGCAGAGGAACGGTGGGAAAAAACCGGCTCGCAGGGGAGGGGCGCGGAGCCGTACCCGCAGCGCTTGCTGTGGGGCGCCATCCCTCCTTCCGCTCACCCAGGCTGGCGGCTGGGCGGCTCTTCTGGCTCGAGCAGAGACCACGGGAAGGGGGACGGACCACCCTGCTGGTTCGCGAGGGAACTCCGCAGGGAGCTCCGGAGGGAACGTCGCAGGGCGGCGCCGCCGCAAGACCGATCGAGCTCACCCCGGGCAGCTGGAACCTGCGCAGCCGGGTCCACGAATATGGAGGCGGGGTCTATGCCGTGGCGGGATCCACGGTGGTGTTCGTCGATGACGGCGACCGTTGCCTCTGGAGCCTGGATCTGCCCCGGGCGCCCCTGGGGGAAGGGGAGACTCTGCCCCCCCCGCGTCGCCTCACCGCAGAGCCCGAAGCGACCTCCCCCCGGGCCTTCGCCGACGGTCTGATCGATCACGTCCGCGACCGCTGGCTGGGGGTGATGGAACAGGCAGGGAGGGACCGGCTGGTGGCCGTTCCGCTGAACGGCGGCGAACCGGAACCGTTGCACACCGCCGCGGATTTCTGCGGCTATGCCGTGCTCAGCCCCAGCGGCAGCCATCTCGCCTGGGTGGAGTGGCAGCAACCCTTCATGCCCTGGGAGCGCAGCCAGCTCTGGCTGGGAGCCTTCGACTCCTGCGGCGCCCTTGCGTCCCGCCGCTGCGTCGCCGGCTCCGATGGCACCTCCCCCCAGGGGATCTCGGTGTTCCAGCCCCTGTGGGCCGGGGGTGATCTGGTGGTGGCGAACGATCGCAGCGGCTGGTGGAACCTCGAGCGCCTCGTCGATGCCGAATCGATCCCATGGGGAGAGACCGGGGCCGCCGCTGCAGGCGAGAGTCCCCAGTGGCAGCCCCTGATGCCGATGCCGGCGGAGTTCGGCCAACCCCAGTGGGTCTATGGGATGGCCACCACGGCCTGGGATGGGAGCCGGCTGCTGGCGGCGGCCTGCCGGGAGGGGCGATGGGAGCTCGGCTCCCTTGCACCCGCCGGCCAGGGGGAGTGGACCCCCCTCGATCTCCCCTTCACCGATCTGGGGGAACTGCACGCCACCGACGGCCGGCTGGTGGCCATCGCGGCATCGCCGACCACGATCCAGGGGCTGCTGGAGCTGGACACCGACAGCGGCGACTGGTGCCATACCCCCTCGGCTCCCTGCCCCCTGGCGCCGGCAAGGATCAGTGTGGGGGAGCCTCTCTGGTTCGAGGGGCATGGCCTCCGGCCCACCCAGGCCTGGTACTACCCGCCCCCCGGCGGGGGCGGGCCCGAGACACCCCTGCTGGTGAAAAGCCACAGCGGCCCCACCGGCATGGCCGGCACGGGGCTGAACCTCGCCGTTCAGTTCTGGACGAGCCGGGGCTGGGGAGTGGTGGACGTGAACTACGGCGGCTCCACAGGGTTCGGGAGGGCCTACCGGGAACGCCTCGACGGCCTCTGGGGGGTGGTGGACGTGGCCGACTGCGCCGCGGCTGCCCTGGCCGTGGTGCGGAGCGGAAAGGCCAGCGCCGAGCGGATCGCCATCGAAGGCGGCAGCGCCGGCGGCTTCACCGTGCTGGCGGCTCTCTGCTTCAGCGACGTGTTCAGGGCTGGTGCCTGCCGCTACGCCGTCGCCGATCTGGCCGCCCTGACCAGGGAGACACACCGCTTCGAGGCCCGCTATCTCGACACCCTGGTGGGGCCCTGGCCCGCGGCCAAGGAGATCTACGAGGCCCGCTCTCCCCTGGTGCAGGCCCACCGCATACGCTGTCCGGTGATCTTCTTCCAGGGCCTGGAGGATCGGGTGGTGCCGCCGGAGCAGACGGAACGCATGGCCTTGGCGCTCAGCGCCAACTCCGTGCCGGTGGAGGTGCACCTGTTCCCCGGCGAGGGGCACGGCTTCCGGGCCAGCGAGGTGCGGATCCGGGTGCTGGAAGCCACCGAAGCCTTCTTCGGCAGGCATTTCACCCTGTGATCCCCCATCCCACGAAGGTGATGCTCGAGGCACTGGGCTGGCAGGCCCTCTCCCTCACCGCCCTTGCCCTGCTGCTCGGCCTGGGCGTGACCATCGGTGGCCGCATGGGCATGAAGCGCTGGGGACTGCCGGAGGCCCTCCTGGCCGGAGGGCTGGGATTGATCGTTGCCCCCGACGGACCGCTTCCCCTGCTGCCCGAGCCCATCATCGACCTCTGGGACCAGCTGCCCCTGCCCCTTCTCACCCTGGTGTTCGCCACCCTGCTGCTGGGCAAGCCCCTGCCGCAGCTGGGGGGGCTGTGGCGGCCCCTCTCAGCCCAGCTGAGCCTGGCCCTCACCCTCGCCTTCGGCCAGTATCTGGTGGGGGGACTGGTGGTGCTGCTGGTGCTGCAACCCCTGCTGGGGGTGAGTCCCGTGATGGCCTGTCTGATCGAGGTGGCCTACGAGGGTGGTCACGGCTCGGCCGCCGCCATGGGGGCCAGCTACGAACGGCTGGGCCTGGAGGGAGCGCAGGCCCTGGGGTTGGCGATGGCCACGGTGGGGCTGCTGGCCTCCACCATGGTGGGGGGACTGGTGGTGGTTCTCGGGCGGGCGCGGGGCTGGCTGCGGTTCCCCGAGGCGCTGCTCCTGGAGGAGGCGATGGCGGTGGTGGAGGCGGAAACCCCGCCGCTGGAGGCGGTGCCGGCCCAGCTTTCCCTCGAGGAGGGAACGGTGGAGGTGCCGGCCCGGTGGAGGCGCCTGGCCGACTGGGCCGTGAATCTGGCCCTGGCCGGAGTGGCGGTGGTGTTCGGCTGGCTGGCCCTGGCGGGGCTGCGCTGGGCGGCGGACCGCACCGGCGGCGGCTTCGCCCTGGTGATCGATGCTCTGCCGGTGTTTCCCCTGGCCCTGGTGGGGTCCCTGCTGGTGCGGCTGGTGCTGGAGAAAAGCGGTCAGACCCGCTGGGTCTCGCCCCCGATCCAGAGCCAGACCGGCACGGTTTCGGCCGATCTGCTCATCACCGCAGCCACGGCCTGCCTGGATCTTTCCCTGCTGGCCCACGACTGGCTGCCCCTCACGGCGCTGGCCCTGGTGGGACTGGTGTGGAACCTGGCGGTGATCCTGCTGCTCGCCCCCCGCATCCTGCCCGCCGACTGGTTCGAGCGGGCGATCATCGAATTCGGCCAGGCCACCGGAGTTTCCGCCAGCGGTCTGCTGCTGCTGCGGATGGCCGACCCGGGCGACCGCAGCGAGGCCCTCACCGCCTTCTCGATCAAGCAGCTGATCCTCCAGCCCCTTCTGGCCGGGGGAGTGATCACGGTGGTCGCCCCCCTGGTGGTGGCGAGCTGGGGGCTGCCGGCCTGGACCGGCCTCTGCCTGGCGCTGGTGCTGCTCTGGGGCGGGCTGGGACTGTGGCTGGCGGCCCGGGCGCGGGTGGCGGCCTGATCCCCCCTGCTCAGCGCACCATCGCCGCCACGTTGCCCCCATCCACGGTGAGCACGGCCCCGGTCGTGCGTTCCATCAGCGCCAGGGCCACGAAGGCGGAGGCCACGTCGCTGGCGCGCACCTCAGCCCCCAGCAGGTTTCCGGCCATGTACACCTCCTCACTCACGCCACGGGCGGCGGAGCGCTCCCGGATCATGGTGTCGTCCAGCAGGCCGGAACGGATCCGGTCCGCGTTGATGGCGTTGACGCGCACGCCGGCTTCCCCCTCCTCCAGGGCGTACTGGCGCATCAGGGCCAGCAGGGCCGCCTTGCTGATGCCGTAGGCGCCGAAGTTGGGGCCCGGGTTGAGCGCCTGCTTGCTCACATTGAACAGCAGCTGTCCTCCCAGACGGCTGCGCGCCGAGTGGCAACACCGCCAGGGCTGCCTGGGCCACGCTCTGGTGGGCGAAGAAGTTGAGCTCGAAGCAGGCCCGCAGATCGGCATCGGCCAGGGTGGCCATCGGCACCGGTCCAGGCGGCGCCGGCGTTGCTCACCACGATGTCGAGCCCGCCGTAATGGGCCGCCACGGCGGCGATGGCCGCCGTCACAGCCTCCGGGTCGGTCACGTCGCCGGCGAGGCCCAGGGCGTGCCTGCCGCAGGCGGCCGCCACCGCCTCGGCCGCCTGCCGCTCCAGATCCAGCACCGCCACCTCGGCGCCGGCGGCGGCGAAGGCCCGGGCGGTGGCGGCGCCGATGGCCCCGGCCCCGCCGGTGACCAGCACCACCTGCCGGGCCAGGGGTTTCTCCAGCGCCTTGCCGAGCTTGGCCTGCTCCAGGCTCCAGTACTCCATGGCGAAGGTGTCGGCCTCGTTCACCGGCGCGAAGCGGCCGATGGCCTCGGCCGCCAGCAGCGTCTGCGCCCAGGCCTCGGCGATGTCGGCCACGGTGGCCGCCTCGGCGGCCGACTTGCCCACCCCGATCAGCCCCAGTCCCGGGACCGCCACCACCCGCGGCAGGGGATCGAGGGGCTTCCGGCCGCCGCCGGCGGCCGCGTTCTGGCGCTGGAAATAGGCCCGGTAGTCGGCCACATAGGCGTCGAGGGCCGGCTCCAGGGCGTGGCTCCAGGCGGCCAGGTCCTGGTCGTCACCCGCCGCCGGCAGCGGCGGCAGCACCAGCGGCCGGGCCTTGGTGCGGATCACGTGGTCGGGGGTGGCCACGCCGCGGCCGGCCCAGTCGCCCAGGCGGGCGTCGTCGCTGACGGCCCGGGCCAGGGCGGTGTCGCGCAGCGCCAGGATCCAGTGGGAGCGGGCGCCGGCGGCCTCGGCGGCCCGGCCCAGGGCGCCCCGCAGGAGCGGCAGCACCGCCGCCGCCGGAGCCGGGCGCTCCGGCACGGCCACCGCGTGCAGCGAGCGCTCGCCCCGGCTCAGGCGCTCCTCGGCCCGCCGCACCAGATCGATCATCCGCGTGTAGCTCTGCTCCGCCGTGGCGCCGAAGGAGAAGAGACCGTGCTGCAGCAGCACCATGCCCTCCGGCTCGCAGCCGGCGGCGGCAGCCTGCTCATAGGCCTGCGCCGCGGCCTTGGCCAGAGCGAAACCGGGCATCACGTAGGGAACCAGAACCACCCGATCGCCGTACACCTCGCGGCACACCTCGGCGGCATCGGGCTGGTCGGCCAGGGCCAGCAGGGCGATGGAGTGGGTGTGGTCGACGAAGGTATGGGGAAGGAAGGCATGCAGCAGCGCCTCCACCGAGGGGTTGGGGGCGGCCGGATCGATCAGGTTCTGCCGCTGGGCCGCCACCATCGCCTCGTCGCTGAGGGCGTCGAGGGCCCGCAGGGCCTGCAGAGGCTCCAGCCGCACCGCCGGATGGCCCGGCGGCTCGATCGTGGCCAGATCCCAGCCCGAACCCTTCACGCACAGCACCTGGATGGTGTCCCCAAGCAGGCCCTTCACGGTGGTCTTCACCGAGGTGTTGCCGCCGCCGTGCAGCACCAGCTCCGGATCGGCCCCCAGCAGGCGGGCGCTGTAGGTGCGCAGGGCGAGAGCCTCGGAAACGCCCTGGGCGCCGTAACGGGCGATCGCATCCGCCGCCTCAGGGGCCGACCAGCGGTTGAGCACGGGCATGGGGGCCGGGGCGGCGGGGGGCGAAGGGAGGTTACGGGGAAGGCATCACCATGGGGCCTGGATGCCGCAGGAGACCGGGTCATGAATCAGCCATCCCCGCTTCAGCAGGCTCTGATCGGCCTGCTCCTGCTGCTTTCACCTGCCCATGCGGCCGCGTTCCAGCCCGCCCAGCAGGCAGTTCCACCTCGGGGTCACGGCAGGGCAGAGCGGCTGGGCAGTCAACCGGGCGATCGGTATGACGAGGTGCTCTTCGTGTGCCGTTCGATCGATCCCACGGGAAGTCGCCTCAACCTGCGCAGCACACCCCGGGGCCGGATCATCGCCACCATCTCCGAACGACAAGTCTTCTATAGCTGGGGCAGGGACCTGAAACAAACCATCCATGGCTATGTGGCGATCCGATTCGATCGCCCGGACGTCTCATCCCCTCCAGCGGAATTGGCTTCCGGCAGGAGAGGCTGGGTATGGAAGCGCTACATCACCTGCGAGATCTCGAACTGATACCCCATCGCCCTGAACCCGAATCAACCCGATCAGGGCGCAGGGCATGTTCCCAGTCCCCAATCCACATAGAGATCGCGCGGATCAGTTTCTCTCAGCCATCCCACCAGTCGCTTGTAGTCACTCACGGTATGGACGCCGATGCAACCGGCTGTACCGGGAGAACCGGATTTATTCCAATCAATATGAATTTCAATGGCGCGCCGATCTGTTGTGCCGGGCCCCAGGTAATCAATGGGGATCGTGACAGGTCCGATTCCGCTCTGGAATACAGCTGAACCATAATCATCCTTTCCAGCGCACCATACGATGTCATGAATCCTCCATCGTCCCTCGGGGAGAGGTTCCATCGAACCTGAGCGACTGCTGGATCCCGTGCGGAACCTCTGAACGGAAGGGGCCCCGGAACACACCCGCAGCGAGTCACGGATCACGCCGTCCTTCACGTAGGAGAGCTTCAGAACACAGAGCCCATCACCATCGCGGGAGTTGGTTCGTATCAGCTTCAGATAAGTCCGGCCGGGGACCGGAGCCGGGGCCGGGCCGGTCGGCGGCACCACCTCAGCTTCCTCCTGCTCCGGCGGGGATGGCGCCGACTCCTGCCCGCTCCAGAGGCGGGCCCAGGTGCGGGGACCGACCTTGCCATCCGCCTCGGCCGGGCCGAAGCAATCCGCCTGAAAGGCACGGGCCGCCGCGTCGGTCTGGACGTCGAATTCGCCGTGAAGATCTCCCCGGTAATACCCGAGGTCCCTCAGACGACGCTGCAGTTCCAGCACATCTCCCCCCTCCACTCCACGCACCAGCAGTCGCCCTGAGAAAGGAGGAGGAACCGATGCGGGCGGTGGAATCGGCAGGGTGCCGGAGATGGTGGTTCGCTCCCCCTCCGGTATCGGCTTACCAGGGGGGGCGATGACGAATGTATTGGCGTTCGGGTACTGGTTGATCACGGCAACCAACAGTTTCTTCTCCCTGCCGGCCAGAGTGACGATTTCGATCGGCTGATCTTCCCTCCAGCCCACGATCACGGTCTGCCCACCGTCCTGGAACCCCTCCAGCCAGGTGACCTGCTGCTGGGGAGAGGGAGAAATATCGACGTGCATGGGGGTCCCCCCGGCCACGGGCGATTCAAAGAGCTCACGTTCGTCACGGCGCCGGTTGGTGAGCCCTTCAAGGACAACCTTCCTGCCATTGACGATGGCCTTGTTCCAACGGTTGAATTCGGCAGCAGCCCCGGCGAAATCGGAAGCGTTCAGCTTGCGAAGCAGTGTGCTGTCGGCCAGGGCACCAAGGCCGAGATTGTAGACGAAAGAAACAAGCGCATCAAACTGATTCTGTTGCAGAGACACGCTCAGAAGTTGAGTGATCTTCGGGCAAAGTACGCTGCACTCACGAACCAACATCGCATTGGCCTGCTGATCACTGATACGGTCGCCAAGACAGACTGTTGCACCCGATGGATAGACGGTCGTTCCATAGCCGATACTGGGAACCCCTCCGGGACAAATATAGGCTTCGAGACGAAGTCCCTCCCATTTCCTGATCAGATCAAGAGCTTTCGCGGAAAAGTTCATAGCAAAGGAAAACCCTTACCCCCACCAAGAGTAGAGACCAAGGGAGCCAGTGTCTTCACATTTTATGCTTCATGACAACTGAGCTGGCCTCTCAGGCTTGCAGGCAAGAGTCACGATTCCGCTGGGCTGCACCCCCGCTGATTGGTGGCGATCCACACACCCCATGACCCTCCCCGTCGGCGAGGCGGCGATTTCGCGAAGCAGAGATTCCCTGTCAGCTGCGAGCCACCAGCACCCGGTGACGGGGATCGGCGGCTTCCCGGCGGATGGCACGGAAGCCGGCCTCCTGCAGGGCCGCCGGCAGATCGAGGCGGAAATACTCCTCCAGGTAGGGCTCGGTGCTCTTGAGCAGGGTGGCGATCGGTGCCGGCAGTCGGCGGATCACCTCGGAATCGGGGTCCTGATCCACCAGCGCCACAACACCACCGGGGCGGAGCAGACGGAAGGCCTCCCGCAACACCGCCCGGGTGGCCTCAGCGGGCAGCTCGTGACAGACGAACTGCAGGGTGATCAGGTCGTAGCCGCCGGCAGCCAGGCCTGTGGCCTCTGCGGCGGCATGGTGCCAGGCGGCGATGCGCCCCTCCGGATCGCGCACCCGGGCAACGGCCAGCATCTGGGGGGAGAGATCGAGGCCTTCCACGTCCACCTCACCGCACTGGCGTCCTTCGAGCCAGTCCTTCAGGAAGTGAGTGCCGACCCCCACCGAACACCCCATGTCGAGAACGCGCCGCAGCGGAGTCGTGAGACTGGGTTCGATGGCATGGAAGATCGCGCGCCGCAGCCGCAGCTGGGCCTGCGCCGGCTCGAGTGCTTCCCCCGGCCACACCCGCAGGGCCATGGCATCGGTGGCCTGCTCCGCCTCACAGGCCGCCGCCCAGCAGAGATTGCCCTGGTCGTAGGCATGGAATCTGGCCCGGTAGTAGGCAGGCGCCACCGTGGCGGGGTCGGTGCTCGCCGCCAGAACCGGTTCGGCCTGCTGCCGCAGCTCCTCCCGGCGGGCACGCCAGGCGATGCCACGCGCTTCGGCCGTCCGGATGATCAGCCGGCGCGCCTGGTGAAACAACACCTGCCGCAGGGGCTCCACCGCCAGCAGCCGATCGATCATCCAGCCGATGGGGTGGCCGGAGGCCACCCAGTTGGGAGGAGGGGTGGAAGCGACTGGAGGGGAAGCGACTGGCAGGGACTGGGCCATGGCGGCGCCGGGAGGTGGGCCCATTCTGAGCTCCGCAGAATGGCTTCCCCAAGACCTTGCGGCGGAGATCAGCCATCGGGATAGAGAGCCTGGAGCCCTGCCTCGCTGGCCGGGGCCACGCCCCGCTCGGTGATCAGGGCCGTCACCAACCGGGCGGGCGTGACGTCGAAGGCGGGGTTGAAGCCAGGGGTGCCCTCGGGCACAAGTCGCACCGAGGCCGTCTCCGATGGCTCCGCCACCGGGCCCCCGGCGCCGGCCAGGCGACCGGGGATGTGGGTCACCTCAAACTCGGAGCGGGCCTCGATCGGAATGACCCCCACCCCATCCCCGATCGTCCAGTCGATGGTGGAGGCGGGCAGGGCCACGTAGAACGGCACGCCGTTGTCATGGGCGGCGAGGGCTTTGAGATAGGTGCCGATCTTGTTGCACACATCGCCTGTCCGCGTGGTGCGATCGGTGCCCACGATCACCGCATCCACCCTGCCGCACTGCATCAGGTGCCCCCCGGCGTTGTCCACGATCACGGTGTGGGGCACACCCTCGCGGCCGAGCTCGAAGGCGGTGAGGCTGGCGCCCTGGTTGCGGGGCCGGGTCTCGTCGACCCAGACATGGACGGGAATGCCGGCGCGGTGGGCCTTGTAGATCGGCGCGAGGGCCGTGCCCCAGTCCACGGTGGCAAGCCAGCCGGCGTTGCAGTGGGTGAGCACGTTGAAGGGTTGGCCCTTTCGCTCCGGGGAGCGCTGGGCCAGCAACTCCCGGAACAACGACAATCCATGCTCGCCGATCGCCTCGCACATGGCCACATCCTCCTCGGCGATCGCCGCGGCCTCCGCCTTCGCGGCTTCGGCCCGCTGCTCCGGAGGCAGGGGACGCACCCGATCGTGCACCCGTTCCAGGGCCCAGCGCAGGTTGATGGCGGTGGGCCGGGTGGCCAGCAGCAAGTGGAACGCCTCGGCGAGGGAAGCGTCGGAAGGATCGGCCTGCAGGGCCAGCATCATTCCGTAGGCGCCGGTCACACCGATCAGGGGCGCGCCCCGCACCACCATGGAGGCAATCGCTGTGGCCGCCTCCTCCATGCAGCTGAGCGTGCGGGTGGTGAAGCGATGGGGCAGAGCGGTCTGATCGATCACTCCGATCGAGCAGCCTCCAGGCTGCAGCCAGATCGTTCGCCAGGCCTTGCCATCGATGTTCATCGTCGTCGGCCCGGTGCAGGAGTGGAGCAAGAACGCCTCCGATCCTGCCGGATCGGTGCAGCGCCGAAAGGCTGCCTCAGTAGCTGGCCCTGCCGTTGTCGTAGGCCGTCAGGCCACAGGCGGCTGCCACGGTCCGGTAGGCGGAATCAAACTTCTCCCAGCGGAAACTGCGGGGATCGGTACGGGTGTGGCTGCGGTCCACGGCGGCGTGGGTGGTCAACCGGCTCATCGGGATTCCGTAGGTTGCCTGCCAGAGCAGCACCTGACTGGCCGCCGCAAGGTACTGGGCGGACGTATACCCCGAATGGCCACTCCCATCTCCGCGGCCATCGGCAGGAGTCTCGAGGCTGAGGTGCAGGGCCACCTGGTTGATGGAGCCCGGTGAGGTGGGTCGCATCCGTACCGTGAAGTCTCCGAAAGCGGACATCCCGGCGCCGTAGGCCCGCTTGGCATCGGGAACGATGCGCAGGCGCCGGCCCGAGCGATCCAGGAGCAGGTGATAGCTCACCTGGTCTTCGTCCCTGGGATGGGCGGTACGGAACAGGTTGATCGTGGCCGGTGCCGAAAGGACGGATTCGTGCAGCACGATGAGCTGGGGCACGGAGGGCACTCGCCTTCCGTAGACATCGAGGGGCTCGCGCACACCGAAATTGCTGGGATGGGCAGGCCGGAGCACTTCGGGTCCAAGGGAGAGCCTGGCGGCACAGGCCTTCACTTCGGGTCCGCTGAGCCGAGGCAGGCCGGGGTCTGCCAGGTGCAGCACGGGCCAGTCCGGCCTGCTGGCACAACCTGCCAGCAGGCTGAACAGCAGCCACGGCAGCAGACGCTCTCGTACAGATCTCAGAGGCACAGGAAGAAGCAGTACTTCTCGACCCTACGGTCGCAGGCAGCAACACGGCAAAAGAGATGGAGATGCCGGATGGATGGCTACGATTCCGCGTGCAGCTGCCTGGCCCGGCAAACTCATGATTCAGCAAATCCTGCTGGTTTTCGGCTTTTTCTTTTTCAGTTGTGGCTTGCTCACCCTGGCAAAGATTGTCAGCCGAAAATGGGAATCCCCCTTGAAAGAAGGTAAAGAAAAGCAAGGACCGCATGCCGATGGCCTCCTTTTGCTTGGCAGTGTTCTCCTGTACTCAGTCCTGTGCAATCTGTTACTGATCATCCCGGGAGTGATCGAACTCGCGAGTGGGATGCAGGGCGCAACCATAGAGGTGCTGCACCACGCCGTAATCGCTGCTCTCACGATCGCAACCCTGGGATTGATCGGCCTGGGGGCAGTATCGGTTGCCCAGCACCATCCATCCCTAGGCCGTCGAACACGATCCGGAGAGGGCCATCGGGCAGGGGCATGGATGCCGCCAGCAGTGAACACACGAACAATCTTCATTTTTGCACTGGTCACCTCGATCTATCTCGCCGCCTCCCCATCCCTGGGGATAAACTATGACACCGGCCTGTATCACCTTCCCACGGTTCTCCACTTCCTGGAATATGGACCCGAAATCGGAATCGCCAACCTTCATACGCGCTTCAGCTTTTACAATATTCAACTCTTCGGACAGGTACCTCTTCAGAATCTGAGTCCTTCAAGATTCGTCCTCTCCCCCTCTCTCAATCTGATCTTTCTGGAGGCATTTCTTCTGACCTGCCTCCACCAGCTTCTTGATCACCAGCCGGCGCGCCGGGAGGCGGCTGAAGCCATCACCGCATTTCCACTCCAACAGAGAGGAAGCTGGAAACCAACGGCCAGCGGGCTGGCCTTTCTGCTCACGGGCCTTGCCTTCGGGATGATGAGTGCGGATTCTCTTGTTTCCTACGACGCAGACTTTGCCCTCTCGATGGGAACACTGACCCTGCTGCAGGTTCTTACTTTCTCCGCCAGCCCCCTGCAGCGCCGCCTGGCCCTGCTGCTGGGCTTCCTGCTCCCTCTGATCAAACTCTCCGGGGCCATCTCCCTGCTGTGCATTCTGTTCCAGCAGGCAGGAGAAATGATTCTTTCAACTCGTAATAATGGGGCAAGATCAACAATGGAGAAGCTCAGAAGAACCTGGAATGAGATCCCCAAGAAGCGATTACTCTTCTTCATCGGTGGCACCTCCTGGCTCACGATGCTTCTCACTAACCTGATCACCAGTGGCTATCTCCTGTTTCCCGAAGCCCGCACAGGCCCCCTTGGTTCCCATGCCGTTCCCCGACATATTGCGCGGATGATGAAGGATCGGTGGGTCACCGATTACGCTCGCTTCAATGATGACGGTGCCAATGTTCCCGAGCGTGTCGACGGAATGATCGCCCTCTCCCAGTGGCTGCCGGAATTCCTTCGTTCTCCGAGGGGTCAGCTGCTGGCTTTCTGGGTGGTGGCAGCGTTCTGTCTCGCCATTCTGTTCACCGCTCTCTGGCTGCTGCCCAGGGGGCACCTTCGCTTCTCTCGTCTCACCGCCCTGAGTTGGTCCATCGCAGCGATGGCGACCCTGGCTCTGCTGGTTCTGCCGCCGAATCCCCGGTTCTTTCCCTGGATCGGAGCGCTGATCGCCTTCGAAGCGGCCCAGTTTCTGCTCCTCTATCCCCTCACCGGTCTGCTTGCCGTCACGGCCCTGATGACCGCCATCGCCCTGCGTCTGCAGCGGCCGTTGCTGCATGCGGTCGGGGATGAACCCTCCACCCTCCGGCCTGCACCCAAAGGGGGAGGGTATGGATGGAAATCCCGTGCCACCAGAGGAAGGGATGGGTCGGGGCCGTTCATCCGTTCTCCGATCAACGACGATCAGTGCTGGGCGATCCAGCCACCCTGCAGTCCCTTCCGTTCGGTGCTGGAGAAAGGACCTGCCGCTGTTGATCCTTTGCAGTGAACAGGTCCCTGCCCTGAAATGGCCCTGGTGGGGATCAGCTGTGTTCCCGCAGGAAGCCGATCGTGCCCTTGAGCTCTTCAGCGAAGCGGTCGATCTCCTCGGGGGTGGTGGTGAAACCGAGGCTGGCACGGGCCGAACCGGACAGCCCGTAGTGACGATGCAGGGGCTGGGTGCAGTGATGGCCGCTGCGAATGCAGATGCCGGCCGAATCCAGCAAGGCGGCGATGTCGTTGGCGTGCAGCCCATCCACGGTGAAGGCTGCCAGAGCCCCCCGGTGGGGCTGCTGGTCCGGAGTTGGGCCGAGGATGTGAACACCCTCGATGGCCTGGAGCCGGGTGAACAGCCTTCGGGTCAGCCACTGTTCCCAGCCGTGAATCCGCTCCATGCCCAGGGCCTCGAGGTAGTCGATGGCGGCCCCCATGCCGATCGCTTCTCCGATGGCAGGCGTACCCGCCTCGAACTTGTGGGGCAGGTCGGCCCAGGTGCTGCGATCCAGATAGACATCCTGAATCATCTCGCCGCCTCCCAGGAAGGGCGGCATCACCTCGAGGAGCGCTTCGCGTCCCCAGAGGAATCCCATTCCCGTCGGCCCGCAGAGCTTGTGGGAGGAGCCCACCAGGAAATCGCATCCCAGCCGGGCCACGTTGACACTCTGGTGGGGCAGGCTCTGGCAGGCATCAACCAGCAGAAGTGCGCCCACCCCATGGGCGAGCTGGGCGATCGCCTCGATCGGATTGAGGCAACCCAGGGTGTTGCTCACCTGCACCACGCTCACCAGCCGGGTGCGCTCGCTGAGCTTGCTCTTGAGATCCTCGAGATCGAGCTCTCCCTCGGGGGTGAGGCCGGCGTGACGGAGCACGCAACCGGTGCGGGCCGCCAGCAGCTGCCAGGGCACCAGGTTGCTGTGGTGCTCCATCAGGGTGAGCAGCACCTCGTCGCCCTCGCGGAGATTCGCTTCCCCCCAGGTGCGGGCCACCAGATTGATCGCCTCACTGGCATTGCGGGTGAACACGATCTCGCGGGCGTTGGCCGCACCGATGAAGGCCGCCACCTTCTGCCTGGCCGCCTCGAAGCCCTCGGTCGCCCGGGCACTGAGCTGGTGGGCGCCCCGGTGAACATTGGCGTTGTCGAGTCCGTAATAGTGCTGCAGAGCCTCGAGGACCTGGCGAGGCTTCTGACTCGTCGCGGCGTAATCCAGATAGATCAGAGGCTGGCCGAGACAGGCCGTCTGGGCCAGCAGAGGAAAATCCGGACGGGTGAGAACCGCCAGATTCTCGGCGGGTCCGGCTTCGGCTGACGGAAGGGGCACGCACACCTGAGATGCGTTGCTGTCGGATGGGGTCGCAGGTGCCGAAGGGGAGGTGAGGGTCATCGCGGGGCGACCTCCCGGCTGAGCAGATCCGCAAGAGGCTGCCAGACCGCCGCTGCTGTCGGCAGCTCCCGCAGCACCTCCTCGCAGAAGCCACGCAGGAGCAGCCGAGCGGCCTGATCGGCGGCGATGCCGCGGCTCTGCAGGTAGAAGAGCTCCTCCTGCTGAAGGCGACTCACGGTCGCGCCATGGGCACACTTCACATCGTCCGCCACGATCTCCAGTTCGGGCTTGGTGTCGATCCGGGCGCGCTGGGAGAGCAGCAGGTTGCGACTGAGCTGGGAGGCATCGGTGCGCTGAGCCTCGCAAGGGACCCGCACGGCCCCGTTGAAGATGCTGTGGGCAGCGTCATCGGCCACGGCCTTGTGCACCTGGTCGAGCTTTCCTTCCGGCCCGGCGAACAGCACCAGGCTGTGGGTATCGGCGACCTGCCGATCCCTGGCGACCTGAAGACCGCGCAGACGGGACGTGGCATGCCCCCCCGTCTGAACGATCCTGGGCTCCAGACGGACGAGGCCCCAGTGGGAACTCAGGCTGGAGAGGCCGTAGTGGCTCTCCGGTGCCTGGGCCACGGCCAGGTGGGCCAGGAGCACAGCTTCATCGCCGCCCCGGGACAGCACGCCATGGTGCAGGCGGGCGCCCTGATCGAGGCGGGCTTCCACCACCACGCTGGTGAGACTGGCTCCGCAAGCGTGATGCACCTGGTGCAGTTCCAGGCTGGCCCGCTCCTCCAGCACCAGCAGGATCCTCAGGGGGAGGATTCCCTCCGCCGTACCGGCCTCACTCACCACCTCCAGGATGCTGGCCACCGGGCCGCTCACCCGCAGGCCAAGGACCCGGGAGGAGCAAGCCTGATTGAGCAGCACGGGCCAGTGGTCACGACAACCCGTGAGCGCAAGGATGGAGCCGAGGTTTGCCTCGAGCTCCTCAGGGGAAAGGGGCGCCAGACCGGGAGGCAGGGTGACCCCCTCCAGGGGATCGGTGCTGCCGTCAAGAACCAGGCGGAAGGTGGAGGGAGAGGGGCCGGGAAGCAGGCCGCCAGCGACCGGATCAGGAGGAGAGGACACCAGCCTGGGGGCAATCGCTGTCAGCGGATCGGTCGGGGTGAAGCGCCAGTCCTCCTCCCGTCGGGAAGGGAGGGGCCGATCGGCCAATGCCAGGATTGCCTCTGACCGCAGCGGGGCGAGCGGCACGGCGGAGGGCTCGTTCACCAGGGCCCCGCCTCCGCGCAGGGAAGCCGTGAGTGCAGCGGTCCAGCCGGCGCTGGAAGCTTCCGGGGATCGGGCGACCGCGGCTCCGGGCGGGGAAAAGGCAGCCACCATCACGCCACCTCCCCGACCGGGGATGGGGTCGGCAGGGAAGGCGGGGCCTCCGCTGCCTGATCGAGCCAGTCGTAGCCACGACGTTCCAGCTCCAGGGCCAGCTCCTTGCCGCCGGTGCGAAGGATTCTGCCGCCTGCCATCACATGAACGTAATCAGGGGTGATCACATCGAGCAGGCGTTGGTAGTGGGTGATCAGCAAGGTGGCATTGTCGGGACGGGCCAGGTGGTTCACCCCACCGGCAACGATGCGAAGGGCATCGATGTCGAGGCCGGAATCAGTCTCATCGAGAACAGCCACCAAGGGGTCGAGCAGAGCCATCTGCAGGATTTCATTGCGCTTCTTCTCCCCACCGGAGAACCCCTCGTTGACGCTCCGCTCCAGGAAAGCAGGATCCATCTGCACCACCTTGAGCCGCTCCCTCACCAGATCCTCGAAAGAAAAAGTGTCGAGTTCCTCCTCTCCCTTCTCCAGGCGACGGGCATTGGTGGCTACCCGCAGGAACTCGAGATTGCTCACGCCAGGAATTTCAACTGGATACTGGAAGCCCAGGAACAACCCGATTCTGGACCGCTGCTCTGGAGCAAGATCAAGGAGATTTTCGCCGCAGTAGGAAACGGATCCAGCCGTTACGGTATAGGCGGGATGGCCTGCAAGGACCTTCGAGAGAGTGCTCTTGCCGCTGCCGTTCCGACCCATCACGGCATGGACCTCACCGGCACGAATGGTGAGATTCACGCCTTTGAGAATGGGCTGATCCTCTACACTCGCCTGAAGATTGCGAATTTCGAGAAGGATGGGAGCGTCGGGATGAATCACTTCGAACAGAACAGGAAGAAAAGAAAGGGACTGTGCAGGGGGTCAGCAGGAGGGTTATTCAAGAGAGGGTGAAGTCGGCGGATTCAGCCAACTGAACCTTCCAGCTTCAGGGCCAACAGCTTGTCTGCTTCGGCAGCAAACTCCATCGGCAGCTGATTGAAAACATCCCGACAGAACCCACTCACCATCATCGAGACTGCTTCTTCGAACCCGATACCTCGGCTCTGAAGGTAGAAGAGCTGATCTTCCGAAATCCGACAGGTACTGGCTTCGTGTTCGATATTGGAATCAGGCTGCTGGGAGCGGATGTAGGGATAGGTATTGGCTGCAGCCTGATCACCGATCAGCATGGAATCGCACTGACTGTAATTCCTGGCGCCGACGGCGCGGGGGGCAATCTGGACAAGACCCCGGTAGGTATTGGAGGAATGACCGGCACTGATCCCCTTGCTCACAATCGTGGAGCGGCTGCGGGGCCCCACGTGAATCATCTTGGTGCCGGTATCAGCCTGCTGACGATTGTTGGTGAGGGCCACAGAATAGAATTCACCCACCGAATCTGCGCCCAGCAGTACACAACTGGGGTACTTCCAGGTGATGGCAGATCCGGTCTCGACCTGGGTCCAGCTGATGCGGCTGCGATTGCCTCGGCAATGACCACGCTTGGTGACAAAATTATAGATACCGCCCACACCCTTATCATCTCCAGCATACCAATTCTGCACCGTTGAATACTTGATGGAAGCATCATCCATGGCAACAAGCTCCACAACGGCTGCATGAAGCTGATTCGTGTCAAACATCGGGGCGGTGCAACCCTCCAGATAGCTCACGGAAGCACCCTCTTCCGCCACGATCAGCGTTCGTTCGAATTGCCCGGTATCACCCGAATTGATGCGAAAATAGGTGGAGAGCTCCATCGGGCACTCAACCCCCTTCGGGATGTACACGAAAGAGCCATCACTGAAAACGGCAGAATTCAAGGCGGCGAAGAAATTATCATTGCTTGGCACCACGCTGCCCAGATACTTTTCTATCAGGTCCGAGTGATCCTTGACCGCTTCACTGATCGAACAGAAGACAACGCCATGCTCAGCAAGCTTCTCTTTGAAGGTGGTGGCAATGGAAACGCTGTCGAAGACTGCATCCACAGCAACATTGGACAGTCGTTTCTGCTCATTGAGGGGAATGCCGAGCTTATCGAAGGTCTCGAGGAGCTTGGGATCAACCTCATCCAGACTGGCCTTCTTGTTCTGACTTTTGGGAGCCGAATAGTAGATGATGTCTTGATAGTCAATCACCGGATGACCGAGAGCAGCCCAATCCGGCTCCTGCATTGTCAACCAATGACGATAGGCACGCAGCCGAAAATCAAGAAGGAAGGGTGGCTCCTGCTTCTTGGCAGAAATCAGGCGAACGACATCTTCACTCAGGCCCTTGTCAATCTTCTCGGTTTCGATCTCCGTGACAAAACCGTATTTGTACGGCTGGCTGACAAGGTCTCCGATCGTGGCGCTGCTACTCATGGGGATGGATCAGCCGGATGTAAGGGATTTGACCTCTTCGAGCGAGATCGTCTGCTTGTCGCCCCGGAACGCATTGTCTTCGGTGAGGAAAAGCATGCAATGACATTCCTTACGTTCCCGCATCGGCACGCAGGGACAGTTCCAGAAGGCCTGCGCCACTTCCGCTTCCTTGTCCTCGTAGTGCCGACAGGGGCAGAGAGCGCCGCCGAGTTCATCCTTGTGGCGGGCCAGCCCTTCAAGCACAACGGCGGTCACACCGGGATCCACACAGAAGTAGGTGCCGGATCGCTGGGCGTAGGTCTCGGCGAACCTGCGGATCACCTCCAGGCTCTCGCTGGTCGGAGCAGGAGCGGTGGGGGAAGAAGGGGCGGCGTCGGACATGAAGCAGGAACGGGGTGGGAGCGCGCACCGGCGGCGAATTACGAAACCATGAGGTTTCGTTACCGGGGAGCCTAGGGCAACGGTGCCGCCGGTGGGGGCATGACCATTGTGAGGCCCCGCCCCCTTGCCACAGGCCAGCTTCAACCGTGGCATCGTGGAACCAACCGGTGTGAGCCATGGGCGCCCCAACCCAGATCCCTCCCCAACCCCCAGGGATGATCGGCGCCGATCACGCTGCCGCAACGCCCACCCGCGAGGCGGTTCTGGCTCAGCTGCTTCGTGAAGCCGACCGAACCGCTTCCCAGCTTGCCTCTCGGCTGGAAGTCTCGGTTCAGGTGATGCGACGTCATCTGCGCAGCCTTGAGGAGGATGGCCTGGTGGAAGCGAGTCCTGCCCAGGCAGGTCCCGGTCGTCCCACCAACCGCTGGCGCCTCACTGAATCGGGCAGGGCCCGCTTTCCCGACGGCAGTGAGCAGTTCGCCCTGGGACTGTTGCAGTCCCTGGCCGCCAGCATGCCGGCTGACTCCCTGCAACTGCTGCTGCGGCGTCAGGCGCTCGAAAAAGCCGAGGAGTACAGGCGGCAGATCGGCAACGGCCCTCTCCCCCACCGGCTGGGCCAGTTGGTGGAACTGCGTCGGCGGGAGGGCTACCTGGCCGAATGCAGGAGGGAGAGCAAGGAGGAGACCCGGCCCGACAGCCTCCCCTCGGCTGAAGCTGCGGATGCCTGGCTGCTGAGCGAATTCCACTGCTCCGTGATGCGCATCGCCCAGGAGTTCCCCGTGCTGTGCGATCAGGAGCTGCAGCTGCTGCGGCATACCTTCCCGGATTGCCGGGTGGAGAGGGTGCACTGGCGCCTGGAGAAAGGCCACTCCTGCGGGTTCCGGATCAGTCCCCTCTCCTCTCCGCCCCCCCGGAAACGTGCCCACGGCCTTGAACAGCCATCCTGCTGAAGGAGCCTGACCCTGCTCACGCAAGCCGAGATCGAGGAGCTCGAAAGCACCCTGCTCCCCGCCCTGGAACGCCACCACCTGCGCCTGCTGGCCCATGGCCTGCGGACCCTTCAGGAAATCTGCGGCAGGTCTGAAGGGAAGGTTCCCGAGCCGGAGATGATCGCCGCATGGGCCGCACGCCAGGGCGCGATCGCGGCGGATTCCCACTTTCAGCAGGCCTTTCTTGCTCAGATGCAGAATCTGGCCGCCCAGCTCGAAACCATCTCCCTGGCCGGAGGAACGACGCCGATGGCCCTCCAGCTTTCCGATCTGGTGGCCTGGACGCGCCAGCTCGCCGACGAACGGCTCACGCCCCTGGAGGCGACAGGATCCCCACCACCAGGCTGACGCCAAGCAGGGCGGCAAGGGCCGCCAGGATCCCCACCCTGCCTGGGGCATCACCCTCGAGGAAGGCCAGCGGCAGGGCCATCACCGGTGCCGTGGAGAGGAGGGCCACCGCGAGACCGCCGGGCAAGCCGGCCAGAGCCTTCTGCTGCAGAGCGATCCCGGCACAGGTGCCCAGCAGGGTGGCGAGCAGAAGCAGCGGCCAGCGTCTCTGAGCCGGCCTGGGCCGGCGCCCCGGAGGGGGGATGCGGGACAGGAGCGGCAACAGCACGAGGGCGGCCGCTCCCAGTCGCACGCTGGCTGCCTGCAGAGGGGACAGGTCTCCCCCCCGCAGGGCGGCGCGGGCCAGCAGAGCTCCGGCACTCCCGCAGACAAGGGCGGAGAGGGCAAGAACCACTCCCAAGTGGGGGGAACGGCCGCGGGGGGCCAGGACCCAGGACGCTGTCGAAGCTGGGCGCTGAAGGGCGACCAGCAGCACCGCGAGGCTGATCAGGGCGATCCCCAGCCATTGCTCCGGGCGGGGAACTTCCCCCAGCAGGGCCACCCCAGCCACGGCAGTCACGGCGGGACCACCGGCATCGAGGGTGAGGGTGCGTCTCGTACCCAGCCTGCGCAGGGCGGCGAAATAGAGACTGTCCCCCAGGGCGATCCCCACCACACCGCTGAGGGCCAGCAGCAGCAGCGTGGGCAGGGGCATCTGCCAGGGCAGGAAAACGACCAGGGGCAGCAGCAGAGCGAAGGCGAGCAGATTCTTCAGCAGGTTGAGGCTGACCGCGGGCAGGGAGGTGGGCAGCCGCCGCCAGAGCAGGCTGGCCAGGGTCCAGCAGAGGGCCGCAGCGAGTGCGGCCGCCGCCGCGCCGGAAGATCCGTTGGCGAATGCAGCGACCACGCGGAAGCAGCCGGGGCCGCGACAGGGAACAGCTTGCGATCATCGCTGCAGCCACCACCGACCCGTGAGCGAATCCATCCAAGACGCCATCAGCTTCTTTCGGCTGAGCTGCGGCCGCTGGCGCTCCCTGCGCAGCAGCCACCACCTTCTCCATCGTCGGGCGGAGGCGGGGGCCTCCTACATCGAGGTCGTCGACCTGAGCGAAAGCGATGCCCGCCTGATCGAGATCGCCGCCATGCACGGAAGGGATCCCGCTGGTGTCGTGGGAGGGTGCCGGGTCCGCTGGAGCGGGTCCATGGCATGGGACAAGGCCGGAGAGGCCCACGAGGGGGAGAGCTTCTTCGCGCTGATTCCCACCGACGAGCGGGGCAGGGAGGGCCTGCTGCTGCGGGATCGGGGCTATGCCGAGACGGCGCCCGTCGCCGGCCGTTTCTCCATGGACGACGAGGACGGACTGCTCCTCACCACCGAGTACGAGACCATGAGCAGCATCGAACGGTTCAGCTTCGCCGGTCCGGATGTGCGGCTGCGGATCAGCACCGTGGAAGGGCTCTCCAACACAGCCTCCTTCTGCGTGGAGACCCGGTTGCCGGCCGATGCCGGCGGGCAGGAAGGTGGCCCCACGGCAACCGTATCCCCAGTGCCGCCCACGGGTCTGGGGGAGGAGCCGATCTCCCCCCTGGGCTGGTGAACAGGGAGAGGAAATCCGGTGCCCAACGTTACGGTCTGTATGGCATGGCCCGAAGCCCCCGGGCCCGCCGCAGCCTCACTTCTACGATCGCCAGCGACGGATGCCTGACCACGCGTGGCTCTCCCCCTCCTCAAGTACGCACCCACAAGCCAGAACTCCCGGGTGAATCCGCTTCGGGTGGGTTCCGATGAGGATCCGAAGGCTGTGTCCATGGAAAAGGCCATGGATCGCGAGGATCAGAATTTTGTGATCGAGGCGGCCTACCGCCAGATCTTCTTCCATGCCTTCAAGGTCGACCGTGACCGCACCCTGGAATGCCAGCTGCGCGACGGTCAGATCACGGTGCGGGATTTCATCCGCTCCCTCTGCCTTTCCGACACCTTCAACCGCAGCTTCTACAACCTCAACAGCAATTACAAGGTTGCTCGCCATCTGGTCGAGAAACTCCTGGGCCGCCCCGTCCACGGCAAATCCGAGGAGATCGCCTGGTCGGCCGTGCTGATGACCCGGGGCGTGAAAGGGATGGTCGACGACATCCTCGACTCCCAGGAATACCTCGAGAATTTCGGCTACGACACGGTCCCCTATCACCGCAACCGGGTGGTCGGCTCCCGGGAGGTGGGAGAAACCCCCTTCAATCTCACCTCCCCCCGCTACGACGCCTACTACCGGGGCATCCTCGGCTTCCCTCAGATCGTCTACACCGGCACGGCAAGGTCCTTCCCGGAGCGGGCCCAGCAGCGGCGCGGCGGTTTCCCGGAGGACTACCTCCCCTGGGTGCGCACCCTGCCTGCCCTGCGCGGCGTGGGAGGGGCCATGGGGAACACCGGCATGGATTACCTCTCCAAGGTCCCCTACCGCAGCATCGGCCGCTGAGTCCACACGCGCCGCCACATCCTGCCGCCCCTCTGCTTTGCTTCCGGGCGGCAACGGAAGCCGGCGTGAGCGCAGGAGGATCCAGGCCTCAGCCCACCAGGCCGGGGCCCAGGCGGGCGAGCAGCCGTCAGAAGATGCTGACCCCTGGGCGCCGACCGTCTCTTCAGCGGGTGAGTCGGCGAGAATGATCCCAAACGAAATCTAAATCGCTGTGACCCAGAAGACTCTGGCCTCCCTGGCAATGATGACCCTGCGTCAGCTCCGCCAGATCGCCAGCGATCTTGGCGTCACTCTCTACAGCCGGAAATCCAAGGACGAACTGGTCCAGGCGATCAGTTCCCGTGATCCTGGAGCAGCCGAACCAGAGCCTCGGGAAATCTCCGTTCCTGCCGGCTCAGGCGCCAGTCTGGAGGCCATCGAAGCGGAGATGGCTCCCGCCCCCCGGCCCGCCGCCGAAACCCGCGTCGTCTTCCTCCCCCGCGATCCCCAGTGGGCCTATGTCTTCTGGGAAATCTCCGATTCCGATCGTCAGGGCGCCCTCGCCGCAGGCGCCTCCCAGCTCGCTCTCCGCGTCGCCGACGTCACCGGGCTGGCCGCCGGGTCCTCCCATCCCCACACCCTCCAGGAGGTCGTGGTCGATTCCCACGCCACCGAGTGGTACCTCCCCGTTCCCCTCTCCGATCGCGACTACCGCGTCGAGCTCGGTTACCGCAAGGGCGGCAGCAGCGGCGGCTGGATCTCCCTGGCCTTCTCCTCCATCGCCCGCGTTCCCGCTCTCCACCCCTCCGAGCAGATCCTCGATCAGTTCGTTCCCTTCTCCCTCGAATCCGCTCCCGCCTCCACCCTCCCCATTCCCACGATCGAACCCGCCGACTCCGGGCTGCACGAGCGCCTCTACCAGAGCGCCACTTCCCGCTGGCGCCGCCTCGGCCGCGGTTCGGAAGCCTTCCATGAAATCGAGGACAGCTCCGGGCAGCACGCCGCTCTCCATGCCTCCGGCGCCGGCCTCTGGGCCTCCGGCCGCAGCGACTCCGGAATCGGAGGCGTCGCACCCCGCCAGCGCTCCTTCTGGCTCGTCGCCGATGCCGAGCTGATCGTCTACGGCGCCACCGATCCCGCCGCCCGCCTCACCATCGGTGAGGAAGAAGTGCCCCTCTCCGCTGAGGGCACCTTCCGCATCCAGGTGCCCTTCCGCGACGGCCGCCAGCTCTATGCCATCGAGGCCGTCGCCGCCGACGGCGAACAGAAGCGCAACATCACCCTCGAATTCCTTCGCACCACCCCGGAGGACAACAGCAATCCCTCCAGTCAGGCGGTCCCTGAATGGTTCTGACCTTCCAGCCCCGCAGCCCTCTCCGCTCGTGACTACCCCGATGGGACAGGAAGCCCCGAACCGGACCCCGATCAAGGCCTTCGTCGCCCTCACGCCCCTGGCCGGATCCCTGGCCTTCCCCCTGGTGGTCCCTCTGCTGATGCTCCGCGTCGGCATCGCGGCTGGAGTGCTCGGAGCGGTGATGATCGGATCCCTCTGGTTCGTGACCATGTTGCGCACCGCCGAGATGCCGGAAGCGCCCCACTGACCACGAACGGCCGGTCGACGGTCGGGCGGCGGGAATCCTGGGGACAGCGTGCAACCGGCACGGCACCCGTGACCCATGCCTCCTCCTCACACCGGCAAAACGGCCCTGCCTTGGAAGGCACCGCTCACCCTGCTGCTGGCTTCGATTCTCGTGAGCGGTTGCGGCAGTGCCACCGCCACCCTCAGCGGCGGCGCCCCGGCCGATCTTCGCCTGCCCCCGGGGATCCGGGTGGCCTTCAACCATCGGGCGGAGCACCGCTATCTCAGCCCGGTGAGTCACCGCTGGCGGCAGGGAGATGATCTGGAGGCACTGCTGCTGGAAAGCATCCGTGGCGCCCGCCACGAGATCCTGGTTGCCGTGCAGGAGTTGTCTCTCCCCCGGGTGGCGGAGGCGCTGGTGGCCCGTCGGCGCCAGGGTGTGAGGGTGCGGGTGGTTCTGGAGAACACCTATGCCACCCCGTGGAGCGAGCAGCATCCCGCCGATCTCACGCCCCGCCAGCGCCGGCGCCGCGCCCAGCTCGAGGCGCTGGGCCAGGGCGATGCGGTGGCGATGCTGCGCCGGGGAGGTGTTCCCCTGATCGATGACACCGCCGACGGCAGTGCCGGCAGCGGCCTGATGCATCACAAATTCCTTGTGGTCGACCGGAGGCTGGTGGTCACGGGCTCGGCCAACTTCAGCCCCTCCGGGATCCATGGCGATCCCGACGATCCGCGCACACGGGGCAATGTGAACCATCTGCTTCGCTTCGAAAGCCGGGAACTGGCCGGGGTATTCGCCGGTGAATTCGCCCGCCTGTGGGGAGACGGTCCCGGGGGCAGGCCCGACAGCCGCTTCGGGCTGGCAAAAGGGGGTGGTGGCCCGCGGCGGGTGATGGTGGCCGGCACCCCGGTGGAAGTGCTCTTCGCACCCCATCGACGCTCCGATCCCCACCAGGGCCTCACCTGGATCCAGAACCAGCTCAGCGGGGTGAGGCGCACGGCCGACCTGTGCCTGTTCGTCTTTTCCGGCCAGAACCTGGCCGACACTCTCGGGACCCTGAAGCACAGAGGGATCCGGATCCGGCTGCTGGCGGATCCGGGATTCGCCAACCGGTCCTTCAGCGAGGTCCTCGATCTGCTGGGCGTGAGTCTGCCGGATCATCGCTGCCGCCTTGAGGCGGGGAATCGGCCCTGGCAACAACCCCTCGAAGGGGTCGGCACCCCAAGGCTCGCCGGCGGCGACAAACTGCACCACAAATTCGCTGTGCTCGATAGCCGTCGGGTGATCACCGGAAGCTTCAACTGGAGCCCCTCGGCAGCCCATCAGAACGATGAGACCCTGCTGCTGATCGACTCACCGATTCTTGCGAAGCATTTCCAGGCGGAGATGGATCGCCTCTGGCGGGGAGCGGAGCTGGGGGTGACGGCCCGTCTGCGCCGCAAGGTGGATCGCCAGCGGCGCAGCTGTGGCAGCGGCACACCTGCAGCAGTGGCGGAACTTCCGGTGAGCCGGTGATCTGCGCGGCCGCAGCTCAGCCTACGATCGAATCACGCCCGTAGAACCAAGGAGTTGCGATGGATCCGGTGCCATCCTCCCGCATCCATTCCCCCCATCTCGATGCCATCAACCTGATGCTTCGTGATCTGCACACGCGGCACGATGAGATCCGCCATCGCGCCGCATTCCGGGGCTGCACCAGCGAACTGCTCACTCTCCAGCAGGAGCTTGTCGACTATCTCCTCACCAAGAAGCACTCCCTCCTCGGCGTGGACACCTCGGACTCCGAGGCAAGCCGCAACTACAACTCCTTCACCTGAGCGCCCGTGTCCTGATCGTGGGGGCTGGGCCTGCGGGGGCAAGCCTCGCCCTGCTGCTGGCCCGCCAGGGGATCGCGGTCGATCTGGTCGAGAAACACCTCCAGCTCCATCGGCACTTTCGGGGTGAAGCCCTGATGCCGAGCGGTCTGGAGGCTCTGGCGCGAATGAACCTCTGGCCGCTGCCGGCACCGATCCGCCAGCGGGAACTTCGGGGCTGGACCTTCTTCCTCGAGGGTCGCCTGCTGTTCGAGATCCTCGAACCGATGGCGAGCCCCCGGCCCTGCACCCTGATCGATCAGCCGGGGCTGCTGTCGCACCTGGTGAGCGAGGCCAGCCTCCACTCCGGCTTCCGGCTTCACTGCGGATCGGCGGCAACGGAGCTGGGCAGACTCGATGGGCGGATCAATGGGGTGCGACTCGCGGATGGCACCCGGCTGCAGGCTGATCTGGTGGTGGCCTGCGACGGACGGGGCTCCCAGTTGAGACAGCAGGCGGATCTCCGCCTGAAGTCGGGTCCCAGCCCGATCGACGTGCTCTGGTTTCGCCTCCCCAGGCCCGCCTGCGAGGGGGTGGCCGACTGGCTTGACGGAAGGTTCATCACGATGGTGGGCCCATCCGGCAGCTTTGCCCTGTTCGAGACCAGCTCCGATGCGGTGCAGCTCGGCTGGGCCCTGCCGCCTGCCCAGGCCACCCCTGCACCCCCACACGGCTGGCCGAGAGCCTGGGCGGACAACAGTCCCAGGGAACTGGCCACCCTGCTGGAGAAGATCCCTGCGGCTGCGGTGGAGCCTCCCCTGCGGCTGCCGGTACGGGTGGGATGGGCACCCTGCTGGCATCGCCCCGGATTCCTCCTGCTGGGTGATGCGGCCCACCCGATGAGCCCCGTGCGGGCACAGGGAATCAACATGGCCCTGCGCGACGCCCTGGTGACGGCCGAACGGCTGGTGCCGGCGCTGCGCCAGGGCACCGCCGCGGCGATCGATGCCGCCCTGGCGCAGGTGCAGGCGGAGAGGTCGCCGGAAATCCTCACGATCCAGAGGCTTCAGCACCAGGAAGCCAGCCGGGGAGAACTGCTGCGACGTCAGGACTGGATCCGGCGGCTGCTGGCGACCACGGCCTCCTGGAGCGGCCCTGTGGTGGCCCGGCGCTGGGTCGGTGACCAGCACCTGCTGCGCCATGGACTGCCCCTGCCGGGAGCAGCATGATGGAAGCCTTGCCCGCCCTGCCATGGCCCGGAACTCCACGATCGGCTCTCCTTCCCCCCGGGGTGCCCGCCGTCGTGCCCGCGCCCTTATCCCCCTGCTGAAGGTGATGGGGGTGATGGGGGCAGCCACCCTGCCGTTGCTTGGGCCGGGGAGCCTGCGTGCCGCTCCCGATCCCCAGGTGTTTCCCCCCTCCGAAACCTTCCGCAAGCTGAGGCTGATCACCCTCACCTGCGGGCGCGAGAACACGGCCGAATCCTGTGACAGCGCCCGTGCCCTCGCCGACCCGCTGCTGGATCATCCCCGCCTCCCCGCCAGCTGCAAGGACGCCCTCTGGGCGATCCGCCAGCGGGCCACGGTGGCCCCCTCCAACAGCTTCAGCCGCAGGGATCCGATCGATCAGGCGGCCCAGGATCTGCTGGTCTTCTGCCGACAGCAGCAGGCGGAAGCCAAGGAAAAGACCGGCGGCGGAGGGCCGGGGAGCGCGGGCGGTCTCAGACTGATCGGTCCCGGTGAGAACTGAAGACCCGCTGGGAACTGAAGCCCCGCAGGGAGGTCAGGATCTCCGGGCTTCCCTCCCCCTGGGCAGGTCCGGCTTGGCTGCCGGAGCCTGACTGCCCGAGAGGGTCTTCAACGGGTGGAGGCCTGCTCGGGTGCGGTGAGTTCCAGCAGGCTGCGGGAGGTCGCGTCCATGAAAGCGAGGTTCATGGGGGTCACCACCACGGCCTTGTCGGCCAGGCTGCAGAGGGAATTGTCCTCGCCTGCGGCGGCGCAACTTGCCGAGAGACGCAGCAGGGCACGATTCAGCTTGCCCCGCAGGCAACTCTGGGTTCCGGAACGGGCCAGCACCGCTTCCGCCGCCACCCGGGCCTGGCGCACGGCATCGGGGTAGGACTTCGCCTTCCCAGCTCCGGGGCCGGCCAGGGCCTCCGGGCTCCAGAGGAGAGAGGCCGCCAGCAGGGTGGCCGTGGGCAGGATGGCCTCGATCCGCATGGATGACCTCGCAGAAACCTTGTCGGCCAAAGGCTACCGGCTGCGCGAGCGCTGCGTCACCGAAGCCGGCGTATCCACAGGACTAACTTTGGGACCTTGCCATTCACCCCCCTGAGGGCCCAGCCCATGACCAGCCGTGTCCAGGGCAGCCAACCGCCCGCCCCCAGCGAAGCCGCCCTCCATCGGGTTTCCCTGCCGGCACCCTTCACCGACCAGAAGCCCGGCACCTCGGGGCTGCGCAAGAGCAGCCGGCAGTTCGAGACGCCCCACTATCTCGAAAGCTTCGTGGAGGCGGTGTTGCGGGTGCTTCCGGGCACGGAGGGGGGAACCCTCGTCCTGGGAGGGGACGGCCGCTACGGCAACCGCCGGGCGATCGACGTGATCGCCCGCATGGCGGCCGCCCACGGCATCGGACGCCTGATCACCACCAGCGGCGGCATCCTCTCCACGCCCGCGGCCTCCCACCTGATCCGCAGCCACGGGGCGATCGGCGGCATCATCCTCTCGGCCAGCCACAACCCCGGCGGTGCCGAAGGCGATTTCGGTGTGAAGGTCAACGGTGCCAACGGCGGTCCGGCACCCGAATCGATCACCGATGCCATCCATGCCGCCACCCTGGAGCTGGAGGGATACCGGATCGTCGATGCCCCTTCCCTGCCGCTGGACGCCCCCGGCACCAGCCGCATCGGCACCATGGCGGTGGAGGTGATCGACGGGGTGGAGGACTACGTGGCCCTGATGGGCCGGCTGTTCGACTTCGGGCGCATCGCCGATCTGCTCCGCGGTGATTTTCGCCTGGCCTTCGACGCCATGCATGCCGTCACCGGTCCCTATGCCATCCGCATCTTCGAGGAGCTGCTGGGCGCGCCGGCCGGCACCGTGCGCAACGGCATCCCCCTGGAGGATTTCGGCGGCGGCCACCCCGATCCCAACCTCACCTACGCCCACGAACTGGCTGCCCTGCTGCTGGAGAGCGACAGCTACGACTTCGGTGCCGCCTGCGACGGCGACGGCGACCGCAACATGATCCTGGGCCGCCGCTGCTTCGTGAACCCCAGCGACAGCCTGGCCGTGCTCACCGCCAACGCCACCCTGGCTCCGGGTTATGCCGGCGGCCTGGCCGGGGTGGCCCGCTCGATGCCCACCAGTGCCGCGGTGGATGTGGTGGCCCGGGAGCTGGGGATCGACTGCTTCGAGACCCCGACGGGCTGGAAGTTCTTCGGCAACCTGCTCGATGCCGGCCGCATCACCCTCTGCGGCGAGGAGAGCTTCGGCACCGGCAGCGATCACATCCGCGAGAAGGACGGCCTCTGGGCGGTGCTCTTCTGGCTGCAGATCCTGGCGGTGCGCGGCGTGTCGGTTGCCGAGGTGATGGCGGAGCACTGGAGCCGGTTCGGGCGGCACTACTACTCCCGCCACGACTACGAGGCCATTCCCAGCGACGCCGCCCACGATCTCTACGAGCGGGTGAAGGGGATGCTGCCCGGCCTGAACGGGGCCTCCTTCGCCGGTCGCACGATCGAAACCGCCGACGACTTCAGCTACATCGACCCGGTGGATGGTGCCCAGACCCGGGGGCAGGGGCTCCGGCTCCTTCTCGAGGACGGCAGCCGCGTGGTGCTGCGCCTCTCGGGCACCGGCACCCAGGGCGCCACCCTGCGGGTGTATCTGGAGAGCTACGTGCCTTCCTCCGGTGATCTGGCCCAGGATCCCCAGCTCGCTCTCGGGGATCTGATCCGCGCCATCGATGAGCTGGCTGAAATCCGCCACCGCACCGGGATGGATCGGCCCACCGTGATCACCTGAACCGGCGCGGGGCGATGGCACCCCAGCCGAATGGCAGCCGATTCACCGGTTGGCTGCCTGGCCTTCGACGTCTGCGCGCCTACCAGCCCGCCTGGTTGCGGGGTGACGTGCTGGCAGGAATCACTGTGGCTGCCTATCTGGTGCCGCAGTGCATGGCCTACGGGGAGCTGGCCGGAGTGGCCCCGATCCACGGTCTCTGGGCGATCCTGCCGCCGATGCTCCTCTATGCCCTGATCGGCTCCTCTCCCCAGCTCTCGGTGGGGCCGGAATCCACCACAGCCGTGATGACGGCGGCAGCGATCGCCCCCATCTCCGCTGGGGACCCCGTGGCCTATGCCGGATTGGCGAGCCTGCTGGCCCTGTTCGTGGGCCTTGTCTGCTTCCTGGGAGCCTTGACCCGGCTCGGCTTCCTCGCCGATCTGCTCTCCAAGCCGGTTCTGGTGGGTTACATGGCCGGGGTGGCCGTGATCATGATCACCGGCCAGATCGGCAAGATCTGCGGCATGAAGATGGAGTCCGAGTCCCTGCTCGGTCAGCTCCTGGAACTGACGCGCCGCCCCGGCGAGATCCATCCCCCGACCCTGCTGCTGGCGCTCGGGGTGCTGGTGTTCCTGCTCCTGATCCAGCGCCGCTTTCCCAATGCCCCGGGCCCCCTGCTGGCGGTGCTGCTGTCGGTGGCCGCCGTGTCGCTCTGGCATCTCGATCAGGGCGGCGTCGTCGTGATCGGGGAGATCCCGGCCGGGCTGCCGCACTTCGGCCTGCCGGCGGGGGTCTCAGTCGAGAAGCTGAAATACCTGATCTCCACGGCCGTGGGCATCGCCCTGGTGGGCTACTCCGACAACGTGCTCACGGCCCGCTCGTTCGCCACCCGGGGGGGCTACCGCATCGACGCCAACCAGGAACTGCTGGCGCTGGGTGCCCTCAACGTGGGCAACGGTCTGATGCAGGGGTTTCCGGTGAGCAGCAGCGGCAGCCGCACGGCCATCGGCGAATCCCTGGGCAGCCGCTCCCAGCTCTTCTCACTGGTGGCCTTCGTGGTGGTGCTGCTGGTGCTGTTGTTCCTGCGACCGGTGCTGGCGCTGTTTCCCAAGGCGACCCTGGGGGCGATCGTGATCTACGCCGCGCTCCGCCTGATCGACATCGCCGAATTCAATCGGATGCGTCGCTTCAAGCTCAGTGAGTTCAGGCTGGCGCTGATCACCCTCGCCGGGGTGCTCCTCACCGACATCCTTGTTGGCGTCGGGCTGGCGGTGGCGCTGTCGGTGATCGATCTGTTCGCCCGGCTGATGCGACCGAACGATGCTGTGATGGGGCAAGTTCCCCATCTGGCCGGCCTGCATGACGTGAGCGACTGGGAGGGGGCCACCACGATTCCCGGTCTCGTTCTCTACCGCTATGACGCGCCGCTCTGTTTCGCCAATGCCGAGCATTTCCGCACCCGGGCCCTGGAGGCGGTCGACGCGGAGCAGGCAACGGTGGAGTGGTTCGTGCTCAATGCGGAGGCGATCGTGGAGATCGACATCACCGCCACCGATGCGGTGATGGAGCTGCAGGAGACGTTGGCCACCCGGGGGATCGTCTTCGGCCTTGCCCGGGTCAAGCAGGACCTGTACCGGCAGCTGGCGCGGGCGGGGGTTGTGGAGCGGATCGGTCCCCAGTGGTTCTTCCCCACCCTGCCGACGGCCATTGCCGCCTTCAAGGCCCGTGACCGGGCCGCTGAGGAAGTGAGCCCGGCCCGATGAGCCGCTCTGTGCAGAGGACCATGACGCCTGCAGCGGCAACCTGGTCAGCGTCAACCGGGCTTACCGGCAATTTCCACGCAGCCCCGAGGTGCGTCTCGGCGTGGGGGCCGCATCACGCAACCCTTACGGTGACTCTGGGGATTCTCGTTCTTTTCCTCGGTAAGGATCTCAACAGTCGATCACGGTTGCTGCAGGAGTTCACCCTGCCTGGTGGCACCTACGACGCCGCCCTGATCGCCGCCGGCTTCAGCGGCATCTCACTGGGCTCCACCCCTGCCGCCATGACCACCATGATCGCGGTGACCGACGGTACGGAGCTTCGTACAAGGCCTTCATCGTGCTGCCGCTGGGGTCGGCATTCTTCCCAGATGCGCTCCTGCTCACTGAGCCGGGAGGCGATGCCGGCATTGCGCCGGTCCGTGGCCAGCTCCGACGCATAGACGGCCCGATCGCCCCGGCGTTCCCATCGGATAGGAGAGCCCTTCGCCGCTGCGTTCCACGGCGAGCACGGAATTGAAGGGCAGGCCGTCGCCAGGGCCGGGATGTAGGTGGCCACCTCTCCCTCCGCGACGGGGCGGAAGCGGTGGTGGGCTTCGGCCACCAACGGCTGCACGACAGCCTCCCTGGGCAGGTGGCCGGTCGAGACCCAGTCAGTCACGTTCGAGCGCGGCAGAGGGTCCTCCACCTCTACGCCGCTTCGGCCCGCTCCCAGGGGAAACGGGGCAGGCGATAGAGGGCCTCCCGCTGGGCATCACTCCAGGTGTCGATCATCTCGGAGAGTTCGGGTGCGTCGGCCTCCAGCTTCATCTGGTGGGAGATCGCAAGGCTGTCGGCGGGGATCATGACCAGCTCGAACGGTGGACCCACGCTGAGATTGGAACGCTGGGTGAGCACTTCCGAAATCAGGCAGAGCCGGGCGGCATCATCGAGGGAGAGATTCGTATGGCCCACATTGTCAAGCGGCGGCTTGCCGTATTTGCTCTCGCCGATCTGCAGGTAGGGCGTTTCACGCGTCGCCATGATGGCATTGCCCTCGGAGTAGATGAGATAGAGCCCATGGGGCTCGCTGCCGATCTGCCCACCCAGGATGAAGGAAGCTCCGCCGCTGCCCCCCGCCTCCCGCAGGGCCGCCTCGTTCTCCTTCTGAACAGCCACATTGACACGGCCGATGTAAGCCGCCGCCTGGAAGAGATAGTCGCAGTGGCGCAGATCCTTGCCAGACCCCGCCTCATGGTCGGCGACATGGTCGAGATCGCGGCGGATCCAGCTGATCACCGCCTGGGTGGTGGCCAGACTTCCTGCCGCCAGCAGCACGAACAGCCGATCAGGACCCGGCTGGAACACATGCATCTTGCTGTAGCTGGAGATGTAGTCCACCCCCGCATTGGTGCGGGAATCGGAGGCCAGCACCAGCCCCTGCTCCAGCCAGTAACCGAGGCAATAGGTCATGAATGAGTTCAGTAATAGGTCATTGCTGCCTGGATGGCAGTTTCTCAGCCAGGGGCCCCCCGGAATTCTGGCCAGGGTGGACCGGTGGGATCGTCGTTGCCTTCGGTGCCTGTCTCAGGTGATTCCATTCTGGTGGGCACTGGGGCTGGCGGTGGCCCTTTCGGTGATCGAGCTTTTCACCAGGCTGGGCACCATCCCATGGGTGACCGGGTGGGAGCCACCCCCCCGTTGCCGACGGCCGTGAAGGGCCATCCGGGCCGATCACGGCTGCCCATCCAGCCCTGCCTCTCCGGATCGTTCCGCCACCCCCGGTGGGCTGGGGGAACCATGCGGCCGATCCTCCACCGCGGCATTCGCCGGGGCTGGATGGGCTCTGCGAGCACCTGCCGGCCGCCTGCGGAACTCCGGCTCCGCACTGCCGACCTGCAGCTGCCGCACCGATTCCAGGGCCAAACCGGCAACGGCACCGCACGAACTCAGCAGGATCAGCCACCAGAAGAACGTGCCCGGATTGACCACCACCGGCGTGTTGCGCACCGCCACCTGCAGGAGGAGGGCGACGAAGGCTCCCAGCCCGCCCCCCAGCAGGAGGGCGACCACCACCGGGCGGCCCCTGAAGCGCATCATCGGAGCTCTGCCTCCGGATCGTTGGCTCGGGAAGATCCAAGCCACTGCTTCATCACCACATAGAACACCGGCACCACGAACAGGGAGAGCAGGGTGGCGACCAGCAATCCGCCGAACACCACGGTGCCCAGGGAAGACTGACTGCGGGCGCCGGCACCGCTGGCGAACACCAGCGGCAGGAAGCCGAACAGCGAGGAGATCGCCGTCATCAGGATCGGTCGCAGCCGGGAGATGGCGGACTGCCGGGCAGCGTCCACCGCGCTCATCCCCTCCGCCATGCGCTGGTTGGCAAGGTCCACGATCAGGATCCCGTTCTTGGCCGCCAGCCCGATCAGCATGACCAGACCCACCTGGGCATAGATATTGAGCACTTCACCCCGGACGGCCAGGAAGGCAAGGGCTCCCAGCATGGCGGTGGGCACCGTCATCAGAATGATCAAAGGATCGCTGTAGCTCTCGTACTGTCCGGCCAGCACCAGATACACCACCAGGATGCCGAGGGCGAAGATCACGATCGCCAGCGCTCCGGCCTTCACTTCCTCCCTTGAAATGCCGGTCCAGTCGTAGCCGAGACCGGTCTCGTTGAGCTTTCCGAACTCCGTCTGCATCGCCTTGATCGCCTGACCCGAACTCCCCCCGGCGGCAGCATCCCCATCCACCTTGATGGAGCGGTAGAGGTTGAAATGGGGAATGACCGAAGGGCCATTGCTGCTGCTCACCCGGAAGATCTCGGCCAACGGAATGGATTCTCCGGCACGGTTGTTGACGAAGAGGGATTCCAGCTTCTCCGGAGTGGCACGGAATTCATCGTCGGCCTGCACGAACACCCGGCGCACCTTGCCGCCTTCGAAGGTGTCGTTCACGTAGGTGCCGCCGAAGTAGGCGCTGAACGCAGACATCGCCTGGCCGTAGTCGACGTCGAGGGCAGCGAGCCGGTCCCGGTCCACAACCACCTTCAGCTGCGGGGATTCGGGGGTGAACAGGGTGCGAACCCGCTCGAGCAGAGGGTTGGCGTTCGCCTGAGCGATCAACCGCTGGGCCGACTCGAAGAAGGCCGGAAGGGAGAAGACGCCTCCGCTCCTGTCGAGCAGCTGGAACTCGAACCCTCCGGACGTGCCGTAGCCGGGGATCGCCGGTGGTTCCACCACGAACACCCGGGCCCCCTCGATCGTCTGGAATTGTCTGTTCAGCCGCCCCACGATCGCTCCGACCGACTGATCCGCGTCCGCACGCTGGTCCCAGTTGGTGGTGCCGAAGAAGAAAAGGCCACGGTTGGGGGCATTGCCCTCCAGGCTGGCGCCGCTGAACAGGCCTGCGGCCGTGATGCTCTTCTCGCCCCGCAGGATCTGCGCCACCTGGTTGTTGACCTGCTCGGTTCGCTGCACCGAAACCCCGTCGGGCGCCTGCAGGAAGCCCACGGCGTAGCCCTGATCCTCCACGGGCACGAAACCCGTGGGAATGGCGTTGAAGGCCACGGCGGTGAGGGCGACGCCCCCCAGCAGGAGGCTCATCACCAATGTGCGGCGGCCGAGAACCCAGCTCAAGGCTCCCCGATAGCCCCGGTCCACGCCGGCATAGAACCGGTTGAACCAGGCGAAGATCGGCTCGATGAACCAACCGAGCAGAAGCCCGATCGCCGTGAACAGCAGCACCGTGATCGGTTGCGCGACCCCTCCGAAGAGGAGGGCCACCACGGCGGCCCCCGTGGCGAAGGGCAGACGCAGCGGCAGGCCCGTGATCAAGCCAAGGCCGTAGCCCAGCAGAGCACCGATCAGCACCGCCGCCATTCCCCCCAGCGCTCCGGCTCCGGAGGCGAGGAGCCCGTAGAGGAAACCGATGGTTCCCCCGGCGAAGAAGAGGGTGCGGCGGCCGGGCGGAGGGGTCTCGAACCCCAGCAGCAGGGCCGAGAGCATCGGCGAGAAGGTGAGGGCGTTGAAGGTGGAGATGGTGATCGAGAAGATGATCGTGGCGGCGAACTGCTTGTAGATCGAACCGGTGGCCCCGGGGAAGAAGAGCACGGGCACGAACACGGCGAAGAGCACAAGCGAGGTGGCGATCACCGCCGCAAAGAGCTCATCCATCGTGGATCTGGCTGCGGCCAGAGCGGAGAGCCCACCGGCTTTCTTGGCGGAGGTGCCTTCGATCACGGTGATGGCGTCATCCACCACCAGTCCGGTCGCCAGCACAAGGCCGAAGAGGGTGAGCTGGTTGAGGGAGAAACCGAAGGCCTTCACCAGGGCGAAGGTGCCGATCAGGGCCACAGGAATGGCGATGCCGGGCACCAGAGTCGATTTCCAGTCCTGCAGGAAGAGGAACAGGATCAGGATCACGAGAACGATGGCATCCCGAAGGGCGTCGGCCACGCCCTGAATCGAAGCTCTGATGAAATCGGTGTTGTCATAGATCTTCTCCATCTTCATGCCGGGAGGCATGGAGGCGCGGAACTCCTGGAGCACCTTCTCGACCCCGCTCGAGACCTGCAGAGCATTGCTTCCGCTCAGCTGATAAACCGCCAGGCCCACGGATGGCAGGCCCTTCATATCCTTGGCAGAGAGACTGTAGTTTTCCCCTCCAAGGGCGACCCTGCCGACATCGCGAAGCCGGAGAAGAGAACCATCGGAACTGGTTTTCAGAATGAGATTCTCGAATTCCTCGGTGCTGCGCAGACGACCCTGCAACTGCACGGTGAACGTGAACTGCTGACCTCTGGGGGAAGGCTCTCCACCCACCTGGCCCGCAGGTACGATCCGGTTCTGACTGCTCACCGCTGCCACAACATCGGCGGCACTGAGTTGATTGGCAGCCAGTCGATCGGGATTCAGCCAGAGGCGATAGGCGAGCTGTCGGTTGCCGAAGTAGGTGATACTGCCCACGCCGGGCACCCTTCGAATCGGGTCGGTCAGATTCTGGTCGAGCAGGCCAGAAAGGAATTCCACACTGTAAGGATTGACAGCATCTTCTGAACCGAAGTTATAAACAAGAAGGATCGAGTTCGAGGCTTTTTCCACCGTGACACCAGACTGGCGCACCTCCGAAGGCAGCTGGGGCTCAGCGAGGGAAACCCTGTTCTGCACATTCACCTGGTTGATATCACCATTGGTTCCACTGGCAAAGGAAACAGTGATGCTGCTGGAGCCATCGGCAGCACTGTTGGAGGTGATGAACTCCATATCCTGTACGCCATTGATCTGCTGCTCAAGCACATTGGTCACCCCCTCCTCCACCGAGATCGCGTCTGCACCGGTGTAGTTGGACCGCACCTGCACGGTGGGCGGAGCGATATCCGGAAGGCTTTCCACCGGCAGAGTGGGAATGCTGATCAGCCCCACGATCACGATCAGCAGGCTGCACACGGTGGTGAGGACAGGCCGGATGATGAAGTTGTTGGAAGGAGACATTCCGGCTGGTTCTCAGTTCAGCTTCACGGGCATGCCATGACGCAGCCGCAGCAGGTTCGTGGTGATCACAGCCTCGCCGGGCGTCACTCCCGAAAGCACCGGATAGCGGTTGTTCTGCAGGGGGCCCAGCTTCACGGGCGTCTGCAGGGCGAAGCGGGTGCCGCTCGGAAGGGCGGCCTTGGCGGCGAGATCCTTCTCCGTGATCTGCCCTGGATTGCGCTTCAGATCGGCCAGGGATCCCACCGTGAACACGAAGCTCTGACCCGAGGACTGGGTGACGGCCGGGAATGGAACCGCCGGCTGGGTGCGGGTGTCGAAGACGAGAATGGTGCGCAGCCGCAGGCCATTGCGAAGCTTGCCCGTGGGATTGGCGACCTCCGATTTCACCAGCAGCCCCTGGGTCGGAGCCTGCACGTTGGGATCCACGAAATCCACGGTCCCTGCCGCAATCACTCCTGATCCGTCCGGGGCCTGGAGCAGCACCTGCTGGCCAGTCCGCACGCGGGAGGAGTGGACGGCGGGAACATCGATCCGCGCCAGCAGGCGATCATTGCGGATGATCTTCGTGAAGGGGTCACCCTCGCGGATCACATCCCCTTCCCGCACCACCAGATCGCTCACCACCCCGTCGATCGGTGCCCGCAGGTTATTGAAGGAAAGGTCGGCCTGCCTGGCCTTCACGTCCTGCACCGATCTGATGTAGGACTCCCGGAAGCGATCGCGCTGCAACTGGCTCGCCGCTCCCTGGCGCGTCAGCCACTCGTAGCGCTGATAATCGAGCCGATTCGCCTCCATCTCGGCGAGGGCGCTGGCCAGTTGCGCCCTCTGCTGGGTCTGATCGAGAGCCATCAGCGGCTGGCCCTGGCGCACCACCTGACCCTCCCGGACCAGGAGGCGCTCGATCCTTCCGCCGGCCCGCGCCGCCAGGGCAACCCTTTCTTCGGACTCCAGGGTGCTGATCGTGTCCAGCTGGTCAGCGAACGTGGCTGCGGCCACGGGGGCTGCGTTCACAGCCAGGATCTGGGGGGGGGGAGGCTCCTGCTGACCGCACCCCAGCAGGACCTGGGTGGTGGTGAGAGCGATGGCGGCAGCGACAGGGAAGCGTGGAAGACCCAAGGAACCCACCGAAGTCATCCCAATCTTGCCGCTGAGGAAGCCAAGGCGGGCGCCTCGCCCTCTCCCCCGAGAACCAGCCGCAGCAGCACAAGGGCCAGGAAGGTGGTGGCCAGGGCAAAGGGGAGGATCACCCCGGTGAGCGCCTCGGTGATCGCCTGGCCCCCCAACGCCTGAGGATTGGCGAAGGATTGGTCATCGATCTCCCGCACCCGGTCGGGGCTCCCGTGGGCCAGCGCCGCGATCGTGTCCTGGGCGATGGCGTTGATCTCCCCCACCAGACCGGGCACCATCAGTTCGCCGAGGATCGCCGGCCGGCGCAACCGCTCCATCAGTCCGGCAAGCGCGCGGGCCGCGAAGAGGATCACCACGAACGGCCTCACCTGGATCAGGGTCTCGGTCGCCTCGAGCTGGTGACCACCGATCGCGGGCAAGGGGGAAGACACGCTCAAGGGGAACACCCTGCTCCTTGGTTGGTGGCAATCCTTTCATTCCTGCCCATCGATGGGTCTGGGGATGAGCGGATCAGGATCGACTGCCGGCGATGGGAGGGACCCGGCCTGCCCAGACTGGTGGGAACGAAGGGCCCCGAGCCATCCAGCCATGGCAAGATCCGCACAGGGATCGCGGCGACGCTTCCGCCGACGTGGTCCGAGCAGAGACAAACCTGCCGGACATCGGGGCGGGCCGGCGTTGCTCTGGAGTGCCGTGATCGCGGTCGGCCTTGTGCTGCTCGCCCTACCGATCCTGCTGTTCAACCAGCAGCATTCCGGCGATCGCCTCAAGATCCACAGGGAACTGCGCAAGTTCTGAAGCCGATCACGCCGGCCCGATGACCCTGCTCAGATCTCAGAGCATGACGGACGGCTGCCGCACTCCGCCCCTCTCCCTACCTTGCGGATGATGTGTGCCACCACGCTCCGATGCCCTCCGGCGCCACGTTCAACACCCCCGACGACGACCCCGCTGCCACGCCCCTCGATCGAAGAGCCGAGGAGGAAGGCCGGCTTCGGGGCCTCACCCAGGCGGAAGGCATCATCATGATCGTGCTGGGGATCCTCGCCCTGAGCTTCCCCATGGTGGCCTCGGCCTGGGTCACCGTGATGGTGGCGATCGCCTTCCTCGTGGGAGGTGTACTGGGATGGATCGACAACCTTTCCCGCTCCCGGCGCCTGGAGCGCTGGCATTGCTTCTGGCGGCTGGTGGTCTCCACCCTGTTGCTGGTCACGGGGATCTGGATGGTGGCGCAGTTCAAATCCGGCATGGTGCCCGCGGCTCTGCAGGTGAAGACCCTGGCCACGGCGATCGGCCTGGTGTTTCTGGCGGAGGGGCTGGTGACGAGCCTGTTCTCCCTCACCCACCGCAGCATCCGGGGCTGGGGCTGGGGCCTGGCCAACGGGCTGGTCACCCTGCTGCTCGGTGGATTGATCCTCACCATGAGCCCGGCCGGCCTGCTTTCGGTGATCGGGCTGCTGGTGGGCATCAGCTTCCTGTTCAGCGGGTTCGATCTGCTGGGGTTCAGCACCCGTTTCCACCGCAGGGTCGAATGAGTTCCCTCGGCAGGCCGTGAGCGACCTGTTCCAGCACCGGGGCGAACAGCTGCGCCGGTCCCTGGCCCCCCTGGCCGATCGGATGAGGCCCACCAGCCTCGAGGAGTTCGTGGGCCAGGAGACGATCCTGGGTCCGGGGCGCCTGCTGCGCCGGGCAATCCAGGCCGACCGGGTCGGCAACCTCATCCTGCATGGCCCACCCGGCACCGGCAAGACCACCCTGGCCCGCATCATCGCCAGCTGCACCCGGGCCCACTTCAGCAGCCTCAATGCGGTGCTGGCGGGAGTGAAGGACCTGCGCACCGAAGTGGACGCCGCCCAGCGACGACTCGATCAGCACGGCCTGCGCACCATCCTCTTCATCGATGAGGTGCACCGCTTCAACAGCGCCCAGCAGGACGCCCTCCTCCCCTGGGTGGAGAACGGCACCCTCACCCTGATCGGGGCCACCACCGAGAATCCCTACTTCGAGGTGAACAAGGCCCTGGTGAGCCGGTCCCGCCTCTTCCGGCTGCAGCCGCTGGAGCCCGGGGATCTGCACCAGCTGCTGGAGCGAACCCTGAGCGATCCGGAACGGGGCTACGGAGAGCGGCCGGTGAAGCTTTCGGCCGAGGCGGCCGACCACCTGGTGAACGTGGCGGGAGGGGATGCCCGCAGCCTGCTCAACGCCCTGGAGCTGGCGGTCGAAACCACCCCCCCCGGGGAAGGGGGCCGGATCCGGATCGATCTCGCCATCGCCGAGGAATCGATCCAGCAGCGGGCCGTGCTCTACGACAAGCAGGGGGATGCCCACTTCGACACCATCAGCGCCTTCATCAAGTCCCTGCGGGGCTCCGACCCCGATGCCGCCCTCTTCTGGCTGGCCCGCATGGTGGAGGCAGGAGAGAATCCCCGCTTCATCTTCCGGCGCATGCTGATCAGCGCCGGCGAGGACGTGGGTCTGGCCGATCCCCAGGCGATGGTGGTGGTCGAGGCCTGCGCCTCCGCCTTCGAACGGGTCGGTCTGCCCGAAGGCCTCTATCCCCTGGCCGAGGCGGCCCTCTACCTGGCCGGCACGGAGAAGAGCAACAGCACCCTGGGCTTCTTCGATGCCGTGAAGGCCGTTCGCACGGCGAACCGCCAGCAGGTGCCTTCCCACCTGAGGGATGCCCATCGGGATGGGAAGGCCTTCGGCGATGGGGTGGGCTACCGCTATCCCCACGCCTACGCCGAACACTGGGTGGCCCAGCAGTACCTGCCCTCCGCCCTGCAGGGAGAGGTGTTCTGGCTGCCGGGCGCCCTGGGCTGGGAAGGCCGGCTGCAGGAAAGGATTCAGCAGAGACGAGCGGCCCAGCTGGCCTCCGCGGCCGAAGGGGCGGAAGAGCTCCCGGAACTGCTGAGCAGCAGTCCTGCCGATCCCCAGCTCGAGCGCTGGCTGCAGCGCCAGGCCGCTGGTGAAGGAGAACGGCTGGACCGGCTCCGCCAGCGGTTCTGGCGGGATGCCCGGATCGGACGCCTCGATCGGGTTCTGGTGCTGGAAGCCCGCTCCCTGCTCTGGGCCCTCGATCCGCTCCATGCAGCCAGTGAGGGGGAGGTGGTGATCACTGTGAGCGGGGAGGCTGAGCGGGAACGGCTCGAGGCCCAGTTGCAGGTTCTCGATCAGCTGCGACGGCCCCGGCTGGTCCTCGTACCCTCCTCACGGCCGCAGGAACTTGTCTCCCAGCTGGAGAAGGGACAGCACTTCGAGTGGATGGCGGCGCGCAATCCCCTCACGGCACTGAAGAACGATGCCGTGGCCGGCTGGGTCGAAAGCCTCGCCATGCTGGCGGCCCCGCAGGCCCAGGCCCGGTTTCTGTTCAGCGAGCCCCTGCTGGGACCCGCCATGAGCCTGGCGGAGCACCTGGGCCGCACGCCAACCGACCCGGTTCTCGCCCAGGTGCTCCCCCTGGAAGCCGGGTGGCTCAGGGCATCCGGATCGTCAAGGCAGGTCCTGCAAGCCGAACTGGAGCTCAGCGGCTGGCAGGTGCAGACGAGCTCCTGGCAGGAATCGCTGGAGTTGCTCCTGGCGGAACACACCCTGCAGCGATGGTTCTCCCCCGGCGCCGCCTACCGGCAGCGCCTTGCCGGGGGCCTGCCTGCCGCCACCATCGACGCCCTGGAGAAACTCTTCCGGCCCCATCGTGGCGTTCTGCTCCCCCAGCGCCTGGAGCACACCCTGCTTCTGGCCCACAGAAGGGAGTGAAGCCGTGGTGGTGCGCCCCGATCGCAGCAGCCATGGCGCCGAATCGCGAAAAAAAACCCCGGCTCAGGCCGGGGCGGGACGAATCCATTGACAGGTTGAACTGCCTGGAGGATCACCAGAGGCCGCGGATCGGCTCGGGCATCATCGGAGCGGGGGCGGGGGCTGGCGCCGGGGCTGCAGCTACAGCCTCCACCACCTGGTTGGCCTGGATGCAGGCAGGCAGGAAGACATACCAGGAGAACAGGGAGGTGCATTGCGCGGTGCCTTCCTGGCAACGACCCTCGGCACAGATGTTCTGGGCGCCGGTGTAGGTGCCGCAGGTGTCGGCCAGGCGGAAGTCAACGGGCAGGGCCGCCATGATGCCCTGGGAGGAGATGGTGCCGTCGGCAGCATCGCTGATGATGGCGGAACGCAGCGCCTGGACGGCGTACGTGTCCATGCTGTGATAAGGGAAGTAGCTGCTGGTCGCGTTCTTGAGGAACTTGACCCCCTCATCGGAGTACAGGAACTTCGAAACACCGACGACGTCCACGTCGTAGGTCTTGGTCATGCCGGTCCTGACTTCCTCCCGGGTCCAGCCGGAGCGGGCCAGGCCACCATTGAGGCCGCGATCGGTGACTTCACCGGTTTCGAGGAAAGTGTCGACGGCGGACTGAGGGGTGGACCAGACGGCACCACCGGTGTTCCAGCGGATGGGCAGATCGTTGTCGACAGCGGCCGAGGCCGGGTGGGCGACAGCAAAGACGGCCGTTCCCACAAAGAGACCGGCGAGCAGACGCTTAAGCACGGGAAGATGGGTGTGACTTCCTCCGCACCCTAGCGATGGCCTGACAAATTGACGATGGCCCCATGACAACTTTTCCTTCCGCACACCAGCTTCCCGTGGAAGCCTCGATCGGCCGGGAACAGGGGGGCGGGGGAAGCGGCCCGTTTCCAGGTCGATTCCGGCCCCAGGGCTCAGGCGTCCGCCACCCCGATGCAGCCCGATGAGCCCGATGAGCTCAGTGGGGCTCTCAGTGGGGCTTTCTGTGGGGCTCCGCAGAGCCGCCCCAAGGCGGAGATCCCTGCCTCCCCAGGCAACACCCCTAGGCTCTGGTGCCTCCCAACCAACCCAGCAGCCATGGCTCTCCAGATCGGCGAACCCGCTCCCGACTTCACCCTGCCGGATGCGAACGGATCCCAGGTCCGGCTGCAGGACCTCAGAGGTCAGCGAGTGGTGATTTATTTCTACCCGAAGGACGACACGCCAGGTTGCACGAAGGAGGCCTGCAATTTCCGCGACCGCTGGAGCGTCTTCGAGGAGAACGGCATCAAGGTGCTGGGAATCAGCAAGGATGGAGCCGCCAGCCACGGCAAGTTCATCGGCAAATATGACCTTCCCTTCACTCTTCTCACCGATGCCGAACCCTGCCCGGTGGCAACGGCCTTCGAAAGCTACGGCCTCAAGAAGTTCATGGGCAAGGAGTACATGGGCATGATGCGCCACACCTTCGTGGTGGATCCGGAGGGCCGGCTCGAAAAGATCTATCTCAAGGTGAAAGCCGAGGAGATGGCCGATCAGGTCCTCTCGGACCTGGGTCTGGGCTGACGCCCGCAGGACCAGGCGGAGACGGCCGCAGCCGAACGAGGGCCTCGAGACACAGGGCCGGCCGATGCATCCAGGGGACGTTGCCGGCAGCCGGATCCCGGGCGATCAGATCGGCCAGGACCGGTGCATCCCCTCCGGTGAGAAAGGTGGTGCAGGAAGGTTCCTCCGCGGTCGCCTCCCGGGCGGCCTGGAGGATGGCCGCTGCCAACCCGCGCAGCACACCCGCCTCCATCGCTGCGGAGGTCTCCGACGGCCAGCCGCATCCGTCCCCCGCGATCGCCCCTGCCTGGGGCGGGAGGCACATGGGGAGCGCTGCAGTGCCTGCCGCCATGGCACTGAGCTGCAGGGCAACCCCGGCCTGCAGCCGCCCCCCCCGGAATCGGCCCCGGCCATCCACCCTCGTGAAGCTGAGCACGGTGCCGGCATCGACCACCAGTACCGGGCTGTCGGCTTCGCACCAGGCCTGCCAGCCGGCAAGGGCCCTGTCCACACCCAGCCAGGGGGGAACTCCTGCCAGGGGAACCGCTTCCAGAGCGAGACGTCGATCTGCGGGCAGGTGCACGGTCGAAGGCAGCCGGCCCACGGCCGCCCAGCCAACGGGCACGGGGCGGGGGTCGGCAACCGGGGGAGTCTCATGCCAGACCCTGAGAGTCCGGCCATCGGCCTCGGCCCAGTGCCAGCGGCTGTTGCCCACCAGGAGCCAGCGGGGGTTGCCCGCGTGCGCCGTCAGATGCCCTCGCCCATGAGGCCCGGCAGATGGATGCCGCATTCCTCCTTCAGCCCGCCGAAGCGGGTGGCTCGACCCGATGCCTCCACCCCGTCGGGACCACTGGAATGCCAGTCACCGACGGTGGAATACCCCTCCGCGAACAGCGGATGCTGGGGGAGTCCGTGCTCCTCCATGTAGTAGTACACATCCCTTGAGGTCCAGGAGAGCAGAGGCCTCAGCGACCAGGCACCCCGGACCGGATCGAGGGGATGCATGCCCCGCCGGTGATCGGTCTGCCGTCCACGCACCCCGCTGGCCCAGCAGCTGACCCCGAGCAGGGCGAAGGCACGATCAAGAGGCTCGACCTTGCGGATGAGGTTGTAGCGCTGGAGATCCTCGAGTTTCCCGGTTTCCCAGAGCCGGCCGTGGAGCGCTTCCATACGGGCCGGGCTGATCTCCGCCTGGGCCACATGCAGGTTGATGGAGAGGAGTCGGGTGAGCTGGTCGGCGTAGCGATAGGTCTCGGGGGGAAGGTAGCCGGTGTCCACCCAGATCACAGGGATGCCCGGCCCCGGCTGGCTCTCGCCCATCTGGCTCACCATGTGCAGCAGAACCGCCGACTGGATCCCGAAGCTGGTGGTGAGGGCCAGTCCGTCTCCGAAGGTGGTCGCTGCCCAGAGCAGCCGCTCGCGGGGTGCCATCGGCTCGAGTTGAGCCCGGGCCCGTTCCAGAACGATGGGCTCACCGAAGCGATCGGCAGGCTGGGGACGGGTCGTGGAGAGGCTGGTGGCAGCCGTGGCAGAGAGGGTCTCCATGATCCCATCATCACCCCTGGCCTCGGAGGGCGGGTAGGGTTCGCCCATGGAATCGGTGCAGCAGCCGGCAAAGAGTGCGGCGGGCCCACCCGATGGAGCCGGCCAGTCCCCCATCGTGATCGTGGGGGGTGGCTTCGGCGGCCTCTATACGGCGCTGGCCCTGGCACAACGAAACCATCACCCCCCGGTGCTCCTCGTCGAGCCGAACGAGCGGTTCGTCTTCCTGCCGCTGCTCTACGAACTGCTCAGCGGGGAGCTGCGCAGCTGGGAGATCGCCCCCCGGTACGACTCCCTGCTGGCCGGAAGGGGGGTGGCCTGGCTGAAGGACCGGGTCGAGAGGATCGACACAGACAGCCGGAGCCTGTGGACCGAGGGAGGCAGGATTCTTTCCTATGGCCGTCTCGTGCTCGCCACGGGCGCCCGGGAGAACACCTTCGCGGTGGAGGGAGCCGATCGCCACTGCCTGCGATTCCGGACTCTGGAGGATGTGCAACGCCTGCAGCACCTGGTGGAGAAGCTCCGTCGGGCCCGTCTTCCCCTGCAACGCCTCGCCGTGGTCGGCGCCGGGCCGACCGGAGTGGAACTGGCCTGCAAACTGGCCGATCTGGTCGAAGGATCGGCCGTGATCGAACTGATCGAGCAGGGTCCGACCCTGTTGCCTCGATCGCCGGCCTTCAACCGGGAACAGGCCACCCTGGCCCTGCAGCGCCGCGACATCCGCCTGCGGACCCACACCAGGGTGCGGGCGGTGGAGGCGGATCGATTGCTCCTGCTGGGCCTGCTGGCCGGAGAGGAGAGCTCCGCCGCCCAGGAACCGCTCCCGGTGAATGGGGTGATCTGGACCGCGGGTCTGCACTTCCAGCCACCCTCGATCAGTGCCGAGCCCCCGCGGGATGAACGCGGCCGGCTTGCCTGCGAGAGGGACCTTCGCCTGCGCGGAGCCGACGAGGTCTTCGTTGTGGGCGACCTGGCCGGCATCGCCCCCCCCGAGGACTCCCCCCTTCCCTCCACGGCCCAGGTGGCTTTCCAGCAGGCCCCGGTGGTGGCCGACAACCTGCTCCGATCCCTGGCGGGAGCACCTCTCGAGCCCTTCCTCTGGAAGGACCTCGGGGAAATGCTGAGCCTGGGCCGGGGCGAGGCCTGCCTCACCGGCATGGGTGTCACCCTTGCCGGGCCAGCCGCCTATCAGGTGCGGCGCCTGGCCTATCTCACCCGCCTGCCCGGCAGACAGCACCAGATCCGGGTGGCCGCCGGCTGGCTGGCGGACTGGGCGCCATGAGTACCGATCCCGCCACCAGGCACTCTGCCGAGCCTCGCTGGCCGCGCCCCAGGGCCCTGCTGCTTGATGCCATGGGCACCCTCATCGGTCTGCGGCAAACGGTGGGAAGCACCTACGCCGCCGCCGCTGCCGAGCTCGGAATCGACGTGGAGGCCGAGGCGATCGACCGGGCCTTTCCGACCGTGTACCGCCAGGCCCCGCCTCTGGCCTTTCCAGGACTGGAAGGGGAGGAGCTGCTGGCCGCAGAACGGGAGTGGTGGGACCGGCGGATCGAGGCGGTGCTTCAGGCGGTGGGGATCACCGATGCACCTGCAGCCCTGCAACGGCACCTTTTCGAACGTTTCGCCGATCCCAGCATCTGGTATGTCTTCGATGACGTGCCCGATCAGCTGGCCGCCTGGCATGGGGCGGGCCTGCGGCTGGCGGTGGTGAGCAATTTCGATCAACGATTGCCGGCTCTGCTGGAAGGGCTGGATCTGGCGCCCTGGCTGGAGCTGGTGGTGGTGTCCAGCCGTTCCGGCGCCGCCAAACCCTCCCCCCAACCCTTTCACGCGGCCCTCGCCGGTCTTGAACTGGAAGCCGATCGGGTCTGGCATGTGGGCGACAGTCCCGAGGATGCCCAGGGGGCCCGGGCCGCCGGCATCCGCTGCCTGATCGTCAAGCGGCCTTGAGACAGGGCGTACTGGCAGGCCGCACGATGGGGCTGCGCCCTTCCCAGCGTCACCGGCTGGAGAGCCTCTGTCATCGCCGCCATCCGGCCGATGCCATCGCCGATCCGCTGTGTCTGCAGCGCCTCGGGTCGGAAGGTCTCGACCTTGCCATGCCGCTCACCCTGGTGGTGGATGGTCGAGGACTGTGCCGGCTGCTCTGGGTGGGCGAACTGGAGCAATCGGGAAGACTCCTGGAGAAACTTCCCGGCCCCACCCGGCGGCAGGGCAGTGGCCTGCGCCTGCTCACCTGCACCGGCCCGTCTCGCCATCAGAGCCTGCGCCCGGGTGCCGGGGAGGCCGTGGTCGGGCTCGATCTGGCCCCCATTCTGTGGCTCCGTTGCGCTCAGACGGCAGCGGCGGGAGGCCGCTGGCCCGCCAGTCTCTGGGTCCCCAGCGGGGACGGGGAGACTCCCTGGACCTGCCTCCGCGAGGGCGACCTGGCAGAGCTCGCCGTCCTCGATCCTGAGCACCTCCCTGCGGATCCCACCCGAGCAGAAGAACCTGATCAGGATCGGCCCAGGCTCGGCAGCGACAGGGGCGAACGGGTGGTGCTGCTGGTGCTCAGCGGTGGCGATCCGGCCCTGAACCGGCGCCGCATCGCCGAACTGGAGGGACTGGTCCGCAGCGCCGGCGCCACTCCGGTGGGCATCGTCGAGCAACGCCGTCCTCTGGAGGGCCCCCGGGCCGCCTGGGGGGAGGGCAAGTTGCGGGAGGCCGCTCTCGAAGCCAGGCGGTTGGAGGCCTCTCTGGTGGTGACGGACAGAGAACTTTCGCCCGCCCAGGGGCGAGACCTGGAGCGGATCCTCAACCTGCCGGTGAGTGATCGCAGTGAACTGATCCTCGACATTTTCGCCCAGCGGGCCGCCAGCGCCGCGGGTCGCCTGCAGGTGGAGCTGGCCCAGCTGCGCTATCGGCTGCCCCGTCTCACCGGCAGAGGGCTCAGTCTCTCGCGCCAGGGGGGCGGGATCGGCACCCGGGGGCCTGGCGAAACCCAGCTGGAGAAGGATCGACGCGCCATCGCCAGACGCCTCGAGAGGCTGCAGCGCGACGTCCAGCGGCTGGGCGAGCACCGGGCCCGACTGCGACGGAGTCGGCAGGGGCTGCCCCGACTGGCCCTGGTGGGCTACACCAACGCCGGCAAGAGTTCCCTGCTCAATGCCCTGACCCGCAGGCGGGGAGAGGGAGCGGTGCTCGCCGAGGACAGGATGTTCGCCACCCTGGATCCCACCACACGCAGGCTCACCCTGGGCGATGGGGAGGGCCACCTCAGCCGGACCCTGCTGATCACGGATACGGTCGGTTTCATCCGAGACCTGCCCCATCAACTGATGGAGGCATTCCGCTCCACCATCGAGGAGGCTCTCGACGCCGATGGCCTTCTGATCGTGGTGGACCTCGCCGACCCTTCCTGGCAGGCACAGTTGGACACGGTGAATCGGATCCTGAACTCGCTTGGCTCACAGGCACCCCGGCAGGTCGTCGGCAATCAGATCGATCGCTGCCCCGCACATGAGGTGGATCGTGCCAGGTCGCTGGAGCCTGGGATAATCTTCATTTCGGCCACGGCCGATCTGGGATTGACAAGGCTGAGGAACCATCTTCTCCACTGGCCGGATTCCCAGGCCCACCGATCGAGTGGTTCGAGCCGATTGCGCCCCCAGCACCAAACTCCCTGAAGATCCTTTTCTCCCTGCCATGACCCTCCAACTCGGCGACACCGTTCCCGACTTCACTCAGGATTCCCAACTGGGACCCATCAACCTCTACGATTATGCAGGGGACAAGTGGGTGGTTCTCTTCTCCCATCCAGCCGACTACACGCCTGTCTGCACAACCGAACTTGGCGAGGTTGCGCGCCTTCGCCAGGAATGGGAGAAGCGCAATGTCAAACCGATTGCCCTGAGCGTTGACTCGGCAGAGAGCCATAAAGGCTGGATCAATGACATCAACGAGACCCAGGAGACATCCGTTGATTATCCCATTTTAGCCGATGCCGACCGCACGGTGAGCGATCTTTACGGCATGATCCATCCGAACGCCCTGAACAATCTCACGGTGCGCTCGGTATTCATCATTGATCCCAACAAGAAACTCAGGCTGCAGATCACGTATCCCGCCAGTACCGGCAGAAACTTTGACGAGATTCTTCGAGTAATCGACTCAATCCAGCTCACCGAATATCACCAAGTTGCAACACCTGTCAATTGGAAAGATGGTGAGGATTGTGTGGTCGTGCCCTCGATTCCCACCGAGGAAGCCCGCAGCAAGTTTCCCAAGGGTGTCACCGAGATCCGCCCCTATCTCCGGATGACCCCCCAGCCCAACAAGTGAGGAGCAGACCTGGCCCCGCGATCGGCGGCCCCAACAGGCGCAACTGGTGGCACCAACTCTCGGTTCCGCAATTCACCGTCGTCACCGGGGTCCTGGTGATCGCGCTGGGCACGCTGGTCATGTCCAGCCCCCTGTGCTCCACCGAGGAGGTGGGTCTCTGGGAGGCCCTGTTCACGGTCACTTCCGCCATCACCGTCACCGGGCTCTCCATCATCGATGTGGGCAAGGATCTCACCCTCCTGGGGCAGATTGCCCTGGCCGTGCTCATCCTCACCGGTGGGCTCGGCCTGATGGCGATCACCACCTTCCTGCAGGGGTTCGTTCAGGGCAGATCAGGGTTGCGACATCGGCTCGACAAGGGGCGATGTCTCGATGAGTTCGGGGTCGGCGGCATCGGCCCCACTTTTCATCAGATTCTGCTTGTGGCAGCCGCTGTGATCGCTGGAGGAACCATGATCCTCTACAGCTTCGGCTTCACGGATATTCCCCACCGTGGGGAGAGACTCTGGGCCTCACTTTTCCACTGTATCAGCGCCTACAACAATGCCGGTTTCGGGCTCTGGAGTGACAGCCTGGTGAATTATAGAAGCAACAGTGTGGTCAACCTGGTGATCGGCGCCTTGATCGTCATGGGAGGAATCGGCTGGAGAGTCGCCAATGACATCTGGGTCAATCGTTTCCGTCTGGAGAGAATTGCCAGACTGAGTCTCCATACCCGTCTGGTCATCCGCAGCACCTTCACTCTGATCATCATCGGAACTCTGGGACTTCTCTTCACGGAACATTTCGCCACCGAAGAGATGATGCAACATCTCAGCTGGTGGGAGAAGATCCAGGTCACACTTTTTCAGTCCATCACCACGCGTACGGCAGGTTTCAACACGATTCCCCTGAGCCTGTCCACGATCTCCGACTCCGGACTGCTCCTGATGATGGCCCTGATGTTCATCGGAGCCAGCCCGGGAGGCACGGGGGGAGGGATCAAAACCACCACCTTCGCCGCTCTGGTGGCGGCAACCCGTTCCACCCTCCGGGGGGACGATGAAGTGGTGGTGCGCAACCGGGAGATTCCCGACAAGGTCGTGCTCCGTTCCATCGGTGTGGCCCTGGCCTCCGCCATCTTCGTGCTGGTCATGGCCTTGCTGCTCGGGCTCGGGAACACCACGGCCGGAACCCCGGGGAGCGAGGCCTTCACCTTCCTGGAGAAGCTCTTCACCTGCGTTTCCGCCTTCGGCACGGTGGGACTCGACGTGGGGGTGACGTCCCAGCTCAACCGCTGGGGCCAGCTGGTGCTGATGGTGGGGATGTTCGTGGGCAGAATCGGCATCCTGCTGTTGCTGACGGCTCTCTACGGCAGCAGGCCCCCCAGTCGGGTGGGCTACCCCCGCGAAGAGATCTACATCTGATCGTCCCTTCCTCCCCTCCCGTTCCCCGAGGCATGGTCCCCATGGTTTCCCCCCTCCCTTTCCGGCTGAGCACGTCATGAACCCCTGGTGGCAATGGCAGGGAAGCACCGACACCCTGGCCAACAGTTATGCGGTCATCGGCGTCGGTCGGTTCGGCAGTTCCGTCTGCAAGGAACTCCTGCGCCACGACGCCGAGGTTCTCGCCATCGACAACTGCCAGCGAGCCGTCGACGAGTTGCGGCAGGATGAGCCGGCCATCGAGGCCAGGGTGGTCGACTGCACGGACGAAGACGCCATGCTTGCCTCCGGTGCGCTCGATGTGGGCACAGTGGTGGTGGCGATCAGCGAACCGATCGAGGCCAGCATCACCGCCACTCTGATCGTCAAGGACGGCAATGGCAGCAGGGTGCAGCAGGTGATCGCCCGGGCCACCAGTGATCTTCACGAGAAGATGCTGCTGCGGGTCGGAGCCGACAGGGTGGTCTTCCCCTCCAAGATGCAGGGGGCTCGTCTGGGTCTGGAGCTGGTGCGCCCCAATCTGCTGGAGCGGCTCCGTCTCGACGATCGCAACAGCATCGAGGAAATCAAGGTTCCGGCCGAATTCATCGGTCATTCCCTGCGGGACCTGAATCTGCGCAAGAACTACAATGTGAGTGTGCTGGCGGCAGGCCCACAGAACCGGCTCACGGTGAATCCCCCCGCTTCCCATGTGCTCAACGAAGGGGAACTCCTGGTGGTGATGGGCAGCAGCGAAGCTCTCGAAGCGCTGCCTGCCAAATGATCCGATGAAGGTGCTGGGCCTGATGAGTGGCACCAGCGTCGATGGAATCGACGCCGTGCTCGCCAGCTTCCAGGGCCATCCCGATCGCCCCCGCTGGCACATTCTCGGCAGTGCCTCCACCCCCTACCCCAGCGAGCTGCGGGAACGACTGATCGCGATCGGTCAGGGCACCTCCATGCAGGCAGAGGAATTCCTCGAGATTGCCGAGGCGGTCACCGAGGCCCAGGCCGGGGCGGCACGCCGTTGCGATCCGAAGCAGGAAGCCCAGCTGATCGGTTGCCACGGCCAGACGATCTGGCACCGTCCTCCCGCTGCTGGTCGCCGGGGGGCCAGCTGGCAGCTGTTGCAGGGCCCTCTTCTGGCTCAGCTTCTGGGACGGGCGGTGGTGTTCGATTTCCGCAGTGCGGATCTGGCACTCGGGGGGCATGGGGCGCCGCTGGTTCCTGCAGCCGATGGAGCCCTGCTGGGGGCCATCGGAGGTTGGCGGGCCCTGCTCAACCTGGGGGGCATCGCCAACCTCACCCTGCTGCCGCCGGGAAGCGGACCCGCACGGAAGCAGCCCATCCGGGGATGGGATTGCGGCCCAGCCAATACCCTGCTCGACCTGGCCGTCTCACGTTTCAGCAACGGATTGATCGGCTTCGACTGCGATGGCGCCTGGGCACGCAGGGGCATGGTTCAGGAAGACCTGATCGAAACCTGGCTGCGGGAGCCCTACTTCTCCCAGTCGCCTCCCAAATCGACGGGTCGGGAACTGTTCGGTGCCGCCGATCTCGACCGGCGGCTGGCGGAGATGGAGAGAGTCGTGCCCCATGCCGAGCCTGCCGATGTGCTGGCAACGCTCACGGCCTTCACCGCAGCCGTGGTGGAAAGGGATCTGGCGCGGGGGCCACGGCCCATCGAGCTTCTCGTGGCCGGTGGCGGAGCCCGCAATGGATTCCTGATGGACCAGCTGCGACGGCGTTGTCGGGGCCTGCGCGTACGGCCACTGGCCGAGCTGGGAATCGGTGATCAACAGCGGGAGGCCCTGGTCTTCGCCCTCCTGGCCTGGTGGAACCGACTGAACAAGCCGGGGGCTCTCCCCTCGGTCACGGGGGCCAGCCGTGCCGCCGTTCTCGGTGTCTGCGCCCATCCCCCTTCCTGAGAATCCCCAGGCGGAAGCTCATCGGGGAAACCGCAGCCTGGGAGGCGCTCCCTTCAGCCGACGAGGCCCCTGACGCCCCTGGCGCTCGAGTTCCTGCCGGAATCGATCGGTTCCCACGGGTTCGGCTGCGTCGTTGAGCCGTTGCTGGCGCTCGAGGCGCTCCACCCCCTGCTGGATCAGAACCTTGGCCATGTTGCTCACCGTGCGGGATTCGGCCTCGGCAAGGGCGGAAAGGCGATCACAGAGCGCTTCCGGCAGAACCACCTGGATCCTGGGCGACTTGGGACGGCCACTGGAGGAGGTCTGCCGGGTTGCCACTGCCTCAGGGATCCAGCCGGATAGGAAAAAGTGTACAGAGGTCCGCAAGGATAGTATCCAGCACTATGCTTGGGGAACCAAAGCGGCCTTCCCCTCCATGGCCAGATCCCCCCAGAGCCGGTCCTCGGAGCTCACCTCCGATCGCAGCGTGCACGCCAAACCCCGTGCCACGAAGCGACGGCGCACGGCAGAGCGCAGTGACGTGCTGGTGTCGGCCGTCATCAGCACGTACCTGCTCACCCACCTGCATCACGTCCTGCAGCGAGCCGAATACACAGCCCAGCAGGAGGGCAGGCAGGGACTCGCAGCCAACTACGCCCAGCTCCGCAAGGTGCTCTGCCTGGATGCGCGCAGCATGGAGGATGCCTCCGCCAGCGGTACGGATGATGAAAACCAGCACCGGGCGGCCTGACCGTGCCGAAAGGCAGGGTCCGGGGCTATAGGGTCGGAGAAATCTGTTCGGGCCGATGACCGACAGCAACGCGGCTGAGCTCTACCGACGCATCAGCGGGAACGCAGATCTCACCCAGTCCCTGTTCCGACAGGCACTTCAGGATCCCGGCGGAGCCCTGCAAAGGATCGTGGCCCTTGGCGACGAACAGGGACTGCCCGTGACCGTTGATGAGGTCCGGGGATACATCGCCAGTCTGGAGGATCCCGCCACCAAGCAGTGGGTGGTCAAGGCCAGGGGCGGCCTCTGACCCCCCGGCTGGCACACGTTGGGTCCCCATTGGCTGCCATGTGCCCGGTAGCGGGCCGGAGCTGCGGGGGGAAGGCCTGGATCGGTGGGATCCTCCTCCCTGGGCCCAACTGAAGAACAACCAGTAACTCACCACAGCCAGACCCGCTGCCACCACAAGGGCGGCGACCTGCTCAAGGCGCTTGATCATGGCGATCCGCCGGCTCCAGCTCTCACTCTGCCGGAGAAGCCCTGGCACGGGCTATCACGCACGCTGGGTTGCTACGGGTGATGATGCCCAGGATCAAGGCACCTACCGCCCGTGCTACGCCTCGAACGAATCAACAAGACCTATCCCACCGGCGAAGTGCTGCGGGATGTGAGCTGGGAAGTGAGGCCGGGCGATCGGATCGGGCTCGTGGGCGTGAACGGAGCCGGCAAGACCACCCAGCTGCGCATCCTTGCCGGGCTGGAGGAACCCAGCAGCGGCCAGGTGATTCGCCAGGGCGCCCCGAAGGTCGCCTACCTGCAGCAGGAATTCGATGTGGACCCAGGCCGCACCGTGCGGCAGGAGCTGTTTCAGGCATTCGGAGAGGCGGCCGAGGTGCTGAACCTTCAGCACCGGGTCGAGCAGGAGATGGGCAGCGACGCCGCCGCCAGCGACCCTGATCATCTGGATGCTCTGATCGAGGAGCTGGGTCGGCTGCACAGGCGGTTCGAGGCGTTGCACGGCTACGAGCTCGATGCCCGGATCGACAGATTGCTTCCGGGGATCGGCTTCACGCCGGAGGATGCCGAGCGGAGGGTGGGCGACTTCTCGGGGGGATGGCAGATGCGCATCGCCCTCGGCAAGATCCTGCTCCAGGAACCTGATCTGCTTCTCCTGGACGAGCCCACCAACCATCTGGATCTGGAAACGATCCAGTGGCTGGAGGGGTACCTGATCGAGCAGAGCGCAGCCCAGGTGGTGATCAGCCATGACAGGGCCTTCCTGGATCGGGTCTGCACCCAGATCGTGGAAACCGAAAGAGGCGTCTCTCGCACCTATCTGGGCAACTACAGCGCCCACCTCGAGCAGAAAGCCCTCGAAAGGGAGGCCACCCTCTCCGCCTTCGAACGTCAGCAGAAGGAACTGGCCACCCAGCAGGCCTTCATCGAACGCTTCCGCGCCAGTGCCACCCGAAGCACCCAGGCCAAGAGCCGGGAAAAGCTGCTGGAGAAGGTGGAGCGGATCGAAACTCCAGTGAGCGAGACCACGGGACCTCGTTTTCGCTTCCCCCCGGCCCCCCGCTCCGGGAGGGAGGTGGCGGTCATCGAGGATCTCACCCTCAGCTATGGCGATCGGATCCTCTTTCTGGGTGCCGGCCTTGAGGTGGAACGGGGTGATCGCATCGCCTTCGTGGGTCCCAACGGGGCGGGCAAATCGACCCTGCTCCGGCTGGTGATGGGGATCGAGCGCCCCGACGAAGGCTCGGCCCGACTCGGGGAGCACAACGTGCTGCCCGGCTACTTCGAGCAGAACCAGGCCGAGGCCCTCGACCTGTCACGCACGGTGATCGACACCGTGTATGAGCTGGTGCCGGACTGGACCCAGACCGAGGTGCGCTCGCTGCTCGGCAATTTCTGTTTCAGCAACGAGGCGGTGTTCAAGGAAGCGGGAAGGCTCAGCGGTGGGGAGAAGGCCCGACTGGCTCTGGCGCTGATGTTGTTGCGTCCCTGCAACCTGCTGGTGCTGGACGAGCCCACCAACCATCTCGACATCCCCGCCAAGCAGATGCTCGAAGACGCGTTGCTGGACTACGAGGGAGCGGCTCTGCTCGTCTCCCACGACCGTCACTTCATCAGCAAGGTGGCCAACCGCATCGTGGAGCTGCGCGATGGCGAACTCATCCTCTACCGGGGGGATTACGCCTATTACCAGCAGAAGAAGCAGGAGGAGGCCGCGCTTCTCGCCCAGAAGGAGCTGGAGCGAACCCGGAACGAACGTCGCCGGACCAGCCGTCTCAAGCAGCAGGCGAGGGAGGAAGCCCGCAGGGCCAAAGCAAGCTGAGCGTTGCGGACAAGCAACAAGCCTGTCGCCAGAAGGCTTTGGCGGAGGGGGGACACACAACTTCACCATTCCGTAGGCAAGAGAGCTCATTCCGCTGGTGCTCAGCGTCGTGTCTGCATAGGCTGACATCGAGTTTCTGGAACGGATGTACCGATGAGCTTTGCGAGCGGGTCCACCGGCCACTGGCACACGGACGGCATGGCAGGACCAGCCAACGTGAGCTCGGCTGAGACCTCTTCCCCCCAGCCGGGTGAAACCTGGGATGCGATGGAGACCTATTTCGAGTGCATCACGACCTGTTCCCTCGAGGACGGGGAATGCGTCACTCGCTGCGTGGAGGAGCTCAGGGAACGCGCCTGAACCCTACGGGGAAGCAAGGACTTGATTTCCTGACGCTCCCCTTAGGCCTGTCGCAACCGCTACGTGGCAACTTGCAACAGTTTGTAGCTTTGGGCCGTTGAAAATCGACCCATCGCAGAAAGAGCCATGTCCGAACCCCTCGCCCTGTCCCTCGGTCAGAAGTTCGAACTGGAGCGGATGAGCCGGGCCATCGACGCCACAGGAGATACCCAGGCCCTGCGTGGCCTGGCCAAGCAATTGTTGCAGGCCTGGCACAGCCAGAAAGCAGCCACCCAGTGGGTGATGAGGCAGCAACTCGATTCGGCTCCCCGGATCACCCAGGATCTCGTCCGCGAAGCGGGCGGTCTGGACGGCCTGCGGCCGGAAAGCGAGTCCAGGGGGATGGACATCCTCTGAATCCCCTGGAAGCCTGATCCCTCTTTCCGGGAGGGATCAGGGCGGTGAGTCCGCTCAGCGAGGCATGGATCTGCCCATTTCACCCGGCACCACATCCAGCTTCAGGGTGGAACCATTCCGTTGCACGGTGAGGCTCAGAGGACGGCCCACCCCGGTGCTTTCCACGGCGGAGATCACCTGAGCAGGGTCCTTGACCACCCTCCCGCCGGCGGCCACGATCAGATCCCCGGGCCGCAACCCTGCCTGAGCAGCAGGACCGTTGGGGAGAACCGAAGCCACCAGAGCTCCGCCTGCCGCAGGAGTGGACCCGGATCCTGCATTTCTTGCCAGATCGAGACCCACCCCGATCATCGGGTGGGAAGCACGGCCCGTGGCGACAAGCTGGTTGGCAACCGTGCGGGCCCGGTTGATCGGGATGGCGAATCCCAGTCCAGCCCCGGGGCCGGAGCGCACCAGGGTATTGATTCCCACCACCTCCCCGTCGGCATTGAGAAGGGGTCCCCCTGAATTTCCCGGATTGATCGCCGCGTCGGTCTGAATCAGATCGAGGCGCTTATCGGTGATCCCCAGTTTGCTGGCATTGCGGTTGAGGGAGCTCACGATGCCCAGGGTCACGGTGTTGTCGAGGCCGAAGGGATTGCCCACGGCAATGGCCCAGTCACCCACCTGCAGGGTGTCGGAATTCCCCAGGGGAGCCACAGGCCAGGGGCCACCCCCGGCAAGTCGGACCACGGCCAGATCGGTGAGACGGTCCAGGCCCACCACCGTTCCCTCCACCCGCTGTCCGTTCTCGAGACCCACGGTGACCCGATCGCTTCTCTCCACCACGTGGGCGTTGGTGAGGATCAGGCCATCGGCCTGAAAGATCACGCCACTCCCCTGGCCTCGCTCCGTGCGCCGGGAGGGGGTCTGGGAGAAAGGCAGTCCGAAGAACTGGCGGAAGACGGGGTCGTTGAGCAGACCCTGGGGAAGACCACCCCGTCCCACGGCAACCGTGCGCTCGGTGTCGATGGTCACCACCGCAGGGCCGGCCCTTCGGATCGCTGCCGCCACGAAGGACTGACGCGTCAGCGCAGCCGAGGCGGTGGACCTGCCCGACTGGGCCCTGGCGGGAGGCGCCAGGGGTTGCGTGACGAGAAGCAGAGCGGCGGTCGCCAGCCCTGCGGCACCTTGGGTGAGGAGGCGAGGTGGACGCATCGAACTGCCGATGGCAAGAGAAACGAACCTAGGGAAACCGGCGGAAGAGAGGGAAGGGAGGCAATCCGCCCCACGGACCGTCTATCTTGTATGAACTTTCTTGAACCTTGATGGACACCACTCGCCTCCTGCTTGCTTTTCTCGCCTTCGGAGCCGCCTGCACCACCCTGTGGGCCTGGATGCTGGCCAACGCCACATCGCCTTCCGGCGAGCGATGATGGGCACATCCTGTGGCGTCACAGGATTCCGTGCGCCATGCAGCCTTTCCTTACCGAGCTTTTCCCCCTGCTCTACGGAGCCTGCTTTTTCGTTCTGCTCTGGCAGGCGTTCCGCGTGATGGCCCAGGGGTTTCGTGCCGTTCCCCGTCCCGGTGATCCTGGAACCGTTTCCGGAGGGGATCCTTCCCACGCCGACGACCGCACCGGTCGTCTCACCATCCATCCTGAGCTTCTGGATGCCGATGGCCAGCTGACCCAGGAGGATCTGCTCACCGTGCGTTTCAACGGGGACAACGAGAAACCTGCCTATCCCTCTGATCCCGCCTGAAGCCGGATCCGAACCCCTGCTGCGGCGGTCGCCCCAGCAGGGTGCCTGAATAGGCTCTCCGGGGTGAACGCACTCAGGTGGAGGTTGACGGTGGACCAGAGAACCAGGATCGTGGCAGCTGTGCTCGGTGGTCTGAAGCTGCCACCACGGTTCCGCCTCAAGCTGGTGAAGGATGATCCGGTGCGCCTGGAGCTCAGCATCACTCCTGCCTACGGCAAGGATCCCATCCTCGTAGGGATCGTCGAATCCCAGGATCTGGTGGCACGCCGGGATCGGGAGGGCCGGATCCCCAGGGATCTGCAGGGAACGTGGGATTGGACGGTCCGCCACGGCAAGGTCAGCACCGGTGGCTGGAACCCCTATCTCAAGGAGGCGCTGCAGACGATGTTCGAAACCGGCCTTCCCGCCATCGTCTACGAAGAAACCACCGGTGAGACCTATCACCCGGTGGATGGCATCCGTCACGTGCGGTGACCGCTCCGGGCCGGCCTCTGCCGATCGATGGGCACCTCCAGGCCATCGTCCGGGCCCTGGAACCAGGATCCACCGTGCTGGTGCAGGCTCCCCCCGGAGCCGGCAAGACGACTCGCGTTCCCCTGACCCTGCTGGACAGCATGGGAGGTGGGGGCAGGATTCTCCTGCTCGAGCCCCGGCGCCTGGCGGCCAAGGCCGCTGCCCAGCGCCTCGCTGCCGGCCTGGGGGAGCCGGTGGGGGGGAGGGTGGGCTACAGCGTGCGCCTCGATTCCCGCACATCGGCTGCCACCCGGCTGGAGGTGGTCACCGGAGGCATCTTCCTGCGCCGGCTTCAGGCCGACCCTGCCCTAGAGGAAGTCGACTGCGTGATCTTCGATGAATTCCACGAGCGAGGCTCCGAGGCCGATCTGGCCCTGGCGATGCTGCGGCAGGCCCGCACCCTGCTGAGGCCTGAGCTGCGGATTCTGATCATGTCGGCCACCCTCGATCTGGAGCCCCTCGCCACATCCATCGACAACGCCCAGGTGATCACCAGCGAGGGACGCAGCCACCCGGTGGAGGTGGGGTATCAACCGCCTCGCTCGCAGGAACGACTGGAGCACCAGGTGCTCAGGAGCCTGGAGGAACAGTGGCTGCCGCAGCGGGGAAGCCAGGAAACCGTGCTGGTCTTCCTGCCCGGGCAGAGAGAGATCCAGGCCTGCCGACAGGCCATCGCTTCCACGCCGTGGGGCGAGGGCCTCGAATGCGCAGCCCTGCACGGTCAGCTGCCCCTTGCTGCTCAGGGGAAGGCCATCCGTCCATCCCGCTGCCCTGAGGGAAAGGTGGTGCTGGCCACGAGCATCGCCGAGAGCTCCCTCACGATCGAGGGGGTTCGCCTGGTGATCGACAGCGGCTGGAGTCGCAGGAACCGATTCCATCCCGCCAGGGGGATGGAGGGGCTGGTCACGGTGACCGCCAGTCGGGCCAGCGCCGAGCAGCGGCGGGGCCGGGCCGGACGACTGGGCCCCGGGCGTTGCCTTCGCCTCTGGTCCGAGGCCGAGCAACAGCGCCGTCCGCCGTTCGACGCCCCCGAGATCCTGGAAGCCGATCCCCTGCCGCTCGCCCTGCAGCTGGCAGCCTGGGGAGCGGGTCTGGGCGAGGAGCTGCCCTGGTTGACTCCCCCCGCCCGGGAGCCCCTGGCGGAAGCCCGTCGGCTCCTCGCCCAGCTTGGGGCCCTCGACGAGAGCGGCCACCTGACGGGCCATGGACGAGCCATGAATCGGCTGGGTCTGCATCCCCGGCTGGGGCACATGCTGCTGAAAGCCCAGGAAAGGGGTTGGCTGGACCTGGGTTCCGCCCTGGCCGTCCTTCTCAGCGAACGGGATCCCCTCCCCGCCCGCCTTGCCGGCTGCGACCTGATGCGACGCCTGGAATGGCTGCGAAGGAGAGCCGACGATCCGTGCGCCTGGAGTGCCCCCTTCATGGGCGAGCCGATCCACCGGGAGGAGGCACAGCGGCACCAGTTTCGCAGGCTCCAGCAGAAGCTGTTGCTTCAGGTGGGCTTCGACGGTGGTGCAGCACGGCCCCCTGCCCAGGCGACGGGCGATTCGGAAGAAGTCCTCGCCGCCCGGTTGATCAGCTGGGCCTTTCCCGAGCGAATCGCGGTGGCACGGGAGCGGAGGGATGGCCGCTTTCTTCTGCGCAGTGGCCGTGGGGCCATGGTGCATCCCAGCGATCCTCTGGCAGCCGCTGGTGCCCTGGCAATTGCCAACGTGGATGGCGAAGGCCAGGAAGCCAGGGTGTTGCTGGCTGTGGAGCTTCCGCCCGTGGTTCTGGAGGAACTGGCCAGCGAGGAAGGAACCGTGGAGGAGTCGGCCCAGTGGGATTCCCATGGGGAACGGGTTCGCTGCGAGCGGGTGCTCCGGCTCGGGGCCCTGGCCCTGAGAAGGGAGCCATGGTCCGGTGCCTGCGGGCAAAGCGTTGGGATGGCCCTGCTGGATGGCCTGCGCCAGGTGGGACTCACTGGCTTGCCCTGGTGCCGTCGCAGCCGTCAGCTGCAGGAACGACTCGCCCTGGCCCACATCCACCTGGGCTGTCCCTGGCCTGACCGCAGCCCGGATCAGCTGGAGCAGAACCTTGCCGACTGGCTGGGTCCCCACCTTGAGGGGATGCGGAGCCTGAGGGATCTGCAGCGGATCGACCTCATGGCCGCCCTGTGGGGCGATCTGGACTGGCACCACCGTCAGCAGCTGGCGGACCTGCTGCCTGAGGAATGGCCGCTTCCCTCGGGCCGAAGAGCCCGGATCGACTACAGCAACGGCCAGCCCGTCCTTGCGGTGAAGCTGCAGGACATGTTCGGCTGCACCCACACTCCCTCCCTGCTGCAGGGAGAGCTGCCGCTCACCATCCACCTGCTCTCCCCCGCCGGCCGGCCAACGGCGATCACCCGGGATCTGCCCGGTTTCTGGAGGAACGGCTACGCCGAGGTCCGCAGGGAGCTGCGCGGTCGCTATCCCCGGCACGCCTGGCCGGAGAAACCCTGGCAAGCTGAGGCCGCACCCTTGACCAGGAGCAGGAGGGATCGCGATCCCTAGCACCTCACGATCAGAGGGGGAGCCCCGTGGGGGCGGAAATCCGAATCCGAAGAGGTATCGACCGCCACCGTCAAGATCCAGCCATGAATCGTTACACTGATGCCTGTTCCTCCACTCCACACCATGACTGACGCTTCCCAGCCCCGGTTCGGCTTCGTGAACTTTGCGGAGACCTGGAATGGCCGTCTGGCCATGCTCGGCTTCGTCATCGGTCTTGCCACCGAGGTGCTCACCGGCCAGGGGATTCTTGCTCAGATCGGTCTCGGCTGAGACCTCTGCCCCGCCTCCGGAACTCTGCTGAACCCGCCACGGCCTCCTCGCTGCGGCGGGTTTTTTGTGCACCAGCCCCAGCCCCCCGCCCGTTTCCGCCTCCCACAGGCAAAGCCGGAAGGCAACCTCTCCCCGGTCAGATCCCTAGCGTGGCAAACAGGAGGCTGGCGTTGGTGGCGCCTTTCTCACGTACCCGTCCCCGATCGCCGATGGCTTCCATGGATGTTCTCCCCTCCCCGGTCGCATGAGCGGGGACTGGGGCGAGCCCAACCTGTTTCCCCGGGTGCCGGAAGGCATCCCCCGCTACGGCGTGGCGGAGCTGAATCAGGCGATCGGTCAGCTGCTGGATCGCGGTTTCGCTCCAAGATTCCTCGTGGAGGCCACGGTGAGCCGGCCCCAGCTGAAGAAGGGTCACCTCTGGCTCACCCTCACCGATGGGGAGGCTTCCATCACCGCGGTGGTGTGGTCATCCCAGCTGCGAAAGCTTTCCTTCCAGCCCGAGGAGGGAGATGGGGTGCTGGTGGTGGGCAGGCTGAATTTCTGGGCGGCCCGGGCCAGTCTCTCCGTGCAGGTGCTGGACCTGCGTCCCAGCCTCTCGGCGGTTCTGCGCCAGTTCGAAAGGGTTCGAGACCTGCTGGCACCGGAGGGACTCTTCGATCAGGAGCGCAAACGTCCCCTCCCCCAATGGCCCCGCAGGATTGCCCTGCTCACGAGTGTTCCCAGCTCGGCCCTGGCCGACATGCTGCGCACCGCCCGGGAACGCTGGCCGGCAACGGCGATCCTCGTCGTGCCGATCCCCGTGCAGGGAGCCGTGGAGGGAACGATCGTGGCAACGATCGATTCACTCTCTTCTCTCACCACCAGTCTCGGCGTGGAAGCCCTCATCCTGGCCAGGGGCGGAGGGAGCAGGGAAGATCTCACCGTGTTCGATGGCGCTGCCCTGGCCCGGGCACTGGCCGCCTGCCCGGTCCCCGTGGTCTGCGGACTGGGCCATGAGGACGACACGACCATCGCCGACCTGGTGGCCGACTACCGGGCTGCAACCCCCACTGCGGCGGTCGTGGCCTTGCTTCCCGACAGAACCGCCGCGCTCCAGGGGTTGGAGCAGACCCGCAGGCATCTGCGGGAAATGGCGATCCTGCGGCTGGAGTCCTGGCGCAGGCAGCTGGCCCGCCAAGGTGAGGAGCTGAGGCGGCACCATCCTTTCCTTGTGCTGGAGCAGAAGCGCAGGCTGCTGAGCCAGCAGAGACAGCTTCTGAGGGCTCTCTCTCCCCAGCACCTGCTGGAGCGCGGGTTCAGCCTTGTGCGCGACGCCAGGAACCGGTTGGTTCGCTCCACCGGTTCCCTGAGCCCGGGAGATCGGATCACGGTTCAGCTTGTCGATGGTCGCCTCGATGCCGAGGTGTTGCGTATCGAAGCCCAGCCTCAGAGCCTTGCAGCTCCGGCGGAAGCCCCACCCTGAGCGGCCCCCTTCCCTAGCGTGCTCGTGGGGACCCGCCCCACACCAGCAGACTCTGTTCGCGCACGATGGCCAGACAACCCAGAAACGGGAGCAGGGAAAAGCTGATCACCGGTGCCCAGCCCGCTGCCGATGGACCCGGAGGCAGGGAGGAGGGAGCTGATCTCACGTTCCGGCAGGCTCAGGCTGCCCTTGAACTCAGCCTGGCCCAGCTCCAGGCAGGTGATCTGGATGTGGAGACCATGGCCGATCTCTATCGACGCGCCGAGATCTATGCCGATCGCTGCGATGCCATCCTGAAGAACGTGGAGCAGGAGGTGATGCTCTGGAATCCCGAGAAGTCGAACACTTCGCCCGAACCCTTCGAACCATGACGGCACGCCCATCCCCCACCAGTGGGACACCCCCCTCCGACAAGACCGTGGGAACAGAGATCAGGCTCGCTCCCCAGGGCCGCGGAAGGTGGAGATGGGTGCGGTGGGTGTACCTCGCTCTTGCCGTGAGTGGAGCGGTATGGCCATGGCTCGCCAACTGGGAATTCATCCAGGCCTACGGAGCAGCCTTTGATATCGGGATGTTCCTGCGGCTTGCCGGGGCCAATCCTGCTGCCCAGTCCCTCTCAAGGGACCTTGCCGTGGCCTCCAGCGCAATCATTCTCTGGATGGTGGTGGAAACGAGGCGGCTGGGCCTGCGGGGCCTGCCATGGGTACTGCTGGGTTGTGCCACGATCGCGTTTGCCTTCGGCGCGCCACTCTTCCTCTACCTGAGGGAGCGAAGACTCGATGAACTGGAAACCCAGTCGGGATAACAGTCCGGCTGCGGAAAGACCAAGCGAGAAGAGCATGAATACACACAGAAGAGGGTCATGTCAGATCCACCTTGCTTCCGTCTCCCTTTCTCCACTGCCAGATCATGGAGCCGGCGCATCGCCATCGGTTGACTCCACATCAACCGCATCCACGTTGATGGTCACGTTGCGGGCATCGAGGTTCTGATCTGATCGATCTGCCCAGAATGCGCGAGGATCGGGATGACGAGAATCCCCCTCACCTTCCCCAGCGGAAGCATCCCTGAACGCTGTGCCGCACGCGGGACAGACCTCGCTCCCCAGGCTGGAGAAACCACAGGACTCGCATGTCCGGAGACGGCGGCGCAGGATCTGCCAGGCGATCAGTCCAAGACCTCCAGCCAGCAGGGGCAGCAGCAGCAGGGTGAGGGTGATGCCACCGACCAGATCGAGCAGAAGCCTGCGAGCCGGCCCCGGCAGCAACAGGACAAGGACCGGCAACAGGATCCAGAACCAGGGAACGGAGGGACGTTGCGTCAACGTTGGAATCTCGGTGCCGACTCCAACCAGCGCTCGAACGCCGCCATTGCCTCGATACCGGCCCATCCCAACAGGACGGTGATGACGAGCCATGCGGCCAGCATGGCGAGCCCCACCAGCAGGGGTACGAGCACGAGGGTGCTGACGCCGATCAGCACGGCAGCACCCACCGCCATGGAGAGAAGGGCAAGGCTCGCCGGCAGAGGCCCGATGGCGAGGGCAGAGTGGTTCACAGTTCGGGGAACAGGCATGCTTCCATCCTCACCTGTCAGAAGGGCGCGCAGGGTGGAAGAGAAGGTGTGGAATGCCCCACTGACCGACGTCGGGCAAGTACCACGCTCAGACATTGCCCGTAATAGATGATCACGCCGACGAGCCAGATCCACAGAGTGAGCGCCAGAACGCCTCCTACCACGCCATATGCCTGGAAACGCAGTCCCAGCAGCACCAGACTACGGCCAAGGATCAGATTGAGGAAGGTGATCGAAGCGCTTACAAGCAGAGCCCCCGGCAGCAGCGGTCTGAGAGGTATTCGACGGGAGGGAAGCAACCACAGGAAGACAAGTGTGGCAAGGAAGGTGATCACCAGGGAGAAGGCAAGATCCACACCGCTGGAGAACGTGGGCAGTCCCATCCAGGATCTCGGCAGCCACTGGAGCACCCAACCTCGAATCGCCGTAGAACCGAGATAGCGGATACTGGTCACGAGTTGGTCAAGAACAATGAGCAACCCGACCAGAAGCACCAGCGCAATCGCCTTGAGCCGCAAAATCAGAAAACGTGCCACCACCTGCTGCCAAGTGAGCCCATCAAAGCCGAAAGGGCGATTCCACCAGAGTCGATCCGCACCACGCTGAAGGGTGAGGTAGATATTACTGGAGCTCATCACGAGCAGCACCACACCCAGAATACCTGCCCCTAGACCTTGCCGGGTAAACTTATCAAGAGTTTCTGTAAATACTGGCAAGGCGGAAACAGGCAACACCCTGCCAACAAGATCCAATAAACTGTCGAGTAGCTTTTCATCGGAACCGATCAAGCGAGAAACTATTGCCAACACAATCAGCAGGGCAGGGAAGAAGGATTGAAGCGTGTGATATGCAAAGGCAGCGCTGAGATCACCACAATCTGCCCGAAGCCAAAGCCTGTAGGCGTACCAGAAAGGCCTGAGGTGACGACGCAAATGCAACACGATCAACTTCCATACCAAACAATAGAATCAAAAAGACCGCCACGGCAAGGAAGAACGCTGCAAATTATTCTGGTACCGTCACTGACTCTGACTCACCCGCTCGCCTCCCACAAGAAAAGCCACCGCAAGGGTGGCCTTTCTGCTCCAGCTGCCTTCCCCAGCTTCCCGGCCAGCGGCTCTCGCCGGCGAGGGGTCCTGGAGTTGGGCGGAGTAAGTTTTACCTGGCATCGAGCTATTTTCGCAGGGGGCTGCCCCCCAACTATCTTCGCCGCTGCTGCGTTTCACAACCGAGTTCGAGATGGATCGGTGTGGTTCCACAGCGCCATGGACACCAGGATAGGCTCGCCACCGGGTCTGCCCCGGCACCAAACCCTCTCCTCAGGTGAGCCCTGAGAACTGCATAGGTGCTGACCCTTCCCACGATCGACTTGCATCGTTCGGCGGCTGGGTCGTCTGAATCAAAAGCTTTTGAGCCTGCCTCCGCTTGGAGGTTGATGGTCAAGCCCTCGGTCTATTAGTACTCCTCCGCTTCACGCATTACTGCGCTTCCACGTAGAGCCTATCAACGGGTGTTCTTCCCGTGACCTTACTGGCTTGTGCCATGGGAACACTCATCTTGAGGTGGGCTTCCCACTTAGATGCTTTCAGCGGTTATCCGCTCCGCACATGGCTACCCAGCGTTTACCGTTGGCACGATAACTGGTACACCAGAGGTGCGTTCCTCCCGGTCCTCTCGTACTAGGGAGAAATCCTCTCAATGTTCCTGCGCATGCACCGGATATGGACCGAACTGTCTCACGACGTTCTGAACCCAGCTCGCGTACCGCTTTAATGGGCGAACAGCCCAACCCTTGGGACCGACTTCAGCCCCAGGTTGCGATGAGCCGACATCGAGGTGCCAAACCTCCCCGTCGATGTGAACTCTTGGGGGAGATCAGCCTGTTATCCCTAGAGTAACTTTTATCCGTTGAGCGACGGCCCTTCCACTCAGAACCGTCGGATCACTAAGGCCGACTTTCGTCCCTGTTCGACTTGTTGGTCTCACAGTCAAGCTCCCTTCTGCCTTTACACTCGTCGGCTGATTTCCAACCAGCCTGAGGGAACCTTTGCGCGCCTCCGTTACCTTTTAGGAGGCGACCGCCCCAGTCAAACTGCCCACCTGATACTGTCCGGTCCCCGGATAACGGGTGACCGTTAGAACCCTAGCTCTGAAAGAGTGGTATCTCACCGTTGGCTCACCATCACCCGCAAGCAATGGATCAAAGCCTCCCACCTATCCTGCGCATTCAGAGCCCGGGCACAATACCAAGCTACAGTAAAGCTTCATAGGGTCTTTCTGTCCGGGTGCACGTAGTCCGCATCTTCACAGACAATTCTATTTCGCCGAGCCTCTCTCCGAGACAGCGCCCAGATCGTTACGCCTTTCGTGCGGGTCGGAACTTACCCGACAAGGAATTTCGCTACCTTAGGACCGTTATAGTTACGGCCGCCGTTCACCGGGGCTTCAGTCGCTAGCTTCGCTTGCGCTGACCAGCTTCCTTAACCTTCCGGCACTGGGCAGGCGTCAGCCCCCATACATCGTCTTGCGACTTAGCGGAGACCTGTGTTTTTGGTAAACAGTCGCCTGGGCCTCTTCACTGCGACCACCTTGCGGTGGCACCCCTTCTCCCGAAGTTACGGGGCCATTTTGCCGAGTTCCTTAGAGAGAGTTACCTCGCGCCCCTCGGTATTCTCTACCACCCCACCTGTGTCGGTTTCGGGTACAGGCAGTCATGCCTTAACGGGTATAGGGCTTTTCTTGGAAGCTTGACGTCACCCACTTCGCTGCCGTAGCAGCTCGTACTCACGCCTCAGCTCAGAACGTTTTCTCCGTTCCTCAACGCCTTGAACGCTTGAACCAGTAACCAACTTCTGGCTGGGCTAGCCTTCTCCGTCCCCCTTCCCAAAACATGACCGGTACAGGAATGTTGACCTGTTGTCCATCGACTACGCCTTTCGGCCTCGCCTTAGGTCCTGACTAACCCTCCGCGGACGAGCCTGCCGGAGGAACCCTTAGGGTTTCGGGGCATGGGATTCTCACCCATGTTTTCGCTACTCAAGCCGACATTCTCACTTCCATGCAGTCCACGCCCGCTTACGCTAACGCTTCACCCCACATGGAACGCTCCCCTACCATTTACAAGTAAATCCGCAGCTTCGGTAAACCACTTAGCCCCGTTCATTTTCGGCGCAGGATCGCTCGACCAGTGAGCTATTACGCACTCCTTTGAGGATGGCTGCTTCTAGGCAAACCTCCTGGTTGTCTGGGCAATCCCACCTCCTTTATCACTGAGTGGTTATTTGGGGACCTTAGCTGGCGGTCTGGGCTGTTTCCCTCTCGACCATGGAGCTTATCCCCCACAGTCTGACTGCCTGGCTACACATTGGGTATTCAGAGTTCGTCTCGATTTGGTACCGCTCTCGCAGCCCGCACCGAAACGGTGGCTTTACCCCCCAATTGGAGCACCAGACGCTACGCCTCAACGTATTTCGGGGAGAACCAGCTAGCTCCGGGTTCGATTGGCATTTCACCCCTAACCACAGCTCATCCGCTGATTTTTCAACATCAGTCGGTTCGGACCTCCACTTGGTATCACCCAAGCTTCATCCTGGCCATGGTTAGATCACCCGGGTTCGGGTCTATAAACACTGACTTTCGCCCTATTCAGACTCGCTTTCGCTATGGCTCCACCATTTCCGGTTTAACCTGCCAGTGCCTATAAGTCGCCGGCTCATTCTTCAACAGGCACGCGGTCACCCGATCAGTCGGGCTCCCACTGCTTGTAGGCTCACGGTTTCATGTTCTATTTCACTCCCCTCCCGGGGTTCTTTTCACCTTTCCCTCGCGGTACTGTTGCGCTATCGGTCACACAGGAGTACTTAGCCTTACGAGGTGGTCCTCGCGGATTCACACGGAATTTCACGTGCTCCGTGCTACTCGGGATACAGCTAGGCCAACTTCCTTTTCGAGTACGGGGCTTTCACCCTCTCTGGCGCGCCATTCAAACGCTTCTTCTAAGTCCGTTGGTCCACATTGCTGTCCCACAACCCCGATGGCCGGAGCCATCGGTTTAGGCTCTTCCCCGTTCGCTCGCCGCTACTCAGGGAGTCGTTTTTACTTTCCTTTCCTCCAGCTACTAAGATGTTTCAGTTCGCTGGGTTGGCTCGTGTGCGCCTATGGATTCAGCGCACCGTTCTAGGGGTTGCCCCATTCGGAAATTCCCGGATCAAAGCGTGTTTCCAGCTCCCCGAGACTTATCGCAGGTAACCACGTCCTTCATCGCCTCTGTGTGCCAAGGTATCCACCGTGAGCCCTTTGTAGCTTGACCATTCTCACAACCAGATTGATCTCTTCGATCGACCTGGAAGTGCTCGGCTCTAAACTCAAGAATCTCCCACTCCACTCTCCGCTCGCGCAGATTGCAGAATGGGCATCCATGAGATGCTTTCTTTCCAGACTCACCTATGCAGTTGTCAAGGTTCTGCTGAACACCAGCCGTGGACGGTCTCCCGTCTCACCGCCTGAGTTCAGCGTCTTTTCAACCTTCTGCACTCCAAAATTGGATTCAACCAATCTTGTAGCGACGCAGGAATGAAAAGAAGCTGAAATCTTCAGCCTTCTGGCTTACCCTTTCAAGTAAACCTTCACCTGTCTTGATCACTCCAAAAAGAAACTCCTCTCCATGCTCTCAGGGGGGTCAGTGGAGGTTAGCGGACTCGAACCGCTGACATCCTGCTTGCAAAGCAGGCGCTCTACCAACTGAGCTAAACCCCCAAACACGAATGGGCCATCCTGGACTTGAACCAGGGACCTCACCCTTATCAGGGGTGCGCTCTAACCACCTGAGCTAATGGCCCAGGAGTCTTACCCTCTCTGGGGTGACCTAGACGAAGTTCAGGAACTGATCCACATCCTCAAGACACACACAGGATCGCTCCCGTTTGCTCTTGACTCTCTGGTTGAGGTACCGATCGACCTTCGAGATGACAGGATGTCGGCTCGACCTCACAGTGGGCCGAACAGCAACATCTGGTTTGTCTCCCTGTTAGGAGGTGATCCAGCCGCACCTTCCGGTACGGCTACCTTGTTACGACTTCACCCCAGTCATCAGCCCCACCTTCGGCGTCCTCCTCCACAAGGGTTGGAGTAACGACTTCGGGCATGGCCAACTTCCATGGTGTGACGGGCGGTGTGTACAAGGCCCGGGAACGTATTCACCGCAGTATGCTGACCTGCGATTACTAGCGATTCCTCCTTCACGTAGGCGAGTTGCAGCCTACGATCTGAACTGAGCCACGGTTTATGGGATTTGCTTACTCTCGCGAGCTTGCTGCCCTTTGTCCGTAGCATTGTAGTACGTGTGTAGCCCAGGATGTAAGGGGCATGATGACTTGACGTCATCCACACCTTCCTCCGGTTTATCACCGGCGGTCTCTCTAGAGTGCCCAACTGAATGCTGGCAACTAAAGACGTGGGTTGCGCTCGTTGCGGGACTTAACCCAACATCTCACGACACGAGCTGACGACAGCCATGCACCACCTGTCTCTGCGTTCCCGAAGGCACCCCCCGATTTCTCAGGGGTTCGCAGGATGTCAAACCCTGGTAAGGTTCTTCGCGTTGCATCGAATTAAACCACATACTCCACCGCTTGTGCGGGCCCCCGTCAATTCCTTTGAGTTTCACACTTGCGTGCGTACTCCCCAGGCGGAACACTTAACGCGTTGGCTACGACACCGAGGGGGTCGATTCCCCCGACACCTAGTGTTCATCGTTTACGGCCAGGACTACAGGGGTATCTAATCCCTTTCGCTCCCCTGGCTTTCGTCCATGAGCGTCAGTTATGGCCCAGCAGAGCGCCTTCGCCACTGGTGTTCTTCCCGATATCTACGCATTTCACCGCTACACCGGGAATTCCCTCTGCCCCTACCACACTCAAGCCTTGTAGTTTCCACTGCCGAAATGGAGTTGAGCTCCACGTTTTGACAGCAGACTTACAAGGCCGCCTGCGGACGCTTTACGCCCAATAATTCCGGATAACGCTTGCCACTCCCGTATTACCGCGGCTGCTGGCACGGAATTAGCCGTGGCTTATTCCTCAAGTACCGTCATGTCTTCTTCCTTGAGAAAAGAGGTTTACAGCCCAGAGGCCTTCATCCCTCACGCGGCGTTGCTCCGTCAGGCTTTCGCCCATTGCGGAAAATTCCCCACTGCTGCCTCCCGTAGGAGTCTGGGCCGTGTCTCAGTCCCAGTGTGGCTGATCATCCTCTCAGACCAGCTACTGATCGAAGCCTTGGTAGGCTCTTACCCCACCAACTAGCTAATCAGACGCGGGCTCATCCTCAGGCGAATTTCATTTCACCTCTCGGCATATGGGGTATTAGCGGCCGTTTCCAGCCGTTATCCCCCTCCTGAGGGCAGATTCCCACGCGTTACTCACCCGTCCGCCACTAACCCGAAGGTTCGTTCGACTTGCATGTGTTAAGCACGCCGCCAGCGTTCATCCTGAGCCAGGATCAAACTCTCCGTTGTACATCAGGCCCTCTTGGCTTCCGGCTTGCGCCTGCCTCATCCTGGTCGGCTCTTCCCCAGGGTCCTCTCGACGGCAGCTTTCGCTTCCCCCGATCCTCCCCAGTCAAGGCCACCTTGCGCATTCAACGCAAAGCTCGCAGAGTGCATGCTCGCCCTTGGCCTCGCGGCCTCCGGCTCCCATGACTTTCCCAGATCTCAGATCCGGTCGCGATTCCCTTCTCGGACGGCTTCAACGGCATCCCCTCGTGAGAAGGTTCCTCCGCTCTCCCCGTCCTCGGTCCTCGCTGCTTTCTTTTTGACGGGACCTCACACCTTCACTGCTGCTTTCGTCGAGCTTCGCTGCTCTGGTTGCCGGCATGCCCCATCCACCAGGCTCGCGCCTGATCAATCGTCGGCTCCGCCAACAACTCCGTGCTGCGCGTGCTCCGTGTTCTGCTGCCGGTATCTTCCGATACCCGCAGCTGGCTCTCTCTCCCCTACGGTCTCCCGCAGGTTCCTCCCAGCCTCGGAACGCTTCGACGCAGTGAAAGCGTCAGTTCCTAAACTTCTTTGGTTGTCCAGGTGCTGCCGCTCCATCCACGCTGGGACTCTCGCGGCGCGTCGCCTCGCGGCGACCCAGAAAACTTACAACACCATCGGCTCGCGCCTCCCTGGTCCTGCAAGCCTGCCAACCTCTCCCTCCTCTTGAGCTTTCGCTCGAGCCTTGGGTTCCGTTCGCAGTCCAAAAGCTTACCACCACATCCTCCTCTGGGCAAGACCCTCAATCGAGCAGCGCCTCGGCCCAGGGCAGGAAGCTCTCCAGCGTCTCCTCGGAGTTGGCCACCAGAACAGGGAAGTCGGTTGCACTCAGGTCGGTTCCTGCGGGAATCGCCTCAGGGGTGTGGACCAGCCAGCGAATCGAACAGTGCAGTTCCTCGAGCACCAGCCAGGCCGCTGCCAGATCCCAGATCTTCGGGGTCGCCTCCAGGGCCGCGACCGTCTGGCCCATGGCCACACTCACGAGATTCAGGCTGGCCACGCCAAGCAGGCGGATCTTGCCGGGAAACCTCTGTTCGGGCAGCTTCTGCAGCACACCGATGGAGCGGCTGCACAGGGACGCGCAGCCGGTGGGATGGGGCCCACGCGAGGGGGGCTGCAGGGGCTTTCCATTGCGCCAGGCCCCCCTTCCCCGGATCGCCACGATGCGCTGTCCCAGGGGCGGCACGTCGAGGATGGCGAGCGATGGGCTGCCTGCCTCGAAACGGGCCAGGGAAATCGCCCAGAAAGGGATCCCGGCGGCGAAATTGGTGGTGCCATCAAGGGGATCCACGACCCAGTAGGCCGACCCACCCGGCACCTGCTGCCTGCCCTCCTCGCTGAGGATTCCCTCGGAGGGGAAGAGCTCGGAAAGACCCCGCACCAGGGTCTCATCACTCCAGCGATCACAGGTGGTGATCAACGACCCATCCGGCTTGGTGGTGAAATCCACGTGACCGCACTCGCTTCTCTGGCGGGCCGAGACCCGGTCGAGGAGGGCTTCAAGGCCGGGATCAAGAGCCGGCAGGGCGGGGGTGATCTCTGAGGTCATCCGAGTTCCATGGCCAACACCTTCTCGAGACTGTGCCCGGTGTCTTCCCGGAACTGGCGCACATTCACTCTGGAGAGAAGCTGGAGCGCCGCGAGGGCCACGACCACCTCCACCGAAAGAACAAGGGCATAGGCGGGATAGGGACCATTGCCGAGGGGGAGCAAACGACCCAGGTCGAACAACCCGCCTCCGATCAGCTTGCCGAGAGCTCGGGAGAGGGCCTGGGCGAGGCCCCAGACCCCCACGAAGGCACCGGCCGCCTGGGGCAGGGTGAGGTCGAGCATCAGGCAGAGCGCACTGTTGGTGCCGATCCCCGCGGCGAGGCCGAAGATCACCATCAGGAACTGGAGCAGGGGCACGCTCGCCGTGAGGCCAGAGAGGAGAATCAGAAACAGACTGGCGGCGATCAAACGGCAGCCGAGTCGGGCCGTGGCCATCTTGCCGAGTCTGGGCACGATCCAGAGGCCGGCCGCCAGCAGTCCGATCAGGGTGCCGATCCCCCAGAAGGCATTGAGCTGGGCGGTGGCGGCGATCGGCATTGCGAACACCTGAGCGCCATAACTCTCGAGGATCGGATCCTGGAGGAACAGACCGAGGGTGAACAGGATCAGAAAGGAGAAGAAGATCAGCACCTGGGGGCTCGAGGTGATCAGGGCCCAGGACTGGCCCAGGGTGATGACTTCCTCGGGACGGCTGGAGAGGGCTGCCGATGGGGACGGAGCGGTGGGTTCCATGCCCCAGGTGGCAACGACCGTGAGGATCATCACAGCGATCGCCACGCCGGTCATGAACCGCAGCAACGTGGGTTCCAGGATCGCGGGATCACGAACGCCGTCGAGGGAGCGGAGGCTGAGGCTGATGAGGACGGCACCGATGACGATGCCCACCGTGAGCAGACACCAGATGATGCCCACGGCCCGGGGTCGCTCCGTCTCCGAGGTGCGGTCGATGACCAGGGCCAGATAGGGGGTCGAGGCCAGGGAGATCGCCAGCCCGTAGAGGGCGAACAGTCCGCAGAGGGCGGCGATGGCGAAGGCCAGCCGGGGCTGGTCACCGGCCTGGAGCACCCGACCCACCTGGAAGATCAGAGGAACCGAGAGAACGGCCAGGCTGCAGAACAGGGCGGTGCCGAGCAGCACGTAGGGCACGCGATGGCGGGAAAGGATCGGGCGCAGGTCGGAGAGCTGGCCGAACAGAACCCGGGAGGGAGCGACGAATTGCTCGAAGGCCAGGGCACCACCGACCAGCAGTCCGGGGAACGCCAGTTCGCTCAGCATCACCCGGTTGAGCAGACCGGCGAAGATCACGGCCAGACAGCCCAGGCAGGCCTGGAACAGACCCAATCGCAGGGTGGCCGGAAGGGACAGGCCCGGGCCCGGACGTGGTCGATCGGGAAGGATCAAGGGACCGTGATGCCGAAGGGTGAGCGGACGTCCGTCGGCCTGGCGCCGGTCCCGCAGGCGGGGACAAGGACCTGGGGCTCGACCGGCACATCACTCACCCCTTCCACCATCGGCCTGGTGGCAGGAAGGGCAGGGGCGGAGCAGAGGGCGATCTGGTCGAGGCCCGTGCGGCGGCGCAGCTCGGCCAGGCGCTTGTTGTATTCGGAGATGGCATTGGCGTAGCGCACCTCCGCCTGGGTGAGATCCCGCTGGGTATCCACCACCTCCCTCTGGGTGGTGACTCCGGCCTGAAAACGCAGCCGGGCGAGCCTGAGGGACTCCCGGGTGGAGATCACCTCCCGGGAGGTGGTGGTGATGTTGCGGAGATTCTTCTCGAGTTCATAGAAGCTGAACTCCACCTCCTGACGGATGTTGTCGCGCTGCTCGGCGAAGCGGTATCGGTTTTCCTCCGCCACCTGCTTCTGCCGGCGGTAGAGGGCCCGGGCACGGCCGCCATCGAAGAGATTCCAGGAGAGGTTCATGCCCACGGCGTTGTCCACGCTCCAGGTCTCGCCATCGGGCACGGGATCGATGAGCCCTGAATACCCTTTGGTGCGGCCCACTCCGAAGCTGTTGAAAATCCGCAGGAACGGCTGCACCTGCCCCAGCTCGGCATTGGCCTGGCTGTTGGCAATGGAGATGTTGAGCAGAACCTGATCCAGTTCCTCCCGGAAGGCATAGGCCGCGATGATGCTTTCCTGCAGGGAAGGCAACCAGCTGCCGATCACCCGGGAAGGATCCTGCGCCGTGGGGGTGACGCTCTGGGGAAGATCGAGAATCGCCGCAAGGTCCCTGCGGGCCGTGGCCTGCGTGGCGAGAGCGGTGGTGAGCAGCTGCTGATCGCGGGCGAGCTGGGTTTCGGCCTCGAGCACCTCCAGCTTGGTGGCCACCCCGGCACTGAAGCGGGCCCGGGCATCGCGGAGGCTGATCAGCGAGGCCCGCACCGACTCCTGGCCGATGCGCACCTGCTCGTCGGCGGACTGCAGGTCGAAATAGAGCTGGGCTGCCTGGAGGCGAAGGTCGCGCAGGCCGATCAGGTATTCATTCTTGGCCTGCTCGAAGCGATCGCGGGCCGCGGCGATCGAAGGGGTGCGGGTGGGGTCGATCAGGGCCCAGCTGGCTTCCAGCGCCGCGTCCATGGCCCAGATGCGGGTGTAGGTGCGCTGTCCTCTGCCCAGTTCTGGGTTGGGCTCCCCAAGAAACATTCGTCCGCGGCCGATTCACATCCAGCAGCGCCCCGTTCGTGTAGTTCGTCCCTGTGGTGTAAGTGGGGAACGTGTTGGCGTTGAGGTTGATGCTGGGATACCACCGCGAGATCTCGGCCCGCAGGGCCGACTGGGCCTGATCCACCTGACTGGCGAGGGCCTTGAGGGTGGGATTGTTGACCTCCACGAGGGTCTCCACCTCCTCGAGGGCCAGGGGGCGGAGATTCCTGATCTGAACCTGGGAGGGCTTCACCGGCAGGGCAAGGGGATCCGGTGCCCTGAGATCACGGATGCCGGGAGGGAGGGTGGTGGCCGCCGGAGGCAGAACGGAGGGATCGGATTTCGGCCGGCTGCCCTTGACCTGCGGAGCCAGGGGCGCCGGAGGGGTGGAGGGAGCCGCGGTGGTGGCAGGGGCAGCAGGGGTCGCAGCCGGGGAGGGGCCGCTCGGGGCCGTGGGCTCCGCCCCGTTGTTCCTTTCCTGCGCCTGCACGGCCCCTGCGGGGAAGGCCACAGCGGAGAGCGCCATCAGAATCGCCAGCGAGGATGGACGGCGCCTCACACCCGAACCTGTTCAAGTTGGGCAGAGCTTAAGCATCCCTCCCTCCGGATCCGAGACACACGGCCACCAGATCGTCCGCACCCCGGAGCAGCTGCACCGGCACGGGCAGCCGGGCCCGGACCTCGGCGAGGGACATGTCGTCGAGGAAGACCTCCTCCCCCTCCCGCAGCATCACCCGGGGCACCAGCAGTCGCTCGCCCAGATCCCTGCCCTCCAGACCGGCGAGCAGGTCGGAGCCGGTCAGCAATCCCGTGACCACCCGATCCTGGCCCCAGTAGGGGCTGGGCAGACCCTGCAGGATCAGTTCCAGTCCCCGCACCCGGTTGAGGCGCTCCACCACCGGTCGCAGCGCCTCTGCCACCAGCCTTCCCACCACCCAGCTGAAGCGACGGGGCTCGGGAAGGGACTCCGGCAACCGCCGGGTGAGACGGTCGAGCTCCTCGAGAAAGGCCCGGATGCTGCCCACTCCGTTTTCACGCTGGGGAAGATCCTCGTAGCTCGTGCGCGGGGGCAGGGAACGGTCAGCCAGGAGATACCACTCATCCGCCAGCCAGGCGAAGCGACTGCCGATGCGGGATCGGAATTCCTGCTGCAGAGCTTCCACCCGCTCGATCACCGCCGCGGCCCCTTCCGGGGTGACGGGCTGGAGGGCATCACCCGAGGGCCGGAAGCGGGTCAGCCCCACCGGCACGACGGCGGTGGAGAGCACCGCCGGCCAATCCCCGGATCCGAATCCGGCGAGATCGCGGAGGGTGCTCTCGAGCGCCGACCCATCGTTGAGTCCGGGACAGACCACGACCTGGGCATGGATCTGGAGCCGTCGCTCGGCGAACCAGCGCAGCTGCTCCATCAGCAGAGCGGCCCGGGGATTGACGAGAAGCCGGCTGCGCAGATCGGGATCGGTGGCGTGGACGGAGACGTAGAGGGGTGAGAGCCGCTGCGCTTCGATGCGCCGCCAGTCGGCCTCGGTGAGATTGGTAAGGGTGAGGTAGGAGCCGTAGAGAAAGCTCAGCCGGTAATCATCATCCTTGAGATAGAGACTGCCGCGGCGACCGGGGGGCTGCTGGTCGATGAAACAGAAGGGACAGTGGTTGTTGCACTGGCGCAGTCCATCGAAGAGGGCTTCGCTGAATGCGAGTCCGAGCCCCTCATCCGCATCCTTCTCGATCTCGAGCAGATGGCGGCTGCCGTCGGGGTCCTCCACCTCCAGTCGCAATTCTTCCTCCCCCACCAGCATCTGCAGATCGATGAGGTCTCGGGGACGGACCCCGTTGATGCTGAGCAGCCGGTCACCGGGCTGAAAACCGAGTTCCTCGCCGATCGAGCCGGGCTCCACCGTGGCGACGACCGCCGGCTGGGGAGTGCGTGCCGAATCAGCGGAGGCCGATTCAGCCAGGGCAGTGGAGGACTCCTTCCACACGAGAGACGGATACCGGAGAGGAAGACACCCAGTCTGGTGGAACCGGGGCCCCGTCCGGCACAACCATCAGGAAGCGATGGGAGCGAACCGTTGCAGCCAGATCAGGATCCCCAGCCCGAAGAGCAGGCGGTAGGCCACGAAGATCCAGGTGCTGTGCTGCTGCAGGAAGCGCAGCAGCCAGGCGATCGCCAGCCAGGAGACCACCGCTGCCGAAACGATCCCGACCAGGAGGGGAATCGCCCCTCCATTGGCCGGAGCGCTGAGGCCATCCTTCAGTTCCACAAGGCCGGCCAGGGTGATGGCGGGGATGCCGAGAAGGAAGGAGAAGCGTGCCGCTGCCGGCCGCTGCCAGGAATCGAAGAGGGCAGCGGTGAGGGTGCTGCCCGAGCGGGAGACCCCCGGCACCAGGGAGAGGGTCTGGGCCAGCCCCACGAGAAGCCCGTCGCGGGGGAGGACCTGGGCGAGGGTTCTGCGGCGGCGGCCGATCAGCTCCGCCAGGGCCAGCAGCAGGGCCATCACGATGGAGACGACGGCGATGGCGGTCATGCTGCGCAGCGGCGAGTGCTCGTAGCCAGGGAACCAGAGCTTGAGGGCAAGACCGGCCAGCACGATCGGCACCGTGCCGAGGGCGATCGCCACGCCGAGCCGGGCCGAAGGATCAGACCACTGCCCGTAGCGGAAGGCCCGGAGAACGCCGGAGAGAACCTCGGCCAGATCTCTGCGGAAGTACCCGAGCACGGCGGCGATGCTGCCGAGCTGGATCACGGCGGTGAAGGCAAGCCCGGGATCACCCCAGCCCAACAGGACCGGAACCACCTTCAGATGGGCTGTGCTGCTGATCGGCAGGAACTCGGTGAGTCCCTGCACCACTCCCAGGACCACGGCATGCCAGCACGCCTCGCCGAGGGAGAGGACTTCGACGGTGGCCAGGATCGGCATGCGGCCCGGGAGAGTGCGCCGACCCTATGGCCTGATGGGCGCCGAGCCAAGGGGGCCGCCCCTTAAGGTTGTGCATCTTTCTTCACATCTCCGTGATCGGGGTTCCGCCCAGCCTTTCCACCACGTCGTTCGCCTCCGTCGCGGTTCCCTCCCGGGCCGTGGTCATGCCGGGCCGGACGGGACTGCGGATTTCCGAGACGCTGACCCTGCCTCTGGTGGCCTGCCTGCTGGTCACGGTTCCGGTCTTCGCCCAGGCCCCCCTCGTCCGGACCCTGCCGATGGGCGCTGCGTTCCTCACGGCTCCCCTTCTGGCCCTGGCACTCCTGCTGGAGCGCAACGGACAGGACCGGTGGCGGGATCTTGGCGTGCTGCTGGTGGGGTTCTGCGGCAGCTGGCTGGGGGGCAGTCTGTTCTGGGGCTGGCTGCGCCTCCACCCCGCCTGCCACCTGCCCGTTGAGGCATTCGCCCTGCCTCTTGCCCTTGCCGGACTGGGGGGCCGCTGGCGACTGGCGGGGACCTTCTATCTGGCCTCCCTGCTCGGCACCGCCGCGACGGACGCCGTGATGGCCGCCACCGGAGTGATGAAGCTCTGGCCACAGGTGCTGGAGGCACCCCTTTCCCAGGCTCCTTTTCTGCTTCAGCAAGCCGCCCTGGAGGTGGTGCAGCCCCTGCCCCTTGCCGGGGTGCTCCTGGCCGCGGCCCTGCTGCTGGAGATCAGTCGCCGGCTCTGGAATACCGGAACAAGCGGCCGGATCGCGGCAGCATGCCTCACCACCACCCTGGTGGTGGATGGCCTCTTCCTCGCAGCCGCCCTGCTGGCTCCCCGTCTGACCGGCCTGATCTGAGCCCTGCAGGCAATCCGGTCCCTTCCCGCACAGCCAGGCCGGTGCCGACTTCTGAAGAACTGCAAAAGGCGGGAATCCGGCCAGGGAGAGCCGCTGGCAGCTTCTGTAACGTTGCTGAAGGTCAGCCATCGGGGGTCTGGCTCGGCCCCCTGTCCCTGTTCATCCCTTGTCCTTTCTGCACCGGAGTATCGAAATGAAGCGATTGTTTGCCATGTTCATGAGTGGAGTCGTTCTGGCCGGGCTCCTCGCGGGTCTGCTGCTGCCGGATGTGGTGATGGCAGAGGAACTCCGCAACGTTGCCGATGACAAGCTCGCCGAAAGGGCAGGCAAGGTCGACCTCAACAATTCATCTGTGCGTCGCTTTCAGAAGTATCCAGGCATGTATCCCACCCTGGCCGGAAAGATCGTCCTGGGTGGCCCTTACGAGAAGGTCGACGACGTTCTGAAACTCGATCTCTCCAACCGCCAGAAGGAACTGTTCGAGAAGTACAAGGACAACTTCACGGTCACTCCCCCGTCGATCGCTCTGAACGAAGGTTTCGATCGCATCAACGACGGGGTCTATCGCTGAGAACCCGGCCCCGTACCGCACCCTGCAAAGGCCGCCGTTCGTTGTTCCCGGCGGCTTTTTTCATGGCTTGCCCTTCCCATAGGCTCACCTGCACGAGTGCACCGCGATGGCATCGGCTCCCGGATCGGAGGCCATGGGGCAATCTTCCTCCTCCATCTCCCTGAGCGAACAATGGGACGTGGTGGTGGTGGGGAGCGGCGCGGCCGGGCTGATGGCCTGCCTGGAACTGCCAGGGGACCTGCGTGTACTGCTGCTCAGCAAACACGCCGGCACGGGGTCGTCGAGCCGCTGGGCCCAGGGCGGGATCGCCGCGGTGACCCGCTCGGACGACAGTTTCGCCAGCCACATCGCCGACACCCTCCAGGCAGGAGCCGGACTCTGCGACCCTGCGGCCGTTGAATTCCTCGTGCATGAGGCCCCCGCCTGCGTGGAGCGCCTGATGGAGCTGGGCATGGCCTTCGACCGGGACGATCGCGGCCTCAGCACCACCCTGGAGGCAGCCCACAGCCACCGGAGGGTTCTCCATGCCCAGGACCGCACCGGCGGGGCCCTCGTCGATGCCCTGGAGAAGAAGGTGCGGCAGCGCCGGGGACTGGTGCAGCGCAAGGGCGTGCCGGCCCTGCAACTCTGGATGGAGGCCGGCTGTTGCGTGGGCCTCCAGGTGCTGGACGGCCACCGGCTCCGCTGGCTGCGGGCCGGTGCCGTGGTTCTCGCCAGTGGCGGCGGCGGTCACCTCTTCGCCCACACCACCAACCCGACCCAGGCCAGCGGTGACGGGGTGGCAATGGCCTGGATGGCCGGGGCGGAGGTGCTGGATCTGGAGTTCGTGCAGTTTCATCCCACCGCCCTGATGCTGCCGGGAGCTCCCCACTTCCTCATCAGCGAAGCGGTGCGGGGAGAAGGGGCGCGCCTCTGCGAAGCGGATGGGTCCAGTCCTGTGGCCTCCCTGCCCGGAGGCGACCTGGCCCCTCGCGATCAGGTGAGCCGTGCCCTGGCCCGCAGGATGGCGGAACTGGGGGTGGAGTGGCTGTGGCTCGACCTCCGACCCGTGGGGCCCGAGAGGCTGGAGCGGCAGTTTCCAACCATTCTGCGGCGCTGCCGCGACCTCGGTCTGGCGCCGACGCAGGCCCCCATCCCGGTGGCACCGGCCGCCCACTACTGGATGGGTGGGATCGGCACCGATCTCGGCGCCGCCACCTCGGTGCCGGGCCTCTACGCCGTGGGGGAGGTGGCCTGCACGGGGGTGCACGGAGCCAACCGGCTGGCCAGCAACTCCCTGATGGAATGCCTGGTGTTTGCCCGCCGGCTGGGGCACATCCGGCTGCAACCCCTGCCACCCTCCCCCTCCCATGAAGCCTGCCTACCGCTCACCTGCACCGCAGCGGAGGGATGGGAACCGGAGCGGGCCATCACCGCCCTGCGCCAGCTCTGCTGGCAGGTGGCCGGAGTGGAGCGTCGGGGAAGCAGCCTGGGGAAGGCGCTCTCCCTGGTGCGCCGGCAGAGGCAGGAACTGGAGAACCTGCCGCTGCTGCGGGCCGTGGCAGGCCACGGTCCCGGAATCCGGCTCGAGTTGAGCCCTCCCGAGCGGGAGCGGCTGCTGGTCTTTCAGGATCTGCGGCAGAGACTGGTTCTGGCCGAGCTGCTTTTCGGGGCTGCCCGATTCCGGGAGGAAAGCCGCGGCGGCCATTTCCGCACGGATGCCCCCGCTGCCCAGCCCTTCTGGCGGCGCCACAGCGTTCAGAGAATCGACAGGCAGATCACGACCCGTGCCGTGGGGACCTGAAAGACCTGAAAGAAGAGGGGGCCTGGGAACAGAGGAAGGGGGAAGGAGGGGATCGCGAGGGGGAAATCAGGGGGTCAGAAGCCCTTCGGACCCTGGTAGCCGCTCAGCTCCGCCAGCTTGGCGAGGGGCTTGACACCGGAGTCGATGCGACCCTCGATCTCCCAGCTGGGAAAGCCCTGGATGTTCTTGGATTCACACAGGGCGGCCTGGCTGTTGCGGCCATCGGGGGCACATTCGATCACCTTGAGCTTCTCGGTCGCCGCCTTGCCGAAGAGTTCCTTCTGCTCGTGGCAGTGGGGGCACCAGTAGGCCGAATACATCACCGCGCCCTTGGCGGTGAGATGTTCGGCCAGGGCGATGGTGGCCGGCGTGCTGGGGCTGGTGACCGCAAGCGGCACCCCTCTCTCGGTGGCCATCTCCGGCCGGTCGACGGCGGTGGCCCAGCCGATGCCGGTGATCGCCACGAGCAGGGCCATCAGCACTCCGCGAAACAGGAGCTGACCGCGATCCTCCCAATCGCCCCCGAGCAGACTGAGGATCAGCAGGGCAAGGCTCAGCAGGGCCGAGAGCACGCAGAAGGCACAGAAGGCCTGAATCCTGAAGACCATCAGCCCCATCAGCAGCAGGCTGAAGACGGCCATGCCGGTGGAGGCGATGAAGAGCCCCCACCAGCTGCGCGCCGCCAGGGGGCTGCGGCCCTCCCCCCGCAGCACCAGCGGCACCACGGCCATGAGCAGCACCGCCGTGTAGGCGAGGAAACCGAAGAGCGACAGCGGCTGGCCGAGCACGGTCCCCCAGGCGCTGTTGAGCACCTTGTCGCAGCCCTCGGCCCCCCCGGGGCAGAGAAGGGGACCCAGCAGCCCCCAGCGCTTGAGGGTGATCGCGCCGGTATCGATGGCGCCGATGGTGGCCAGCACGGCCATGGCCACCCTCACCCAGCGACGGCCGGGATCGGTCCTTCTGCGGGTGTTCAGGCGACTGGCCAGTCGGGTGGAGGTCACACGCATGGGAGAGCACTGGCCGCGATTCTCGCAGTCCCGGCGGATTTCATAGGGTGGCCGTTTGCTGCCTCTCCGCAGGCCTGCCCATGCCCTCGCCTCCCGCCAGAGCCACCGTGGCCTTCGCGCACCTCGGCTGCGAGAAGAACCGGGTGGACACCGAGCACATGCTGGGCCTGCTGGCGGAGGCCGGCTATGGCGTGAGCGCCGACGAGGGCGATGCCTCGGTGGTGGTGGTGAACACCTGCTCCTTCATCCAGGACGCCCGGGAGGAATCGGTGCGGACCCTGGTGGAGCTGGCGGAGCAGGGCAAGGAGCTGATCATCGCCGGCTGCCTGGCCCAGCACTTCCGCGAGGAACTGCTCGAATCCCTGCCCGAGGCCAGGGCGATCGTGGGCACCGGGGACTATCAGCACATCGTGGAGGTGCTGCGGCGGGTCGAAGCCGGCGAACGGGTGAACCAGGTGAGCGAGCGGCCCACCTTCGTGGCAGACGAACACCTGCCCCGTTATCGCACCACGTCCGAGGCCGTGGCCTACCTGAAGGTGGCGGAGGGCTGCGACTACCGCTGCGCCTTCTGCATCATTCCCCGGCTGCGGGGAGATCAGCGCTCCCGCCCGATCGAATCGATCGTGGCCGAGGCCCGGCAGCTGGCGGCCCAGGGGGTGAAGGAACTGGTGCTGATCAGCCAGATCACCACCAACTACGGCCTCGACCTGGCGGGCACCCCCCAGCTGGCCCCCCTGCTGCGGGCTCTGGGAGAGGTGGAGATTCCCTGGATCCGGGTGCATTACGCCTACCCGAGCGGCCTCACGGCGGAGGTGCTGGCGGCCTTCCGGGAGGTGCCCAACGTGCTGCCCTATCTGGATCTGCCGCTCCAGCACAGCCATCCCGACGTGCTGCGGGCCATGAACCGGCCCTGGCAGGTGGACCTCACCAGCGGCGTGCTGGAGCGCATCCGGGACCAGCTGCCCGAAGCCGTGCTGCGCACCACCTTCATCGTGGGGTATCCGGGCGAGACGGAGGAGCACTTCCAGCATCTGCTCGACTTCGTGGCCCGCCAGCGCTTCGATCACGTGGGGGTCTTCACCTTCTCGCCGGAGGAGGGCACACCGGCGGCCGGATTGCCCGATCCGGTGCCGGCGGAGGTGGCGGCCGAGCGCAAGGAGCGGCTGATGCTGGTGCAGCAGCCGATCGCCGCCGAGCGCAACGGGGCCTGGGTGGGCCGGGTGGTGGACGTGCTGATCGAGCAGGAGAATCCGCAGACGGGGGAGATGATCGGGCGCTGCGCCCGTTTCGCCCCGGAGGTGGATGGGGACGTGCGCGTGCGGCCGGGAGAGGGAGGCCTCTGCGCCGCTCCCGGCACCATGGTTCCGGTGCGGATCACGGCGGCCGACACCTACGACCTTCTGGGTGAGGTGGTGGGAGCGGCGGCGATGGTGCGCGACGCCCGGGCCGGGGGAAGGCTCGCCCCTTGAAGCACGCCCTCACGCAGGGGCCAAGGCAACAGGGACTTCTGCGGCACCAGCGCACCACCTTCCTGATCGCCTCCGGCCTGAGTACGGCCGGTTCCTTCGCCGGGCTCACCGCCAAGGGATGGATCCTGATGCAGGTCACGGGCAACCCCCTGCTGGTGGCGGTGCACTTCGGAGCCATCGCCCTTCCCTCGCTGCTGCTGAGCGGTGCCGCCGGGGTGCTCACGGACCGGCTGGGCTGCGAGAAGGTGCTGATCCGTTCCCAGTGGTGCCTGTTCCTGAGCGCGGCCCTGGGGGCGCTCGCCATTCCCCTGCTGCACGGCAGCCTGCAGGTGATCGTGCTGATGCTGAGCACCATGCTGATGGGCGTGGCCAGCACCTACGAACTCACGGCCCGCAACAAGTACAGCGCCCTGCTCGTGGATCGGATGGAGGAGCTGGGGCCCTACCTGGCGACCTTCTCGGTGGTGTTCAACGTGGGCAAGCTCGTGGGGCCGCCCCTGGGCGGGTGGCTGGTGGCCCTCACCGGCCCCGCCGCCGCCCTCAGCATCGATGCGGCCACCTATCTGGTGCCGATCGCGGCGGTGACCTGGCTGCTGCGGCCCCATCGCGAGGCGGAGCAGAAGAGCGGCGTCAGCGGGTCGGCGTCCCTGGCATGGGCGTGGCGATCCTGCGGAGCGACCCTGCGCCATGTGCTGCGCTTCACCGCCCTGAGCTGTCTGGTGGGCTTCTTCCATCCGGGGCTGGCACCTGTGATCGCAGCGAAGGTGCTGGGTCCTTCCCCGCAGGATCTCGGCGTGTTCACGAGCGTGCTCGCCGCCGGCAGCATCGGCGGCGGCCTGGTGCTGCAGCGCTGGAGCCACGGGATCAGCCGGCGGCCGGGGCTGCTGATGGGAACCTGCACGGTGCTCACCTCGCTGGCCCAGCTCGGCATGGCGACGGCGAGGCACCCGGCGATGAGCCTGGCGATGACGTTTCTGCTGGGGGCCGGCACGGCCTGCCTGCTGGCCGGCGTGAATCTGATCGGCCAGGTGGGAGCTCCCCAGGTGCTGCGGGGAAGGATGGCCGGCATGGGCCAGATCGCCTTCCTCGGGGGGGGTGGGCTGAGCGGGCTGATGGCGGCCCTGCTGACCCAGCGCAACGGTCTGATGGCGACCTTCTGGATCCTCGGCAGTGCCGGGCTGGTGCTGGGGCTCGGCGAACTGCTGCGGAACGGAGGGCTGCGGCTGAAGGAGCCGGGCCTTGAGGGGGGCTCAGATGAGCTTCACGCCGCGGAGCACCACGGTGGCCAGGTAGGCGGCCGTGAGGGCGCCGGCGAACAGTGCCAGATAGAGGGCCGCGCCCATGGCTGATCTGCGAGGTCGGTGCCATTAGAGCAGAAGGGCGGTCCTCCCTGCAGGCGCCCATGGGAGAAACGGCCTATGGTTCAGCGATCCTGGAGCAGGCCCGCCGGGCATCCGTATGCGCACGCTTTTCATCTATCCCGAGTTTCCGAAGACCTTCTGGAGCTACGAGAAGATCCTCGAACTCGTGAACAGAAAGGTGCTGCTGCCGCCGCTGGGTCTGGTCACGGTGGCGGCCCTGCTCCCCCAGCACTGGGAGATGAAGCTGGCCGACCGCAACGTGCGGGAGGTGAGCGAGGAGGAATGGGACTGGGCCGAGCTGGTGGTGATCTCCGGGATGATCGTGCAGAAGGCCGACATGGCGGCTCAGATCGCCAAAGCCAAGGAGAGGGGCCTGCCGGTGGCGGTGGGGGGCCCCTTCGCCAGCTCCACCCCGGATGCGCCCGAGCTGGCCCTGGCGGACTTCAAGGTGCTGGACGAAGGCGAGATCACGCTGCCGCTGTTCATCGAGGCGATCGAGCGGGGCGAGAGCAGCGGCCGGTTCAGTTCCAACGGCGAGAAACCGGATGTGACGGCCACGCCGGTGCCCCGCTTCGACCTGCTCGAGCTCGACGCCTACGACTCGATGTCGGTGCAGTTCTCGCGCGGGTGCCCGTTCCAGTGCGAGTTCTGCGACATCATCGTGCTCTACGGCCGCAAGCCCCGCACCAAGACCCCGGACCAGCTGCTGGCGGAACTGCAATACCTCTACGACCTGGGCTGGCGCCGTTCGATCTTCCTGGTGGACGACAACTTCATCGGCAACAAGCGCAACGCCAAGCTGCTGCTGCCGGCCCTGAAGCAGTGGCAGATCGAACGGGGCTACCCCTTCAGCTTCGCCACCGAGGCCTCGGTGGATCTGGCCTCCGACGAGGAGCTGATGCAGATGATGGCCGAATGCCGCTTCGACAGCGTGTTCCTGGGGATCGAGACGCCCGATGAGGCCAGCCTCTCGATCGCCGGGAAGCACCAGAACACCCGCAGCTCGCTGGAGGAATCGGTGGATCGCATCACCTCCTACGGGATCAGGGTGATGGCGGGCTTCATCATCGGCTTTGATGGCGAGAAGAGCGGTGCGGGGGATCGCATCGTGGAATTCGTGAGCCGCACCGGCATTCCCGCCGCGATGATGGGCATGCTGCAGGCCCTGCCGAACACGGGACTGTGGCATCGCCTGGAGAAGGAAGGGCGCCTGATCCAGGAGAAGGCCGATGCCAAGGGCGTGAACCAGACCAACCTGCTCAACTTCGTGCCCACCCGGCCGATCCGCGAGATCGCCAATGAATACGTGGATGCCTTCTGCCGGCTCTACGAACCCAATGCCTACATCGACCGGGTGACCCATTACTACCTCAAGGTGGGCAAACCCCGCTGGCAGCAGTTCGTGAAGGCGGCGGCCCTCGGCAAGGCCAGCCTTCCCACCTGGACCGATGTGCGCGCCCTGGGGATCGTGATCTGGCGGCAGGGGCTGCTGCGGGACACCCGCTGGCGCTTCTGGCGTTCCCTGGCCACCATCGCCCGCCGCAACCCCGACAACCTGGAGCAGTTCCTGGTGACCCTCGCCCACAACGAGCACTTCCAGGAATACCGGGCCGTGGTGACCAGCGAGATCCAGGAGCAGCTGGCCAGCCTTCCCCCCGACCCTCCGGTGGCCGCTCCGGCCACCTCACGGGAACTGATGCCGGCCTGATGGGGGGCTGAGCCGGGCCGTTCCGGGCCGATCAGTCCTGCACGTAGCCGGTTCCGGTTTCCAGCGCCTGTTCGGCCTTCTGCAGTTCCCTGCCCAGATAGAGGGCATGGTCGAGGCGACTCACCGGGTGGGGTCCTTCCCCTTCGGTGAGGGCGATGCCGAGTTCCTTGGCGGTGCGGCCGCGGAAGATGGCGACCGGGGAGCGCGGGCCTGTCATCCGGCAGCTGAGCACCTCTCCCGTTTCCGGGTCGGTGGCGAGGCCCCGCTCATCGATGCCGTTGGCATAGTGTTCGGCGATCAGTTCACCGGCTTCCGGATCGATCCGGATCAGGAAATAGCCCGAAGGATCGAGGGCGATGAAGCGCTGGGAAAGACCGTCATCCACTCCCTGTCTCTGGGAGCTGCTCGGGGTGGAGATCCTGGAGTGGGCCATGGAGTGGATCGTAGGCAGCGGAGAAGGGGAGTTCGGCATTCACAGCGGCGATCTCCTCCAGCATGCGCTGGTTGGCGCGGGGCAGCCAGTCGCGCAGCAGGGCATCGAAGCGGGGATCACTCCAGCGGTGCAGGCTCGTCCGAGGCTGGGCGATGAAGCCCCGCCGCCGTTTGTGGCTGCCACCGGCACCGGGGTCGAAGTGCTCCAGGCCCTGCTCGATCGCCCACTGGATCGGTGCGTAGTAGCAGACCTCGAAGTGGAGATTGTCGAGGTCGACGTCACTGCCCCAGTACCGCCCCCAGAGGGCACGGCGGCTGCGCACGCACAGGGACATCGCCAGGGGATCGGCCGGATCGCCCCGATGGGCGCTGAACAGCACCAGATGGGAGCGGAGATGGGTGGCGGCGGCCTCGAAGAACGCCTCGGTGAGGTATTTGCTGCCCCAGGGCCCCCAGCGGCTGCAGTGCTGGGCATAGAAATGGTGCATCCGCCGCACCAGCCGGGCCGGGATGGCCTCCCCTGCCAGGGGGGTGACGGTGATGCCCGCGCTGGCCACCGCCTTGCGCTCGCGCCGGATGTTGCGGCGCTGGTTGGCGTTGAAGCCGGCCAGGTAGTCGTCGAAGCCGGAGTGGCCCGGATTGGTCCAGAGGGTCTGCTGGTTGAGCCAGGTGGCGCAGCCGGCCGCTTCCGCCAGGGGCTGCCAGGCCGGATCCACGTAGAGGAAATTGCAGCTGAGGATCGAGTTGCGACGGCAGAAGTCGTCGATGAGCTCCAGCATCAGGGCCGTGAGCGCGGCCGCATCCTCCTGGGGGGCCACATGGAAGCGGTAGCCCTGCACGGGGCTCACCGGGCTCATGCCCACGAGTTTGGGGTAATAGCGGAGCCCCAGCTGGCCGGCGAGCTGGGCGAAGGACTGGTCGAAGACGAACTCGCCGTAGCTGTGGCCCTTGAGGTAGAGGGGGGCCAGGGCCACCAGGGTGTCGTTGCGCCAGAGCCCCAGGTGGCAGGGCTGCCAGCCCTGGCGGGGCACGATGCTGCCGCTCCGCTCCAGATGGTGGAGCCAGGGCCAGCCGTAGAAGGGCAGATCGCAGGGCTGGGTGAGGGCCTGCCACTGGTCTTCGGGCAGCTCGTCCGTCGCCTGGTGCCAGCGGGCTTGGAGCTCGGCCATGGCCGGGGCGACGCAGGGGGATGGGTGGAGGCGCAAAACTAACCACGGCACCTGCGCCATCGAGCCTTCCTTCCCCCATGGCCCTTCCGCTGCGGATCCCCTTGTTCATTCCGTTGCGGTTCGCTGGCTCCGTGGTGGCGGCAACGCTGATGGGCCTGGCTGCCCCGGAGCTCACACCGCCGGCCCGGGCGGGATTGTTGCTGCCGGTGCTGCAGCTGATCCGGCCCCAGCTGGAGAACCGCCTGGCGCGGGTCTGCGTGGAGGCGGCGAGCGGCGGCGATCCGAGCCTGGAGCGCAGCCTTCAGGATCCCTGCCGCAAGCTGGCCGTACCCACCAGCAAGTGTCTGATCGAGGAAACCGACCGCACCGGACGCGGGCTGGGCGTGCTCACCGAGATGCTGGGGGGGCGATTCGGCGACGACAGCGAGGTGGTGGTGAAACGCTGCCTGGCGCGCATGTTCGGCCTGCCGGCCGACAGCCTGCGGGAGGTGCCCCTGCGGGAGCTGGGCCGGCGCTTCGGCCCTCACGGATCAGAGCAACGCAGGCTCCGGGGGGACGATGGCAACCAGGAGCGGAGCCGCCCTCAGGAACGTTCCCGGTCCTCCCGGCAGTAGCGCAGCAGCAGTTCCTCCCCCTCCAGGGGACGCGACTCCACCAGGTGCCACCCCCCCGGCCCGGCGGGCGGCACCAGGCTCCAGGCCGGCAGCCAGGAGTGCTCCCCCCCCAGCAGCTGGGGGCAGAGGGTGAGCTGCAGCTCATCGAGAAGATCCTCCGCGACCAGGCTCGCCGCCAGGGAGGCCCCACCGAGCACGTCCAGACGGTGAATGCCCAGGCGGGCCAGATCGGCCAGCGCGGCGGGCCAGGAGTGCAGGAGCACGGTGCGACCGAAGCCGGGAGGCGGGGCCGCGGCAGCGGCTTCAGCGGCAGGGCCTGGAGAGGCGGCCAACAGCCAGCGCTCCAGGGGTTGGCGGAAGAAGGGCAGATCCGGAGGCAGCGCGCCGGTGCGGCTCACCACGATGGCGATGGGCTGGGGGGAGCGGCCCTCCTGCCGGCGGTGGGCCAGCAGCGTGGAATCGCGGATCAGACAGGTGCTGCGATGGCGGCGGAGGGTTTCGGCGCCCACCAGGGCGGCATCGCACCAGGCGAGGGCCTCCTCCAGCACCCGCCGATCGCCGGGGCCGCCGATCTGGGCGGCGCCACCGCAGGGCGGCGCCAGACGGCCATCGAGGCTCACCGCCAGCACGAGGCGGAGCCAGGGCCGAGGCGCCGAAGCGGCCCCCGCGCTGGCGCTCACACGCCGGCGAGGGCTTCGAGCGCGGCCGGCACCATCTCCAGGGCGGGGGTTTCGGCGAAGACCTCGGCGGCGTTGTTGGGGCTTTCCTGGAGCCGCACCTTGTGCAACCGGGCACCGGTGGCGGCGATGGGGGTGGCAAGCACATCGGCGATGTGCAGGGCGATGTTCTCGGCGGTGGGCACGCAGGTGGCGAAGTGGGCCACGTCCTTGTTGAGGAAGGTGTGATCGAAGGGCTCGACCACCAGCTCCTCCACCAGGCGCTGCAGCTCGGCCAGATCGCACACCATGCCGGTGCGGGGATCGATGGGGCCCCGCACGGTCACATCGAGGAGATAGTTGTGGCCGTGGCCGTGGGGCCGGGCGCACTTGCCGTAGATGGCCTCGTTCTCCGCCTGGGAGAGCTCCGGGCGGGCGAGGCGGTGAGCGGCGGCGAAGTGGGTGCGGATCGAGAGGAAGGCTTCCATGGGGTCGGCGGCAGGGGTGGCGAGCACATCGGCCCAGAGGCTGGGCTGTTCATAGAGGCGCAGACCCACCAGGGGCAGATGGGGCGAGAGGCGATCGCGGATGGCCAGCGCCAGGGCCTCGGTGGTGGGCAGGCGGCCTTCGGGGCGGGAGAGATCGAACTCGGGCCAGACGTCGTTGAGGAAGCGGTAGTCCAGGGGGCCGGTGACTTCCCGACGGATGGCGTGCTTCACATCCGAGAGGTTGAGCACCATGCCATCGGCGTCGAGGGGGCCGCCCATCGCCACGAACAGCTCGTAGTTGTGGCCGTGGCCGGGGGGAAGGGAACAGGGTCCGAACCGGGCGCTGTTCTGCTCGTCGCTGAGCTCGGGCAGGCGGTAGAGGTGGCTGGCGCTGAAGGCGGCGCGGCGGGTGATCACGCAGGGACGGCCGCGGCCGTGGCCCTGGGCCGGGGGTGCGGGCGAGGTCGCCGTGGGCGGGCCCGCGCGGGAGGGAAACCGGGGGAGGGGCCGTCAGCCCTTCGGGGGTCATGGGCAAGGCCTGAGGCAGTTTCATCCTAGAAACGGGGTTCGGAACTGCGTTGAGAGGCCCGATGGCGGAGCAGGGGGAGACACCTCGCAGGAGCGTCGAAGGCGGGCCGAGCCACCGGGCCCTGGCCCAGCGGCTGGAGGGCATCAACCTCTACCTGGTGGGAATGATGGGAGCCGGCAAGAGCGCCGTGGGCCGGCCGCTGGCAGAGGCTCTGGGCTACCGCTTTCTCGATGCCGACTCGGTGATCGAGCAGGTGGCCGGGCGCCCGATCCCGCAGATCTTCGCGGAGGAAGGGGAAGGGGGCTTCCGGGAGCTGGAGACGGCCGTGCTGGACCGGATCGCCGGCTGGCATTCGCTGGTGGTGGCGACCGGCGGCGGGGTGGTGACCCGGCCGGTGAACTGGGGCCACCTGCGCCAGGGGGTGGTGGTGTGGCTGGACGCCCCGGAGGAGGTGCTGCTGCAGCGGCTGGCGGCCGATCCCACGCCGCGCCCCCTGATGGCCGCCCCCGACCCGGCGGAACGGCTGAACGCCCTGCTGACTGATCGCCGGGCTCTCTATGCCCAGGCGGACCTCACGGTGATTCAGGGAGAGGAGCCGGCGGCGGAGGTGGCGCGGCGGGTGCTGGAGGGCCTGCCTTCGATCCTGAAGCAGAAGGAAAAACCACCCCAGCAGGCTGCGTTGCTGGTGGATGGGGAAGGGAATCTGCAGCAGTCCCTGAACTGAACCGGCTGCGCACCCTTCACAGGGGAGATCCATCAGACCCTTCCTGCGGAAAAGAGCGTACTCCCATGGCGCAGGTTCTGATCGTGGGCATGAGGGAGCGCCGGAGCCGAGAAGCGAACGACGCTTCAGAGGATGCTGGAATCTGAACCCTGAGCGCGTACACGGGAGCGGAGCCTGCGGGAATACCCGAAGGCAGCGGCAGCTCCCAGGATGGGAAGCGGGCCGGGAACAGGCTTGCCATTGCAGATCACGCCGGAGCCTCCGCCAGGAGTCGACTGAACCTTGGCGCAGGCCGTACGCCCAGACAGGGTGGTCTCCTTATTAAAAGAAGCAGCATTGAGATTCTGGCCCAACACATAGAAAGCGACGATATCGCCATTGGAAAGCACATTCTGCAAGCCCAGAGGAGCCTGGAGGAGGAGGAAGAATTAACTTGAAATCGAATTCATTATCATTTGGATTTCCCAGCCCGGGTACAGTCTGGGAATTTTCACCTGAGGCTGTGGTGGGATTATCGTTTTTACTGGCGCCAGGCTCTCCCCATCCGCAGAAGAAAGAACCCTGGCTCACAGTGCAATCACCTGTCTTTGAGATTAGGGTTCGTAGGTGCCGACAGTAAATTGATTTGTGGGCGGGGGATCAGTTGCCGTTGATTAAACGCGGGCAGAATGCTGCCTGCTGGCACTATATAATTGAGCTTGAAGGCGACTTCGGAGACGAAGTCGTCCCCAGTGAAGCTTGGGGTAAGAGTGATTTTGAACCCCTCCAGTGATATCCTCAATGATAGCTGTAAGCCAAACGGGATCTCCTGATGGTGTATCACCGTTCCCAACCCTGCCGAAATGGATGGTGGATTGTGCAGCAGTGGCAGCGAGCGGTGTGGTAATCAGGGCCGTCGCGACACCAAGCAGGGTGCCGACCACACCAACAGCGCGAGAGCGAAGTCGCAGAACTTCTGGCCAGCGGCGAAGCCATCCCCCTGGGTGGGCGGCCCGCTGTTTCAAAAAGCTATGCGAGCTATGCATTTTCTCCGGGAAGCCCAGAGGCGGAGAGTAGCCCCGCCACAGCAAAGATTTGTGTGAGATTTCCCTGAGAACCTGCTGAGGGACCGGGCTCTGGCGTGCCCCTCACCCCGGCGGCTCGAGGCGCACCGCATACCACTGGATCGTCCGCCCCGGCGCCAGCTCCAGCTCGCAGGCCGTATCGAGCAGACGCTGGGCCTGGCTCACCGGATCGCCGAGGGCGGCCAGGTCGGCGGGAGCATCCTCGAGGGTCTCCAGGTGGGAGGCGAGCCAGTCGAGGGTCTCCCCCGCCGTGAGGATGCGCTCGGGGCCGCCGGGCTCGAGCACCACGTAGTGACCCAGCTCCCGCAGCAGGGGATCCGACACGGCTCAGCCCCGCCCCGCTTCGACCAGGATCCGGTCGCGCCAGGCGAACAGGGGAACCAGCAGGGGATTGTCGGCGATGCCCTCCACACCCCGCCCCGCCAGGGGGGCACCGGCGTTGGCCGGGAATTTCAGCAGCGAGAGCTGGGCCGCCACCGCCAGATCGGCCAGGGAGAGATGGGGGCTCTCCAGATAGGGCTGGTGGGCCACCATCGCCGCCAGCTGCTCCAGCATCCGCATCAGATGCCGGGCCTGCCCGGGGCCGATCACCTCCCGCACCGCCTCGCCCAGCGGAGCCATCAGGCTCCCGGGCGCGGCACTCACCAGCCGCCGCAAAGCGGCGGGGGTGGTCTCGGGCAGCAGGGCGGTGCGCAGCACCGGATCACCGGCGGCCGCCTGGAGCAGGGCCAGCCGCGCACCCTGGGCCAGGGCGGTATCGGCCCAGTCCTCGATCAGCAGCACCCGTCCCCGGATCACCGGATCGGTGGGCAGCAGGCAGGGCTCCGGATACCTCCCCTCCAGATACAGGGCGATCGCGGTGGAGTCGGCGATCACCTCGCCCCCATCCACCAGCACCGGCACCTGCCGCTGGCCGGAGAGGCGGAACAGCTCCAGCTGTCCCAGGCCGGGCGTGACCTCGATCAGGTTGCTGGAGAGCCCCTTGAACGACAGAACCAGGCGCACCTTCTCGCAGAAGGCGGAATGTCTGAACTGATGCAGATCCATCGGTGCTCCGGAGTCGGCAGGGCAGGCCTCCGGGCGGCAGAGTAGCCAGCATCAGCAACTGGACGCCGCAGCGGCGATGAAGGAGTTCCTGCTCAACGTGACGCGCTACCCGCGCTACCTGATCGCCTTCAGCCTGGGGGTGATCAACTCGGTGCTGGAGCCCCTCGCCCGCCGCCGCAGCAACCCCGTCACCGCCGTGGCGCTGGTGGGGGCGCTGGTGAGCGGGTTGCTGAGCCTGGGGCTGGTGCTGCGTGCGATGGTGACCGCAGCACCGCTGGCATAGCCATGGCACAGGGCCGGAGGGTGGAGCGGGTGGCCTCCCTGATCCGCCGCGAGATGAGTGAACTGCTGGTGAACGGCCTCCGCGACGAACGGGTGCACCAGGGAATGGTGAGCGTGACGAACGTGGAGGTGGCGGGGGATCTGCAGCACTGCCGGATCTTCGTGAGCGTGTTCGGCAGCGACGACGACCGCAGCCAGGCCATGGCGGGCCTGAGGGCGGCCGCCCCCTTCGTGAAGGGGGAACTGGGCCGGCGCCTGAAGCTGCGGCGCACCCCCGACGTGGTGTTTCAGCTGGATCGGGGTCTGGAACGGGGCACCTCGGTGCTGGGCCTGCTGCACCGGCTGGAGGAGGAGCGCGTGCAGCGGCAGGGCAGCGCCGCCGGCGAGCCTGCGGACGCGCCGGATGGAACCGGCACCTCCCCGGGGATGGATGGTGGCTGAGCCGGCGGGAGCCTCCGGCCTTCGCCGCCTGGTGGCCAGCCTTCTGGTGGTGCGGGCCAGCGGTCACCTCAGCGATGGCCAGCGCCGCTACCCCCAGTGGGAGCTCGACAACGCCAGCCTGCGGCGACTGCTCGGCGAAGGGGCAGGAGGGGTGATCCTGCTGGGGGGGAGCGCGGCGGAGCTGCGGCTGCGCACCCGGCAGCTGGCCGCCTGGAGCGACGAACCGCTCCTGCTCTGTGCCGATGTGGAGGAGGGGGTGGGCCAGCGCTTCGAGGGAGCCAGCTGGCTGGTGCCGCCCCTGGCCCTCGGCCGGATCCATGGCCACGACCCCGAAGCCGCCCTGGAGCTGGCGGAGCGCTACGGCCGCTGCAGCGGCCGGGAGGCCCGGCTGCTGGGCCTGAACTGGGTGCTGGCTCCGGTGTGCGATGTGAACAACAACCCGGCCAATCCCGTGATCAACGTGCGGGCCTGGGGGGAGGATCCCGCCACCGTCGGCGCCCTGGCCGCGGCGTTCCTGCGGGGCGCCCAGGCGGAGGGTGTGCTGTGCTGCGCCAAGCACTTCCCGGGCCACGGGGACACCAGCGCCGATTCCCACCTGGAGCTGCCCGTGGTGCCCCACGGGCGGGAGCGGCTGGAGAGGATCGAACTGCCCCCCTTCCAGCAGGCCATCGCGGCCGGAGTGGCTGCGGTGATGACCGCCCATCTGCTGTTGCCCAACCTCGATTCCCTCCATCCCGCCACCCTCTCGGCCGCGGTGCTCACCGATCTGCTGCGCCGCCGGATGGCCTTCGACGGGCTGATCGTGACCGATGCTCTGGTGATGGAGGCCGTTGCCGGCCGCTACGGAGGCGCCGAGGCGGCGGTGCGCGCCCTGGAGGCGGGGGCGGATCTGGTGCTGATGCCCGCCGATGCCGATGCCGCCATCGAGGCGATCCTGGAGGCCGTGGCGATCGGAAGGATCAGCCGGGCACGCCTGGAGGAGAGCCTGGAGCGGCGCCGGCGCGCCCTGCAGCGCATCGGCTGCGGCCCCGCCGGCGAAGGCGAAGGCAGGCCCCACGCCGCTGCCCCCCTGGGCGAGCTGAGCAACGGCCCCTCCGACGAGGACCGCGCCCTGGCGCTCGAGCTGGTGGGCAGCAGCCTGGAGCGCCAGGGCGGATCCATCCCGCCGGCCCCCGGCGGCGGTCTGAACCTGATCCGGGTGGATTCCGTGCTCGCCTGCCCCTTCCTCTCCCCCGCCGCCGCGGCCCTGGAGCTTCCCGCCCGGTGCGGCTTCCAAGCCTGTCTGATCGATGGCAGGAGCCCCTCCCCCTGGCGCGAGCATCCCGGCGATCCGGCCGGCCCCCTTGCCCTGGAACGTCTGGCTCCGGGCCCGGTGCTGCTGCAGCTCTTCGTGCGGGGCAATCCCTTCCGGGGAACGGCCGCCGGCCCCGAACCCTGGCCCGAGGTTCTGCGCCAGCTGCAGGAAGCCGGCCGGCTGGCGGGCCTGGCCGTCTACGGCAGCCCCTACCTGTGGGAAGCGCTGCGTCCCCTGCTCGCCGCAGGCATTCCCGCTGCCTGGAGCCCGGGCCAGATGCCCCTGGCCCAGCAGGAACTGCTGGCCGGCCTCGGCTTCGGCGCCCCGCGGCCGCTGCCCAGCGGCCCCCAGGAGCGGGAGGGCTTCACCGACTGATGCTGAGTCTTTCGATGATCGTGCGCAACGAGGCGGGGCGGCTGGAGCCTTGCCTGGCCTCGGTGGCCGGCTTCGTGGACGAGATGGTGGTGGTGGACACCGGATCCAGCGACGACACGGTGGCCATCGCCGAACGCTGCGGCGCCGTGGTGCATCGCCTGCCCTGGCCGGGGGATTTCGCCCCGGCCCGCAACCGCGCGCTGGAGTGGGTGCAGGGCGACTGGGTGCTGGTGCTCGATGCCGATGAGCGGCTGCGGCCCGAGGCCCGTCAGCCTCTGCGCCAGCTGATGGCCCAGCCGGATCTGCTGGTGATCAACCTGCTGCGTCAGGAGCGGGGGGCGGCCCAGTCGCCCTACTCCTGCGTGAGTCGCCTCTTCCGCCGCCACCCGGAGATCCGCTGGAGCCGGCCCTATCACGCGATGGTGGACGACAGCGTGATGGATCTGGTGAGCCGGGAGCCCCACTGGCGCATCGCCCAGTGCCCCGAACCGGCCCTCCTGCACGAGGGCTACCGGCCCGAACTGCTGGCCGCCGGCGACAAGGCCCTGCGGCTGCGGCAGGCCATGGAGAGGGAGCTGGGCGAGCGGCCCGGCGATCCCTACGCCAGCGCCAAGCTCGGGGCCCTGGAGGTGAGCGAGGGCCATCGGGCACGGGGCATCGCCCTGCTGGAGGCGGGCCTGGCCCACTGCCCGGCGGCCGACCAGCCGGTGCGCTACGAACTGCTGCTGCACCTGGCGATCGCCCTCGCCGAGGAGGATCCGGCCCGGGCCGAGGGCCTGCTGCGCGAGGCCCTCACCCTTCCCCTGGACCCCCGCCTCACCCTGGGGGCACGGCTCAACCTGGCGGCCCTGCTGCTGCGGACGGGGTGCCTGGAGGAGGCGGCCGACCAGGCACGCCGGGCCACCGCGGCGGATCCGGAGCTTGCCCTCGGCTGGTACAACCTGGGCCTGATCGAACGGCGGCGCGGTGATCTGCGGGCCGCGATCGCGGCCTACCGCAGGGCCCTCGCCCTGGCACCCGAGCAGGCGGAGGTGCATCAGAACCTGGCGGTCGCCCTGCTGCTGGGGGGCGACATCGACGGCGCCCGGCAGGGGTTCCGCAGGGCCATCCAGCTGCTCCAGCGGCAGGGCCGTGTCGACGAGGCCGTCCAGCTCGAGCAACGGGCCGGCTCGATGGTGAAGCTGGAGGCGTGATGGATCCCCCTGCCCCCGCCGCCGCCCCCGGCTCGCCGCCGCTCCAGGGAAAGGTGATCGCCGTGACCCGGGCCGAGGGGCAGCTGGGGGAGACCCGGCGCCTGTTCGAGCAGGCCGGCGCCACGGTGATCGATCTGCCGGCCCTGGTGATCGGCCCCCCGGACAGCTGGGGCCCCCTCGATGACGCCCTGGCCGAGCTGGACGACTTCCACTGGATCATCTTCTCCAGCACCAATGGCGTGGAGGCGGTGCAGCAGCGGCTGCACCGCCTGGGAAGCAGCCTGGCGCGCCGCCCCGCCGGGCTGAGGATCGCCGCGGTGGGCCGCAAGACCGCGGCATTGCTCCAGGAGCTGGGAGCCCCTGCCGACTTCGTGCCGCCGGCCTTCGTGGCCGACAGCCTGATCGAGCACTTTCCGGTGTCAGGCTGGGGCCTGCGGCTGCTGCTGCCCAGGGTGCAGAGCGGCGGACGCACCGTGCTGGCCGAGGCCTTCGCCGAGGCGGGGGCCCGGGTGGTGGAGGTGCCCGCCTACGAGAGCCGCTGTCCCGCCGCCCTTCCCAGCCCCGCCCTGCTGGCGATCGAACGGGGCCGGCTCGATGCCATCACCTTCAGCAGCGGCAAGACGGTGAGCCACACCGCCGAACTGCTGGAGCGGAGCTTCGGCAGCCGTTGGGAGGAGCTTCTGGAGGGGGTGCGGGTGGTTTCGATCGGTCCCCAGACGAGCCAGCGCTGCCGGCGCGTGCTGGGGAGGGTGGATGGGGAGGCCGATCCCCATGATCTGGAGGGACTGGTGGCCGCCTGCGGCCGCACCCTCAGAGCTCGGCGATGACCCTGCGGCGACCCTGCAGGAGGGTCACGCTGCCGCGGTTCACATCGATGGAGGCCACCGTCCAGCCGCTGGGGAGCAGGTCGGTGGTGCTGCCCCCCCGGTCTCCGGGGCGGAGATTTCCACTCAGCACGCGATCCTCCCTCTGCACCTGCACGACCGCCTCGCTGCGGCCCCCGCTGCGGATCACCCCCGCCAGCCGGAAGCCTTCCGGCACGGCCAGGGGCCCCTCCAGGCCTGCGGCCGAGCCGGCCCCCGCCCGCCGGGCGGCGGCGGCAGCAGAGGCGGCAGCGGCAGTGGAGCCCCCCCGGGCAGCCGCTGCCGGCACCCGGACCCGGGGCAGCACCTCCCCGAAGGGATCGCGCCGACCCACGGGCACGGAATTCACCACCTGCTGGGGAGTGGGGAGGGGCTGGAGCCCCACCCCGGCAGAGGCAGGGGGGACAGCCACCGGGCCCGTTGCGGCTCCGGAGGCCGGGGCTGGCGGAAGCGGCAGCTCGGCCTGCTTCTCGGCGCCGGCGCAGGCTGCCAGCAGGGCGCAGAGCACCAGGCCCGTTGCCGGCACCAGGGGACGAAGTCCCCGGGGGTCAGGGTCAGCCGTTCTCCACAAGATCCCGAAAGCGGTCAAGGTTGGCCTGGAGCTCCCGCGTCACGATGCCCCCCATCATGGCGGGCTCCATCAGCGGGGCAAGCACCGGGGGCAGCTCATAACTCACCGTGAGCTTCACGGCCGTGCGGTCCGCACCCAGGGGGTAGAACCGCACCGCACCTCTGGTCGGCAACCCGCCCACGGATTCCCAGTGCAGTTGCTGGGCCTCGACCCGCTGGCTGATGCGGGCCTTCCAGTGGAAGCGGAACCCCTGAGCCACCAGGGTCCAGTCCGTCACATCGGGATCATCGAGGGTGACCACCGACTCGATCCAGCGCATCCAGCGCGGCATCGCCTCCAGGTCGCTCCATACGGCCCACACCCGATCGGCCGGGGCCTGGATCTCGGTGGTCACGCTGTGCTCGAGCCATCTGCCCATCGTTCCGCTCTCCTCAGGCCACGGCGGCGTTGGTGGCCAGGGCCACCGGCGACCCCAGAATGGCGGCCGCGGCCAGGCGCCCGCTCATGGTGGCACCCTCCATCGAATCGATGTAGTCCTGCCGGGTGTAGCTGCCGGCCAGGAAGAAGTTCGGCACCGGTGTGCTCTGCTCCGGCCGGTAGGGCTCCATGCCGGGGGATTCGCGATACAGGGACTGGGCCAGCTTGACCACGTGGCTCCACACCAGGGTGAGGCTGCGGGAGGAAGGGAAGAGCTCCCGCACCTGCCGATCCGTATGGGCCACGATTTCCTCGTTGCGCTTCGGAATCCAGGGGTCTCCGGGGGTCAGCACGCACTGCAGCAGGGATCCGACGCCCGGCCGGCGGTAATCCGCGGGGCTGGCCAGGGCCAGGTCGGCGAAGCAGCTGAAGTCGGCATCGGCCGTGTAGAGCAGGTTGTCGAGACCGCAAGGCTGGGAGAGATCCCCCCGGCGCGCCTCGGCATCGGCGGCCTCGCCGAGCTCGGTGACCCAGCCGTCGTAGCGGAGCTGCACCGTGGCCACCGGCACCGCCTCCAGCCGGTAGAGGGCATCGAACTGGGGGAAGCGGCGCCAGTCCTGGGGCAGCAGCCTCTGGATGCCCGGCACGTCGCAGGCCGCCAGGTAGGCATCGGCCTCCACCCGCACCTCCCCGCCCGGACTTCCGAGCACCAGGCCCCGCACCCGGGGAGGAGGGGGGGCAGCGCCGCCGTTGCCGCCCTGCTGCTCCTCGAGCACCTCGAGCACGCGATGGCGCAGGTGCAGGCGGCCGCCGCGGGCACGGATGTAGTCGAGGATCGGCCCGGTGAGCCAGCGGTGGGGGGACCCCTTGAGCAGGTTGAGCTTGGAGGCCTCGGTGCGGGCGGCGAACATCATGAAGATGGTGAGCATGCACCGGGCCGAGATCGAGGCGCAGTCGAGAAAACCGAGGGCATAGGCGATCGGGTTCCAGAGGCGTTCGATGCTGTGGCGGCTGCCGCCATGGGCGAGGAACCACTCCTGGAAGCTGAGGCGATCGAGATCACGGATCACCCGCATCGCTCCCTCGTAGTCGACCAGGCCCCGCACGATGGGGCTGGTGCCCAGGGCCAGGGCGTTGCGCAGCTTGTCGATCCACGCGAGCTGGGGAGTGGTGAAGAAGGCCTTCAGGCCGTTGAAGGGGGCGCCGACGGGGAAGCGGAAATCGAGTTCGCGCACGTCCCCCCCCCGGTTCACGAAGAGGTGGGTGTGCTCCTTGGGCAGGAGGTTGTCGATCGCTCCCACCTTGCGCATCAGGGCGAAGAGGTTGGCGTAGTTGAAGAAGAACACGTGCAACCCCATCTCGATGTGGTTGCCCTCCGGATCCTCCCAGCTGCCCACCTTGCCGCCGGCAAAGGGTCTGGCCTCGTAGAGGTCCACGTCGTGGCCGGCATCGACCAGATCCACCGCCGCCGCCAGACCGGCCAGACCCGCACCCACGATGGCGATCCGCACCCTTGGCCTGTCCAAAGACCCCGACTCTATGGAGCCGGCGGCAACGGCGCGGGGATCTCCATAGAGTGGGGCCCTCACCACCCTCCCCGGGGGCCTGCGATGCGTCCCGAGACCGCCATCACCGACACCGCCATCACCAGCACCGAGCCCCTTTCCGCGACTGAGCCCCTCTCCACGACCGAGGCGCCGGCCACCCCGGCCCATACCGGTGTGGATGGCAAGGGCATCCTGATCACCGAAGCGGCGATGCGCCAGCTGGCCGGCCTCGTGCGCCAGCAGGGAGAGGACAAGGTGCTGCGGGTGGGCGTGCGCTCCGGCGGCTGCAGCGGCATGAGCTACACGATGGATTTCATCGATGCGGGCCAGATCCGAGCCGACGATGAGCAGTACACCTACCAGCCTGGCGATGCCTCCTCCTTCCGGGTGGTGTGTGATCCCAAGAGCCTCCTCTACATCTACGGGATGCAGCTCGACTTCTCCTCCGCCCTGATCGGTGGCGGTTTCAATTTCACCAACCCCAACGCCAGCCAGACCTGCGGCTGCGGCAGCTCCTTCGCGGTCTGAGTGCGCCTGGGCCGGAGCGCAGGGCAGGATGGGGACACGGTGAATCCCCCCATCCGTCCTCCGTGCTGCCATGACGGCCACCACTTCCGCCGATTCCCAGTCCTCCCTCTTCGACCAGGCGATCGGCCGCTACCAGCAGGGGGCAGGCCCGGAGGAGGTGATCGATGATTTCCTCCTGCTCGCCTCCCAGACACCCCGGCAATCGGCGGTGTGGACCTGCCTGGCCTGGCTGCAGCTGCTGCTGGATCAATCCGAGGCCGCCCTGCAGTCGGCCCGCACCGCCGTACGCCTCAATCCCCAGGACCCCCAGGCGCGCATCAACCTCAGCCTGGCCCTGCTGGAGACCGGCTCCAAGGGAGTGCGCGAACACATCGAAGTGGTGCAGCGGGTGAGGCTGATGGCCCCCGAACTGGCCTCTGAGCTCGACGAATCGATCGCCGATGGCCTGCGCCGCCGTCCGGGCTGGCCGGCCATGGAAAAAGTGCGGAGCTGGCTGCAGGCTTGAGCCCTGTCCTGCTGCTGAGCAACGGCCACGGCGAGGACCTCAGTGGCTCCCTGCTGGGCAGCGAACTGGTGCGCCGCGGTGTGGACGTGGAGGCCCTGCCGCTGGTGGGCCATGGGATGCCCTACCGCAGGCAGGGCATCCCGGTGATCGGCACCACCCGGGAATTCAGCACGGGAGGGCTCGGCTACACCAGCCTGGGAGGCCGCCTCACCGAGGCACGGGAGGGGCAGGCCCTCTACGTGCTCAGGCGCCTGTGGGAGCTGGCGACGCGGAGGGGCCACTACCGCTTGCTGGTGGCCGTCGGCGATCTGGTGCCGGTGCTCGCGGCGTGGATGACGCGGGTCCCCAGCGCCGTGTATCTGGTGGCCTACTCCAGCCACTACGAGGGGCGTCTGCGACTTCCCTGGCCCTGCGGCTGGCTGCTGCAGCGCCCCTCCTTCCTGGGGATCTGGAGCCGCGATGCGCTCACCGCCAGCGATCTCAGCCGGCAACTGGGGAGAACGGTGGGCTTCCTCGGCAATCCCTTCCTGGATCCCGTGGCGGAGAAGGTGCCGGAGAAGGCGGCGACCGCCCCCGTTCCGGGCCCCGGCACGCCTCCCGCCCTGGCTCTGCTGCCCGGCAGCCGGCTGCCGGAGGCGGGTCGCAACCTGGAACGGATGCTGGCGGTGCTGCCCCTGTTGCCCGCTCCTCTGCGCCGGGCCGATGGCCTCCGGCTGCGGGCCGCCCTGGTGCAGGATCTGCGGCCGGAGGCCATCGCCCGCTTTGCCGCACCCCTGGGATGGCAGCTGGAGAGCGGCGATCCGGCCCGGTCCGGGGAAGCCCGCAGGCTGGTGCGCCAGGGTCAGAGCCTGCATCTGCACTGGGATCGCTTCGCCGAGGTGCTGCATGGGGCCGATCTGCTGCTGGCGATGACGGGCACGGCGGCGGAGCAGGGGGTGGGACTGGGCAAACCGGTGCTGCAGGTGGCAGGGGAGGGGCCCCAGTTCACTGCGGGCTTCGCCGAGGCCCAGCGGCGGCTGCTGGGCCCGGGGGTGTTCTGCGCTCCCGGCCCGGCTGGCGCTGCCGCCACCCTGCAGGCAACGGCCGATCTGGCCGCCGAGCTGCTGACACGGCTGGCGGACCCGGACAGCGGAGCCGCCTGGCGGCACACGCTGCAGCGGGTGGGGGAGGAGCGGATCGGTCTGCCCGGAGGCACCTCCAGGATGGCCGACGCGATCATGGAGCTGCTGGCCCCGGGCCGATGATGGACCGATGACACAGACCTCCCCCGATCCCCTCTCCGCTCCCTCGCTGCTGAAGCGACTGCGGGGAACCGTGGATGCCCTGCTCGTGCTGGATGTGTTTCTGGTGCTGGCCGGAGCCGTGTGGTTCGCGCTGGCCGTGGCCCTGCACAGCCAGGGGGTGGAGCCACCGCTGCGGCTGTTTCAGCGGCTGTGGGAACCCCTGTTCACCCCGGCGATCGGCCTGCTGATGGCCGCCGCCGTGCTCAGCGGGATTCTGGGCTGGTGGCAGCGGCGAGGGCAGCGCTGAGCTCCGGGAACTCGAAACGAAAACCCTGGGCCTGCAGGCGTTCCGGCAGCACCTGCTGCCCCTCGAGCACCACCTGGGCTCCTTCACCCAGCATCAGCTGCAGGACGGGCGCCGGCACCGGCAGCAGGCTGGGCCGGCCGAGGGTATGGCCGAGGGCGGTGGCGAACTGGGCCATCCGGGTGGGTTCGGGCGCCACCGCGTTGTAGACACCGCTGAAGGCCGGATCCTCCAGGGCCGCGGTGATCAGCCGGCAGAGGTCGTGGCGGTGGATCCAGCTCATCCACTGCCTTCCCGACCCCACCGGACCCCCGAAACCGGCCCGGAACACCGGCAGCATCCGGCCGAGGGCCCCGCCATCGGGCCCCAGCACGATGCCGAAGCGCAGCACCACGACCCGGCAGCCGGCCGGGGCCGCTGCCGCTGCCGCCTCCCAGCGGCGGCAGAGATCGGCAAGGAAATCGGTGCCGGCGGGGCTGGATTCGCTGAAGCAGGCCTCGAGGCTGTTGCCGTAATACCCCACCGCCGAAGCATTCACCAGCACCCGCGGGGGTTGGGGCAGAGCCGCCATGGCCTCCACCAGGCAGCGGGTGCTGACGAGGCGACTGTCGAGCAGGAGCTGGCGATGGGCTTCGGTCCAGCGCCGCTCGGCAATGGGCTCTCCCACCAGGTTCACGACGCCTTCGGCGCTGGCAAGGGCCCCGAGCAGATCGTCCCGGCTCCAGCTCGAGGGGTCGGCCGGATCGAGACGGAGAGCGGTGAGGCGGTCCATCAGAGCCGGGGGAAAGGGCTGCTCCTGCCGGCTCACCAGGACAAGGTCATGCCCCCGCTCCAGCAGGTGGGGCACCAGTGCGCGCCCCACGAAACCCGAACACCCCAGCAGCAGCAACCGCACGTCCTTCCCTCCCAGCCATCAACCCGGCGAGGCTAGGCCGAGGCGCCGGGCCACGGGCACCAGGGAAAGACCCTGCACCAGCAGGCCCAGCATCACCACCCCCAGGGCCAGGGGCGGCATCTCCTTCCCCCAGGGAACCTCGCTGGCGGCGGCCTGGATGGCCAGGGCGATCGGCACGGCGCCCCTCAGGCCCAGCAGGGTGATGAACAGCCTCTCGGAACGACCGATGCCGGAGCGCACCAGCATCACCTCCACCATCAGCCAGCGGGCCAGCTGCATCACCACATAGAGCGACAGTGACCAGAGAAAGCCCTCCACCACCTGATCCGGACCGACCACGAGTCCGAGGCAGAGAAACAGCAGGAGTTCGGCCATCTTGGCGAAGCCGGCGTGCGCCTCCTCCAGCAGACCCCGATCCGCCTCGGTGCTGTTGCCCATCACCAGGCCGGCGATGTAGGCCGCCAGGATGCCGCTGCCACCGATCAGCTGGGTGCCGCCCACCAGCAGGAACAGCACCGCCAGGCTCGCCACCGCCAGCAGGGAACGACTGGAGAGGGAAGGGCTGGAAGCGAGCAGCTGGCTGGCCAGGGTTCCGCCCAGAAAGCCCAGCAGCGCACCCAGCAGGAACTGGCGCACCACGTCGGTCACCAGATAGGACGCCGTCGTTCCCGTTGCCCCTGCGGCCAGGGCCAGGGCCAGACCCGCCAGCACGACGGCCACAGGATCGTTGAAGGCGGATTCGGATTCGATCAGGTGGATCAGCCCCTGCGGCAGGCGGCCGGCAAGGGGACGCAGCAGGGCCAGGGTGGCGGAAGCATCGGTGCTGCACACCATGGCGCCGGCGAACAGGGCCACCGGAAGGGTGGGGGAGCGGTGCGTGACCGGCAGGGATCCCAGCACCAGCACCGCGGCCATGATGATCAGGGCGGTGATGAGCGAACCGATGGTCGCCAGCCTCAGCGCCGGTGCCAGCACCGGACGGATCTGCTTCCAGTTGGTGGTGAGTCCCCCGAAGAAGAGCACGAGCACCAGGGCCACCTGGGAGATCTCGTTCGCCTGGTGGAGGGAAAGCAGGGGCGGGCCCTGTCCGGAAAGACTGTCGAGGTTGTTGTCGGTGAGCAGACCGAGCAGCAGCACCAGCAGGATCCCCGGCACCCGCAATCGGGAGGCGATGTCGTCGAGCAGCACGGCCACCAGCAGCAGGGCACCGAACACGGTGAGGTAGAGGGCCAGGGTGGTGCTCACTGGACAGAACGCTGGGGAGCAGCCTTAGCCTGACCCCACCGCGTGCCCCTGCCATGGCTGAAACGCCCGCTGCCGGATCTGCCCCTGTCCCGGCCCCTGCCCCGGCGGCCAGCAGCAACACCGTCCCCCTGAAGAAAGGAGCCCTGGTGCGGGTGAACCGCAAGGCCTACGGCGGCAGCCTCGAGGCAGCCGCCAGCGACCCCCAGCCCCCTGCCTACCTGTTCGAAGGTCCGGGCGAGATCCTGGCCGTGAGCGGCGACCATGCCCAGCTCCGCTGGAAGCGGCCCGTGCCCGACGTATGGCTGCGGCTGGATCAACTCGAGGCCTGGAGCCAGGATTAGGCGCCTCAGGAGGACGTCTTGCCGCAGGGAACGATCCGTGCCGGAGAGGCCGGTCCGAGGCTGATCAGAGATCGAGGCGACGGCGTTCCTCCTGGAGAAGACTGCGACGCTGCCGGGCTTCCCGCAGCATCTGACGGCCGTCGTGCAGGTAGCCATCCACATAGCCCATGGTGTAGCGCTCCAGTTCCGCCAGGGCGTCCTGGACCTGGCCCAGGCAGTGGTAGAGGCTGATGCCGAAGCCGCGGGCAGCGGCCGGGCAGGCCTGGGAACGGAAGAGGGCCTCCACCTTCTCCATGCGGCCCCGGCTCTGCTCCAGGAACGACGCAGAATCCCTCCATCAGGTCGTCGTCATAGGGATCCGCCGCCAGCGCCCGCAGCTGGGAGGGGAAGGGGTTGATCACCTGGCCGAGCAACCGATCGATGGGGGCATAGACCGCCTGCAACCAGCCGGCCAGCTCCTGATCCTTCGCGGCGGCCCGGCGCCCGGATGGCCGCGGTGCGGCCTCCCGGGGGGAGGCGTGCCGGAGGGGATCGGAGCGGCGGTGCCGCCGCCGCTCCTTGAGCGCTTCCCAGGCGGCGTTGAGGGCCAGGATGGTCTGGTCATCACCCCCGGCATCGGGATGGTGGCGTTTCACCAGAGCCCGGTAAGCCGCCTTGATCTCCGCCGTGCTCGCCAGCTCGGAGACGCCGAGCACCCGGTAGGGGTCGGGGGAGATCGGTGCGGACAAGGGCGGAAGCAAGGGAGCAGCCAGCCCCCATCCTCCACCACCGGACCGGAACGGCGGCGACGTCAGCCCCTGACTGGCCACGAAAAAACCCCCGTTTCCGGGGGTTGGGGCGTGTGAGGTTGGCGGGGGTGAGGGGGGTACGGGACCCCGGCAAGGGCCGGGGCCTCAGAACTTGAAGGTGACCTGCACAAGGCCTCCGAACAGGTCGAAGTTCTTGTTGCGATCGATGCTGCCATCGGAGCGCACACTGTTGGTGTACATGCCGAGGGGCCGGCTCAGGTAGAAGAGGGCCGGGGTGACCGAGATGTTGTCGGTGACCTGGAACTTGTACCACCATTCCCAGGCATAGTTGCCGTCGTTGGTGAAGTCGCTGCAGTTGGTGCAGGAAGAGGGGATGTCCAGCTTGGTGGCGAAGGTGGGCTGACCCACGGCCATGCCGAAGGCGTTGCCCTGCCAGAACACGTTGTCCCACTGGAGACCGACGTACCAGCTCTGGGATTCGCTCACGTAGGGCACGGAGTAATCGACCCCCAGGGCATTGGCGCCCTTCTCGTTGCTGGAGAGGGAGTTCAGTCCCCAGCCCAGGCTGACGGAGGGGAGGATGCCGCTGTTCTTGGGCTGCCAGTAGGCGTTCACCGCCACGCTGTTGGATTCTCCGTTGCGGAGCCACCAGCCGTTGTCGGCCACGAAGTTGGTGCCGCGGCGGAAGTTGGATCCCCGCTGGCCGTAGCGATAGGCCGCCGACAGACCGAACTGCTTGGAGGTCCAGCCCAGCTGGGCCAGGAAGCTGGCGCGGGAGCAGTCGTTGCCGATGCCGCCCTCGTTGCTGCCACAGGAATAATCGTTTTCATCGGTGTTGACACCACCGATGTTGCCATTGGGAGCCACGTAGTTGGCCGTGGCGCTGAAGCGGCCGCCCCAGAGCTTGTAGGGGGTCTTCCAGATCACCCCACCGAAGGCGCCGGTGGCCTTGTTGTAGGTGCCGGGGGCGCCCCACACAGCGAAGTAATCGAGGATCTTGTCACCACGACCATCACCGTAGACACCGGGCTTGGCTCCCAGGAATTCGGTGTTTCGTGCCTGAGGACCGAAGGCGAACTCCAGCTGATTGCCGACCGGGAAGCGATAGTAGAGACGGTCGATGAAGACCGTGTCATCACTGTTGGAGGACACGTCAAGGGCGGTGAGATTCACGCCCTGACCACCAAAGGCATTATCGAAGTTACCGGCCCGCAGACGGGTGAAGAGAAGGTCCTTGCCGGTGAAGCTGGTGTTCAGCTCGATGCGAACGTCGTAGCTGAAGGTGGTGGCGCCGTAGGCGGCGTTGTAGTTCTCACGGGAGCGACGACGGCTGCCGGTGTAGGTGCCATCCTCGTTTTCAACACCATTGAATACCGGGCCTCCGAAGGAAGGGCCGAAGGCGCCGACGGGAAGATTGCCACCGGCATCCACGGCACCGATCACGAAGGTGGCCTTGCCCTTCAGGGTGGTGGTGGTGGAGAACTGGGTGGCCTCCAGTTCACCCACCTTGGCCTCGAGGCCGTCGACGCGGCCGCGCAGGATGGCAAGCTCCTTCTCGAACTCCTTCATCAGACGCTTGAGCTCGTCGGTCACCTCGGTGATCCGATCCAGGCAGGCGTTGAGCAGGGCGGCCGCCTCATAGCGGGTCATCGCCCGGCCACCCCGGTAGGTGCCGTCGGGATAGCCGGCCACGCAGCCGTAGCGCTCGATCAGGTTGGAGAGAGCCTGGATAGGCCCAGTCGGTGGGATTGACGTCGGAGAACTGGTTGATGCTGGTGACCTGGTCGTCACTGGTGACGTAACGGTTGACGCCATCGAGGTTGAGTTCGGAGGCCGACACCGCCAGCGGAGACAGGAGTCCGCAGGCAGCCGAACCAACGAGAAGCTGGCGGAAAGGTTTCATGATTTCCTCACACACGAAGAGGTCTCTCCGAAGAGAGTGGGCAAAAAATACCAGACGCCTGGCACCTCTGGAACCCTGCAGCGAACTTTTCGATGTGTCGTCAAACACATGGCCTCGGCAACCGAAATGCGCGGAGATGAAGCCATGAATCAAGAATGAGAAGCGAACGCAGGTCTCCTTCCTCAGCAAAGAAAAAAACCCGGCTGCTGGTGCAGCCGGGCAGGGTTTCCGGTAAGGAAATTGTGAATGGGGGTCAGAAACGGAAGGTGGTTCTGACCAGGCCGCCGAAGTTGTCGAAGCTGTCGGAGCCGCCGTTGAGATCGGTGCGCTGCAGCTGGCCGAGGGGAGCACTCAGATAGAAGAGGGCGGGGGTCACGCTGATGTTGTCGGTGACCTGCCACTTGTACCACCACTCCCAGGCGTACTGGCCGTCGTTGGGCTTGATGATGTCATCGTCACCCGACTTGGTGAAGAAGGTGGGCTGGCCCACGGCCATGCCGAAGGTGTTGCCACGGATGAGGAAATCGTTCCACATCAGGCCCACGTACCAGGACTGGGTCTGGGCACCGTCGATCTCAGCGAAGGTGTCGGAGTTGTGGGCATTGAGACCCCAACCGGCACTGATCGAAGGGAACCACCTCCAGAAGGTGGGAGACCAGTAGCCGCTGATGCCCACCGAATTCACGCTGTCGGACAGGGCGAAGCCGGTGACCGCCAAGGGGGTGCCGTTGCCGGTGTAGAGACCGGCGCCACCATCGGGACCATTGGTGTAGGTGTAGGCGGCAGCCAGGCCGAAGGTGCCGGTGGCGTAAGCGATCTGGGCGGTGCCGGTCTGGGCGGCGCAGTCGGTGCCGATGCCGCCGCAGTCAGGGAAGTACTCGTTGCTGGGGCTGCCGTTGTTGGCGTTGGCGGAAACGTAGTTGGCGCTGATGCTGAAGTTGCCGGCCTTCCACCAGAGACCACCACCACCACCGAGGTTGAGGCTGTAGGTGCCCGGGGCACCGGCGTAGGTGAAGATGTCGAGCACCGTCTCAGCCGGGTAGGCGCTGGGCCAGACGGCCAGCATGTCGTCCTGACGGACCCTGGGGCCGAAGGTGGCCGTGAAGTTGCGGCCGATCGGGAACTGGTAGTAGAGACGGTTGATCTCGACCACATCGCGACCGGCACCGCTCTCGAAGCCGACCTCCAGGGCATTCAGACCCACGGCAGGTCCGCCCCAGGGGCTGTCGGCGAAGTTGCCGGCCCGCAGGCGGGTGCGCAGCAGATCCTTGCCGGTGAAGCTGGTGTCGAGATCGATTCTCAGGTCGTAGTTGAAGACCGTGGCGCCCTGCAGAGCGGCGGCTTCGTCGGCATAGGTGGTGCGCTGCAGATCCCCACGGCTGTAATTGCCGTCGCTGTCGACTTCGTAATCACCCTTGAAGAGGCGGGCGCCGCTGAAAGCTGCTGCCGCAGGGGTGGTCTTGAAGTCTCCGCCGAAGCTGTTGGCACCGATCACGAAGGAGGCCTGGCCCTTCAGCTTGGTGGTGGTGGAGAACTGGGTGGCTTCCAGTTCACCCACCTTGGCCTCGAGGCCGTCGACGCGGCCGCGCAGGATGGCAAGCTCCTTCTCGAACTCCTTCATCAGACGCTTGAGCTCGTCGGTCACCTCGGTGATCCGATCCAGGCAGGCGTTGAGCAGGGCGGCCGCCTCATAGCGGGTCATCGCCCGGCCACCCCGGTAGGTGCCGTCGGGATAGCCGGCCACGCAGCCGTAGCGCTCGATCAGATTGGAGAGAGCCTGATAGGCCCAGTCGGTGGGATTGACGTCGGAGAACTGGTTGATGCTGGTGACCTGGTCCTCACTGGTGACGTAACGGTTGACGCCATCGAGGTTGAGTTCGGAGGCACTGACGGCGATGGGGCTGAGCAAGCCCAGGGCCGCAGGTGCCACCAGCAGGCGCTGGAAGAGTTTCATGGGGACCTCACACAAGAAGGCGCAATGCGCCACGCGGAATGGTGGCCGATGTAGCCCCGAGGCGGGAGCCGAAGTGTGCCAGATCTGCCAACGACACCGCAGGGGAAGGCGGGGCGAGCCGGAGGCTGATGCACACTGAGCTCGCCGAACTCCTCCCTGGCCCCCCTGCGAGGGGCATCCTTCGTGGCCAATCACAGGCATCCGCGCTGGTGGTTGTTGCTGGCCGCCCTCTGGGGCCTGGCCACGGCTGCCGATCGCCTCTGGCTGCAGCTCGACCGCCGGCTGCCGAGCTGGGATCAGGCCGACTACCTGAACAGTGCCCAGGACCATGGCCGCGCCCTCGGACTGCTTCCCGACGGCGGCTGGACGGGCTGGCAGGGCCTGCTGGATCTCTCCCCGAAGATCCCCCCCCTGGCGTCGCTGGTGAACGGCACCGTGATGGCCATCAGTGGGGACACTCCCGATCAGGCCAGCTGGGCGCTGGCTCTCTGGCATGCCCTGCTGCTGGTGGCGGTGGCCTGCTGGGGAAGGCAACTGGGCGGCAGGGGCTTCGGCCTGCTGGCGGCCGCCCTGGTGGCCTGCGCCCCCGCCCTGGCGAGCCTGCGGGTCGACTTCACCCTGGATCTGCCGCTTGCGGCCACCTCCACCCTGGCCCTCTGGCTGGTGGGACGCTGGCAGGCGCCCGATCCTGAGGGGGGGCGCTGGGGACAGGCCCTCGCCGCCGCCCTGGCGGTTGCGGCCGCTCTGCTCGTGAAGCAGAGCGCCCTGCTCCTGGTGGCCGTGCCCTGCCTGTGGGCGGCGAGCCGGGGCCTGGGGTGCCGGCGGCGTCGGGTTCAGGGACTGGTGGCCCTGGCGATCGTGATCGGCATCTGCCTGCCATGGCTGCGCCACAACTGGATCACCACCCTGGGGGGCACCAACCGGGCCGTACTGGAATCGGCCAGCGAAGAAGGGGATCCGGCTCTGCTCAGCTGGGCCTCCCTGCTCTGGTATCCCCGGCGCTGGCCCCGGCAGCTGGGCGTGGTGACCCTGGTTCCCGCCCTTGCCGCCCTGCTCGCCGCCCTCTGGCGATGGCGAGGCAGCCTTCCAGCCTGGCTGCGTCACCCCGTGCGACATCTGCCGCCTGGCTGGGCCTGGCTGATCGGCTGCACCGTGAGCGGCTGGCTGCTCACCACCCTCAGCCCCAACAAGGACGCCCGCTACACCGCCCCGATCCTGCCCCTGCTGATCCTGCTCCTGGCTCGGGGCTGGTGGCAGATCGGCCTCCTCGTGCGGAGCCGTTTCGGAAGGTCCGCCGCGGCTGGCCTGCTGGCTGGCGGCCTGCTCACTGCCGCGATGGCAATGACCCGCTCCCAGGCCGCATCCCTGCAACGGCAGCCCCCCCCACCCCTTGCGGAAGTGATCGGCGAACTGCGGCGTGCCACGGCCAATGCCCCCATCACCCTCCTGGTGGTGCCGGGCAGTCCGGAGCTCAACGAACAGAACGTGACGACCTTCGGCCAGCTCCAGGGAGGTCGGATCCTGGGCCGCCGCCTCGGCCGCCGACAACGCGAGCACGCCCTCGTGCTGGAGGGAAGCGAATGGATCCTGCTGGCAACGGGCGATCAGGGGACCAACCGGCCCCATTCCCGGGAACTGAGTCACCGGGTCCGCGCCGACGGCCGCTTCGTGAAGGTGAAGAGCTGGCCCTGGAGCCCCGATCGGGAGGTGGAACTCTGGCGCCGCCGCACATCAGCCCAGGGAAAGCCCGGAGAACCGCACCGTTTCGACAGGGATTTCATCCAACTGGCCAGAGGTATGGAGCGGGGTCCGGCCGGGCTCGCGGCCGTTTTCCGGCGCATCGGGGCCGAACACCAGCTTGATGGCCATTTTCTTTACCAGAAACGGGTGCGGGCCTGGGCCGACCAACGGCTGAAGGAGAATCCCCGGGATGCCGATGCCCTCTGGAGCCAGGCCCTGCTGGCCACATTGCGGAACCGTCCGGAGGAGGCGAACCTGTGGTACGGGAAGATCCAGAGCATCGATGGCTCCAGTCCCTGGCCCCCCGCCTACAGGGCTGTGGTGCTGATGGCGGGATGGAATCCCTGGAAGGCCAGAGACCTGCTCGAGTCCACCCCGGAATCCGTGAGGCGGCAGCCGGTGGTGCAGGGCCTGCTCGATCTGAGTCGGCTGCTGGGAGGCAACCCCCTGGCCCTGGGATCCCTCAGAAACAGCCTGCCCGAAGCGATCCGGGAGGTGAAGCAGGATCTGAAGAAGGGGACGTGAGCAGGCGATGGCGACCCCGCACAAACGATGCCCCCGAAGGGCTTTCGCTCTCCGGGGGCTCTCGCCGGGTCCACTCTGGCGCGGAACCGTTCGATCAGGAGGTCAGCGCCGGTTCAAGCGGCGTTCTCCGCGATCAGCAGACCCTGAATGAAAGAACTGGGTTTCATGGACACCTCCTCCTGTGGGAATGGGGTCAGCCGGTCACGCATTCGAGGATTCACGAAGGAAAGGCCGGTGATTCCAGACCATCGAAGATGGTGGAAACCGGCTTTTCCGTGATCCTCACGCCACTGCTGACGGAACCCATCCACCTTAACGAGAGTGTCCATGCGGCGGGCATCCAGCCGTGCCAGTTGTTCCGGATCGATGCCGGGGGAAGGCTTCGATGAGCTCGGCCTTTTGGCGACGACCCTGGTTCGCCCTGCTCCTGCTCTGGTTGTCGGCTGTCGTGCTGGCCCTGCACGGCCTCGGCAACCTGCCCCTGCGGGACTGGGATGAGGCGATCGTCGCCCGTGTCGCCCTGGAGATCAGTCGCAGCTCCTGGCCGGACGTGCTGCTGCCCACCTATCTGGGCAGTTCCTACCTCAACAAGCCTCCTGGGATGCATCTGCCAATCGCCGGTCTCATCCGGCTCTGGCAGTGGGCCAGCGGTGCCGATGGCCATGCCCTCCCCCCGGAATGGCTCCTGCGCCTCATCCCGGCCCTCGGCTCCACCCTGCTGGTTCCCCTGATGGGGTTGGTGCAGGAGCGCCTGCGGCCGGGCCGATGGGGGGCAGCGATGGCCACCTCCCTCGTGACCCTCACCCTGCTTCCCCTGGCCCGCCACGGAAGGCTGGCCATGCTCGACGGCACCCAGCTGAGCGCGATGGCCCTGGTCTGGCTGGGGCTTCTGTGGGCAGGCTCCCCTCCACGCCGTGCCCTGGTGGGGGGCCTGCTGGCCGGAGTGGGGGGCTCCGCCCTGCTGCTGATGAAGGCGCCGGTGGCCCTGCCGGTCCTGCTCGGGGCCCTGGTGCTCCGATGGAGCGACCATGGTCTGGACCGGCGCGGCTGGCGATGGCTGGTCGGAGGACTCCTGCTCGGACTGGCCCCTGGGCTGGGCTGGCATCTCTGGCATGGGCTCGCCAGGGGCACCGATGCCTTCGTGATGTGGGGGCCGCAGGGGATGGCGAGACTCACCTCCACCGTCGAGAACCACAGGGGTGGGATCGCCGTTCCCCTGGTGCAGGTGCTGAGCGGCGGCTGGCCCTGGCTCCCCCTGTGGCCCTTCGGGATCGGGCGAGCCTGGAGGGAACGGCTCACCCAGGCGGGCCGCTGGACCCTGGGGCTGACGGCGCTCAGCACACTGCTGGTCTTTCCCCTTCGCACCCAGCTTCCCTGGTACAGCCTGCTGCTCTGGCCCCCGTTCGCCCTCACCACCGGCCCCGTGCTGAGCACCCTGGTGGTGCAGGGAAGTGGTCGGATCAGGATGGCCACGATCCGCTGGATCTGGGTGATCCTGGGAGGGGCGATGCTTGCGGCAGTTGCCCTTTCGCTCACCCCGATCGGTCAGGGACTGAGCACCTACAGGGCCCTGGTGCTCCCCGCCGGGTTGGGGCTGTTCCTCGCCGGCTGTCTCCTGGGCGTGCGGGCACCACCCGGCCGAAGACTGGCGGCGGTGCTGGCGCTGGCGGGAGGCTGGATCCTCTCCCTGCTGCTGCTGTTCGGCAGTCCCCTCTGGAACTGGGAACTGAATGAACAGCCCCCCCTGGGACCGGCCATTGAGCTGGCCAGGGAGGCAGGAAGCTCAGGCACCTCCAGGCCCCTTCTCCTTCTGAGCAGCAGGGAGAACGAGGGGCGCCCGAGTTTCCGTTGGTACTTCAGATCGCTGCCCTCCTTCCTTGCGGATGCCGCCGCGATCCCGCCCGACCGGGAATTCCTGGTGATCTCCGACTCCGAGGATCCCCGCACCCTGCCCCACGTGCGCTGCATCCTGGAGCAGACCGGCAGCCTGGGTTGGAAACGCTGGCTCTGCCATTCGTGAGGGTGGGGAAGGGGAGCTCACAATGAAAAAAGGCGCCCGAGGTGGGCGCCGGAAGCGATCAGCGGAAAACCGATCAGAGGGCGTTGCCCCGGGGCAGAACCTCTTCAGGGAAGACGAAGTTTTCATGCGGCTGGTCGGCCGGTGCCATCCAGGCACGCAGACCCTCGTTGAGCAGGATGTTCTTCGTGTAGAAGGTCTCGAACTCGGGGTCTTCGGCAGCGCGGATCTCCTGGCTCACGAAGTCGTAGGCGCGCAGGTTGAGGGCCAGGCCGATGATGCCGATGCTGCTGGTCCACAGACCCATCACCGGCACGAACAGCATGAAGAAGTGCAGCCAGCGCTTGTTGGAGAAGGCGATGCCGAAGATCTGGCTCCAGAAGCGGTTGGCGGTGACCATCGAGTAGGTCTCCTCCTCCTGGGTGGGCTCGAAGGCCCGGAAGGTGTTGGCCTGCTCGCTGTCCTCGAACAGGGTGTTCTCCACCGTGGCGCCGTGGATGGCGCACAGCAGGGCACCGCCCAGGATGCCGGCCACGCCCATCATGTGGAAGGGATTCAGCGTCCAGTTGTGGAAGCCCTGCAGGAAGAGCAGGAAACGGAAGATGGCGGCCACGCCGAAGCTGGGGGCGAAGAACCAGCTGCTCTGGCCCAGCGGGTACATCAGGAAGACACTGACGAACACCGCGATCGGTCCGGAGAAGGCGATGGCGTTGTAGGGGCGGATGCCCACCAGCCGGGCGATCTCGAACTGACGCAGCATGAAGCCGATCAGACCGAAGGCGCCGTGCAGGGCCACGAAGGGCCAGAGGCCGCCCAGCTGGCACCAGCGCACGAAGTCGCCCTGGGCCTCGGGGCCCCAGAGCAGCAGCAGGCTGTGTCCCATGGCGTCAGCAGGGGTACTGACGGCGGCGGTGAGGAAGTTGCAGCCCTCCAGGTAGGAGCTGGCAATGCCGTGGGTGTACCAGGAGGTGACGAAGGTGGTGCCGGTGAGCCAGCCGCCCAGCGCCAGGTAGGCGCAGGGGAACAGCAGCAGGCCGGACCACCCCACGAAAACGAAACGGTCGCGCTTGAGCCAGTCGTCGAGGACGTCGAACCATCCTCGAGCCGCCGGCGCGCGCCCTAGAGCGATCGTCATGAGGGTTGCTTCACGAAGCTTTACAACTCGACTATAGGGATCGGGGGCCGCCTGTGCGACGCCTCGCCCTCCCGGCCCCAGGCAATGAGCACAAATACCTGGATCAACGGGATCCGCCCCTGCTGCGGCCCCAGAGAAGGCCTGTGAAAAGGGTGGGTTTTCAGCGAACTCGTCTAGGGTCTGGCAGATATCACGACAACAGAGGGGCAGATCAGAAGTGAACGTGTTGCTGGTCTATCCCGAATTTCCGAAGACATTCTGGAGTTACGAGAAAATCCTGGAACTCGTGCAGCGCAAGGTGCTGCTGCCGCCCCTGGGCCTGATCACAGTGGCCGCCATCCTGCCGCAGGAATGGAACTTCCGGCTGGTGGATGTGAACATCCGTCCGGTTCAGGAGGAAGAATGGCAGTGGGCAGATCTGGTGATCATGTCGGCCATGATCGTGCAGAAGGATGACATCATCCGCCAGATCGGCATCGCCCGTTTCCACGGAAAACCGGTTGCCGTGGGTGGGCCCTATCCCACCTCGAGTCCCGGCGAGCTGGAGGCGGCAGGGGCCGACTATCTGATCCTCGACGAAGGCGAGATCACCCTTCCCCTGTTCGTGCAGGCGCTGGAGCGGGGAGAGACAGGTGGCCGGTTCGTGGCCGATGGGGAGAAACCGGATGTGACCCTCACCCCGATCCCCCGTTACGACCTGCTGGAACGGCAGGCCTACGACTCGATGTCGGTGCAGTTCTCGCGGGGCTGCCCCTTCCAGTGCGAATTCTGCGACATCATCGTTCTCTACGGCCGCAAGCCCCGCACCAAGGATCCCGCCCAGCTGATCGCCGAGCTGCAATGCCTCCATGACCTGGGCTGGAGGGGGGGTGTGTTCATGGTCGACGACAACTTCATCGGCAACAAACGCGGGGTGAAGAAGCTGCTGACCGAGCTCGAGGTCTGGCAGCGGGAACGGGGCTATCCCTTCCGCTTCGATACCGAGGCCTCCCTCGACCTGGCGCAGGATCAGGAACTGATCGACCTGATGCTGGCCTGCAACTTCGCGGCCGTGTTCATGGGCATCGAAACGCCGGACACCGAAAGCCTCGCGGTGACCAAGAAATTCCAGAACACCCGCTCCCCCCTCCTCGACTCCATCGAAACGGTGACCCGGTCGGGCCTGCGGGTGATCGCCGGGTTCATCATCGGCTTCGATGGCGAGAAGGCCGGTGCGGGACAACGGATCGTGGATTTTTCGGAAGCCACGGGGATTCCCACCACCACCTTCTCGATGCTGCAGGCCCTCCCCCACACCGCCCTCTGGCATCGCCTGGCGAAGGAGGGAAGGCTGATCGACAAGGACGGCAACATCAATCAGACCACCCTGATGAACTTCGTTCCCACCCGGCCGGTGGAGGAGATCGCCCAGGAATACGTGGCAGCCTTTCAGACGCTCTACGAGCCCCGCCGCTACCTCGATCGGGTCTACCGCTACTTCCTCAAGCTGGGCGCCCCCCGGGTGAAGCCTGCCCCCCAGGCTCCCGAGTGGGTCGTGGTGCGGGCTCTGCTGATCGTGATCTGGAGGCAGGGCATCCGGCGCCAGACCCGCTGGGCGTTCTGGCACCACCTGATCCACATGCTCATGGCGAATCCGGGTGTGGTGGAGCAGTACCTGGCTGTCTGCGCCCACAACGAGCACTTCCTCGAATACCGGGAGATCGTGCGACGCCAGATCGAGGATCAACTGGCCGCCTACCGCCACGAGCTCGATCGCACTGGGATGACCCGGAGCACCCCCACCCTGATCCCGGCCACCACCCCCTGACCCCCCATCGGAGCGGAGGGGCGCTCGATTGGTCAGACTGACCTCTCCCTGCCGCCCCAGCCCATGTTCGTCGTAGAGCTCTCCCTGCGGATGAGCCCCATGCCCGTGGCCGTGCAGCGCAAGGAACTCGATGCCGCCCGGAGCCTGTACGGCGAGGTGCGCCAGGCTCTCGAGACCGGCCAGCCCCGGGTGCTGGAAATCAGCTGCGAGAAGGACGAACACAAACGCATCACGGTGCTGAGCAGCGAGATCCTGGCGGTGCAGATCTACGAGAAGTCGGCCGCCGGGGGCGGTGGCAAGCGGCCCGGTTTCAGCTTCGACAGTTGAGCCTCCCGCCGGATCCGCCGCTGCGGATCGAAAACCTCGATTTCAGCTGGGGCGGTGGTGAACCGGCCCTCAACGGCTGTGAGCTGCTCATCCCCCATGCGGGCCTCTGGATGCTCGTGGGCAGCAACGGCAGTGGCAAGAGCACCCTGCTGCGGGTGGTCGCCGGTCTGCTGCCCTCCAGCGGCGGGCACATCCACACATCGCTGAAACCGGCCCTGGTCTTCCAGAATCCCGATCATCAGCTTCTGCTGCCCAGCTGCGGCAGCGACCTTCAGCTCGGTCTGCCGGAGGATCTTCCCCAGGCCGAGCGCACCAGCCGGGTGCAACGGGCCCTGGCTCAGGTGGGTCTGGCGGGGATCGAGCGAAGGCCCATCCACACCCTCAGTGGCGGCCAGAAACAGCGGCTGGCGATCGCCGGCGCCCTGGCCAGCGACGCCACCCTGCTGCTGCTGGACGAACCGACAGCCCTGCTCGATCCCGACAGCCAGGCGGAGGTGCTGCAGCTGATCCGGGGACTGTGCAGCCGGCCGGAGACTCCCCTGACGGCGCTGTGGATCACCCATCGCCTCGAGGAACTGGACCATTGCGATGGTGCTGCCCGGATGGAGGCCGGCAGGGCGGGGCCCTGGCAGAACGGCGCCATGCTGCGACGACGGCTGACCCCCTTGCCCGCCGGCCGCACCGAAAGGTAGGGTCCTTGCTGTCCGGCCATCGGCCGGCCCATTCCTCGGTAGCTCAGCGGTAGAGCGGTCGGCTGTTAACCGATTGGTCGCAGGTTCGAATCCCGCCCGGGGAGTTTCCACTGCCGGCCCTTCACCGGGCCCGGTTCCCAGCCACCTGGATCGGCCGGGATGGGCTGCATCCCCGGCCACGGTGACAGCGACCCGGTCGGATCCGGAATTGATGACGAAACAAGAAGAAAATCCGGAACTTCGCGACTGGAAGGGATTTCGCCCTTGCCGCGAGACATCGGCTATGGCAGTGGCTTTTTCCCCAGACCCCCAGCCCACGCCCGCCTTCCTCGGCAGGGGCCGCTGACCCGGTGGGGCCAGCCATGGAGGCAAACGGTCCGCAGGGGGGTTGAAAAACGTGGAAAATACCGTCACTTCCTCCGCTCCCATGAAGCCCTGCATCCTGCTGATCGAGGACGACTGCGATATGCGCGAACTCGTGGCAGGTCATCTGGAGCACGGGGGGTTCGACGTGCACCGCGCCGATGACGGCATCAAGGGCCAGGCCCTGGCCCTCCAGTACGGGCCCGATGTGATCCTGCTGGACCTGATGCTCCCGAAGGTGGATGGGCTCACCCTCTGCCAGCGCCTGCGGCGCGATGAACGCACCGCCAGGATCCCCATCCTGATGCTCACAGCCCTTGGAGGCACCAAGGACAAGGTGAGCGGGTTCAACTCGGGTGCCGATGACTACCTCACCAAGCCCTTCGATCTCGAGGAACTGATGGCGCGGGTGAAGGCGCTGCTGCGGCGCAGCGACCGGGCGCCTCTCTCCACCCGGCACAGCGAAATCCTCAGCTATGGCTGTCTCACCCTGGTGCCGGAACGCTTCGAGGCGATCTGGTTCGACCAGCCCGTGCGGCTCACCCACCTGGAATTCGAGCTGCTGCACTGTCTGATGCAGCGCCATGGCCAGACCGTTGCCCCCTCCCTGATCCTCAAGGAGGTCTGGGGCTACGAACCGGATGACGACATCGAGACGATCCGGGTCCATGTGCGCCACCTGCGCACGAAGCTCGAACCGGATCCCCGCAAGCCCCGTTTCATCAAGACCGTCTACGGCGCCGGTTACTGCCTGGAGCTGCCGATCGGCGAGCAACTGGCCCAGGTGGAGAGGGTGGTGCGGGCAGCCAGGGAGATGAATGGAGCAGCCAGGGAGATGAATGGAAAGGACCTGGCCGGGGTCGGGGGTGAGAAGGCGAACGCCTCAGCCCCTGCTGCCGACGCCGGCCCCACCCCCTGACTCCCCCATCTCGAGCACCGCAACCTCCCAGGCCAGGCGCGGCTGGACGTAGGCCAGCAGATGGCTGCGAAGCCGCTCCAGGCGCTTCAGAAGCCTCACGTCACCGCCCCGGCGCCACAGTGCCAGCTGCCACCAGTTCAGGAGCCACAGCTGCTGCTCGGCATCGAGAGCCTCACTGAGGTCGCGGGCCAGGGCCAGGGCTTCGAGGGGATCCCTCGACAGGCAGAGCAGGCGGTCGGCCAGCCCCTCAGGCAGGGATCGCCACTGGCGCCGGTGCTCAAGCAGGGCACCCGGCGATCCCGCCGCCAGCTCCATCAGTTCGGGGGGATCGGGCGGCGCAGCCCCCCCCTCCGGGTGCTCCGCCGGCCCCGGGGGCGGGGTGCCGGCCAGGATGCGCCGGAGCGGCTCCGGCGCCAGCCGGGTGAAGGGAATCCGCTGGCAGCGGGAGCGGATGGTGCTCAGCAACCGCTCCGGCATGGCCGTGATCAGGATCAGCAGTCCGCCTCCCGGCTCCTCCAGGGTCTTCAGCAGAGCATTGGCGGCAGCCTCGGCCATGGCCTCCGCTTCCTCCAGAACCACCAGACAGCGATCCGCCTCGATCGGCGTGCGGGCCAGGAACCGGGAGACCTCGCGCACCTGCTCCAGCCGCAGCTGGGGAGGGTGACGGCGCTTCACGCCCTCCTCGTCGGCATGGGAGGCCGGAACCAGGCGACCCTGGTGCTGATAGGTGGGTTCCACCCAGAGCAGGTCGGGGTGGTTGCCCTCAGCCAGCCTGCGGCGAAGGGCCCCCGATCCCGCCAGCGCCTGCTCCGGACCGGCCAGCACCCCTTCGATGAAGCGCAGGGCGGCCACCCTTCTCCCCACACCGGAAGGACCTGCAAACAGATAGGCAGGGGCGAACCGCTGCCGCTCCAGGCTCGATTCGAGCAGGGTGACCGCCCGGGGCTGGCCCAGGAGATCGGCGAAGAGGTCAGCCATCCGCCCCCCCCGCTCCCCCCAGCAGAGAGCGGATCCGCTCCTTGCAGGCCTCGGTGAGCTGCTGCGGCGGCAGCCGTCCATCCAGACGCTGCCAGCTCCGCTGGGCCGCAAGCTCGGCGAATCCTTCACAGACCCGCTGCAGGAAGTCGTCTCCGCTCGCTTCGATCCGATCGGCCCTGCGCTCGCCGCGGCGTTGCAGGGAGATCTCCAGGGGCAGCTCCAGCCAGAGGGTGAGGTCGGCCTCGAGGCCATCGGTGGCAAGCCGCTCCAGCCGGGCGATGAGGGGGAGGGGAAGACCCCTGCCATAGCCCTGGTAGGCCGCGGTGGAGCCGGTGAAACGATCGCTGAGCACCCACTGACCCGCTTCCAGCGCCGGCAGGATCAGCTCCTCCACATGCTGGCGCCGGTCGGCCGCATAGAGGAGCAGCTCGGCGATGGGGCTGGGAGCCGCTTCCTCGGGAGGGTGCAGCAGCAGCTGCCGCAGGCGCCGCCCCAGGGCCGTGCCGCCGGGCTCCCGGGTGACCAGCAGCTGGGACCCTTCCGGCAGGAGTCCACTGGTGGGCAGCCATCTGGAGAGCGCCTCGAGCTGGGTCGTCTTGCCGCAGCCATCGACCCCCTCGAGCACCAGAAAGCGGCCCCGCGGGGGCAGCGGCACGGCACCCCTCACCACCCGGATCCCCCGGATCCCCCTGTCCCGGCAGGGCCTGCCTCCAGCAGCAGGGCATTGAGAACCACGGTGATGGAACTCACCGCCATGAGCAGAGCCGCCAGGGGAGGCGAAAGCAGCACGCCGAAGCCGGGAAGCAACACGCCCGCGGCGATCGGCAGCATGAGCAGGTTGTAGCCGAAGGCCCAGAGCAGGTTCTGGCGCACCTTGGCCATGGTGCGCCGGGCGATCGCCAGCGCCTGCACCATCCCTTCCAGACGATCGCCCATCACCACGAGATCGGCCGCCTCCTGGGCGACCTGGGTGCCCGTTCCAACGGCGATCCCCAGATCCGCCGCCGCCAGGGCGGGGGCGTCATTGAGGCCATCCCCCACCATCGCCACCGGGCCCCGCTGCCGTTCCCCCAGCAGGCGCTCCAGCTTGGCCTGGGGAAGGAGCTCCCAGGCCGTCTCCTCCGGGGAGAAGCCCACCGCGGCGGCCAGCCGTTCCACGGACGCCCGGCGGTCGCCGCTCAGCAGGCCCAGCCGCAATCCCTGGCCGCGCAGGGCGGCCAGGGTGGGAGCGGCATCGGGGCGGAGGCGATCCTCCACTGCCACGAACCCCAGCAGCTGGCGCCCCTCGGCCACCGCCAGCAGGGAGGCACCACCGGCCTCGAGAGCCTCGATCCGGGCCGCGTCGCCACCAGCCACGGTCACCCCCTGCCGCTCCAGCCAGCTCAGCCGGCCCACCCGGCAGGGACCCGGCACCCCATCAAGGCGGCCTTCCACCCCCTCCCCCGGGAAGGAGCGGCCCTCGGCGACGGCGAGGAGCGTCAGGCTGCGGGTCTCCGCCTCCTGAAGCAGGGCATGGGCCAGGGGATGCCGACTCTGCTGCTCCAGGCTCGCGGCGACCTGCAGCAGGTGGTCGGCCGCGGCCGGGGCCAGCGGTTCCACCGCCGTGACCTGGGGGCGACCCAGGGTGAGGGTGCCGGTCTTGTCAAAGAGCACAGCCTGCAGCCTGGCGGCGGTCTGGATCGCATCGCCTCCGCGGAAGAGCAATCCCGCGCGGGCGGCCCGTGCCGAGCCCACCGAGAGGGCCGCCGGAGTGGCCAGGCCCAGGGCACAGGGACAGGCGACCACCAGCACGGCGATGGCCAGCTGCAGAGCAAGGGAGACGGAGGTACCGGCCGCGGTTTCGGTCAGCACCTGGGGCCACAACCGCACCCCCAGGAGCCACCAGAACAGAAAGGTGCCCAGGGCCAGGGCCAGGACCACCAGGGTGAAGCCCCCCGCCACGCGATCGGCGAGCCGCTGAACCGGCGCCTTGCGGGCCTGGGCCCTCTCCACCAGGCCCAGGATCCTGGCGATGGCGCTGTCGGCACCGGAGCGACGGGCCTCCAGAACCAGGGGGGCTTCCAGGTTGAGGCTTCCCGCATCCAGTTCGCTGCCGGGCCCGGCCAGGAGCGGCAGGGCTTCGCCGGTCCATCCCGAGACATCCACCGAGGAGACTCCTTCGATCACGATCCCGTCGACGGGGACCCGATCCCCTGGCAGGAGGCGGACCCGATCCCCCGGCCGCAGCCCCGCGACCCGCACAGGCCGCGCAGGGGCATCCCCGAACAGGAGCAGGGCATGGTCGGGCTGGAGGAAGGCAAGCTCCTCGAGGGCCCGACCGGTGCGATAGCGCGCCCTCTCCTCGAGGAAACGCCCGGTGAGCACGAAGCCCAGCAGCATCACCGGTTCGTGGAAGAAGCAGGGCCAGCCGCTGGCGGGCCAGAGCCATCCCACCAGGCTGGAGAGGTAGGCACTGGTGACCCCCAGGCCCACGAGGGTGTCCATGCTGGGCATCCGTTCCCGCAGGGAGCGGGCACCCCGCAACAGGATCGGGCGGCCCGGCCCGGCCAGGGCCACGGTGGCCACCAGGGCGTGGAACCAGGGGGCTGCCAGCACGTTCCATGGGTCCCGCCAGGGCAGATGACCCCCATCCGCCAGGTGGGCCAGGGCCGAGAACAGCAGCAGGGCCAGAGCCCCCACCAGCTGCCGCCAGTGACGCCACCAGTGCTGGTCCCCCAGGGCTTCCCGCTGGCCCGGAATCTCCTGGTGCTGGTCCCGCAGGCGGGCAGGGAATCCCATTCCCTCGAGCCCGGCGAGCAGGGCCGGCAGAACCTCGCTGGCGGTGGCTCCGGCAGTCGCCCCGGCTGTGGCCCCGGGGGTGGCCCTGGCGGCACCGCCGTCCTCCTCCCCGGCCGCAGCCCCAGGCTCCACCTCCACCCAGGCCATCCGGGTGAGCAGATTCACACTGGCCTGGCGGACCCCCGGCTGCTGCAGCAGGCGCCGCTCCACCGCCGCCACACAGCCGCCGCATTTCATCCCCTCGACCTCCAGCAGCAGAGAGTCCCCGGCAGGAGTGCTTCCGGCCGGTGGCGGCTGGAGGGCGGCTGGCGGCGCCAGGGCGGCATCCGCGGAGCGGGTGGAGGAGGAAGGCACCGGGCGCGGACAGGCCGGATCAGGCGCCCAGGCTAGGGAGATCGGGGCGGAGCGACCGGAGGCAGGACCGGAGGCAGGACCGGAGCGGGCAGGATGGAGCGAAGCAGACAACCTTCCCCGTGCCCCGCTCGCAGCGCAACGACAATTTCATCGACAAGAGCTTCACGGTGATGGCGGACCTGATCCTGAAGGTGCTGCCCACGAACCGTCGCGCCAAGGAGGCTTTCGCCTACTACCGCGACGGCATGAGCGCCCAGGGGGACGGGGAATATGCCGAGGCCCTGGAGAACTACGAGGAGGCCCTGAGGCTGGAGGAGGATCCCAACGACCGCGCCTTCATCCTCTACAACATGGCGCTGGTGTTCACCAGCAACGGCGACCACGACAAGGCCCTCGATTACTACGCCCAGGCCCTCGACCTCAACAGCCGCATGCCCCAGGCGCTCAACAACATGGCGGTGATCCACCACCATCTGGGTTCCCTCGCCGAGGAGCGGGGGGATGCCGACGAGGCCGACCGTCGCTACGACCAGGCGGCCGACTGCTGGACCAAGGCGATCCGGATGGCCCCCAACAACTACATCGAGGCCCAGAACTGGCTGAAGACCTCAGGCAGGGGCAACGTCGACGTGTATTTCTGAGGGGGTGGCGCACCGGGGCGAACGGGCGGGACCGACTCAGTCGCCATCGCCGGTCGGGTCGACCCCCAGGGCGGCCACCAGGGCCTCGGCGACGGTTGCGGCCTCCAGCAGCTGCAGCCCCATTCCTGCCGCCGCCTTCCCCATCCCGCTGCCCCTCGGCACCACCGCGCGACGGAAGCCGAGGCGCGATGCCTCCTGGAGGCGGAGCTCCAGCTGGCCCACCGGCCGCAGCTGCCCCCCCAGACCCAGTTCGCCCACGAGCACGGTGCCGACCGGAAGGGTGAGGTCCCGGTAACTGGCCACCACGGCGGCCGCCACCCCCAGATCCGCCGCGGGTTCCTCCACCTCCAGGCCTCCCGCCACGGCGAGATAGCAGTCGAAGCGGGAAAGGGGCAGACCGAGGTGCTTCTCCAGCACCGCCAGGATCTGGTGCAGGCGATTGGTGCCGATGCCGGTGGCGGTTCGCCTGGGGCTGGCGTAGCTGGTGGGGCTGACCAGGGCCTGCAGCTCCACCAGCAGGGGACGGGTGCCCTCGCAGGCCACGATCGTGCCGGTGCCCGGCGTGGGACCCTGGCCACCCAGGAACAGCTCGCTCGGGTTGCCGACCTCCGCCAGGCCCCGGTCCCGCATCTCGAACACGCCCAGCTCGTGGGTGGCGCCGAAGCGGTTCTTCACCGCCCGCAGGAGACGGTGGCTGGCGAAGCGATCCCCCTCGAAGGTCAGCACCGCATCCACGAGGTGCTCGAGCACCTTGGGTCCCGCCAGCATGCCTTCCTTGGTGACATGGCCCACCAGGAGCAGGGCCGTTTCCTGCCGGCGGGCGATCCGGCCCAGAGCCGCTGCGCAGTCGCGCACCTGACCCACCGATCCGGGAGCACTGGCCAGGTTTGCATCGTGCAGGGCCTGGATGCTGTCCACGATGGCCACGGCGGGCCGCAGCGCCTCCAGCTCCTCGAGCACCAGGTCGAGATCGGTTTCCGCCAGCAGCTGCAGTCCCCTCGGGCTGCCGTTCTCGCCCGGCAGGGGAGCTTCGACCCCCTCGATCAACGGGGCCCCTTCTCCCTCGAGGGACGGGGCCCCTTCCCCCTCGGGCCCCTCCTCCGGGAAGGCCGGATCAAGCCGGAGCCAGCGCAGCTTCACCTGCCGGGCCGATTCCTCGGCGCTCACGTAGAGCACCCGGACCCGCTCGGCCATGGCCCTGGCGCTCTGCAGCAGCAGGGTGGATTTGCCGATGCCGGGGTCGCCGCCCAGCAGCACCAGCGAGCCGGGCACCAGGCCGCCGCCGAGCACCCGATCGAGTTCGCCGTAGCCGCTGGCGAGTCGCCGCAGGGGGCTCTCCCCCACCGAAAGGATCGGTTCGGAGCGCAACGGGCTGCCCGCCCCGGCCCCCTCTGCGGACCGGTCCGCCGGGGCCGGGGGAGCCGACCGGCGCCGACGGGGGTCGTCCCCCGGCCCGCGCTGCTCCACCAGGGAGTTCCAGCTGCCGCAGCCGGCGCATCGGCCGAAGAACTGGCGCGTGCGGGCGCCGCAGGCCTGGCAGATGTAGTGGGAGGAGGAACGGGACAAACGGGACACGACCGGGGGTGCGACGATGGACGGAGAAGGAACGGAACTTGTATGAAGAAAGGTGGCGGCAGATGAACGGGCGGCCCCGCGGCCCTTTTCAGTAGTCCGGATGCGAGCTTCAGCGTGTCCGGCTCGATGACGGTCTCCTCCCCTGCCCGAGAAACCATCCTCGTCGTGGACGACGAGGCGAGCATCCGCCGGATCCTGGAAACGCGGCTTTCGATGATCGGCTATCAGGTGGTCACCGCCAGCGACGGAGAGGAGGCGCTGGAAGCCTTCCACAGCTCCCACCCCGACCTGGTGGTTCTCGACGTGATGATGCCGAAGCTCGACGGCTACGGCGTGTGCCAGGAACTGCGCAAGGAATCCGACGTGCCGATCGTGATGCTGACGGCCCTGGGGGACGTGGCCGACCGCATCACCGGCCTCGAGCTCGGTGCCGATGACTACGTCGTCAAGCCCTTCAGCCCCAAGGAGCTCGAAGCCCGCATCCGCTGCGTGCTGCGCCGGGTCGAGAAGGAACACGTGGCCGGCATCCCCAACTCGGGCGTGATCCAGGTGTCCGACCTGCGCATCGACACCAACAAGCGTCAGGTCTACCGGGGGGAAGAGAGGATCCGGCTCACCGGAATGGAATTCAGCCTGCTGGAACTGCTGGTGAGCCGCTCCGGAGAACCCTTCAGCCGGGGGGAGATCCTCAAGGAGGTATGGGGCTACACACCGGAACGTCACGTGGACACCCGGGTGGTGGATGTCCACATCTCCCGCCTGCGTTCCAAACTGGAGGACGATCCCGCCAACCCCGAGCTGATTCTCACGGCCCGGGGCACCGGTTACCTGTTCCAGCGCATCGTCGACTCCGTTGCCTCCGAAGGAAGCTGACACTGCCGGACCTGAAAGTCGGCTTCCCGCCGTCCGGAGGACCAAGCCGAACCGCACCATCCGGCGGCTGGTGATCTGGTACCGGCGCAATGCCGCCATGACCAGCCTGGTGGACTCGGCCACCGCCACCCTCAATGCCACCGGAGCAGCCTCCGTAGCCGGAAGCGTGGCGGGAGCCGCCACCTCGGTGGCCGGCACGGTGCTGCAACCCCTGGTCTTCGACCCCCTGCGGCGACTGCAGGGGGGTCAGGGCGGGCCCGGAGACGGGCCCATCGACGACCGCAAGCGCCTCTGGGTCGCCGTGGACGGCATGGGGGGAGACAACGCCCCCGGCGAGATCCTCGAGGGCTGCCTGCGGGCTGTACAGCTGCTGCCGCTGCGCATCCGTTTCGTGGCGGAACCCATCCCCCTGCGGAAGGCGGTCGTGACGCTGGGGCTGCAGGAGGCTCTCGACGAGGCCCTGGCCCGGGGACTGATCGATCTCATCCCCAGCGGACCCTCCGTGACGATGGAGGACGAGGCCACGGCGGTGCGCCGCAAGCGTGACGCCAGCATCAACCTGGCGATGGATCTGGTGAAGCAGGAGCGGGCCATGGCCGCCTACTCGGCCGGAAACTCCGGTGCCGTGATGACCGCGGCCATCTTCCGGCTGGGTCGTCTGGCCGGCATCGATCGCCCCGCCATCGGCGCCCTCTTCCCCACCAAGGATCCCGACCAGCAGGTGCTCGTGCTGGACGTGGGCGCCAACAGCGACTGCAAACCGGCCTGGCTGCACCAGTTCGCCCTGATGGGCAGCATCTACAGCCGGGACGTCCTGCAGGTGCACAGGCCCCGCATCGGCCTGCTCAACATCGGCGAAGAGGAATGCAAGGGCAACGATCTCGCCCTGAAGACCCACCCCCTGCTGGCGGCGGAACAGCGCCTGGTCTTCGCCGGCAACTGCGAAGGCCGGGATGTGCTCTCCGGCGCCTTCGACGTGGTGGTGTGCGACGGCTTCACCGGCAACGTGCTGCTGAAATTCCTGGAATCCGTGGGTGGGGTTCTCCTGGACGTGCTGCGGGCCGAACTGCCCCGGGGCCGCCGCGGCAAGGTGGGCTCCGCCTTTCTGCGCAGCAACCTGGTCCGCATCAAGAAGCGGCTTGACCATGCCGAGCACGGCGGCGCCCTCCTGCTCGGCGTGGATGGGGTCTGCGTGATCGGCCACGGCAGCAGCAAGGCCCTCTCGGTGGTGAGTGCGCTGCGGCTGGCCCACTCCGCCGCCAGTCACGGCGTGATGGACGACCTTCATGCTCTGGGCGACAAGGCCGGAAATGCAGCGGCGGCCTGTGGTTGACTGACCCTCGTCAGGGTCGGGTCCCGGTGTCGCTGAGTGCAGGCCAGGCGGGAAGCCCCCGCAGCGATAGCGCCGGACTGTCTCCTCAGGGGATGGCACTGGTGGGCTGCGGCAGTGCCCTGCCCGTCGCCAGCGTCAGCAACCGCCAGCTGAGTGAACGGGTGGAGACCACCGATGAGTGGATCCGCAGCCGCACGGGGATCGCCGCACGGCGGGTGGCCGGACCCGGCGAATCCATCACCAGTCTGGCCACCGCCGCCGGCCGGGCCGCACTGGAACACGCGGGCTGGAGCCCCCAGGACCTGGATCTGATCCTCCTGGCCACCTCCAGCCCCGATGATCTCTTCGGCACGGCGCCACGCGTCCAGGCCGCCCTGGGAGCCTCCCGGGCAGTGGCCTTTGATCTCACGGCCGCCTGCAGCGGTTTTCTCTTTGCCCTGATCACCGCCGCCCAGTACATCCGCACCGGTGCCATGACCCGGGCCCTGGTGATCGGGGCCGATCAGCTCAGCCGCTGGATCGACTGGGACGATCGCCGCACCTGCGTTCTGTTCGGCGATGGGGCGGGTGCGGTGGCGGTGGAGGCCTGTTCCCCGGACGATGACGGCCTGCTGGCCTTCCGCATGCACTCCGATGGCAGCCGGAATTCCTCTCTCACCCTGGCGCAGAGGGCCGAGCATCGGCCCCTGATCGAGGGTCTCTCCTTCCAGGTGGGGGGGTTCGCTCCGATCCACATGAATGGGCCGGAGGTCTACAAATTCGCCGTGCGGGAGGTGCCGACCGTGCTGGCCGAGCTGCTGGAGGACGCCGCGATCTCCCCCGACCGGCTCGACTGGCTGCTGCTCCACCAGGCCAATCAGCGGATTCTCGATTCCGTGGCCGAACGCTTCTCGGTGCCGCAGCAGAGGGTGCTCAGCAACCTGGCGGCCTACGGCAACACCTCGGCCGCGACCATTCCCCTCATGCTCGACGAGGCGGTGCGGGACGGCAGAGTGCTGCCCGGCCACCTGATCGCCAGCAGCGGCTTCGGTGCGGGACTGAGCTGGGGAGGCGCCCTGCTCCGCTGGCATGGGCCCCGGGCGTAGTGTCCTCCGTTTCGACGGAGGACGGGGGCATGGCCATCGCCTGGGTGTTTCCGGGTCAGGGTTCACAGAAAACCGGAATGGCGGAGGGCGTGCTGGAGCTGCCGGGTGCCGGGGAGCGATTCCACCAGGCCTCGGAACTGCTGGGGCGAGACCTGCTGGCCATCTGCGCCGGCGGGCCCGGGGTGGGTGGAGAGCCCCTGGGCGACCTGAATGACACACGCAACACCCAGCCGGCCCTGTTCGTGATCGAAAGCCTGCTGGTGGACTCCCTCAGGAGTCAGGGACGCACCCCCCAGCTGGTGGCAGGCCACAGTGCCGGCGAACTGGTGGCCCTCTATGCCGCGGGGGTCTTCGATGCCGCCACCGGGCTGGCCCTGATCCTGCGGCGCAGTGAACTGATGGCGGCCGCCTGCGGCGGAGCGATGACCGCCGTGATGGGCTTCGATCGCGAGCAACTCGAGAAGCTCGTCGACACCACCGAGGGGGTGGTGATCGCCAACGACAACAGCCCTGCCCAGGTGGTGCTCTCCGGAACGGGCGAGGCCATCGCCACGGTCACCTCCCATCTGCGCTGCAAGCGGGCCGTTCCCCTGCCGGTTTCCGGTGCCTTTCATTCCCCCTTCATGGCGGAGGCGGCCGAGGCCTTCGCCCGGGAGCTGGAGGAACTCCCCTTCGCCGACGCGGCCGTGCCGGTGCTCAGCAACACCGATCCCACCCCCGAAACCAGCGGTCCGGCCCTCAAGCAACGGCTCCGCAACCAGATGGTGAGTGGCGTGCGATGGCGCGAAACCATGGATGGGCTGGCGGCCATGGGTGTGACGACCGCGGTGGAAATCGGCCCCGGCACGGTGCTCAGCGGCCTGATCAAACGCAGCTGCCCCGGGATCGAGACCGCTCAGATCGCCTCGGCGGCCGACCTGGGATGGTGAGCAGGCCCGCCCTGTTCGGCAGCCCCAGGCCGGGTCCGGCCTACTGGCTGATCAGCTACCTGCTGGTGTTCCCTCTCTTCAGGGTGCTCCTGAGGGGACGCTGCGCCGGGGCGGACCCATCCCGGCAGAAGGGGGCCATGGTGGTGGTGGCGAATCATGGATCCCATCTCGACCCTCCCCTGCTCAGCCACGTGCTGGGCCGGCCCGTGGCGTTCATGGCCAAGCAGGAGCTGTTCCGGGTGCCCCTGTTCGGGGCGCTGATCCGGGCCCTGGGCGCCTACCCGGTGGACCGGGGTGCCGGCGATCGGGAGGCGATCCGCACGGCCACCGAGCGCCTGCGACAGGGCTGGGCCGCCGGGGTGTTCCTCGACGGCACCCGGCAGCAGGATGGCCGGGTGAACGACCCCCAGCCGGGTGCCGCCCTGCTGGCGGCCCGGGCCGGGGTTCCCCTGCTGCCGGTGGCGATCGTGAACAGCCACCGGGCCCTCGGCACCGGCCAGAAGGCTCCCCGACTGGTGCCGGTCCACATCCGCATCGGCGTGCCGATCCCTCCCCCTGCCTCGAGGCGCCGCGCCGATCTAGAGGCCGCCACCCGCGCCTGCCAGGAGCAGATCAACCAGATGCTCGATCAGGGATTGATCAGCGCAGGCCGACTCGCTCCAGCCAGGGAGACAGCCGCGCTTCCGCCCAGAGTCTGAGATCCCGGCCGCTCACCACCCAGAGGGCGGCCCGGGCGGCATCTCCCCACACCAGCCTCCTTCCCTCGCGCACGCACAGATCCCCACAGGAGACCGGCACCGGGGTGAGGTGAATCCCCCGGCTGCCCGCCACGATCCTGCCCACGAGCAGGGCCCGGTCCATGTGATCCTCGCTGGTGACGAGCAGGGCATGGCGGATGCGGGCATTGCGCAGTTCGTCCACCAGGGAGGTGAAGTTGGAGACCGTATCCCGGGCCCGGTAATCCAGCTTCACCTGGGCGGGCGGCAGTCCTTCCCGTTGCTCGAAGAGCCAGTGGGCGTACTCGGGATTGGAGCCTCCGGTCACCACCACGGGAAGTCCGTCCTTGCGGGCCAGTCGGGCCGCCACCTCCTCCCGGGCGGCATCGCCACCCAGCACCAGGATCATCTGGGGAGGTGGGGGGGGCGGCCACCACCACCCCCTCGAGAGCCAGAGCAGGCCCAGTCCCGCCATCCCGATCATCACCAGGGGGAGCGAGGAACGGCGAGCCGGGCGGACCGGAGCGATCACGCCCCTGGGTGCCGGCGGTCGCACCCGCCCACGGGGGGAGGATCGCCTCATCCGTCAGCCGCCTGCACCGGACTGGTGGGGTAGATGGGCAGGACCGCCTGCCAGGGGGAAGGTTCTGCGCCGGCAGCTGCCGCCTGGCCGAAGGCCAGCAACTCGGCAGCATCCTCGGGAAGGCTGGGCTGGGCAGGAAACCTGGGGTATTCCGGAGGGGGGAGCTGCTCCAGGGAGCGGAACAGGCGGGGGGGCTCCAGCTCGGCCATCCCGGCGGGGGCGGCCGGATCGGCGGCGTAGAGACCGGTGACCACACCGCGACGGGGCAGCTCCTGCACCAGCCGGAAGGGGGAGACCCATTCCCTGGCCTCGGTGAGAGCGATCCGGCGGGCCATCAGGTGAAAACTGCTGATGCCATCGAGGGGCAGGGCCTGCTGCTGCGCCAGGGTACGGGCGAAGGCAACACCCAGCCGGGTGCCCGTGAAGCCTCCTGGCCCCGTCGCCACCGCCAGGCGGCCCAGTTCGGGCCACCTCCGGGCGGGCAGAACCGTTTCGATGCATTCGATCAACCGGTTCGACAGCGCCCGGCCCAGGGGGAAGGCGGCCAGCAGGGGCGGCTCGGAGGCCCCCAACCGCTGCAGACCCACCCCCAGGGTGTCGCTGGAGCTGTGCAGCGCCAGGAGCCAGCGTCCCCGGTCCCGGGCAGCCTCGGAGGTCATGGGGGCAGGACGTCCCCCGGCCGCAGGCGCTGCCAGCGTCCGGGATCGGGATCAAAATCGGAACACTGGCGCACGTCCCACTCCACACCCACGCCTCCGCCGGCGAGGTCGCACACCTGCACATGGATCCGCGGCTGGCGGGGGCGCAGATCGGGATCGGCAGAGAGCGGAGGCACGCCGTGCTGCCGCTCCACAGCGTGATAAGCCTGGCACCGGTCGACCCAGCGGCAATCCACGCAGATGCACATGCCGCCCAAGCCGAGCCGAGCGCCCATTCTGGCGTCCGATCCCATCACCCAGGCACGCCGCCTCTGGAAGGAGCTGGCTGCGCAGGACTGGCCCGTCCCCCCCGCGCTGCTGCCGGCCGGATCGGCCCTGGTGGGGGGTGCCGTTCGGGACGGTCTGCTGGGCCGGCTTCCCCAGCGACCGGATCTGGATCTGGTGGTGCCGGGCGACGCCATCGCCCTGGCCCGCCGGCTGGCGGGGGAGAGGGGAGGAAACTGCGTGGTGCTCGACCGGGAACGCTCCATCGCCCGGCTGGTGCTGCACGGCTGGACGATCGACCTGGCCCGCCGCGCCGGGGCCAGCCTGGTGGAGGATCTGCAGCGACGGGACTTCACCGTGAACGCCATCGGCCTGCCCCTCGATCCGGCCGGGGGGGAAGCGGAACTGGTGGATCCCCTGGCGGGGCTGGCGGATCTCGCGGCAGCCCGGCTGGTGGCGGTGAGCGAGGTCAACCTGCTCGATGATCCCCTGCGACTGCTGCGGGGGATCCGGCTGGCCACGGAGCTGGATTTCTGCCTGGCGCCCCTCACCTGGCAGTGGATCCGCACCCACCACGCCCGCATCGGTGCGGTGGCAGGGGAACGGGTGCTCGGCGAACTGGAGCGCCTCGCGGCGGCACCCTCCGGAGAGCAGGGGCTGGAACGGGTGCTCGAGGCCGGCCTGCTCGAGCCCTGGGGCGCTGCGGGTACCAGGCCGGGTCTGGCCCATCTGTCATCGGCAGCGGCGGGGACCCGGGGACTCGACGCTGCAGAGGCGGAGAGGGCCCTGCCCCTGGCCCGGCTGGCGATGACCCTGGGGGGGGAAGCCCTCTCCCGGTTGCCGCTGAGCCGTCGTCTGGAGGTGGGCTGCCGGCGCCTGCGCCACTGGAGGGACCGCCTGGCAGGAACCGCGGGCTCCGGCCTGGAATCCCTGCCGGAAGTGGAGCGGCTGACCCTGCACAGGGAACTGGAGGCCCAGCTGCCGGCCCTGATCCTGATGATCGCAATCGAGCCAGCCGAGGCCCGCAGACTGATGGGCCGATGGCGGGACCCGGGCGATGCCCTGTTCCACCCCCACCCACCCCTGAACGGCCGGATCCTCCAGCGCCATCTGGGACTGGCCCCCGGACCCCTGCTCGGCAGGCTGATCGACCACCTCACCCAGGAGCGGGCCTTCGGCCGGCTGGGCCCTTCCCCGGGCCCAACCGAGACCGACCCCGGCAGGACGGACCCCGGCGGGGAGGACTCCCAGGAGGAGATCCTGCAGGCCGCTCGCAGCTGGCTCGCCGCCCAGGGGGCCCCACGGCATGGTTAACTGCATCATGCACCGGCGTGATTGATCGCCTGCCGAAGTCTTTTTCAACTATCGCTTCTCCTCCCATGAGCATTCGCCTCTACGTCGGCAACCTGCCGCAGTCTTTTGATGCCCAGGAGCTCGATGCCCTGTTCCGGAGTGTCGGAGAAGGGGTTCGCTTCAAGGCCGTGAACGACCGCGACACCGGAGAGTGCCGCGGCTTCGGGTTCGCCAACGTCGACGACCAGAAGCTGGCCGAGACGGTGATCGAACAGCTCCACGGCAAGGAATTCGGTGGCAACACCCTGCGGATCGAGATCTCCGAACGTCGTGATGCCCGCTCCGGCGGCAGCGCCGACCGCCGCACCGGAACCGCTCCCGGCAGCACCGCCCGCAGGGCCGTGGCCAACAAGGTCGTCCATGCCGATACGGTCGACAGCGAGGCACCCGACCCCCGCTGGGCCGGCGAACTGGCCAAGCTGAAGAACCTGCTGGCCAATCAGACCGTCGGTGTCTGAAGAACCTCCAGAGGCCGGCTCGATCCGGCCTGCGGAGATCTGGAACTGGCGCGGCCACAGGATCACCTGGGTCCGCCAGGGCCCGAAGGGTTCGATCCCAGCGGCTTCGGAGAGCCCGGCCGGCGACAGCGCTGACCTTCCCGTCGTGGTCCTCATCCACGGCTTCGGCGCTTCGATCGGACACTGGAGACGCAACATCCCAGCCCTGGCGCAGCATTCCGATGTGTTCGCCATCGATCTGCTGGGCTTCGGCGGCAGCGACAAGCCGAGCTCCCAGCTTTCGGAGGAACCCCCCTCACCAGGGTCCGAGCGGTACTGCTTCGACCTCTGGGGAGCCCAGGTGGCTGATTTCGTGATGGCCCACGCCGGGGAGCGGCCCGTGCATCTGGTGGGCAACTCCATCGGCGGCGTCGTGGCCCTGGTGGCGGCTCTCCAGCTGGGCCAGCGCGGACGACCTCCCTGCCAGGTGGTGCTGATCGATTGTGCGCAACGCCTTCTCGACGAGAAGCGAAAGGAGGAGCTGCCGAACTGGGAGCGGGCCGGGCGGCCGCTGCTCAAACGGCTGGTGCGCCAGAGATGGCTGCTGGCCCCCCTGTTCCGATTCCTTTCGACGCCGGCTTCGATTCGTCGGGTGCTTGCCTATGCCTACCCCAGCGGCAGGAACATCGACACGGAACTGGTGGACCTGCTGCATCGTCCGGCCACCGATCCCGGTGCGATCGAAGCCTTCCGGGGATTCGTGAACCTCTTCGACGATCACCTGGCACCGGATCTGCTGGCCCAGCTCACTCTGCCCGTGCGCATGATCTGGGGTGAGAAGGACCCCTGGGAAAACCCGGAAGAGGCGAGGCGCTGGGCCGAGGCCTTCAGCTGCGTGAAGGAGCTTCGGATTCTGGAAGGTCTGGGGCACTGTCCCCACGACGAGGACCCGGAACGGGTGAATGCCATCCTGCTGGAGTGGATCGCCCCGGAGACCGGTCAGTGCACCTGGGCGAGCACGTAGGAAAGAGGAAGGTCGAGAAGCTTGCCGGCGGTGGGCACATAGGCTCGCCGGGTGAAGACGTCGTAATCGTGGCGCTCGATCACATCGAGAATGCCCCGGTACAGCCGCAGGGAAGTCCAGACCGGCCAGCGGGCATCCGCCGACAGCCAGCGGACGCCGGCCTCGGAACGGGCGAACCATTCGCGCGCCCTGCGCAACTGAAAGGCCATCAGGGCGCGCCAGCTGTCGTTGATGACGCTGGCATGAAGATCGTCCGGGGTGTAGCCGAAACGATCGAGATCCTCCTGAGGGAGATAGATGCGCCCACGGCCGAGATCCTCCCCCACGTCGCGCAGGATGTTGGTGAGCTGGTTGGCGATGCCGAGGGCAACGGCCGCTTCGGTGGGATCGGGCCTCTCACTCCAGGGGGCGGTGGTGTAGGCGGGGTCGAGACCCATCACCGCCTGGCTCATCAGCCCCACCGTGCCGGCCACCCGGTAGCAATAGAGCTCCAGGTCGGCGAAGCTGGCATAGGAGCAGCGCATCACGTCCATGCGCTGTCCCTCGATCATGTCGAGGTAAGCCTGCTGGGGCTGGGGATACCGCTCGATGGTGTCCACCATGACCCGATCGAAACCATCCTCCACCTTGCCCTCGAAGAGCCTGCGGGTGCGGCTCTCCCAGGCTTCGAGCCGGCCCAGCAACTCTCCCGCAGGCAAGCCCTGGGCCTGGGGGCTGTCCATGAGTTCGTCGGTGCGGCGACACCACACATAGATGGCCCAGATCGCCCGGCGCTTGGCGGGGGGCATCAGCAGGGTTCCAAGGTAGAAGGTCTTGGCCCAGCGGGCTGTTTCCTGCCGGCAGGCCTCGTAGGCATCCTCGAGAGTCGTCGTGCCTGCGGACGAGAACCCGGTTTCTGAGGAGGCAAGAGGCACCGGAACCACCACGCTCAGACTGCAGAGAGAGTGGGCTGGGCGGGGGAACCACCTGGAAGGGGCTCGTCGGCAGCGGATCCGAGCCTGCGGGCCACCGCTGCGGCACAGAGCTTGCCGCTGAGCACGGCCCCCTCCATCGAAGCAAGATAGCGTTGCATCGTGAAATCACCGGCCAGAAAGAAGTTGGCGATGGGTGATTCCTGGGAAGGCCGCAACTTCTGGCACCCGGGCACCGACTTGTAAACCGACAATGGCGTCTTCACAACGATGGACTTGCGCAGACGTGCCGGGTTCTCCTCACCGAAGTGCTGGGGGAACAGGCGCTCAAGCTCCTGCATGGTGGCAGCCACGATCTCTTCATCGGGTCGTCCGATCCAGTCCTTTGCGGGAGCGAAGACAAGCTCGAGCATGGAACGTTCGGGGTCTTCGTACTCGCGACAGGTATTGCTCATATCCGCGTAGACACTGAGCAGATCAGAACGACTGAACAGCAGGTGGTCGATATCGGTGAGTTTGCGATCGAACCAGAGGTGCACATTGATCACAGGCACCCCATTGAGGCCCTCCAGCAGGCTGAAGTAGGGCAGGGATTTCCATGGGCCGGGCAGCAGCAGCTTGAGGGGATCCACCGGCAGCGCGCTCACGTAGGCGTCTGCGGTGACGGTGTGGGCCTCCTTGCCGCAAACGCCGCCGATGCGATACCCGCTGACCAGGCCGGCATCGTTCAGCTCGATGGTGCGGAGAGGGGAATCAAGGTGAACCTCTCCCCCATGGGCCTCGATGTGGTCAACGAGGGGCTGGCAGAGGCGCTCGGGAGGGTTGCCGTCAAGGAACGCCATGCGGGAACCATCCCCTTCCTGCAGAAAGCGATTCAGGGCGGTGAGAATCACGGTGCTGGAAATCTCATCCGGATCAATGAAGTTGAGCGCCTTGCTCATGGCGATGAAGACTTCTTCATTCACAGATTCCGGGATATTATGAAGTTTCAGCCACTCCGACCAGCTGTATCTGTCGCATTCCTCCACATAGGGCTGCCCCCTCAGCATCACCGGGATCAAGCCGATCCCGAAAGCGATCTTCTCCGGCCAGGAGAGCATGTCGTTATTGCCGAGGATCGCGGCAATGCCATTCCATGGCGCCGGCAGATCAGGGAAATCGAATCGGCTGTAGGCACCCGGCACATCCCTCTGGTTGAAGATCATCGAGTGGGATTTCCACTGCAGTCTGTCCTCGATCTCCAGCTCGGTGAAGAGCTGGCGCATGTTGCGGTAGGCGCCGAAGAAGATGTGCAGACCGGTTTCATACCAGTCGCCATCCGCATCCCGCCAGGCAGCGACCTTGCCACCCAGCACATCCCGGGCCTCGAGCACGATCGGGGTGTGCCCCGCATCGCACAGGTACTTGGCGCAGGAGAGGCCGGCCAGGCCGGCCCCGGCGATGGCAACGCGCATGACGACCCGAAGAACTGGCAGCAACCCTATCGGGCACCCCCTGCCGGCGCCGCCGGGGCGGTCCGGGGTCGGCAGGGGCTTCCTAGAGTCTGCACAATTCGGAAGGGCCCCTTCTGTTCCCCATCTCCCTGCCATGGCCGAAACCCTGCTGAAGTCCACGACCCGGCACATCCGGCTGTTCACGGCCCGGGTGGAGAACGGCGACCTGGTGGCCGACCCCACCCGCCTCACCCTCGACATCGATCCCGACAACGAGTTCCTCTGGGAAGAGGCAAGCCTCGAAACGGTGCGCCGCAGTTTCCGCGAGCAGGTGGCGGCCCACGCCGGAGCCGAGCTTTCCGAGTACAACCTGCGTCGGATCGGCTCCGAACTCGAGGGGGTGATCCGGCAGCTGCTCCAGGCCGGTGAACTTCGTTACAACCCTGATGCCCGGGTGCTGAACTACTCGATGGGTCTGCCCCGCAGTCCCGAACTCCAGTGAGCCCGGCCCGCTACGACGGCCGCGAGAGGGGATACCGATCCGACTACGAGCGGAACGCCAGCCGCGGCTATGAGAGACGTTCGGGAGTCGGCCCGGCGGAACGGTCCCCGGGGGGCAAGCCCGGCGGAGGCGGCCCCGGCTTTCAGTTGAGCGGCGCAACCCTGGCCGTGCTGGGCGGGGTTCTCGTCGTGGGGATCGGCATCGGCAGCGCCGTCACCAGCACGACCCAGGGGAACCAGGGCAACATCGCCAGCAGCCAGCAGCTCGACATGGCCGTTCCCGATCCCGAATTCTGCCGGCAGTGGGGCGCCAGCGCCTTCGTGATGGACATCGAGCTCTACACGACCCTGAACCCGAGCAGCAGCTTCGTGACCCAGCCCACCCTCCAGCCCGGATGCGTGATCCGCAGGGAGAACTGGTCCGTGCTGCAGAAGCAGGGGGCCGTCACGGCCGAGCAGATGCGGCAATGCAAGCAGCGGATGAACACCTTCGCCTACATCGGCTCGGTACGGGACAAGCCCGTGGTGCGTTGCGTCTATCAGACGGACATCACCGAAAACAAATTCCTCACCCCCGGTGTGGCTGACGACAGCGTCGGGGTGACACCCGAAGCCGGTCAGTTCTGAACCGATTCCACCCGGGCCGGGGAAGCACCGGCCTGATCGGTCCGTGCCGACGCCCCCTGGCGCAGGGGGCTGTCGGGGCTGGCGAACACAGGCAGAACTTCCCGGCGGAACGCCTCCGCCGCCCGTGAGCAGTAGCGGGCCGGATGACTGATCAGCTTCAGCTGGCGCCTCACCATCAGGTCCGTCACGGCAGGGCGATGCAGCGTGCCGGCGGCCAGTTCCCTCTCGATCGAAACCACGGGCAGGAAGGCGGCCCCGAGGCCTGCCTGCACCGCATTCTTGATCGCTTCGAAGGAGTTGAGCTCCATCTCGATCTTGAGGCGCTGCACGTCGAGCTTGGAGCGCAGCAGCAGCTGGTCCACCATCTTGCGGGTGGTGGACTGGGCATCGAGACAGACGAATCCGAGGCGGTAGAGGTCCTCCTTGGTGAGTTCGGGGAGGCGGGCCAGGGGATGCTTGGGGGGCAGCACCAGGGCCAGTTCATCGTTGGCATAGGGCACCACCTGCAGGAGCTCATTGAGTTCCCCGGGAAGCTCTCCCCCGATGATGGCCAGGTCGATCTGGCCATTGGCCACGCTCCAGCCGGTGCGGCGGGTGCTGTGCACCTGGAGCTGCACGGCCACGTCGGGATATTTCTGGCGGAACAGACCGATCATGCGGGGCATCAGGTAGGTGCCCGTGGTCTGGCTGGCCCCCACGATCAGGGACCCGCCCCTGAGGTTGTGGAGATCGTCGAGGGCCCTGCAGGCCTCCTGGCACTGGCTGAGGATGCGGTCGCAGTAGCTGAGCAGCAGGTGCCCGGCCTCCGTGAGCTGGGCCTTGCGGCCGCCGCGGTCGAACAGGGAGACATCCAGCTGCTTCTCCAGGTTCTGGATCTGGAGGCTGACCGCCGGCTGGGTCACGTAAAGGCTGTCCGCCGCCTTCTTGAAGCTGCCCTCGCTGGCAATGGCCCGCAGGATGCGGAGCTGGTCGAGGGTGAAGGGAAGGTCAGCCATGCGTCGAGGCATGCCGCGCTGAACTCTAGGGGGAGGAGCGGTGGCCAGAATCAGCCCTTGTCCACCTCCGACCCATTCCGATGCCTCCGGCCGACCCGCATCGCAGCAGCCTGGTGATGCTCGCGCTTCTGCTCGGCTTCGCCGTGCTGCACAGCGGCGGAGCCTCGCTGCGGGTCTGGGGGGAGGCCCGCATCGGTGCCAGGGCCTGGCGGCTGCTGTTCGCCGGGGTGAGCATTCCTGCCGTGGTGGTGGTGCTGGGGTACTTCCTGGCCCACCGCTACGACGGGCTGCGTCTGTGGGACCTTCAGGACCGGGCGTGGATCGTGCCCCTGGTCTGGGTCGGCACGGCGATCAGCTTCCTCTTCCTCTACCCCGCCACCTACAACCTGCTCGAGATTCCGGCGCTGCTCAAGCCGCGGGTGCGGCTCTACGCCACGGGCATCATCCGGGTGAGCCGCCATCCCCAGGCGGTGGGCCAGGTGCTCTGGTGCTTCACCCACCTGCTGTGGATCGGCAGCAGTTTCATGGTGGTGACGTGCCTGGGCCTGATCGGCCACCACCTCTTCGCCATCTGGAACGGCGACCGCCGCCTGCGCAACCGCTTCGGGGAGGCCTTCGAGGAGGTGAAGGCCAGCACCTCGGTGCTTCCCTTCCGGGCGGTGCTCGATGGTCGTCAGCAGCTGGTGGCCTCGGAATTCCTGCGCCCTTCCCAGCTGGGCATCGCCGTGGCCATCGGCGTGTTCTGGTGGGCGCACCGGTTCATCGGCCTGGGCGCCACCACCTTCTCCCGCACCGCCCTGGCCCACTGGCTCGGCTGAGGGGCCGCCCCCCGGCTGAGGGTTCTCCCACACGCGGGCGTTCCTCTGGGTAAGGCTGCCTACACTCGCCGCACTCGTCCCCGCCGGATGCCGTCTGCCGCCGAGCTTGCCTGGTTGATACCGGTGCTGCCCCTGGTGGGCGCCTGCCTCACGGGCCTGGGCCTGATCACCTTCAACCGCACCATCAACCGCCTGCGCAAGCCGGTGGCCCTGCTGCTGCTCACCTGTGTGGGCGCATCGGCGGTGCTGAGCTTCGCCGTGCTGGCTGAGCAGCTGGCCGGGGCCGGCCCCCGCGAAGTGCTCTTCGACTGGGCCAGTGCCGGCACCTTCAACCTGCAGATGGGCTACCGGGTCGATCCCCTGGCGGCCGTGATGCTGGCCCTGGTCACCACCATCGCCCTGCTGGTGATGGTGTATTCCGATGGCTACATGGCCCACGACAGGGGCTACGTGCGCTTCTTCACCTACCTGGCCCTGTTCAGCAGTTCGATGCTGGGGCTGGTGATCAGCCCCAACCTGCTGGAGATCTACGTGTTCTGGGAGCTGGTGGGCATGTGCTCCTACCTGCTCGTGGGCTTCTGGTACGACCGCGACGGCGCCGCCAACGCCGCCCAGAAGGCCTTCGTGGTCAACCGGGTGGGGGATTTCGGCCTGCTGCTCGGCATCCTGGGCCTGTTCTGGGCCACGGGCAGCTTCGGCTTCGAGGAAATCGGCAGCCGGCTCAGCTCCGCCGTTGCCTCCGGCGTGCTGCCGGGGGCCGTGGCGGTGCTGCTCTGTCTGCTGGTGTTCATGGGCCCGATGGCCAAATCGGCCCAGTTCCCCCTGCACGTGTGGCTGCCCGACGCCATGGAGGGCCCCACCCCGATCTCGGCCCTGATCCACGCCGCCACCATGGTGGCGGCCGGAGTGTTCCTGGTGGCCCGGCTCCAGCCCGTCTACGAACCCTTCCCCGCGGTGCAGGCCACCGTGGCGGTGATCGGCACGATCACCCTCTTCCTGGGGGCCTCGATCGCCCTCACCCAGATGGACCTGAAGAAGGGCCTCGCCTACAGCACCGTCTCCCAGCTGGGCTACATGATGCTGGCCATGGGCTGCGGCGCTCCGGTGGCGGGGATGTTCCACCTGGTCACCCACGCCTTCTTCAAGGCGATGCTGTTCCTCGGATCAGGATCGGTGATCCATGCCATGGAGGAGGTGGTGGGCCATGAGCCGGTGCTCGCCCAGGACATGCGCCTGATGGGAGGCCTGCGCCGTTACATGCCGGTGACCGCGATCACCTTCCTGGTCGGTTGCGTGGCCATCAGCGGCATTCCCCCCCTGGCCGGCTTCTGGAGCAAGGACGAGATCCTGGGCCAGGCCTTCAACACCTTCCCGCTCCTCTGGGGCATGGGATTCGTCACCGCCGGTCTGACGGCCTTCTATATGTTCCGGCTCTACTTCCTCACCTTCGAAGGGGACTTCCGTGGCACGGATGGCGCCATCCAGGCCCAGCTGCTTGCCGCCGCAGGCAAAGGGGGCGCCGAGGGCGAGGCCGACGGCCATCAGCAGGCCCATCACGCCAGCCATCCCCATGAATCCGGCTGGCAGATGGCCGCTCCCCTGGTGGTGCTGGCCGTGCCCTCGGTGCTGATCGGCCTGCTGGGCACCCCCTGGAACAGCCGCTTCGCCGCCCTGCTGGATCCCCACGAGGCCATGGAGATGGCCGAGCACTTCTCCTGGGGTGAATTCCTGCCGCTGGCCGGCGCTTCGGTGGCCATCTCGGTGACGGGAATCACGGTGGCGGTTCTGGCCTATGCCCTGCGGCGGCTCGATCTGGCCACGCTGGTGGCCGGCCGCTTACCCGCCGTGAACGCCTTCCTGGCCAACAAGTGGTATCTCGATGACATCAACGACAAGCTCTTCGTGCAGGGCAGCCGCAAGCTGGCCCGCCAGGTGCTCGAGGTGGATTCCAAGGTGGTGGATGGGGTTGTGAACCTCACCGGCCTGCTCACCCTGGGCAGCGGCGAAGGCCTCAAGTATTTCGAAACGGGCCGGGTCCAGTTCTATGCCCTGATCGTGTTCGGCGGGGTGATCGCCCTGGTGCTCCTGTTCAGCGCCTTCGGCTGACGGCACGCGCCCCGGCCACGGTCTGTGTGCCATCCCCCACCGGTGGAGTGGGGGGCAGAAGCTGATTTCTACACTCCGCCCAGATGCACCCCATGGGCCTGTGGCCTTTCCCTGGCTGAGTGCGGCGATCCTGTTTCCGATCGCCGCCGCCCTGCTGATTCCCTTCGTGCCCGATGCCGGCGACGGCCGCAAGGTGCGCTGGTATGCCCTGGGGATCTCCCTGGTCACCTTCCTGTTCACGGTGGGGGGCTACCTCAACGGCTACGACCCCGCCGAGCCCGGCCTGCAGCTGGTGGAGCGGGTGCAGTGGCTCCCCGACCTGGGGCTGGCCTGGTCGGTGGGGGCCGACGGACTGTCGATGCCCCTGATCCTGCTCACCAGCTTCATCACCTCCCTGGCCTGCCTGGCCGCCTGGCCGGTCACCTTCAAGCCGCGCCTCTTCTACTTCCTGCTGCTGGCCATGGATGGCGGCCAGATCGCCGTGTTCGCCGTGCAGGACATGCTGCTCTTCTTCCTGGCCTGGGAGCTGGAGCTGCTGCCGGTGTACCTGCTGCTGGCCATCTGGGGCGGCAAGAAGCGCCAGTACGCCGCCACCAAGTTCATCCTCTACACCGCAGGCAGCTCGCTCTTCATCCTGCTGGCCGCTCTGGCGATGGGCTTCTTCGGCGGCGGTGCCCCGAATTTCGAGTACACCGCCCTGGCCGCCAAGGACTTCGGCACCGGCTTCCAGGTGCTCTGCTACGCGGCCCTGCTGATCGCCTTCGGCGTGAAGCTGCCGATCGTGCCGCTGCACACCTGGCTTCCCGATGCCCACGGCGAGGCGACCGCCCCCGTGCACATGCTGCTGGCCGGCATCCTGCTCAAGATGGGGGGCTACGCCCTGCTGCGCTTCAACGTGCAGCTGCTGCCGGAGGCCCACGTGCAGTTCGCCCCCCTGCTGGTGGGGCTGGGGGTGGTGAACATCATCTACGCCGCCCTCACCTCCTTCGCCCAGCGCAACCTCAAGCGCAAGATCGCCTACAGCTCGATCAGCCACATGGGGTTCGTGCTGATCGGCATCGGCAGCTTCAGCGCCCTGGGCACCAGCGGCGCCATGCTGCAGATGGTGAGCCACGGCCTGATCGGCGCCAGCCTCTTCTTCCTCGTGGGCGCCACCTATGACCGCACCCACACCCTGCAGCTCGATGAGATGGGCGGCGTGGGCCAGAAGATGCGCAAGATGTTCGCCCTCTGGACCGTCTGCTCGCTGGCCTCCCTGGCCCTGCCGGGCATGAGCGGCTTCGTGTCGGAACTGATGGTGTTCGTGGGCTTCGCCACCAGCGAGGCCTACAGCCTCGGCTTCCGCATCGTGATCAGCGTTCTGGCCGCTGTGGGCGTGATCCTCACACCGATCTACCTGCTCTCGATGCTGCGGGAGATCTTCTTCGGCAAGGAGAACGCCGAGCTGGCCTCCCACACCCACCTGGTGGACGCCGAACCGCGGGAGATCTATGTGATCTCCTGCCTGCTGGTGCCGATCATCGGCATCGGCCTCTACCCCCGCCTGATGACCGACAGCTACCGGGCCTCGATCGAGGCCCTGGTGGAAAGGGAGAACGGGGCGATGGCGAAGCTGGCTCACCCCCCGGCGGGGGCCATGCTGCGACGTTCTCCCCTGGGGGTCAGGGTGCCGGCCCTGCTGAGCGCACCGACCCTGGGCTGAGGCGATCCTCCCAGGCGCGGATCCACCAAGGGCGGTAACGAAAGTCTGCGGCGGCCCGGCGATCCCCGCTCAGCGGCCGCTGGCCATGCCTACGCTCCAAGGCCGCAGCAAGCAACGGCATGCGTCAGCTGAACTTCCTGCTGATCTTCAGCTTCGGTCTGGCCACGGTGATGTTCACCCTGGAGAACACCGCCGCCACCACCGTTCACTTCCTTCCAGGGCTGAGCTCCACCCTGCCCCTGGCAGCCCTGCTGCTGCTGGCCGGCGGTGTCGGAGCCACAGCCGCATGGATCTTCGCCGTGTGGAGCGGGGTGGTGAAGAAGGTGGAGACCCTCCAGGATCAGGGGGAACTGGAGGCCCAGCAGGTACGGATCCAGGAGCTGGAGAACGATCTGGAACGCTACCGGGCCACCGTGGATGCCCAGCTGGGCCTTCTGCCGGCAGCCGGCGGCACCAGCGCCCCGGGCGGCGAGCGCCAGGCGGGGAAGGAGCCGGAGCCCTCGGGCGATGCGGCCGCTTCCCTTTCGGTGTCGGTCGACTGACCCCGCCGAGTGATGGTGAGATCGGCAACTGGATGGCTGGCCCTGCACCCGGTACCTTTCGGTCGGGACACCAACCGGTGCAGGGAGCCACGTGAAGGAAGCGGGCGCCAGACTGGCCATTCGGTTGCTTCAGGATGCGGCCGAACGGGGAGACATCGACCCGTGGGACGTGGATGTGATCGCGGTGGTGGATGGCTTCCTCGACCAGCTGCGGCAACGGATTGAACTTCCCCGCCTGGCTTCCCCCTCAGGAGGAAGCTACGAAGAGGATCTGGCCCAGTCGAGCGAGGCCTTCCTGGCGGCTTCGGTGCTGGTGGGGCTGAAGGCGGAGGTGCTGGAGGCGGACACCTTTCGGCCCGATCCACTGCTTGTGGATGCCTGCGGATGGGAAGACCCGGAGGAGGCCTGGAACCCCACCGAGCTTGCCCTGCCCCGCCGACCGGAGCGGCACCTCAAACGTCGTCCCGTTGCTCCCCCTCCCCTGCAGCGCCCGGTCACCCTGGGGGAACTGATCCGGCAACTGGAGGACATCGCCGAACGGCTCGAGCGGGAGGAGGGGCAGGGTCGTGGGCGAGTGAAGAGCAAGCGCTTCAGTGAGCGGGCCGCCATCGCCCAGGTCACCGCCCTGGCCCACCGGGAGAAGCTTCCGGAAACCACAGCGGCCCTGAGCCGTTTCCTGCTGTCCTGGTCGAGCGCGGCCGGCAGGGACTGGATCTGCTTCGAACGACTGGTGGCGGACTGGACGGAAACGGTGCGGAGCTCCTCGTCGGAGGAGGAACTGGACTGCGACCGGGTGGGGGTGTTCTGGGCGCTGCTCTTCCTCAGCTCCCAGAACAAGGTGGAACTGGAGCAGCGGGGGGGGTTGTTCGGCCCCTTGCTGTTGCGGCGGCTCCAGGAACCGCAGGAGAGCCTGAGCTCCGTGGGGGCTTCCGACCAGGGGTCAGATGGGGGGCCGGCTCGTCATTGGATGGCTGCCTGAGGAACCTGCGTAGGCTGTACACATGCTCATTTCCATCCGAAATCGATGAAGGCGATGATCCTGGCGGCCGGCAAGGGCACCAGGGTGCGTCCGATCACGCACACCACGCCCAAGCCGATGATTCCGATCCTGCAGAAACCCGTGATGGAGTTTTTGCTGGAATTGCTGCGCCAGCATGGGTTTGACCAGATCATGGTCAATGTATCCCACCTGGCAGAAGAGATCGAGAACTACTTCCGTGACGGCCAGCGTTTCGGTGTTCAGATTGCTTATAGCTTCGAAGGCCGTATCGAGGATGGCGAACTGATCGGAGCGGCCCTTGGCTCCGCGGGTGGGATCAAAAGAATTCAGGATTTTCAGCCCTTCTTCGATGACACCTTCGTGGTGCTCTGTGGAGATGCCCTGATCGATCTCGACCTCAGCGAGGCCGTACGGCGCCATCGGCAAAAAGGAGCCATGGCCAGCCTGATCACCAAGCGGGTTCCCCATGATCAGGTGAGCAGCTATGGGGTGGTCGTGACTGATGAGGAGGGAAGGGTGCTGCGCTTCCAGGAGAAACCTTCGGTGGAGGAAGCAGCCAGCGACATGATCAACACCGGCATCTACATTTTCGAGCCTGAAGTGCTGGATTTCATCCCCAGTGCTGAATCCTTCGATATCGGCTCCGACCTTTTCCCCAAGCTGGTGGAAGCGGGGGCTCCCTTCTACGCCCTGCCCATGGAATTTGAATGGGTGGATATCGGCAAAGTGCCCGACTACTGGCAAGCGATTCGCAGTGTGCTCCAGGGCCACGTCCGACAGGTCCAGATTCCTGGGGTGGAGGTGAGGCCCGGCATCTTCACAGGCCTCAACGTGGCCGCCGACTGGGACAGGATCAAGGTGGAGGGGCCGATCTACGTGGGCGGCATGACCAAGATCGAAAATGGGGCCACCATCATCGGCCCGGCGATGATCGGTCCCAGTTGTCACATCTGCGAAGGCGCAACGATCGACAACTCCATCATCTTCGACTACTCCAGGATCGGGCCCGGTGTGCGGCTCGTCGAGAAACTTGTTTTCGGTCGTTATTGCGTTGATCGCAATGGCGACCACTTCGATCTGCAGGAAGCTGCCCTCGACTGGCTGATCACGGACGTGCGCCGGCAGGATGTGGTTTCGCCCTCTCCCCAGCAGAAGGCCATGGCCGAACTCCTGGGCAGCGATCTGGCCCTCAGCAAGTCAGGCTGACCGCTTCCAGGCAGCTGCGCTCCCCCGTGACCGGGCCGACACCGGCCTGGAGCAGGATCTCAGGAATCCTCTCCTCCGCCTTCACCGCCATCAGATGCACCCCCTGGGCCATCTGCCGGTAGGTGGCCACCTGTTCCGCGGCAATGGAGATTCCTTCGGTGGCAGGGTCGGCTGCCCGCTCCAACCGTTCGATCACGCTCTGGGGAATGCGGGCTCCCGGCACCTTGCGGTTGATGAAGAGGGCATTGCGGGCTGACTTGAGCAGGAACACCCCTGCCAGAACGGGCAGACCGAGGGGAGCGGCGATTTCCTCCACGAACCTTCTCAGGGCCAGGGGATCCATCACCATCTGGGTCTGGAGAAAACGGGCACCGGCCTCCTGCTTGCGACGGATCCGGGCCGAAAGCCCGCTCCAGCTGGGGGACTGGGGATCGGCGGCCGCTCCGGGGAAGAGGCTGGTGGGACCATCCGCCAGGTTGCCCTGGACCGGATCCTGGCCCGCATTGAGGGCTGCGACCAGACGGAGCAGGCGAACGGCCTCGAGCTCGTTCACCGCCCGGGCCTGCGGCTGATCCCCGGCGCCGACCGGGTCCCCGGTGAGGCAGAGCAGCTGGCGGATGCCGAGGGCATGGGCCCCGAGAAGATCGGCCTGCAGAGCGATGCGGTTCCGGTCCCGGCAGGTCATCTGCAGGATCGGTTCGATCCCCCTCTCCAGCAGCAGGCGGCAGACCGCCAGGCTGCTCATGCGCATCACCGCCCTGCTGCCGTCCGTCACGTTCACGGCATGCACCAGGCCCCGCAGGCCATCCGCCGCAGCCAGGGTGCGGGCCGGATCGGCGCCCCTCGGTGGAGTGACCTCCGCGGTCACCACGAACCGCCCCTGCGCCAGAGCCTCTTGAAGCAGCACGTCCTTTCCCAGCCAGATCCATCATTCTGCAGGGGCCCCTTAGAGTGGGGATTCGCTGATGAGCCCCCATGCACGAGAGTGGCCATCCAGCTCCCTCCCCCCCGTCGGAGCCTTCCTTCGGAGCCAAGCTGCGCTCCGCCCATCCCAAGTTCTCCCATCCCCGCAACGATCTTTCCGAGCGGGAGATCGAGATCATCGAACTGGTCGCCACCGGACTGACGAACCAGGAGATCGCCTCGGCGCTCACGATCAGCAAGCGAACGGTCGACAATCACGTGAGCAATATCTTCACCAAGACCGGGGCCAAGAACCGGGTGGCCCTCCTGAACTGGGCCATGGACAACGGCAAGATCTGCCGCGACGGCTTCAACTGCTGTTACCTGGAGACAGGCGACGCCGATGGGGGCACAGGTGTCCCCATCGGCCGCCAGAGCCGCGCGCAGATGCGCTGAAGCCAGGTTTCGTTCCAGCACCTCAGAGCGGTGGGTGGCTGCCCCAGAGATCCTGCCTCTCCTCGAGCGTCCATTCCTGCAGGGGCCGGCGGGCCAGAGCGGCATTGCTCAGGTCCTGGCGGCCGGTGAGCTCGCGCACACACCAGGAGGGCACCGCCACGGGCTGCTCCGGTGCCTCGAGTTCCACCTCCGCCACCACCAGGGGGGCGTTGGCCCCCTCGAAGACATCGAGCACCCAGTCGCCATCGCTCAGATCGAGGCCGTGCCTCCGCTTGCACACCTGTCGGGGCGTGAGGTCCAGCAGCTGAAGGCCATCGGCAAGAGGGATCGGATACTCGAATTCCAGCCGGACCAGGGGACTGGCCCCTTCCCGCGGAGGGGCCGCCTTCAGGGTGAGCCAGGCTGAAGGCGGCCCCAGCTGCGGCGGTTCCGGCACGCTGGTTCTCACCCGCAGAACCATCCCGTCGCCGCCCGCCAGCAGGTATCCCTGGCGGAGGGTGGCCCGCCAGGCGACGTGGCGGCGCCATCCCAGACCGCTGACCAGAAAACGACGCTCGATCTCCAGGGCCAGGGTCGTTGCCTCAGCGGTAGGAACACATCAATTGTGGGAGGGCTCGGCTCCGATCAGACTGCCTGCCCAGTGAAGCTTGTGGGTGAGGGTGCGGTAGTAGGAAGGGCTCTGGTCCAGCACGACCAACTGGGCTTCGTATCGCCCCCTGTGCACGACACACCGCTCTCCCGGCTCAAGCAGGCTGGCGGGGGCTCCATCCTTCCAGAGCTTCACCCTGCGACTGCTCTCGCCAAGGGGCCAGACCGTGAGCCGCGATCCGGGAGGCACGATCACCGCCCGGCTGGAAAGACTCATCGGGCAGATGGGATTGACCACGATCGCCTCGATCCCGGGGTGGACGATCGGCCCCCCCGCCGCCATGGCGTAGCCGGTCGAACCCGTCGGCGTGGCGATGATCAGCCCGTCTCCGCGGTACTGGTCCACCACCTCGCCGTCGATGTCGAGTTCCAGCAGACAGGTGGGAGAGATCTCATCAAGGCAGGGGCGGAAATAGAAGTCGTTGAGGGCGTGATGCAGCAGCCCATCGTCGCCGGGCTCCTCGCCGCGGTCGATGTGGGCCTCCAGCATCATGCGCCGATCGAGGCTGAAACGGTCTTCCCGGAGCCGGGCCCAGAGGTCACCCTGCCCGTCTTCTCCACCAGGGTGCAGGAAGGCGCGCTCCTGGGTGAGGAAGCCGAGAGTGCCGCCCACGTTGAAACTGAGGATCGGCACACCGTGGGCGGCCAGGTGGCGGGCTGCTGCCAGCACGGTGCCGTCCCCGCCCAGGACCAGGGCAAGGTCCGGAAAGGAAACCTCCGTGGCCAGCAGAGCGGGGAAGGGATTGGCCGTCAGGCCACTCTCGGCGACGACCACCTTCACCCCCTGGGCACGCAACTGATCGGCACTCACACCTGCCTGACGCTGGGCTGCATGGCTGCCGCTGCGCACGATCAGCCAGACCGTCTCCAGACGCATCGTGGGATGGCGCCTACCAACGCAGCAGGTTGAAGCGTTCCATGTCCACCGTGTCGCGGTTGCGATAGAGGGACAGCAGGATCGCCAGACCCACGGCGGCTTCGGCAGCCGCAACGGTGATCACGAAGATCGCGAACACCTGCCCACGGATCAGCTGGCCATCCAGGTAGTTGGAGAAGGCCATGAGATTGAGATTCACCGCATTGAGCATGAGCTCGATGCTCATCAGCACCCGCACCGCATTGCGGCTGTTGATCAGCCCCCACACACCAGTGCAGAAGAGGAGAGCCGCCACGGCGAGATAGGCCTGCAGGGGGATCGGGGAGGCGAAGGTCTCGAAATTCATGGTTGGGTCTCCACCAGGGGCTTCTCGATCAGAAGAGGTGTGCGGGCTTTCTCGATGAGGCCCTGATCGGCGGGTTCCCCCGTGATCACGTCGCTGCTGAACACATCCCTGCGGGCCAGCACGATGGCACCGATCATGGCCATCAGCAGCAGAACGGAGGCAAGCTCGAAGGGCAGCAGATAGTCGCTGAAGAAATGTTCGCCGATCCGGATCGTGGCCTCCTCGCCCACGGGTACCGGGCCCGGGAGGGCCCAGGGGGTGGTGAAGGCCACCCGCAGGAGAAGCAGAAAAAGGCCACCGCACACGGCCCCTGAGAGCAGACGCCGCAGGAGGAGACCGGGAATCGCGGCCAGATTCTCCTTCTTGTTCACCAGCATGATGGCGAACAGGATCAGCACGTTCACCGCCCCCACGTAGACCAGCACCTGGGCGGCGGCCACGAAGCTGGCGTTGAGCAGCAGGTAGAGGCCGGCCATCGAGAGGAAGACCCCACCGAGCAGGAAAGCCGAATAGACGATATTGGGGAGCAGAACCACTCCCAGAGAGCCCAGCACCAGGGCGGCGGAGAGAACCAGAAAACAGATCTGCTGGATCGCGGATGGGATGGTCATCAGGAGGCCTCGCTGTCTGCCTTGTCCCTGTCGGAAGAAGCTCTGCCGGCCCCGGGGGCGGTGGCAGCCACGCCATGGGGATCCATCTCACCCTTGGGAAGGTAGGCGAGTTCACGCAGGGCGAAAACGGCAGGATCCGTGGTGACGCTGGTGGGCAACCGGCCGAGGGCGACGCTGTCGTAGTTGAGGGAATGACGGTCAAAGGCCGCGAGTTCGTACTCCTCGGTCATGGAAAGGCAGTTGGTGGGGCAATACTCGACACAGTTGCCACAGAAGATACAGACCCCGAAATCAATGGAGTAGTTGCGTAGTTCCTTTTTCTTGGTGGATTTGTTCATCACCCAGTCGACCACCGGCAGGTTGATGGGGCAGACCCGCACGCACACCTCACAGGCGATGCACTTGTCGAGTTCGTAGTGGATGCGCCCCCGGTAACGCTCGGAGGGGATCAGCTTCTCGTAGGGATACTGAACCGTGATCGGCCGGCGGCGCAGGTGATCGAAGGTGACACCCAGTCCCTGGGTCAGGGTCTGGGCGGCAGCCACCGCATCCCGTGTGTAGTCACCGACTTGCTTGAGGAACCCGAACATGGAGAGAAGGGAGAGGGTACCGGGGGACCATGATGGCCTGGATCGGCTGGAGTTGCCTGTTTCCTTGGCCACTCCTGCAGGGTTGAGCTGAAGGGTTGAGCGAGGGCAGACCTGCGGGCGACTCGGACGCTGGGCAGGGGGTGTGCCGGGGATCAGCCCCCGAAGGCCAGCGGAAAGGCCAGCTTGAGGGCAGCGGTGACCAGAAGGTTGACCAGGGCGATGGGAAGCAGGAATTTCCAGCCCAGATCGAGAAGCTGGTCGATGCGCACCCGAGGAGTGGTCCAGCGCAGCAGGATGGCGAAGAAGACCAGCAGGTAGGCCTTCAACACCGTCATCACGATGCCCAGCGAGCCTGTGATCACCTGCAGGAAGGGTGCATCCGGTGACTGACCCAGGACCCCCGCCAGCCAGTCGACCGGAACGGGAAACCCCCAGCCACCCAGATAGAGAACGGATACCAGCAGGGCGGAAAGCACCAGATTGATGTAGCTGCCCAGATAGAAGAGTGCGAACTTCATGCCGGCATATTCGGTCTGATAGCCCGCCACCAGCTCCTCCTCCGCTTCGGGCAGATCGAAAGGCAGCCTTTCACACTCGGCAAGGGCGCAGATCCAGAAGATCAGGAAGCCCACGGGCTGCCGCCAGATGTTCCAGCTGAGAATTCCGGCACCGCTCTGTTGATTGACGATATCAACGGTACTGAGAGAATTGCTCATCATCACCACAGCGAGCACGGCCAGGGCCAGGGGGATCTCATAGCTGATCGACTGCGCTGCGGCCCGTAATCCGCCGAGGAGAGAATATTTGTTGTTGCTGGAATAGCCACTCATCAACAGGCCGATCGGCTGGATGCTGCTGAGGGCGATCCAGAGGAAGATGCCCACCCCCACGTTGCTGATCAGCAGGTTCTGCCCGAAGGGAACCACCAACCAGGAAAGGATGACCGGCACCACCACCAGAATGGGGCCGAGACTGAAGAGCAGGCCATCGGCTCGAGCGGGGATGACATCCTCCTTGAAGACCAGCTTGAGGCCATCGGCCATGGGCTGCAGGATGCCCAGGGCACCGGCGTATTCAGGGCCGATCCGCTGCTGGACCGCCGCGGAGATCTTGCGTTCGAGCCACACGCTCACCAGCACACCCACCACCGCCCCCACCAGCACCAGCAGCATCGGCAGGGGCAACCAGAGCAGACGGGCGGCACCTGGACTCACCCCGAGTCCATCGAGGGTCTGGAGGAACCCGGTCTGAAGGTCGAGACCGGGACTGACGACGGGATTCGTCACCATGACGGAGCGGACGTGATGGGCAACTTAGGCGGAACCGGGGACGACGGAGCGACTCTCCAACGGCTGCCAGGACCGCTGCTGGTAACCGGTGTAGATCTGGGTGGGCCGGTAAATGCGGTTGGCCCCCAGCTGCTCCTTCCAGTGGGCCAGCCAGCCGGCCACCCGGGCGATGGCGAAGATGGGGGTGAACAGGTCGGAGGGGATGCCGAGCTTGCGGTACACCAGGCCGGAATAGAAGTCGACATTGGGATAGATGCCCTTGGGACCGAGCCGTTCCGCCGCCACCTCCTCCAGCCGCCGGGCCACGTCGTACATCTCATCGTGGCCGAAGCGGTCGAAGAGGTCCTCCGCCAGCCGTTGCAGGATCACGGCCCGGGGATCCTTCACCTTGTACTCCCGGTGACCGAAGCCCATGATCTTGTGCTTGTGGGCAATGGCGTTGTCGAGGAAGGACTCCACCCCCTCCACCGAACCGATCTCCTCCAGCATGGTGAGCACGTCCTCATTGGCTCCGCCATGGAGAGGACCGGCGAGGGTGCCAACGGCCGAGGCGACGACCGCATAGGGGTCGGTGAGGGTGCTGGCGGTGACGCGGGCGCTGAAGGTGCTGGCGTTGAGACTGTGCTCGGCGTGCAGGATCAGGCAGGAATCGAGGATCCGGGCGGCCAGGGGGTCCGGCTCCCGCTCGGTGAGCATGTAGAGGAAGTTGGCCGCGTAGGGAAGGTCATCGCGGGGCTGGATCGGGTCGTGGCCCATCCGGATCAGCTGAAAGGCCGCCACCATGGTGGGGATCTTGGCGATGAGTCGCACCACCGCATCCACGATGTATTCGGGATTGTCGAGGGCCCGGCGCGAATAGAAGAGCCCCAGGGAAGCGGCACTCGCCTGCAGGGCATCCATCGGGTGGCCCGTTGCCGGGAAGCACTTCATCATGTCCCGGATGCGGAAACTCACCCGGCGGTGCATCTGCACCGACTGCTCGAACTGGCGCAGCTGTGCTGCGGTGGGCAGCTCGCCCCAGATCAGCAGATAGGTGGTCTCCAGGAAGCTGCTGTGGGCGGCCAGTTCGTCGAGGGGATAGCCGCGGTAGGTGAGCAACCCCTGGGTGCCGTCGATGTCGCAGATCGACGACTGGGTGGCGGGCACCCCCTCGAGTCCGGGTCGGAACGCCACTGCCGGGGGACCGGGCTCCTGGGGGGACGGGGACGAGGGGCGAGCCCCGCCTCCCATCGCCTCTCTCTTCTCCTCCGCCATCGTGCGCAGCGCTGCTCGGGAGAACCTAGGTGGATCGGTCCCGGATACGCCGTAGCGCCGGCTGCCCGCGTTCTCCGTTCGCCTGGGCCAGGAGCACCCGGGGACTGAGCAGGAGGCCCAGACCCATGGTGCCCTGAAGAGAGGTCTCGCCTGCCGGCTCTGCCCCGGTCCCCCCCCTGGAGACGAGCAGAGCCAGACCCGCCTTGCGCAGGCTGATCGATCCCGGTGCCGCGCCGATCAGCCGGGCAGCCAGCAGGCCCAGATCGGGCTCGTGACCCACCAGCATCAGTCGGCTCCCCTCGGCCGGTTCCCCCGGATCCGACGAGAGCCAGCTCCGCACCAGGGGCAGGGGATCAGCCCCGGGGAGCAGGGACTCCGTGAGGTCGAGGGATGGGGCCAGGCTCTCGGTGAGAGCGATCTCCGCCGTCTGGCGGGCCCGGGTGAGGGGGCTGGAGAGCAGATGCTGGGCCGAGAGGCCAGCCCTTTTCGCGATCCGCAGCACGGCGCTGGTGCGCCGGCGACCCCGATCGGTGAGGGCTCGTGCCGCATCGGGACGATCGGGGCTGCGTTCCTCGGCGATGCCGTGGCGAAGGAGGAGCAATTCCCATGTGCCTCGTGACCAAGCAGCCATTCCTGTGATCCCCCTAGGACGAACCCAGCTCCAGCCTGCCCTGCAGATGGAGGGACGGTCCATCGGGCGCGAACGCCAGGCTCATGCCCTGCACCGGCCCTTCCAGCCCCCCCCCCGCCAAGGCGGCGAGGAGTCGCCAGGGTTGCCAGGGTTGCAGCAGATCCAGGGCCGGCCGGCGGGCCATCGCCCACTGGAACACCGGATCCGTGGCCCCGAGAGTTTCGAGCTGCCGCTCCCGCCGTTGCAGATCCCTGCCCGCTCCCTTCTCCGCCAGCATCCCGAGGGAGCGCCCCCCCCACCAGGCCAGTCCATCCCGTTCGGTGCGCCAGCCGACCAGGGAGGCCTCGAGCCGATCCCCCCCCGAGGCCTCCTGGCGCCGCCCCGGCCTGCCGCTGGCAGCCTGGAGACGGGTCCAGACCGTGAGCTGGTCGTTTCCGACGGCAAGGGGAGCCGCGATCAGCCCCCGGCTCACCAGGGCCGGCTCCAGGGCCTCCAGGGGGGGGCGATCCGCGAGGGTGCCCAGGATCCAGCCCTCCTGTCCCTCCGCCAGCAGCAGAGGGCCCGTGTCGGCCTGCGCCACCAGATCCGGCAAGGGCCCCGCAGAAGCATCCCCGCCTGGGGTTCCCTGGGGAAGCGACCGCTGCAGCAGGGGGCTCAGCAAGGGATGGTTCAGCCAGAAAGCGGGATTCCGGAGCAGGGCGAGACGTTCCGGCTTCACGATCCGGCCCGCCAGCAACGGCTGCCACTGCCGCTGGCGCTCCTGGGGGGAGGTGGGATCAGGGTCCGGGGCTTCAGAAACCTGCAGCGAATCCAGCAGGGCGTCCAGGCGCAGGGAACGTCCGTCGGGACGGAGCGCCGCCACCAGCAGGGAAGGACGGGCGGCCTCCTCGGGGGGGAGGGGAAGGCCAAGCCAGGGCTCGAAGGCGGCGGGTCTGGCCAGCAGCAGGGCGGCCCCCTGGCCCAGCTGCTGCAGGGCCTCCTCCATCCGGGGCTGGGCCGCCAGATTCAGTTCGTCGACCTGGGAGACATCGAGAGCCTGCTCGAGAACACCGCGACCCGAGGCGATCAACACGAGATCGTCGTCGACCAGAGCCGTGGCGAGCGGCAGGGGCCGACGGCCCAGAAGGGCCCCCCGGCCGCTGATCAGACCCATCCCCCGGTAGCGGGTCACCCTGAGGTCGGCGCCCGCCAGGCTGCGGGTCTGCCAGAACCGCTGCAGAAATCGGCGGGCACCTTCCTCATCTCGGCTGCGAAGGGCCATCAGCCATCCGCCCGGATCGCCGGGCTCCGCTCTCAGGGGGGCATCGATCACGGCGAAGCCGATCTCGGGAGCCAGCCAGCTCGCCAGCTCGCTGGGGTAATCGAGGCCGGCGGCGGCGAAGGCCCCATCCCGCAGACGTTCCACGGCGGCCGCAGCCGCCCGGCGCTCCCGGGGAGGGGCCACGGCCCGGGCGTAGCCCACCGGTTCCTCCCCGTCACTGAAGACGAACAGGCTGAGCGGTGCCTGGCGGGGGACGAACCGGGCGGCCCGGGGAACGGTGAGGGGGTGATGCTGCAGCTGCAGCGGACTGTGCCGCCACACCATCCACCAACCGGCCAGGCCGAGTGCGAACGCCAGCAGGGTCACCGCCAGCACAACCGCCAGGAAGGGGCGGGCCCTCATGCAGTTCGAGCAGGATGGCTCCATCCTGCCGTCCTCCCACCCCGCCTCCCCATGACCCCTGCCGAGAGTGCCCCGGTGCCGCAGACCATCCGTGCGACGGACCTGCAGGAACGTCTGGCGCGGGGGGAGTCGATCCAGATCGTGGACGTGCGTGAAGACAGGGAGCTGGAGCAGGCCCGGCTGCCCCATCCCTGCCTGCACCTGCCTCTGAGCCGATCGGCCGACTGGCTGGAAGCGGTGCCGACCCTGCTCAGGGACGACCTGCCGGTGGCGGTGCTGTGCCACGCCGGCGTGCGCAGCTGGCACTTCGCCTGCTGGCTGATCGAGCAGCATGGCTTCCGGGAGGTCTGGAACCTTCAGGGGGGAATCGACGCCTGGAGCGTGGATGTGGATGCCTCCGTGCCCCGGTACTAGGGCGGAACGGACGACCGTGGCGACCCATTCCTGTTTACGATCTCTGTTCTCCTTGCGGCCGGCCCGCCTTGACCACCCTGCCGCGCCGGCAACAGGAGGTTCTCCGGGCCACCGTGCGGCATTACGTGGACACCGTGGAGCCGGTGGGAAGCCACACCCTGGTGCGACGTTTCGGCCTGCCGGCCAGTGCTGCCACGGTGCGCTCCGCCATGGGCGCCCTCGAACAGCGGGGTCTGCTCACCCAGCCCCACACCTCGGCAGGCCGCATCCCCAGCCAGCAGGGGTATCGCCTCTACGTGGATGAATTGCTGCCGGAGCCGGGCGGCCCGGCCCTGCAGCTGAAGCGGGAGCTGGCCGGAGCGGGGCTGCAGTGGGCGGCCCTGGATGATCTGCTGCAGCATCTGGCCCGACGACTGGCCGACCTCACCGGTCTGCTCAGCCTGATCACCCGACCCCAGCGCCCCCTGCCCCAGTTGCAGGCCATCCGGCTGGTGGTGAGCAGCGAGAGGTTGCTGGTGTTCCTGGTGCGGGGCCCCGCCCTGAGCACGAGCCTCAACCTGCGCCTGCCGGGAGGAACAGAAGAGCAGCTGCCGGTCCTGGAGCGGTGGATCAACGAACAGATGCCGGTCCTGCCGGAAAACCCGATCGCCTGGGAACGGCTCCCGGTGGAGCTGCACAGGAGCGGCAGGGTGCTGCGCCAGGCACTGGAAAGCCATGAACGACTCCAGCCCCGGCCCGTGGAAGGCCTGGTCGCGGCGGGGCTGGTCGGCCTGCTGGGGCAGCCGGAATTCAGCCGCAGCGCCAGCCTGCTGCCCCTGGTTGAGCTGGTGGAGCACGGCCCGCACCAGGTTCTGATTCCCGCAGCGGCCGGCGCAGCGGAGTCGATCTGGATCGGCAGTGAGCACCCCCACCAGGCTCTTCGCGAGTGCGCGGTGGTGCAGGCCACCTACAGCAGCGGCGATGGCTGCCGGGGCCAGGTGGCCCTGGTGGGGCCGATGCGGATGGCCTACGCCACCGCCCGGGCGGCCGTGCAGTCGGTGGCATCGATCCTGGGGAGGCTGATGAGCTGACAGGATCAGGGGCATGACCTATTGCGTGGCCTTCCAGCTGGACGCGGGACTCGTCTTCGCCTCCGACTCCCGCACCAACGCCGGGGTGGACTACATCTCCACCTACAGCAAGATGCACGTCTTCCAGCCGGCTTCCGACCGGCTGTTCGTGATCATGGCTGCCGGCAACCTGGGGACCACCCAGGCGGTGCTCAATCGCATCCGGCGCGACATCGATCATCACGGGGCCGTGATCTCTCCCGGGCTGGACGGCCAGCTCGGCCCCCGCACCGACCCGAACCTGCTGACGGCTCGCTACCTCTTCGAGGTGGCCGACTACCTCGGCCAGATCAGCGTGGCCGTGCAGAAGGACTACGCCACGTCCCTGCGCCAGGCGGGGGCCACCGGCGAGGCCAGCTTCATCCTCGGGGGGCAGATCGCCGGTCAGCCCCACGGGCTGTACATGGTGTATCCCCAGGGGAACGCCATCATGGCCACGGAAGACACTCCCTTCCTGCAGATCGGTGAGAGCAAATACGGCAAACCTCCACTGGATTACATCGGGGATGCGGGTCTTTCCCTGGAGGATGCGGCCCGGCTGTGCCTGATCTCGCAGATCATCACCCGACGGTCGAATCTCACGGTGGGCCCGCCGTTCGAGATCTCCATGCTGCCGCGGGACCAGTTGCAGATTTCCCACCACCTGAAGCTGGAAAAGGACGCGGCCGAGATCGAGCGATCGATGGAGGTATGGAGCCGGACGATGCAGGAAGCACTGCAACGCCTGCCCCGCTTCGCCTGGGAGGAGGATCCCCTTTAAGCGAGTCCGGGGAAGGGATTCACATCCTGCATCGAGCTGTGAATACTCCAGAGGTTGCACCATGCAGCTGGTGGAAAGTGCTGACTACGGTTCAACAGCTGGCAGCGTCGGGTGACTCGGGAGGTGGGCTGGAACAACCCTCAGGTGAGTCTTCAGAATTCTCCTGGCTCCTGCAGAGGCTCACCGGAGAGCATGCAGGCAATGGTTGATCCTTTTTTAAGTATTCCCAGAGGCAATCAAGGGCTGTTCCAGACAAACTTGGAGGAGGCGGCATAGTTCCACACGAAGACGACAAGGATGCCAGCCAGTTGTGCCCAGAAGGTGTTCCTGGAGACCATGTTGTAGAAGGTGGAGGCCACCCCCACATTGGCCACGACCGGCAGCGAGGCCACCAACAGAAACTTCAGCAGGCCCCGTACCAGGGATAGACCCTGCTGACGCTGAAAGCGAAAGGTGAGGGCGTTGTTGATCAGGTAGTTGGAGGTGGCCGCGACCACGACCGACGGGGGCAGAGCCTGCGAAAAGGGCAGCCCGGCGGCCATGAGCAGCTGATTGCTTCCCAGCTGCACCAGCACACCGATGGCGCCGACGACGGCAAAGCTGATCGCCCGGCGCGGGATGGCGCGGAGCAGAAGGGTGTGAAGAATCGAGACACCCAGATCCCACACGATGGCCAGATCCAGCTTGGAAGCGCCGGCGACACGAGGCTGGAAGTGCAGCGGCACCTCCTCGGCCCGCAGACGGCCACGGCTGATGGCCAACAATTCGTAAAGGAACTTGAACCCGTTCACATCCACCTCCCGCACATAGGGCAGCACCGCCTCGGGCCGAAGCAGGAAGAAGCCGCTCATGAAATCGGTGAGGCGCCGGTAGCGGGGCAGGCTGAAGCGGGCCACGGCGTTGGCAAGCGTGGAATTGCGCTGCCGTTGGCCGCTGAGGCCGTGGATGGCGGCGTCTGCATGGAAGCGGCTGCCGATCACCAGATCGGCGCCAGTGGCCTGGAGTCGCTCGAGCGCCCGCTCCACAGCCGCAGGCTCGTGCTGGCCATCGCAGTCCATCACCGCCACCACATCACCTGTGGCATCAAGGATTCCCTCCTTGATGGCACTGGAAAGGCCGGCGCGGCCCACCCGCCGGATCAGGCGGATGGCGTCGTGATCGTGGGCCAGCCCCCGCACCACCTCGGCGGTGCCATCAGCGGAATCATCATCGACGAAGAGAATCTCCAGATCGAAGCGATCGCCCAGGGGCAGCAGCTCCTGCACGATCGGCAGCACGTTGGCCCGCTCATTGAAGGTGGGAAGAACAACGGAGAGCCGCAGACGGGCCGAGTCGGGAGATCTGGGCAAGAGGCCGGATACTAATCTACCTCAATATACTTCATGAATAGACTGAGCTTCGCAATCACAGGCTATGCGCAGGACTGGCTTGGTTGACTTTAATGAGCAAACTTAAAAAAGCAGAATACTTCAAAAGTTGCAGAGAAAAGATCATGCAATGGCAAGTCCACGCGGCGACCATTGTCAGGCATGGAATTGAAGAAAGCCTTAAGTTCTCATCCCTGCTGAGCTTTGTCCTCGCGGAATTCTCCACACTCAGAAAATCGCAAAAAACGATCGGGAAATCAATCTATCTCTACGAAATTCCTGAGCACGGTGGAACATCGCCTTGAAACTCAGCGCTCCCCATCCCCCCCAGCCGATCGGCCACGGTGTTCACGTCCTTGTCGCCGCGGCCGGAGAGATTGAGCACCACCTCGGTGCCGGGGGCGAGGGTGGGGCAGAGGGTCTCGAGCCAGGCGAAGGCATGGGCCGTTTCCAGGGCCGGGATGATGCCCTCCAGCCGGCTCACCCGCTGCAGCGCCGCCAGGGCCTGCTCATCGGTGACGGCGGCGTATTCGGCACGGCCGATGCCCCGCAGGTAACTGTGCTCGGGCCCCACCCCGGGGTAATCGAGGCCGGCACTGATCGAGTGGGCCTCCTGCACCTGGCCCTCTCCGTCCTGCAGCAGCAGGCTCATGGCGCCGTGCAGCACCCCCACCCGCCCTTCGGTGATGGTGGCGGCATGGCGACCGGTGGCGACCCCCTCCCCGGCGGCCTCCACCCCGATCAGCCGCACGGAGGGTTCCGGCACGAACGGATGGAACAGCCCCATGGCGTTGGAACCGCCGCCCACGCAGGCCACCAGCACGTCCGGCAGGCGGCCGAAGGCCTCGGCGCACTGGCGTTTCGCCTCCTCGCCGATGACGGCGTGGAAGTCGCGCACCAGCATCGGGTAGGGGTGGGGCCCGGCCACCGAGCCGAGGATGTAGTGGGTGGTCTCCACATTCGTCACCCAGTCGCGGATCGCTTCGCTGGTGGCATCCTTCAAGGTGGCGGTGCCGCTGGTCACCGGGTGCACCACGGCTCCGAGCAGGCGCATCCGGAACACGTTCAACGCCTGGCGGCGCATGTCCTCCGCCCCCATGTAGATCACGCAGTCGAGGCCGAAGCGGGCACAGACCGTGGCCGTCGCCACCCCGTGCTGGCCGGCGCCGGTCTCGGCGATGATCCGTTTCTTGCCCATGCGCAGGGCCAGCAGCGCCTGACCGAGGGCGTTGTTGATCTTGTGGGCGCCGGTGTGGTTGAGGTCCTCCCGCTTCAGCCAGATGCGCGGGCCACCTTCGGGGCGGCGGTAGTGGGCTGAGAGCCGCTCGGCTTCATAGAGAGGGGTGGGGCGCCCCACGTAGGTGCGCAGCAGATGATTCAGCCGTTCGGTGAAGGCCGGATCCCGCCAGGCCTCGGCCGCCGCTTTCTCCAGTTCCGCCAGGGCCGGCATCAGGGTTTCGGGCACGTACTGGCCGCCATAGGGCCCGAAGCGCCCCTGGCCATCAGGACGCCGGGCGGCTTCGAGGGCGGCGGGATCGGGGCCGGCGGCAGCGGGATCCGGCGGGATCGGGGAAAGGGTGCTGGTCACCGGGAGTGGAGCGGTGTCTCCGCAGACTAGGAACCGGAACGGAGCGATCTGGCATGGGCAAGGGAGGCTGGCGGGAATTCGGAGGAAGCCTCGATGGGCCCGAGAGCCTGCGGAGACCGGCGGACCCCGCCGCCCCCGCCACTCCCCGGGACCGGCAGCGGGTGCGGGTGCAACGGACCAAGGCCGGCAAGGGGGGAAAGACGGTGACGCTGATCACGGGGATCGAACTGGCGGAGGCGGAGGCTCTGGCCCTGCTGAAGCGGCTCAAGAGTGGCGCCGGCACCGGCGGCACCCTCAGGGGCGGGGTGATCGAGCTCCAGGGCGATCAGGTGAGCGTCGCCCTCGCGGAGCTGGAACAGCAGGGGTTCCGCCCCAAGCGAGCCGGCGGCTGAGCCCGGCAGGGAGAATGCAGGCACGTTCCCTCCGACCGGCGCCGCCATGACGTCCGCCCCCGCCACGAACATCGTGTGGCACCACTCCACCGTGACCCGGGCCGCCCGAGCCCACCAGCGGGGACATCGCAGCGCGATCCTGTGGTTCACGGGGCTCTCCGGCGCCGGCAAGAGCAGCCTGGCCAATGCCGTGAACTCGGCCCTGTTCGAGCAGGGGCTGGCCTGCTATGTGCTCGATGGCGACAACGTGCGCCACGGTCTCTGCAACGACCTGGGCTTCTCCGATGCCGACCGGGTGGAGAACATCCGTCGCATCGGCGAGGTGGCCAAGCTGTTCCTGGATGCGGGGGTCGTTGTGCTCACGGCCTTCGTCTCCCCGTTCCGGGCGGACCGGGACCGGGCCCGGGCCCTGGTGGAGAGCGGAGATTTCTTCGAGATCTTCTGCGCTGCCGATCTCGAGGTCTGCGAGCAGCGCGACACCAAGGGCCTCTATGCCAGGGCCCGGGCCGGTGAGATCAGGGATTTCACCGGGATCTCCAGTCCTTACGAGGAACCCGAGACACCGGAACTGCGGGTGGAGACCGGTCGCCAGAGCCTCGAGGAATCGGTGGCGCAGGTGATGAGCTTTCTCGAAGCCCAGGGGGTCATCCCTGCTCCGGGGGAAGGCTGAGCAGCGGCGGCCGATCGCCGGTGGGTGGGGGGCTGCCACTGCGCAGACGCACCGCCCAGGCATCGAGGAAGGTCTTGGTGCAGCTGGCCACCGGCACCGCCAGCAGCAGGCCCAGCAGTTCGCCGAGGCCCAGCAGACTGCCCAGCCGGGCCCCGATCGGCAGGGCGATGAGCAGCCAGGCCGGCTGCAGCCCCACGATGCTCCCCATCAGCCTGGGCTGGATCCCCTGCTCCACCACCTGGCCCACGGCGATGGCCACCGCCAGCACCTCCAGCCCGAGACGGGGGTCCTTGAGCACCAGCAGAACGCTCACCAGCACGATGGTGACGGCACTGGCATAGGGGATCAGGGTGGTGAATCCGATCGCCACCGCGAACAGCACGCCGTAGGGGATCCCGAGCAGGGTGAACACCACCATCTCCAGAGAGGTGAGGATCAGGGCCAGCACCAGCTGGCCGCCGAAGTAGCCGCGGAACGTGCGGTACAGGGTGCCGGTCACCAGCGTGCGCACTGCCGGCGGCAACCACTCGGCCAGCCCCTCGGCGATGCGCTCTCCTCCCAGCAGCAGGAACACCGAGAGAACGAGCACGATCACCACGTTCACGGTCACCCCGAGGGTCGCCCCGAGGATCCCGAGCAGACGCTGGCTGAGCTGGGTGGCGATCTTGCTGGCACGGGTGATCAGGTCGCTGCTCAGGTCGCCGAAGGAAGCAGGCAGTCCCCGCTCCTCGGCCCACAGCTGCACCTGATCGAGCAGGGTCTGCCCCTTGTCGAGCCAGCTGGGCAGGGTGGTGACGAGTTCCCCGAGCTGTTCCACCAGCCGGGGCACGAGCCACAGGGCGGCGGAGATCACCAGGCCCAGACCCACCCCGAGAACGAGCAGGAGGGACAGCGGCCGGGACATCCCTTGCTCGATCAGCCAGCGACAGGGGATGTCGAGCAGGAAGGCGATCAGCGCTGCCGTGAGGAACAGGGCCGGGAAGGGCGCCAGGGGGAGCAGCAGCTGCCGCAGCACCCAGAGGTTGAGCACCAGCAGGGGCAGGGCGAGACCGAAGCGCAGCCAGGGGGGGAGGACCAGCCTTTCGAGCATCGCAGGGAAGGCAGGGCGGAGCCCCGGGGAATCAGTGGGTGGTTCTCAGCTTGGCGGCGAAGGCCGCGGCCTGCCACCAGAAGAGCAGCCAGCAGGCGATGCCGATGAACCTGATGCCTTGCTCAACGATCTGCACCGCCTCATGGGAGAAGGGGAGTGCCCCCTGCACCAGATCGAGCAGCACCGAGGAGCCGAGGAGGAATGCTGCGGACACCAAGTTGAGTGCACCTCCCGACAGGAACACAAGATCGGCCCAGCGCACCAGGATGGCAAACGCAAGAAGGGGGTAGAGGAGAGAGAGGTAGGTGGAGCCGACGGAACGCTCCGTGAGAACAGACAGCTGATCGATGCTGAGCAGCAGGGAAAGCCCTCCCCCGAGCAGCAGCAACGCCTGCCAGCGATTCCGGCCTGGACAGACCGAACGGGCCGTGAACAGGGAGATGGCCGCCGCCGCGATCCCCATCAGAAGGGCCAGGTCGGGGATCAGACCCACCCCCAGCGGGGAAGGCCCGATGGCCAGGGCCATCAGGCGGCCCAGGTGGGAAGGGCGGAGAGAAGGTTCGCTCACCGCACGGCGACTCGGGCCTTCACCATGCCACGGTCACGTTCAGCCGCCCAGCAACCCGGCCTGCCGCCGGCCCACCTCCAGCCCTTCCGAGGGCACAGGCACCTCGATCAATCGCATCCTTCCGGGGATGAGGGTCTCGGTTCTCACCCCCGGCAGGGAAGGGGGCACCATGCCCTGGCCCCGGTCCAGAAAGAGCACCCGACGCAACGGCGGTTTCACCTCGATGGTGTCGCTCCGCTGATCGAGCTCCAGATCCGCCTCCCCATGGTCATAGGCGGGCAGATGCACCGAGGGCAGCCGGTAGGCCCTCTGATTGCGTCGACCGGACACCACCACCAGGGTCGTCGCCGGGTCGTAGTGGCGCACCGCCTGGATCGCCGCACCCCACTCCCGGTCGTAGGCCCGCAGATGGGCGGCGAAGCGATCCCCAGGCACCACCAGGAACAGCAGGCACTGGAGCACCAGCACGAGCACCAGGTCGCGGGGCCACCGCAGCGGCCCCCGGTTCCCCTGCCAGCGGGCCAGGCGCAGAGCCAGGAACAACAACACGGCGGGCAACAGGGTGGTGGCATGCCCGAAGCGGGTGAAATGCACCAGCACGAGATACAGGGCGGAGGGCAAGGCCCACAGCCCCAGGAACGCTCCCAGCCACCGCCCCTGGCGGACCGGCTCCCTGCGGTGTGCCCGCACCAGGGCCAGGCCGATCGCCGCCGGGGCTGTGAGGGCGACGGTCTTGAGAAGTCCCCAGGCGTTCAGGAGGGGCCCCCGGGCGGAGGCCTGCTGGGTGTGATCCCCCTTCCAGGCCAGCAGCTTCGACCAGAACGGGGCGAAACCGCCGACCTCCATCAGGAAGGCGTGGCCCCAGGCCACCAGAACGCCTCCCCCGAGGGCGACTCCCGCCAGGAATCTCCAGGCGGGGATCCCCCGCCTCCAGCCCCGCCAGCAGCACACCAGCACCAGCGGCAGGAGAAACAGGGGGGTGTTGGGCCGGATGCCTCCGGCGGTGGCCATCAGCAGGGCCAGCGGCAGCACGAAACGACGGTCGCCGGCGGCGACGCACCAGGCGCAGCAGGCGATGGCCGTGACCCAGCCCAGTTCCGGGCCGTAGCTCAGCGGCTGGCTGGAATAGAACCAGAGCCCCGGGGCACTGAACAGCAGGGCGGCCATCCACCAGGCCACCCGCCGGCCGCCGCAACGGAAACCGAGATACCAGCCGAAGGGAAGGGCGGCGGCTGAGGTGAGCACGCTCACCAGGTTGAGAGCTGCAACGCCATCTCCTGCGAACAGGGGCCGGAACAGCCGCCCCAGGGCGATCAGGATCCAGAACACCCCGGGGAGGTGGGGCTGGTGGCTCTCGAGATCGAAATCAGTGAGAGCCAGCACGAAATTGCCCGCATCCCATGCCTGCACGAGGTGGGTGCGGGTGGCCCAGCGGCTGAGCGCGCCCACCAGGAAGAGAGCCGCCAGCCACCAGCCCAGGCCGGGGAGACCCCGGCGATCCAGTTCGGCGTCCAGGGAAGCGGGAGCGAAAGGGCTCGAAGGCATGGTGCGGGTCACGGATCGGGGGAGGGGCGGTCCTGAAAACGGAGAGCGGGCGAACGATCAGCGATCCATGCCGGCCAGGTAGGCCCGGCTGCCCATCTGCCTCAGGCGGTCATCCTTCGCCACCACCTGATCGTGGAGATCCCGCCCGTGACCCTCCAGCCGTTCGGCCAGCTCGGGATCGGCAAGGGCCAGGATCCGCACCGCCAGCAGTCCGGCATTGGTGGCGTTGCCGATCGCCACGGTCGCCACCGGCACCCCTGCCGGCATCTGCACGATGGAATGGAGCGAATCCACTCCGGAGAGCGCCCTGCTCAGCACCGGCACCCCGATCACCGGCAGAGGGGTGAGGGCTGCCACCATGCCGGGCAGGTGGGCGGCCCCGCCGGCGCCCGCGATGATCACCTTCAGCCCGCGGCCCGCGGCCTCCCGGGCGAAGCTCACCATCTCGAGGGGGGTGCGGTGGGCGGAGAGGATCCGTACCAGGCAAGGCAGCTCGAACGTCTCGAGGATCTGAACCGCCGCCTGCATGGTGGGCAGATCGGAATCGCTGCCCATCACCACCGCCACCAGGGGCCGATCCGCCGGGAGGCCCGCGCCGGGATCAACGCTGACGGCTGACGGGTCCACGGGAAGGGGGGCAGGGAGGATGGCATTGTCCCGCCCTGAGGCCCTCGATGCGCTGGCTGAGCAATCTCCGCCTGCCGGAATCCTCCCGCTGCTCCCATGCGGGACAGCGAACCTGGCGGGTGGGCATCGATGGGGACGGCCGGATCGCCACGGTCCAGCCCACTCCTGCGGGCAGCGCCGCAGCCGGGGAGGACTGGGGCGGTGACTGGCTGAGCCCCAGGGGGGTGGATCTGCAGATCAACGGAGGCCTGGGACTGGCCTTCCCGGAACTCACGAGAGCCGACCTGCCAGGGTTGATGGACCTGCTGGAACGGCTCTGGGGGGATGGGGTGGAGGCGATCTGCCCCACCCTCGTCACCTGCGGGGTTGCTCCGCTCCGCCAGGCCCTCTCCGTGCTGGCCGAGGCCCGTTCCCGGCACCGCAGGGGCCTGTGCCGGCTGCTGGGAGCCCACCTGGAGGGGCCGTTCCTGGCTCCGGAGCGGCGGGGCGCCCATCCCGAGCAGCATCTGGCCGCTCCGAGCCTCGCGGCCCTGGAGCAACGGATCGCCGGGTTCCGGTGCGGGGCGTCCCTGCCGGCCGACGGGGAGCAGGCTGCCGACATCGCCCTGGTGACGCTGGCACCCGAGCTGGAGGGTGCCGCCGGGGTGATCGCCGCCCTGCGGCGGCAGGAGGTGGTGGTGAGCCTGGGCCACAGCGCCGCCACGGAATCCCAGGCGGAGGCAGCCTTTGCCGCCGGCGTGAGCATGCTCACCCATGCCTTCAATGCCATGCCGGACATGCACAGACGGGCGCCGGGTCCGGTGGCGGCCGCCGCCCTGCGGGGGGATGTGGCCATCGGCCTGATCGCCGACGGGGTGCATGTGGCCCCCACCATGGCGGTGCTGCTGCAACGGCTCGCCCCCAGGCAGCTGGTGCTGGTGAGCGATGCCCTGGCGCCCTATGGACTGGGCGAGGGGGCCCACCGCTGGGACGAACGGCTGCTGATCGTGCAGGACGGCAGCTGCCGGCTGCAGGACGGCACCCTCGCGGGGGTGACCCTGCCACTGCTGGAGGGGGTGGTGCGGCTGGCGCGCTGGAGCGGCCGACCGGAGCAGGCGATCGCCGCGGCCACCGTGACCCCGCGGCGGGTACTGGGGGAGCGACGGTCGCTCCAGGACCTGCTGATCGGCACACCGCTGGCCGACAGCCTGCGCTGGCGGGAAGGACCGGAAGGACTGGTCTGGCGTCAGGCGGAGCCTGCCTAGGATCCCGTCTCCCTCCGTGCGAACCCGACCTCCGCGATGCCCACCGAGCCGCTCACCACGACACCGGGGGGCACCGAAACGCCCACCACGACGGATGCCAAGGCTGCCGAGAAGGCCGTGGTGCAGTCCTACTTCGAGAGCACGGGCTTCGAACGCTGGAACCGCATCTACAGCGACAGCGAAGAGGTCAACAAGGTTCAGCGCAACATCCGCCTCGGCCACCAGAAGACGGTGGACGAGGTGCTGGCCTGGGTTCAGGACCAGGGAGACCTCCAGAGCCGCAGCTTCTGCGATGCCGGCTGCGGGGTCGGCAGCCTCAGCCTTCCCCTGGCGGAGAAAGGAGCTGGGTCGGTGGCCGCCAGCGATCTCTCCGAGGCCATGGTCGGCGAGGCGCGCCGCCGCGCCGCCGAGGCCGGAATTTCCCCCGGGCAGCTGAGCTTCACCGCCTCGGATCTGGAAAGCCTCCAGGGCCGCTACGACACGGTGATCTGCCTGGACGTGTTCATCCACTACCCCCAGGCCGCCGCCGAGGAGATGGTGCGCCACCTGGCCGCCATGGCCGACCACCATCTGATCGTGAGCTTCGCCCCCTACACCCCGCTGCTGGCGCTCCTGAAGCAGATCGGCCAGCTGTTCCCCGGGCCGAGCCGCACCACCCGGGCCTACACGCTGCGCGAAGACGGGATCGTGGCCGCCGCCGCCGCCGCCGGCTTCCAGGTCGCCCGCCGCAGCCTCAACCAGGCCCCCTTCTACTTCTCCCGCCTGATCGCCTTCGAGCGCACACCCGCCCCGCGCCCCTGAGCAGACGGCCTGGGGATCCACCGCAGCCATCAGCCGCTCGACGATGCACTGAATCGGATCCGATCGCGGCGAGTTGCCGGCATCGAGCCTGGCTTCCAGGAATCCGCCCGCACTCCTTTCCCATCCGCCATGGCAGCCTCCTCCCCCCTAGTCTTGCTTCCTGATGGTCCTGATCCGATCCGGGGGCAGGCATGGATCCAGCTCCTGCCCCAACCTCCCGGGCTGACGCCGTTTTCGCGCTGGCCGCACCGGACCTGGCCTCCCGGCTGCGGGAGGCGGTGGCCGATCTGGGCGCCGTGAACCTTCCCCTCACCCTGCTGCGCTTCGGGGTGCTGGGCTCCCTGCTGCTCATGGGGGCGTGGCTGAGCTGGCACGCCCAGGGTCTGCTCCCCATGCTCGCCGCCGCGCTGCTGGCCGGGCTGGCCTATGCGCTGCTGCTGATCGGCACCCATGAGGCGGTGCACGGCACCCTGCTGGGCAAGCCAAGGCTGGAATTCGCCCTCTCGTGCCTGATCAGCTGGCCGATGGCCTGGCCGTTCGCCACCTATGCCTCCCTCCACCTGCTGCATCACCGCTGGAACGGCCGCGATCCGCGCGATCCGGAGCGCACCGAACCCCTCGCCGCCGAACGCCGGACGGCCGGCCCGCTGCGCCGCCGGATGCAGCGCCATCCCCTCCTGGCACGGGCCCTGGGGCTCGGGGGCCTCGGCCTGATCGCCAGTACCTACGCCCATGGTGTGCATCTGCGGAGGGAGGACCACCGCCTGGCCGGACGGCTCGCCCTTGACGCCACCGGTTCTCTCCTGGTGCAGACGGCCCTCCTGGCCCTGGCCCACTCGCAGGGGGTGCTGGGCCGCTATCTGCTCTTCTGGCTGGTGCTGGAACGGACGATCGGCGCGATCGTGCAGAGCCGCGGCGTGATCGAACACCACGGCCTGTGGCGAAGCGGCGACAACCATCTGCTCACCCAGCTCTATGCCACCCGCACCGTGGGTGCCGCCGCCTGGCTGAACCTGCTGATGGGCGGCCTGCCGAACCACGCGGCCCACCATGCCTTCCCGGCGATTCCCTTTCAGCATCTGCCTCTGGCCACCGAGCGGATCGAAGCGGTGCTGAACGGGGCAGGCCGGCCTGCCCTGCCACGGGCGGGGAGCTATGGGGAAGCCGTGGCAGGGCTGCTGTGACCCTGGCTGTCTTCAGCGAACCATGCCAGGGAAGCCATGCTCACCCTGGGATGCCTGCAGGTCCCCTGGTGAACTGAGCTGGGCGTGGCGTGGGTCCGCAACCGAGAGCCACCGGGATCCCAACGTCTCAGTGGACGGGCGCAGCGCCTCCGGCGGCGAAGCCTCCAGCTCCAGGGCTTCCCCTCCCGGCGGCTGCAGACACAGCCTCCGGGCATGGAGCCGGTAGCCCCCCTCACCGGGCAGCGCCGCAGGCCGTGCCAGCCCCCCTGGCAGATACAGCGGATCCCCCAGCAACGGAGCCCCCGCGGCGGCGCAATGGATGCGGATCTGGTGCGGCCTTCCGGTGGCGATCGCCACCTCCACCAGGTCCGCCTCCCGGTGCCGCTCCCACAGGGTGAGGGTGCTGCAGGCCGCCAGGGCCTGAGGATCCGCCGCCCCGGCGGCGCACCAGATCTCCCCCAGCAGGGGATGGGGCCGCCGGGCGATCGGCGTGGTGATCGGAACGCTCCCGCCGATCGAGACACCGAGGCGACCTGGCTCCACCAGGGCCTGGTAGACCTTGCGGCAGCCCCTGCGGAGCTGATTCCCCGCCACAGCCGCGGCCCCGCAAGCCTGGCCGGCGGCCGCCGCGGACGTGCTGTCCCGCAACTGGGCGCTGAGCCAGGCCCTCGTTTCCGGCCGGCGGGCGCACACCAGCAGACCGGAGGTGAAGCGGCCCAGGCGGTGCACCGGCCGCGGCACACCGGCGGGATCACCCCCATGGCGCCGCTCCAGCAGCCGCAGCACGGTGTGCTCCAGGAATCCGCCGGCCGGCAGCACCGGCAGGCCGGCGGGTTTGTCGATCACGTGCAGGTCGCCGTCGTCGAACACCACCGGCCACCACGCCGGCACAGCGGCCTCCTGCCAGGGGGGGCGATGCCAGGCCAGCCGGTCGCCGACGGCCAGCAGCCCATCGGCCAGGAGCCGCTGGCCGTTCGTTTCGATCTCGCCCGCCTCCAGGCGACGCTGCCATTCCTGCCGGTGGGAATGGCGATAACGGCCCGCATAGAAGGCGCTCACCGGCAGCCCGGCCGCCCCGGCCCCGATGCGGTCGCGGTAGATCCAGCCCTGATTGAGCGCCGCCGGCAGCCAGCCATCCGGCACGCTCACAGGTGAAGCGGGCCGGGGCTCACTCCACCAGCCCGTGCTCGAGGGCGAAGCGGACGAGTTCGGTGCGGCTGGCGGTGCCCGTCTTGATGAACAGGCGGCTCACGTACTTCTCCACGTTGCGGATCGAGGTTTCCAGCCGCCGGGCGATCTCCTTGTTCATCATTCCCTCGGCGACCAGCTGGAGCACACTCGCCTCCCGCGGCGTGAAGTCGAGCTTCACATCGGGGGAGGCCTTCTTCATCCCACCGGTGCCGAGCATCGAACGGATTTCGGTGATCTGCTTGGCCATGGCACCGATGTCGGCATCGGCGAAGCGGGCGGCTTCGGCCAGCAGCCGCTCCTGGCGGCGCACCACGTTGTGGACCCGTGCCACCAGCTCGTCGGGATCGAAGGGCTTGGGGATGTAGTCGTCGGCACCGGCCTGGAAACCGGAGATGCGGTCGGCCGTCATCCCCTTGGCGGTGAGGAAGATCACCGGGGTTCCTGCCAGACGTTCGTCCTCCCGCAGGCGCCTGAGCAGGCCGTAGCCGTCACAGCGGGGCATCATCACGTCGGTGACGACCACATCGGGAAGCATCTGCTGGGCCGTGGCCCAGCCCTCCTCGCCATCGTTGGCGGTGGTCACCTGAAAGCCCTCATCCTCCAGATAGGCCTTCACGGCGGTGCGCAGGCCCGGCTCGTCATCCACCAGCAGCAGGCGCACCGGCGGCTTCGGGGCCGTCTCCTCGGCCGCCGCCGGGGTGGTGTCGGGATCGGGAACGGCGGCGGGACCGCCGGGGGTGGAGGGAGGAACCATGAGCGGAATCTATCGAGGCGGGGCAGGCAGCACCTGCTCCCGTTCCTGCAGGGCCCCGCTGTAGCCCAGCTGCCGGGCCAGGGGAGCGAGGGTGGCCGGATCCTTGCCGGCCTGCTCCGGCTGGCAGGTGGCCCACCAGATCAGGTGATCCAGCCGGTTCAGGGGAGTGATGGCGCCACCGGGGTTGAGCTCCCGCAGAACGAGGCGCCGGCCCATCGGCCCGGTCTTGCCGGTCATGCGCATCGGCGCCTTCGGATTGCAGCGCACCACATCGGTGGACACCATCACCCGATCTGAAATTTCCTGCCAGATCCTCACGCGCCAGGCTCCGGGGTCGTTGGGAACTGGCTCCGCACCGAACACCCCCACCAGCTCGCGACCCTGGTGGCCCACCCGCTCCTGCAGCACCAGGAGAGTGTCCGGACGGTCGACCTGCTGGGCAGGGGCAGAAACGGGGATCAGCGCCACCAGGCAGGGAGCGAGCAGCAGAACCCCGGCCGCCTTCCGCCGGAGGGAAAGGAGCGGGGCCGGGAATCGGACGGGAGGGGCCATGCGCTTGTCAGCATGACGTCCATGCTCGCCTACCTGGACCACCACGCCACGACGCCCTGCGACCCGGCGGTGCTGGAGGAGATGGAGCCGTGGTGGAGCGAGCGGTTCGCCAATCCCTCCAGCCGCCTCTACCGTCCGGCCCTGGAGGCCGCCGCCGCCGTGGAACAGGCCCGCGCCCGGGTCGCCCGGGGGGTGGGGACGGATGCGGAGACGGTGGTGTTCACCAGCGGTGCCACGGAAGCCAACAACCTGGCGCTGCGGGGTGTGGCCGAAGCCGCCCTGGAACGGGGCGAGCCGCGCCGCCGACTGGTGACGCTGGCCACGGAACACAGGGCCGTGCTCGATCCGATGGCCTGGCTGCACCGCCATGGATTCCCCCTCACCGTGCTGCCGGTCCTGTCCGATGGACTGGTGGACCTGGATCGGTTCGATGCCGCCCTGGGGGACGACACCCTGCTGGTCTCGGTGATGGCGGCCAACAACGAGATCGGGGTGCTGCAGCCCCTGGAGAGCATCGCCGCCCTCTGCCGCGCCCGGGGGGTGCTGTTCCACTGCGACGCGGCCCAGGCCGTGGGCCACATCCCCCTTTCGATGGACGAACTGGCCATCGACCTGCTCAGCCTCAGCGGCCACAAGCTCTACGGCCCCAAGGGCATCGGCGCCCTGGTGGTGCGGCAGGGGGTCCCCGTGGCAGCCCAGCAGCACGGGGGCGGCCAGGAACGGGGGCTGCGGGCCGGCACCCTGCCCGTGCCCCTGGTCGTGGGCCTCGGAGCGGCCCTGGAGGGGGCCCTGGCCGACCGGGAGGAGCGGGCAGGGCGGCTCGGCGCGCTGCGGCAACGGCTCTGGCAGGCCCTGGAAGCCCTGGGAGGCGTGCGCCGCAATGGCCATGGCGTCCGGCGCCTGGCCCATAACCTGAGCGTGACCATCGACGGGGTGGACGGAACCCGGCTGCACCAGGCCCTGCGCCGCCACCTGGCGGTGAGCAGCGGCTCGGCCTGCAGCCAGGGCAGTCCCTCCCATGTGCTGGCGGCCCTGGGGCACAGCCGCAGCGAAGCCGCCGCCTCGATCCGCTTCGGGCTTGGGCGGGGCACCACGGCCGCGGAGATCGAGCGGGCGATCGCGGAGGTGAGCCGGGCTGTGGGGGAGCTGCGCTCTGAGGGCACCGATGGCGGCAGCCCCACGGGCTGACTAGGTTTCGGGCCTGCCGGAGGCTCCTCCATGACCACACCAGCCGGCCGCCGGCTCCCCCGGCTCGACATCGGAGACGCCATTCACGACGGCTGGCTGGCCTTCAGTCGCAGCTCCTGGCCGTTCGTGGCGTTCTCCCTGGTGCTCTTCCTGCTGCAGATCCTGTTGCAGCCGCTGCAGAGCCGGATCGGCAGCGGCAACCAACTCTCCGGCAATCCCCTTGATTGGCTGCTCTACCTGATCGGCATCTCCGCCGGTCTCGTGGTGAACCTGTGGGGGGCCGTGGGTCTGGTGCGGGGAGCCTGGAGTGCCCTCGAAGGCGGGCGGCCCCGCCTGGGGGACCTGATGCGCTGGGAGGGCCCGCCCATCCGGAGGGTGTTGCGGGTGTGGCTGTTGCTGCTTGGCCTGATCCTGGGCCCCCTGCTGGCGATCCTGGTGCTGGTGGGAGGGCCGATGACCCTGCTGGTCTGGCTGGGGGAACGGGCAGGGAACATCAACCTGGAGCTGCTGCGGCTGCTGATGCTGGTGCTGGCGGTCGTGCTCCTGGTGCTGCTGGGTGTGGTGCTGGTGGCGGCGATCTACCTCAGCATCAACCAGAAATTCCTGGTCCAGATCGCCGTGCTGGAAGGAGCGGGACCGGTGGGCATCGTGCAGCGGGGTCGGCAGCTGATCGATCCCCACTGGCCGCTGGTGCTCCTGCTGGCCGTGGTGGAAGGGGTGCTGATGCTGCTCGGGGTGCTGGCCTGTTTCGTGGGGTTCTTCGTGGCCTGGCCCGTGGTGGTCTGCATCTCCACCGCTGCCTATCGCCAGCTCAGCCGAACGGCCCCGTCGTGAGCAGCACGAAGCCGAGCACGCCCACCACCGCCAGGCCGAACTGGGCCACACGGCTCACCAGCATGCCCGCCACCACGGCCAGGCCCACCAGCAGCGAACGGCGCAGCCGCAGCAGTCCGAAGGGTCCCAGGGAGGTGGGGGCGGTCAGCATCTCGCCCACGCTGGCCCCGAGCAGCGGCCCCACCAGCGCGCCCAGCAGCGGCCCCCCCACCGGCAGGGCCGGCAGCAGTCCGAGCAGGCCCACCAGCAGACCGATGCCCGAGCCGATGTAGGCCCAGCGGGTGGCCTGGAGCCGGGCCGCCCCCAGCACCATCCCCAGGGCATCCGCCCCCAGGCCCAGCACCACCAGCAGCCCCGCCAGGGCCAGGGCCGGCCAGGCCTGTGCCCAGCCCACGGCAACGACCCAGATCAAGGCGCCCAGAGGCAGGAGGGCCAGCCCCGGCAGCACGGGCAGCAGGGTGCCGGGAATGGCCAGCCCCTGCACCAGCAGCGCCGCCCACCAGAGCAGATCGGTGCGGCCGATCTCCGGCAGGTCCGGCAGGGCCAGGGTCATGGGGAAGAACACAGGCTCAGGGGCAGCGCCGGGCCACCCGCAGCTTGGCCGAACGGCTGCGGGGATTCATCCCCTCCTCCTGCGCATCGGCCACCACGGGCTTGCGCGTGATCCTCTCCAGGCGGGGATCGCTGCGGAAGGCGGTCTTCACCAGCCGGTCCTCGAGGGAATGAAAGCTGATCACCGCCAGGATCCCCCCCGGCAGGAGCCAGTCGGGGGCGCGCTGCAGCAGCCGGTCCAGGGCTCCGAGTTCGTCGTTCACGGCGATCCGCAGCGCCTGGAAGCTGCGCGTGGCGGGATGGAGGCGGCCGTGGCGGGCCCGGGGTGGGTAGCAACCGGCGATGGCATAGGCCAGATCGGCCGTGGTGCGGCCTCCCTGGCTCCAGGGGCGCTCCGCCACCAGCCGTCTGGCGATGCGCCGCGCCAGCCGCTCCTCGCCCCAGCGATGCAGGAGATCGGCCAGATCCCCTTCGCCGAGACGATCGATCAGCTCGGCGGCCGTCTCGCCCGCCTCGGGATTCATGCGCATGTCGGGGGGGCCAGGGGAGCGGAAGCTGAATCCACGGCCGGGCACATCCAGCTGGGGGCTGCTGACCCCGAGATCGGCGAGAACGCCGGCCACCGGCTGCGCTGGTTCGTAGTCGGCGAAATTGGTGGCCACGATCGTCACCCGGTCGCCGAAGCAGGCGAGGTGGTCGGCCGCCGCGGCCCGGGCGGTGGGATCCCGGTCCAGACCGATGAGCCGCAGGGTGGGATGGGCCTCCAGCAGGGCGGCGGCATGGCCCCCACCCCCCAGGGTGCAGTCGATCAGCACCGGCTCGGGCGGAGCCGGCAGGTGGGCGAACGCTTCCCGCACCGCAGCGGGGAGCACCGGCACATGGGCGAAGGCAGCGGGCAGACCGGACTCGGCCACGAACGTCCACGGCACGGCTTCCTTCCTAAGATCCCGGCCTACACCCTTGAAGCCGAAGGCCCCATGACGCAGCTGGAGACGCGCACGGAGCCGATGGTGGTGAACTTCGGCCCCCACCACCCCTCGATGCACGGGGTGCTGCGGCTGGTGGTCACCCTCGACGGCGAGGACGTGGTGGACTGCGAGCCGGTGATCGGCTACCTGCACCGCGGCATGGAGAAGATCGCCGAGAACCGCACGAACGTGATGTTCGTGCCCTACGTGAGCCGCTGGGACTACGCCGCGGGCATGTTCAACGAGGCGATCACGGTCAACGCCCCCGAGAAGCTGGCGGACGTGCCGGTGCCGAAGCGCGCCAGCTACATCCGGGTGCTGATGCTGGAACTCAACCGCATCGCCAACCACCTGCTCTGGCTCGGCCCCTTCCTGGCCGATGTGGGTGCGCAGACGCCCTTCTTCTACATCTTCCGGGAGCGGGAGATGATCTACGACCTCTGGGAAGCGGCCACAGGCCAGCGGCTGATCAACAACAACTACTTCAGGATCGGAGGGGTCGCAGTGGACCTCCCCTATGGCTGGCTCGAGAAATGCGCTGATTTCTGCGACTGGTTCGGCCCCAAGATCGATGAATACGAAAAGCTGATCACCAACAATCCCATCTTCCGCAAGCGGATCGAGGGTCTCGGTGTGATCACGCGGGAGCAGGCGATCAACTGGAGCCTCTCCGGGCCGATGCTGCGCGCCTCAGGCGTGCCCTGGGATCTTCGCAAGGTGGATCATTACGAGTGTTACGACGATTTCGAGTGGTCCGTTGCCTGGCAGAAGGAAGGAGACTGCTACGCCCGCTACCGGGTGCGCATCGAAGAGATGCGCCAGTCCCTCAGGATCCTGCGCCAGGCGATCCGGATGATCCCCGGAGGTCCCTATGAGAATCTGGAAGCCCGGCGCCTGACGGAAGGCAAGAAAAGCGAATGGTATGGCTTCGACTATCAGTATGTGGCCAAGAAAGTGGCCCCCACCTTCAAGATTCCCAGCGGTGAGCTCTACTGCAGACTTGAATCCGGCAAAGGCGAACTGGGCATCTTCATCCAGGGCAATGACGACGTGACGCCTTGGCGCTGGAAGATCCGGGCGGCCGATTTCAACAACCTCCAGATCCTGCCCCACATCCTCAAGGGCAACAAGGTGGCCGACATCATGGCCATCCTGGGCTCGATCGATGTGATCATGGGGTCCGTGGATCGCTGAGGCGACCGGGCGCCGCTGGGTCCGCCAACTCAAGGCATGCACCCCTCATGTGTCTGCGGGCCTGAGGATTTTCTTCTCCTCAAGGGTCTTCCTCCGGGTTTGCTGGGCCTCGAGCTGTTCGCTGTGGGCCATAACCAGGATTCCCTTCCCCACCTGTTACCTCACCCCGGCGGCAGGAGCCAGCCCGGTGAGTCGGCAAGTTGACACCGTGGCCCTGCACGCCTTCGGTCGCTCGCCGTATTGCCCTGGTTTTGCGGTCGGTGAGGCGTTGCGCACCAGGCGGATCCGGCCACAGGGCCTGCGGGGGTTCCACCTCGCCCTGGTGGAGCTGCTGGTGGAGCTCTACTGGGACAGACGGGCCTCACCTAAGGACTTTTCAAACCAGGATTCCCCCTGGGTTAGGTGTTCGCTGTCCCGTTGTCCTTACAATTCCATGATGGATCGAACTGCATGGCTGTTGCTCTGCCGCAACGTCCGCTTCGGAGAAACCGATGCCGCCGGTGTGATGCATTTCCACCATTTGCTGCGCTGGTGCCATGAGGCCTACGAGGAAAGCCTGGATCGCTTCGGCATTGCCCCGACCGATGTGTTTCCCGCTCCTGGATCGCCTCTGGAGGTGGCCCTGCCCATCGTTCATACCGCCGCCGACTATCTGCGGCCCCTGGTGAACGGTGATCCCCTGGCGATCGAGCTGCAGCCGCGAAGGCTGGATCGCGGCAGCTTCGAGGTGTGCTATGAATTTCGCTGCAAGAACAAAGCGATGGCCCGCGCCCTCACCCGCCATCAGGCCATCGACAGCAATACCCGCCGTCGGACCGACCTCCCGGTCGTGATCCGCAACTGGCTGGCGGCTTCGGTACCGGAGCGGGAGGACGATGTGGCTAAGCTAAGCACACCCTGGCGATGAGCGGCGTTCTAGAAGTAGAAGGTGAGCATGGACACCCTCACCAGGGAGGCCACGCCGCACTTGGCAACCACAACCAGCCAGGCCGGCAGCTGAATGCCCACGAAGGTGAGTCCATGTTCAAGGTGATGCACTAACTGAAAAAAGGAAGAGAACTCCTCCAGCACAGGCAGGTCGCTTGTGAAGATTCTATTGACATCCATAGGGGCCACCAGTGCCACGACGATGATGGGCTGGAGGCAGAGCGCCAGTCCGAGACCACACACCTCTCCGAAGAGCAGGCCGGCTACCAGATACAGCAAGGTCCGAGCCAACAAGGTTTTGAAGGCCCCCTCGGTGGAGATCACCTACCCCTTGGCGTAGTGATTGATGGGTGGGTACGGCCCTGAGAATCGCGGCAATCACGCCGGTGAGGATGGAAAACGGAGGCTGAGCAGATCTGCCCAAGCAGGATGGCACTGGCAAAGTGCCAATGGGCATGCCAGAAGCATCACTTTGAAACTCCCCAGCAACGTTAAAAATGAAGTCCCCGCTGGCCAATTACCTGGCCATAGCCGTCAGTAGAAAGCTATCTATTGGCTGGGCCGGAATTCTGTCGTTGGGCTTACCCGGGGAGATGGCGGTCTATTTCCTGCATGGTCTCCAAGCAGATAGGGTGGCGCTCCAATCACGAATCTGTCCTCCCATAGGCCTTGCCTGCAACATTCAGCTTGTGCTGACGCCTGAACAGAATTAGCTACAATCAAGCAGTAGAGACTATCCTTTAAAGACCACCTGGAGAGAAGTTTGGAATCAAATTCTCTGAGTTCTCTCTGCTCCTGGACCTCAGCTGGGCATCGCTCGGCAGCTGGAGGTCCCAGGCAGGCCCAGCCAGGAAAGAATGCGGATGAAAGAAACGTGGGATCCGGAAGTTGCCTCACTTCGCCGTCGACCATGGTAAAGCCATGCCGACGGAAAATGGAAAAGCATGGTGGAGATTGTGCCATCCTTCTCCAAGAGTGATAAGGGCCACCACAGCATTGTTACGACTGATGTCGTCGTCATGAAGGGCGATCACCAACGAGATGGCACACTGAGTTAACAGTTGACAGTTCCATGGAACTGCAACGTAGTTGCAGAGAAAGTATGCACCTAAGATATTCCAGACCCCCATACCAGATAGGTCAGACATCCCAAGACAAGTACAGGGCAAGAAATGAAAACGGTCAATGACCTAAGTACCGGATCGCCTTCCACATCAGCCGGCAATCCTCTCCGGCAAGAAGGAGGTGAAAACAGCCAGCCTCACTGGGACCAAAGAATGGCCAAGCACACTCCACCAACGGTGAGGGGAGATGGGGATCACCTTCACGATCGGCACGATTTGGTGTGCCAGATGATGGGCCTTCCAACAGCTGGGTCCCATCTGACCGGAGGAAGAGCCTACAATCAGGCATCCAACCCGTAGCACAATTCGACGGTACTCGGTAGGCCTGATGGGTGAGAAGCCGATGGTAAATTGACGTTGTAGCTAGTGTGCGGACCAGATACAGAATCACGATCCAGATCAGGCCCCGCAGTAATTCCCAGTAGAACAATAAGAGCAGTATCCAAAATGGCTACCACAACCAAGAAGGACCCGAGCATAAAGCTGAGGTGTCACCATTGATGAATTTGGGCTCATTCAATCGAATTCCTCCTGATGGCCTCAAGCATGAACGAGTAGGTACTGCCCATTACCATTGTACTCTCCATCACAGGTTCGAAGATCGTACCGAGCAACAACAAGTAGAATCGCCAGATTCGGCGAAAATTTCGATAGTCCATTCCGTAATCTAGATTCTTCACGCCTCCTGCGAGGCATCGAATCGGTGCAACCAATCGCAAGAGTGTGATGTAATTCATGCCATTGAGTACCAGCGATCAACAGTTTTCAAATCACGGTTGTAGCTTGGCATGGCATCATGATTCCAGTAGCGTCCGTGAGGGAAGATGTATTTGTGAGTAAATCCAGAAGACATATTGTTGGGGAGTCTCACGGTGATGATGTGGATCAATGCCCTACCCTCTGGCCGCAAGCATAGGAGGCAAGTGCTGCAACAACTGCGTGAGATTTCCAACGTGACAGAGAACTCCTACGGTGATAATCTTGTCAAATTTATCTGAGAATTCACTCATTCAGATCTCCCTCAACGAGAGTGAATCGGCCGGAACTCAGAATGCTAGCAGGGGCCTTCAGCTTGGCTCGCATATACTCACACTGGTGATGGCTCAGATTCAGGCCCGTCATCCGCACATTGGGAAACCTGGAAAGGATGTAATTCGGAACACATCCCCAGCCGCAGCCAAAGTCCAGAATATGATCTCCGTCTTCGATGCTAAGTCTTTCGATCAACTGATCGATCATATGTGATCTGTGATTCTTCCAGATCCTTGGCGCCCTTTTCCCACAGCGCTGTACTGTATTTAGGATAAATTAGCCGGCCAATCCCCAGCATCTGATTGAGCATGGCCTGTGGTCGGTCGTACTGCACATCTCATCAGCTTCGCGAGAAGACTCAGCCAGACGTTCCGAGTCTTGGAGTACCCAGTCGAACGGGGCCAGCAATGCCGGGAAATACCGAACAAGATCGGCATGGTGGAGTGAAGGATGCCTCGCAACGCTGAATCAGGAATTTCCAGGCCATTGACATAGGATTCGGCCAAGGCCATCTGACCCCCTGAATCTCAGTCACATTGTTCATCGCACTGGCCATCAAGCGGGTGTGTTTCTGCCTGTCCCTGGAGCTGGGTTTACGCATTCTGGTAGATACCCAGAGCAAGCCGGACTGCCTCTGGAGGGGCAACATGCCAACATCAGGTCCAAGGCATTCCCTCTTCGGACAGGGTGGAGAAACTGACGCCCGCCAGAAAATCGCATGGACGTCCACCGTTCGCCATCTGGACCTGTGATTCCTTGCTGGACCCCATCCCTACTGTAAATCGCGTGTCGCTCAGCCTCTCAGAGCACCTGATCTGGGGATATCTGATCGTACCGCTTCATCAGTTCCTGAGAAGTTTCGGACAGTTGTCGATCATGCAGCACATAAGGGGCAATGCCACGCAACGCAGAATCGGCGAATTTTGGCCATCATGGGATTCCATGAAGGCCATCTGCGCGTTGTTCAACGCAGTAACCTTAGCCGAGTGGCCAGCACCCGATCGCTCGAATCACTTTTAGGGGTATAGGAACGGGGGGGGGGGACGAAGCGATCGATATCTGAGCTGCTGTCAGGGTTCTCTTGATTACCCAGCTCGCTCCGCGCAGGCCAGCCTGGCGACATAGGCTGGTACACAGGTACTGCTCAGGTCATGGCGCGCAACGGCATCCAGTTTCAGAAAGGCCTTTCTCTGCTGGCGTTCCAGCGGCTGTACGGCACGGAGGAGCAATGTGAGGCGGCTCTGGAGAAAGCCCGCTGGCCCGATGGCTTCCGATGCCCGCGTTGCGGAGCTCAGGACCACGGCCTGGTCTACGGCCGCCGGCTCAAGCGCTACCAGTGCCGATCCTGCGGCCATCAGGCAACCCTCACGGCCGGCACGATCATGCAGGCCACCAAGTTGCCGCTGACAACCTGGTTCCTGGCTTTCTATCTGATCGGCCAGGCCAAGACTGGGATCTCGTCGCTGGAGCTCAGCCGCCATCTGGGCGTGAAGTACGACACGGCCTGGCTGCTCCACCACAAGATCCTGCGGGCCATGGCGGATCGGGAGGAGGTCTACCTGCTGCAGGGAAAGATCCAGATGGATGATGCCTACCTCGGCGGAGAACGCCCTGGTGGCAAGGCGGGCCGGGGATCGGAGAACAAGATTCCGGTCGTTGCGGCGATTTCCCTGAACGAGGCCGGCCATCCGATTCACGCCAGGATCACACCGGTGAGCGGGTTCAGCTCCGAGGCGATCGGGGAGTGGGCCAGAAGGCACCTGGCGCCCGGCAGCTCCGTGCTCACCGATGGCCTGGCATGCTTCCGGGCGGTGACCACGGCCAACTGCCACCACAAGGCTGTTGTCACCGGAGGCAAGCACCCCACCGAACTGCCCCAGTTCCGCTGGATCAACACCCTGCTGGGCAACCTCAAGACCAGCTTCAGCGGCACCTTCCACGCCTTCAACTTTGACAAGTACGCCAGGCGCTACCTGGGTGGCTATTGCTTCCGCTTCAACAGGCGTTTCTCGATGGCTGCGATGACCGAGCGGATCGCCAACGCGGTCACCTGCTGCATCCCCTGCACGGAAAGGGATCTGAGGGTCGCGGAGGCTTATGGGTAATCAAGAGGGTTCTTGATTTCATGTCGAAGACTTCCTGTGGGAAGGGGAGATTCCGAAATCAAGTGAACAGCCGATGAACCATGGGTAGCAGCGGGTGGCTTGACTGAGCCTGGCCGGCCGGCAGGCAGGCAGGCTTGTCATGACACATTATCCAGACTTCAGGCTAGTCAGCTTGCCCAACATCTGGAGGGTTTTCATTAAGTAGCATGCGATTTACTTCTGCCAGTCCCACCCTCTTCGGCCTCCAGCCATTGCCGCCACAAACCCCGTTCCCATTTGCCAGCGGCGTTGGTGGCCAGAGCAGGGCAGTGACGCCAACGGCGCGGTCGTTCGGCAGGGATCCAGGTGCTGACCAGCCCCTGCAACTGACCCAGCAGGGCATCAGCATTCGCACCTGGCTCACAGCGCACCAGCGCCACCAGGCGCTCCCCCCATTCCGGATCCGTTTCGGAAAGCAGCAGCATGGCGGCCACGGGGAGAGCCCGCTGTGCCGCCGCCTCCAGCAGACGCGCCTCCAGTTGCTCGGGGAACACCGTTTCGGCCCCACTCTGAATCGCCCCATCCAGCCTTCCCGACACCTGCAGCCGGTTTCCCTGCCAGCGGCCGCCATCGCCGCTGCGCCACCAGCCCTCCGGGGTGAGAGGCAGCGGTTCGAGCCTGCCGTTGTGCAAGCAGCCGGGGCTCAGACGGGCGCAGCGCACCTCCACCGCTGTGGTGAGGGGATCGATGCGCAGCTGCACATCCTCCAGAGGGGCGCCACAGCCTTCCAGCCCCGCCAGAAAATCCTGCGGCGCCATGGCACAGACCATCGCCGCGGTTTCTGTTGCCCCGTAGCAGGGGGCCAGGGGCAAGCCGGCACGGCGGGCCGCCGCCGCCAGGGGCGGGGAGAGGGCGGCACCGCCCACCCAGATCACGCTGCAGCCTCCGAGCCAGGCCACGCCATCGGCACTGGCCATCAGACGCTGCAGCTGGGTGGGCACCAGCGAGAGCAGCACTGGTTGATCGGCGGGTGGCGGCAGGTCCTGCAGCAGCTGCCGGGGATGGCGCAGCAGGGCGCTCGGCAGCCAGCCCAGCCGTGCCCCCCACAAGCGGGAGCGCACCAGCGGCAGCAACCCGCTCACGTGATGCAGCGGCAGTGGATTGAGATGGAGGCAGGCAGCGGGATCGATGCCAAGAGTCCTGAGCCAGTTTCCCGTCGCCTCGGCCGAAGACTCCAGGTGGCTGAGGGGCTGGAGACACCACCGGCGGCCACCGCTGCTGCCACCGCTGCCCAGCACCACGGCGGCCCTGCGCAGAAGGGGGTGCCCTTCCTCCGGCCGGAGCTGGCCCAGGGCGGCCGCGAGGCTTTCCTGCTGCTGCGGTGCCGCCAAGCCCACCAGCCCTCCCTGCTGCCAGGCTCCCTCCAGGACGGCAGCCTGCGCTGCCGGATCCCCATCGGTGCCGAGCAGGAGCGGCTTCACGCAGCGGCCTCCCACACCCGCAGGGGGTCGTCGGTGGCGAACAGGGGGCCCGGGGGCCGCCAGCCGGGGGCCAGACCCGGCGCGGCAGGGGTGGGCCCCTTCTGCTGCAGCGCCGCCAGATGGTTCACCATCCTCGCTCCGATGCCGGTTTCCAGGGAGGTGCTCAGCGTCAGCCGAGGGGTGCCTCGTGTCAGCGCCGCCAGCAATGGCCGTGGATCGCCCTCCAGGGCAGGGCGACGTACCTGCCAGCCAGCCCAGCTGGAGCCCAGCCCGGGTTCCAGGCGCAGGGATTCGTCGAGCGCCACCGGCACCAGCTCGGCAAGGGCCTCCAGGCTGCACTGATCGGCGGGAGCGATGGGTTGCTCCAGCCACTCGAGCCGCGGATCACCATGGAGGTGGCGGGCCCACGCCCAGGCCGTAGCACGATCCCAGCCGCCATTGGCATCCAGTCGCAGCCTGCTTCCGGTCGGTAGCTCCTGGAGGATCCGCTCCAGCACCCGTCGCTCGAGAGGATCGGGATGGACGGCCACCTTCCACTTCACCGTGAGCGGCGCCGGCGGTACGGGAAGGCTCGCCTCGGCAGGGTTCTGCAAGGCCTGTTCAAGCGCGGGCAGTGCCGCTGCTCCGGCGGGCAGGAGAAGCGCCGAGGGTGGGGCCGGCAACCATCCGGTACCGGAGGGGGCCCCGAGTCCATCCAGCTCGGCCAGGGCGAGGCCGAGGGCGAAGGCCAGTGGCCGGGGGAGGCTGGGCAGACGGGCTTCGAGCTCCACCCGTGGCAGGCTTTCGCCGAGAGCGGAGATCGCCTCGGTGCTGCAGGGGGCCGCTTCCCCCCAGCCCACGGCCCCGTCCCCGGTTTCCAGCCTCAGCAACCAGCCTTCCTTCTCCTTGAACGCCCCGTGGGCCGTGACCATCGCCTGGGGCAGGCCGAAACGGAAGCGACGCCATCGCAGACGGAGCCCTGGCTGGAGGGTGGCACTCATCCGATCCGTGGCCACAACCTGCTCACCGCACTCCCACCCCCGCCAGCCAGGGTCCCAGCGCCAGCCCGAAGGCCAGGCCCAGGCCGTTGAGGGCCTGGAAGCGCAGGGCCAGGAACTTGCTGCCGCTGATCTGTTCCGGCCGATCATGGTGGTCCCCCAGCAGTCGGATCAAGGCCCGGGCCGGGGGCAGGCCGATGGCTCCCAGCAGGGCGGCCAGGGGCCACCAGCCCAGCAGCACCGGCGCCCATTCCAGGCCCAGGGCCCCGGCCACGAACCAGGGCACCAGGGCGGCGGAGCGATCGCTGCCCAGCCGCACCACCGGCGAACGCTTGCCGTGGGCGGCGTCCTGCGCCACCTGATGGAAGTGGGAGCAGAACAGCACCAGGGTGGTGGCCAGGGCCGGCCCGCCCCCCAGCACCAGGGCATCACCCCAGGGGATCGTGCCCAGCACCCCGGCCAGCCATCCACCCGAAGAACCGCCGGCAGTCGCGGCAGGGCCCAGGTCGGCCGGCGCCAGGGCCAGCAGGGCGGCCGCGGTGGCGCAGGGTCCGAAGGCGAGCCAGCAGAGGGGCTCCCCCAGGCCGCGGTAGCCCAGGCGGAAGGGCGGCCCCTGGTAGGCGTACCCCAGGCCGCAGCAGGCCAGCACCAGCAGCAGCACCGCCGGGTTGCTGCGCAGCGCCACCACGGCCATCAGCACGAGCCCCGCCAGCAGGGCCCCGTTGGCCAGGGCCGCCACGCGGTCGCGGCGGCCGGTGAGGGTCACCACCGAATGGGGCTTGCCGTGGGTGTCGACGCCGGTGTCGGCATCGAACACGTCATTGGCCAGGTTCTCCCAGGCCAGCAGCAGCACGGCCGCCAGCAGAAACAGCAGCAGCTGGTCGAAGCGCACCACCTGCCCCTGGCCGAACCGCCAGCCCGCCGCCAGCAGCACCGGCATCACCGCCACGGAATACATGGGCCATTTGATCGCCGCCTGCCACAGCCGGCGTCGATCGCCAGCAACGACGGGGGGCGCGCCCCCGGAGGCGTGAAGGCTTGCGACGACCTGGGGCTCGGACATGGCTGCCGGCAGCGAGGGAAAGGGGAACGCCCATACATTTGAGCAGCCGCTTCGGCGCACCCCTGGTGCAGGCTTTCCCCAGCGTCCCCTCCCCCGTCCCCCCGTGCTTCACGGACCTGCTGGCAACGGCGGCCCGGGCCGCCGGCGAGCTGGAGGAGGAAGGCGTGCTCAGCCTGGCCCTCCCCCTGGTGGAGCGCGACCCGATGGCGCTGCTGCCCCATCTGCCGGGCAACGAGGGCTTTCGCTTCCTCTGGGATGGGGCACCGGGCCTCTGCCTGGCCGCCAGCGGCCGGACCCACAGCCTCGAGCTCAGCGGGCCGCGCCGCTTCGAGCTGGCCCAGCGGTTCAGCGCCTTCAGCCTCAGCCGCCTGGCGACGGCGCCCCACCCCTGCCCTCCCCTGGCCCGGCCGCGGGTGCTGCTGGCGTTCTCCTTCTTCGACGGTCCTCTGCAGGAGGCTCTCCTGCCGGCGGGCAGCGGGGCCAGCGGGGTGCTGGCGGTGCTGCCCCGCTGGCAACTGAGCCGCCAGGGCCGCCATTGCTGGCTGCGGCTGCAGCGGAGCCTCGGCGGTGATGTCACCCCCCGCTGCGTGGCGGAAGAGCTCTGGGAGCAGGCCCGGCTCCTGGAAGCCCTCCCCTGGGATCCGGAGGCGAGCCGAGTTCTGGAACGGGGCCCCGGCATCGCCAGCCTTTCCTGCTGGCAGGGTGGGTACCGGGAAGTGGTGAAGCGCGGCCTGGAGCTGGTGGAATCCGGCGCCCTGTGCAAGCTCGTGCTGGCGGTGCGCCAGCACCTGGAGCTCGACCAGCCCCTCGATCCCCTGCAGCTGCTGGCCCATCTGCGCCAGCGCCAGCCCGGCAGTTGCCGCTTCCTGTGGCAGCAGGCGGAAGGCACCGCCCTGCTGGGCGCCTCCCCCGAACGGCTGCTCACGGTGCGCCAGGGCCAGCTGCGCAGCGATGCTCTGGCCGGCACCGCCCCGATCGGCCCCCAGGCCGATCAGCTCACCACCTCCAGCAAGGACCGCCACGAACACGAGCTGGTGGTGGAAACAATCACCCAGGTGCTGCGGAAAGCGGGTCTGGATCCACGCCGGCCACGCCATCCCCGCCTCGCCCGCCACGGCAGCCTGGTGCACCTGCACACCCCGATCACGGCGAAGCTCGGCGGCCAGCAGCCCCTGGCCCTTGCCGAAGCGCTCCATCCCACGCCGGCGGTGGCCGGTCTTCCCCGCCGCGAGGCGATGGCCTGGCTGCGCAGCCTGGAACCCTTCGAGCGGGGGCACTACGCGGCTCCGATCGGCTGGATCGACAGCGCCGGGGATACGGATCTGCGGGTGGCGATCCGCAGCGGCATCCTGCGGGGCCGGCACCTCGATCTCACCGCCGGTGCGGGCCTGGTGCGGGGGTCGGAACCGGAACGGGAACTCCAGGAGGTGGCGCTCAAGCTGGGGGTGCTGCAGCAGCAGCTCAACCTGCCGGCCAGGGAGATGGCTCAGGCTGCCAGCAGCCGGGCGATGGTCTGATCCGCCAGCGGGATTCCCCCCAGCAGCTCCACCTCCCGCACCCCCGTGGGACTGGTCACGTTGATCTCGCTGAGGCGACCGTCGATCACGTCGATCCCCACGAAGAACAGACCCTCGGCCCTCAGGGCGGGAGCCAGCTCGGCGCAGATGGCGCGCTCGCGATCGGAGAGGGCGCTGGCCTCCGGGGCTCCACCCACCGCCAGGTTGCTGCGGAATTCACCCGCTGTGGGCGTGCGGTTGACGGCACCGAGGGGCTCACCATCGACCAGCAGGATGCGCTTGTCGCCCTGCTTCACCCCCGGCAGGAAGAGCTGCACCATCACCGGAAGACTTTCCTGGTTGGTCACCAGCTCGAGCAGGGCCCGCAACCCCGGGGTATCGGCGGCGGCGAACACCACCCCCTGGCCGGCCCGGCCCCCCAGGGGCTTGAGCACCACCTCGCCGTGCTCGGCCGTGAAGGCGGCGAGCTGATCCACCCGGCTGCTCACCAGGGAAGGAGCCATCAGGTGGCTGAAGCGCAGGGAGCTCAGCTTCTCGTTCCAGGCGCGCAGGGAGGAAGGCCGGTTGAGCACCCGCACGCCGCGCCGCTCGCCCAGCTCCAGCAGATGGGTGGCATAGAGGTAAGCCTCGTCCACCGGGGGATCCTTGCGCATCCACACCCAGGGGAAATGGTCGAGGGGGAGGAGCTCGGGCTCACCGAGGCGATACCAGGGTTCGGGAATGGACCAGCCGCCGCCCGTGGCCTCCATGCTCTCCAGCACCAGCGGCTGCGCCTTCACCCAGGCCGCGTGGCCGCCCCGGTCCGGAGCAGGAGGATCGGCGGCGGAGAGATCGGCCAGGGTGCACACCCACACCCCAAGGCCGGCCCGCTGGGCGGCCTGCATCAGCGCCACACTGGAATCCTTGGCGGGTCTGAGCCGGGTGATCGGGTCGATCACGAACAGCTGGGAGAGGTGATCCCTGTGGGAAGGGTTCACGCGCCCAGACCCAGCAGGGCGTCGAGATGCCCGGAGCGATCGAGGTCGTAGAGCTCATCGCAGCCGCCGATGCCCCGGTTGTCGATGAAGATCTGGGGCAGGGAGCTGCGCCCCTGGGCCCGACGGGTCATGGCGGCCCGCGCCGTGTCGTCACCGTCGATGAGGTATTCGCTGTAGACGATCCCCTTGCGATCGAGCAGACCCTTGGCGCGAATGCAGAACGGGCAGAACCGCCAGGTGTAGATCTCGACCTTGGCAGGGCCGGCAGAGGTTTCGGAACTGTCTGCCGGAGCAGCATCCATGGCCATCGGTGCTTGAGAGGCAGCCTCCCATCCTACGAAGCCCTCTCCCGGGAGAGGAACAGACCGCTCCGGCGCAAGGCCGCTCCTGCTGATACGGTCGGATCGTGAATCCCCTTCCGCCGACGGTGCTCGAACTCACCGATTTCAAGCGCGATCTCTCCGAGCTCACCGAGCGCCTGGGCCAAGCCCAGGACTGCCTTTGACGTACCGGCCCTGAACGCCCGCCGGCAGGACCTCGAACAGCTGGCCGCCCAGCCCGGCTTCTGGGATGAGCCCCAGCAGGCGCAGCGGCAGATGCGGGTTCTCGACGACATCAAGGCCCAGCTGGAACAGCTGCGCAGATGGCGTGCGGCCCTCAGTGATGCCGAGGCCACCCTCGAGCTGCATGAGCTCGAACCCGATGAGGAGCTGCTGCAGGAAGCGAACGCCGGCCTGCAGACCCTCAAGGCCGATCTGGACCGCTGGGAGCTGGAGCGCCTGCTCAGCGGCCCCTACGACAAGGATGGGGCGGTGCTCACCATCAATGCCGGTGCGGGGGGCACCGACGCCCAGGACTGGGCCCTGATGCTGATGCGCATGTACACCCGCTGGGCCGAGGACCACGGCATGAAGGTGAGCGTGGACGAACTCTCGGAGGGGGAGGAGGCGGGGATCAAGAGCTGCACGATCGAGATCGACGGCCGCTACGCCTACGGCTACCTGCGCAACGAGAAGGGCACCCACCGGCTGGTGCGCATCTCCCCCTTCAACGCCAACGACAAACGCCAGACCAGCTTCGCCGGGGTGGAGGTGATGCCCAAGCTGGAGGAGGAGGTGAAGCTCGACATCCCGGAGAAGGACCTCGAGATCACCACCTCCCGTTCCGGGGGTGCGGGAGGCCAGAACGTGAACAAGGTGGAGACCGCCGTGCGCATCCTGCACATCCCCACGGGCCTGGCGGTGCGCTGCACCCAGGAGCGATCCCAGCTGCAGAACAAGGAGAAGGCGATGGCGCTGCTGATGGCCAAGCTGCTGGTGATCGCCCAGGAGCAGCGGGCCGCCGAGATCGCCGACATCCGCGGCGACATCGTGGAGGCGGCCTGGGGCAACCAGATCCGCAACTACGTGTTTCACCCCTACCAGATGGTGAAGGATCTGCGCACCGGCGAGGAAACCACCGATGTGCAGGGGGTGATGGATGGGGATCTGGATCCCTTCATCCAGTCCCTGCTGCACCAGGGCGTGGAGGTGGCCGCGGAAGCGGCCGTCGCCTGAGCCGGAAGCACTCTCCGCAGCGACTCCCCGTGATGACTCCCCCCCCCTCCCCTCCGAATCCGCCCGAGCAGGAGCAGCCCGGCCCGGGTGAGGCAGCGCCGCCCGGTTTCGTGAAACTGGCGATGCGGAACATGGTGCGCAAGGGCCGCCAGAGCCTTGTGCATTTCGGCCTCACCGCCGTGGGCCTGATGGCCTTCCTGGTGCTGATCGCCTGGCTGGGAAGGCCCGCGCTGCCGCAATGAACCTGCCGGAGCTGGATCTGAGCTTCGACACCCTCCCCCTGCCGGGATGCGACGGCCGGCCGGCAGACGGCCTCAGCGATGCCGGAGGCCTCAGCGATCCGGCAACGGGAGAAGGGCAGTGGTGCCACCATCTGGGCCGATGGCTCGCCCAGCTGGCACCGGAGCTGGCGGCACCGCTGCAGGCATCCCGCTACAGCCTCGGCCTGCAGATCACCGACGATGCCACCATCGCCGCTCTCAACGCCCGGTGGCGCCGGGTGGAAGGGCCCACCGACGTGCTCGCCTTCGCCGCCCAGGAGAGCCTCGCGGACGGGGCCATGCCGCCGCCGGGCTGCCTCGATCCGCAGGGGGAGGAAGCGGTGGAGCTGGGCGACATCGTGATCTCCCTGGAAACCGCTGCCCGCCAGGCACAGCAGGCCGGCCACGGCCTGGAGCAGGAGCTCCTGTTCCTGGCCAGCCATGGGCTCCTGCACCTGCTCGGCTGGGACCATCCGGACGAGAGCAGCCTGGCCGCCATGCTCGATCGGCAGGAGCGGCTTCTCGCGGACCCCTGACCGGGGGATGTTCTTCCGGGTCGGCGGCCTTATGGTGCCGCAGACAAGGCCCCTGCCGGTGCCGATGCCCATGTTCCTCCCCCAGGATTCCCCCGCACCCCTGCGCGACGTGAGCCAGGACGTGCACAGGCGGGGCCGGAGGATGCGGGTGGGGGCCTGGAGGGTGGCGGGAGATCTGCCGGCCAGCTTCCGCTACGCCGCCCAGGGCCTGGCCTACGGCTTCGCCAGCCAGCGCAATTTCCGGATCCACGTGATCACCGGTGTGGTTGTGTTCGGCCTGGGCCTGTGGCTGGGGCTCAGCCCCGATCGCCTCGCCGTGCTGGTGCTCACGGTGGCGGCGGTGCTGGTGCTGGAGCTGCTCAACACCGCCACCGAGGCCGTGGTGGACCTGGCCATCGGCCGCCAGTTCCACCCCCTGGCCCGCATCGCCAAGGACTGCGCCGCCGCGGCCGTGCTGGTGGCCGCCCTCTCCTCCCTGATGATCGCCCTGCTGCTGCTGATCCCGCCCCTGTGGATCCGGCTGGGTCTCTGACGGCCGCCCCCATGCTCCTGGTTCTCGACAACTACGACAGCTTCACCTTCAACCTGGTGCAGTACCTGGCGGAACTGGCACCACAGCATCCCGTGGCCAGCGAGCTGCGGGTGGAGCGCAACGATGCCCTCACCCTGGAGCAGATCCGCGGCCTCGATCCGGCCGCCATCGTGATCTCGCCCGGCCCCGGCGATCCGGACCAGTCGGGGGTGTGCCTGCAGGTGCTGAGGGAGCTGGGGCCCACGGTGCCGATCCTGGGGGTGTGCCTGGGGCACCAGGCGCTGGCCCAGGTGTTCGGGGGCAGGGTGGTGCGGGCGAAGGAGCTGATGCATGGCAAGACCTCCCCGGTGCACCACGGCGGCCAGGGGGTGTTCGCCGGCCTGCCCGAACCCCTCACCGCCACCCGATACCACAGCCTGATCGCGGAGCGGGAGAGCCTGCCCGGGTGCCTGGAGATCACGGCCTGGCTCGAGGACGGCACGATCATGGGTCTGCGGCACCGGGACTATCCCCATCTGCAGGGGGTGCAGTTCCACCCGGAGAGCGTGCTCACCCAGAGCGGCCACCAGCTCCTGGCCAATTTCCTGCGCACCGCGGCGGTGCGGCCGCCCGTTCCCGTCTGAGCCGCCTCAGGGGGCGGCCCCGATGCCGCACCAGGCCTGCCAGAACCGCTCCATCTGGGCGGGCGTGCCGATGCTGACGCGCAGGGAGCCATCGATCAACGGCTTGCCGGCCATCGAGCGCACCAGGATCCCCGCTGCCCGCAGCTCCACCTCCACCTCGGCGGCGGGTGCCCCGGGCCAGAGCAACAGGTAGTTGCCGCCGGCGACATGATGCCGCACCCCTGCCGCGCGCAGCTTCTGCACCAGCCAGTCGCGGGCCCGCAGCACCTCGGCCACGTAGGCATCCACGTAGGGCTGATCCGCCAGTGCGGCGAAGGCGGCGGTGACCGCGAAGCTGTTGATGTCGTAGGGCCCGGTGACCCGGCTCACCCGATCGACCAGTGCCGGTGAACCGATGGCGAAGCCGATGCGCAGCCCGGCGATGCCCGCTGTCTTGGAGAGGGAGCGCAGCACCAGGAGATTGGGGTGACTCGCGAAGGGATCGGAGGCCTCACCCGGCACCGCCCCGTCCGCAGCTGCCCGCAGCAGCAGCGGCAGCACGCTGTCGCCGCTGAAGGCCTCGTAGAGCTCATCCACCACCACCAGCGTGCGAGGGGCGGCGGCAGCCAGGTCGAGCACCGCCTCGGGCGCCAGCCGGGTGCCGGTGGGGTTGTTGGGGTTGCAGATCAGCAACAGCCGGGGGGGCAGCTCCGGGCCTGGCCCGCTGCCTTCTCCGGCAAGGGCGCTGCGGATCTCCTCCAGCGGGAAGGCGAAATCGGGCAGCCGGTAGGGGATCGCCTCGATCGCCATCCCCTGCATGCGGGCGCAGGGGGCGTAGTAGCCGAAGGTGGGGCTGGTGGTGAGCAGCCGATCGCCCGGAGCGCCATAGGCGTGGAACACCGCATGGAGGGCGGCATCCACACCGTTGAACAGGCCCACATGGGCCGGGGTGAGGCCGGTGCTCGCCCCGCGGCTGAGGGACTCCACCATCGCCTCCCGCAGGCCGGCGTACTCCGGATAGGTGGCGTAGGTCTCGGCGGGGATGGCGCGGATCGCCTCCACCACCTTCGGGCTCGGGCCCACCGTGTTCTCGTTGAAGTCGAGCCGCAGCAGGCCGCGCCGGCCCTCCAGGGGGGCGCTGTAGGCCTGCAGGCTCTCCACCTCCGCGCGGGCGGCGGGAGGCGGCATGGGGGCTGCATCCTCCTGCCACTGCTGCAATGGTGCGACCGGGTCCTCGACCACGGCGATTCCCCGGGGGATCCCTGAACGGTTCACGATAGGGATCCGGTGGACCCGCCTCCACGCGGACCCTCGGGCGTGAGCCCTGCCCCTCAGCTCTGCTCCCGGCGGGCACGGGCGTCGAGGGCGAGCTCGGCGATCTCCTCCGGCTCGGAGCGATCCAGACGGGCGGCCGACACCGGAGCTGCGGTCGTCATCACCTTGGTGCGGCTCTGGGATTTCCACCAGTCGAAGCGCAGCAAGGGCAGGGAAGCCACGCGACGTGCCATCGCCCAGAAGAACACGTATCCCCCCAGCAGGCGGCGGAAGCTGCCGAACCGTGATTCCCGGATCGCCTCGATCAGATCATCGTTCCTGAAGGGATGCGGCGGGAGCTGCTGGGCTTCCGCACAGCCGGCATGGACCGGGCTGGGGAGAACCACCGCCGTGGTGAACGGCTCGGCGCTGATGGCGGGGTCGGAGCCCAGGGCAACGATCTCGGGCCCCGTACGGAGATGGCGGATCCCATCGGCCTGGCGGGCGGCGAGGATCACGGCACGTTCGCGGTCGCGCTGGCGCCGGCTGCATCGCCCATCCGGAAGGCCAAGGAACAGCAGGGTGCCGCGCACCAGCCGATGGGCATACAGATGCAGCAGATGGTCCCCCGGGTCGGCCGTGTGAACGTCCAGAGCGGTCACCCCGAAGCTGAGGGCGAACAGCTTGCTCACGTAATTCCCCAGCAGCTGCTGCACCCCGGGCACCTCCCCGATGACCAGGGTGCGCCGACCGGTGCGGGCCAGCGGTTGCCGTCCCTGGGCCAGCCGCAACACCACGGTCCAGCACCAGGGCCCGAAGATGTAGAGGGCGATGTCGGCAGGCAGGCTGGCGGGCCCCAGCAGGGATGGGGTGAAGGTCTGGAACAGGGGAAGACCCCACCCCACGCTGATCAGGATGTAGAGGGCATGGATCGCCCAGGCGATCGGCGTTTCGAGCACATGCAGGGCCCATCGTCTGCCGGACCGCACCAGTCGCCGCGAGGTGGCCGTGGCGAGCGGCTGCCCCTTGGGATCGGTTCCGACGATGGCGGCCACATCCTGGAGAAAGAGATGGTCCTCCATGTTTTCCAGCAGCGTCAACCCATCGGAGCCGAGGCGCAGGCCGAGGGGCTGCCGGCCCGGGAAGGCCTGCTGCACCTGATGGCACAGAGCGAAGAGCAGTTCGGTGAGCGTCTGATGCATGGCGGCAACGGTGGCGGTGGCGGGCTCGGCCCGGCGCCGCCCGGCACCGGTGGTGAACAGGCGCCGGCAACCCGGTTCCCCGGGAGCCTGGGCGGCCAGCAGCGGAGAACCCAGAAAGCTGGTGGGCTCCCCGGTGAGCAGGAAGAACTCCCGGATCACCTCCTGGCGCACGAGCAGGTCACAGGCCTCCGCCACCTGACGGGTGGCGAAGGTCTGGCCGGAATGGGTGAGCACCAGCACGATCGATTGACGGGCGAAGCCCAGCGACTCCATGTCGTGCTGCAGCTGCTCCAGCACGACATTGGCCGAGAGAGCCTTCACCCGCAGCAGGGGCATCACGGCCGCCAGGTCGGCAGCGAATCGCTCCCCCAGCCAGAGGCTGTTCTCCACCCCGGTGATCAACAGATCCACATGCCTGGATCTGGCCAGGCCCGGATCGAGACCCAGCCGCAGCAGCGCCTGCTGTTTTTCGGCCAGATAGGCCGCCTTCATGATCAGGAACTGGGCCAGAAGCTCGGCGCTGCGGCGGTTGGCGGAACCCGGATCGATCCAGTCGTCCTTGATGCTCGCGAGCAAGGCCGGGATCTCGGCCAGATCGGCAGCGACCGGATCCAGCTCCTGGTGCGAAGGCGGGCGCCCTGCCCTCGATTCGGCGGAACCGCCATAGCCAAGTCGGCGACCCTGCAGCTCCTGGCAGGTCAGCTCACGCCCCAGCGACAGGGAGTGCACCCGGAGATCCGTGGCCGACAGCACGGCGATCTCGCCGGCGTTCGGATCGAGATCGATCCGGTGGGTTCCCACTGCCGGTGCCAGCACGGCATCCACCGCCGCCGGTTCCGATGCGTAGACGGCCAGCGAGTCGGAGGGATCGAAACCGATCGAGATCGGCTGGCCGAGACTGCTGAGCACGAGACGATCCGGCCAGGTGGAAGAGGCCACCACCAGGCCGAAGCTGCCGCGGGCGCGCTCCAGGAACTGACGGGTGGCGCGGCCGGGATCGTTGTGCAGGAAGGCATCGATGCCGGCCTCGATCCAGCGCCGGATCCGAGTGGAGCCGTGGTGGAGCAGCCGGGGATCCCGGCTGACCTGCTGGAGGATCGCCTCGCCCAGCCGGCGGCATCCCTCCCCGTCCAGCCCTGCCTGGTTGCGGGGTTGGTCTCGGATCTGCGCCTGGAAGGTGGCCTCGAAGATCGCCGCCCAGTGGTGGAGGTCGGCGGGGGCGGGCGTGGCGAGAGTTTCAGCCAGCACCTTCACGCAGGCCAGGCGAACCGAGGCCAGCCAGTCGCCCTGGCTGATCAGCAGATCCATGAGTCCGGCGATCTTGGGGGAATCACCCACCGCTGGATTGGCGTGCTGCAGCACGAGCTCCAGCCAGCGGCCCAGGGCACCGACATCCAGGTCGGTGCCGAACAGATGGAAACCTTCGAAATCGCCGTTGTGGGTGATGCGGTGCTGGATGGTGCGCCAGCTGCCCACCCAGCGCCCCTCCTCCCCATGCCAGAGGCGGCGCCGCTGGGCAGGGCTCCATTCCAGCCAGTGGGTCTCGCGCAGCGCCGGTGGCCCGCTGGTGCCGAAGCGGTAGTGCCAGGCGGCCAGTGTGCCGCCGGGCAGGGGGCGACAACCGGCCCGCCGCGCCTGCCGCCGCCGGCGCTGAAAACCCACCTCCAGGTGGCCGGTGAGGTCGCCTCGGCGGGAGTTGACGAACTTGTGGCCCACGAAGCAGGGCTGGCCGTTGCGGTCCTGCACCAGCAACAGGCCCCCGCCGGCCTGGGCCCCACGGATCTCCGTTTCCCCTGCCATGGTTCGGAACCGGGCGATGGCAGCGGGGGAAAGCAGCTCCCGGGCCGGGGAGGGATCCCGGGCGCTGATGAATCCGAAGTTGCCGCAATGGAAGCGCACGGCCCGGCCGCTCAGGATCGCCTCCCAGTCGGAGCGGGAGACCAGCAGCAGCAGCCCGTTGGCCACCATCCCGCTGGCCAGCAGAGCCCGGACCAGGAGCGGGCCCTCAGGGGGGAATGCCAGCAGGGCACGCCCGGCCAGGCCCGCGGCAGCGAGGTTGAACAGAAGGCCACCGCTGGCTTTGAGCCGCACCTTCCCCGGAGTGGGGTCGCCAACCCCCAGCCAGGGAATGGGCAGATGGCAGCCCTCCGGCACAGCGGCGGGGGCCAGGGGCAGCAGGGCGGCCAGGACCCTTCCCACGGGCCGATGCTCCAGGAGGTTGGCGAAGCTGAGGGCGGCGGGGTCGCCATCCACCCCAGCCCTCAGGAGGGTGTGACCGGCCCCGTGCAGGAGCTCGGCGCCACACCAGGCCAGGCGGATCAGCAGGGAAAGGGCAACGGCAACCAGGAAGGAGCGGCCCAGGGCCAGCCCCAGGCCAAGGGCCAGGAGTTCCGGCAGGATGCGGCAGCACCCAGGGCCGATCCAGGCCCCGGCAGGCCATCGGCCGGGCGGTGAAAGATGGGTGGCGATGGTGCTCATGCCCCTTTCTCCGAACAGCGATCGTGCAGACAGGCCTGGAACGGATCGTTCCCCTGCTCGCACTCTTGAGGAAGTCGTTCCGTGGGGCAGCACGATCCAGCGCATTCGCCGATGCGATGGGTGTCAGACATCTGTCACCGGGGTGACAGCCGGGGCCCAGCAGGATCGGAACGGATGCGATCATGGCCTGATGGCGTCGGGGCATCCCGATGGGTCAGCGGAGGTATGGGAACACCATTGGCGACACCAATCGCCACACCATTCGATGCGGCTGAGCTGGCGACCTTTCCCCTGTTCGAAGGTCTGGAAGAGCAGCAGCTGGAGGTGTACCTCAAGGAGCATCGGATCCTGATGGTGCCAGCGGCCCAGCAACTGGTCTTCGAGGGAGACTGGAGCGATGGGTTGTTCCTGATCCGCTCCGGAGTGGTCAAGGTGCGTCGCCTCACGCTCGCCGGCGAGGAGGTGGTGATCGCCCTGCTGGGGGCCGGTGAGATGTTCGGCGAACTCTCGATGCTGCTCGGCCACGGACGCCGTTCCGCCGATGTGGTGGCTCTCACGGCGATGGAGGTGGTGAAGCTGCGATGGAGTTCCGTGCAGAAGGATCTGGATCGTTTCCCCGGCTTCGGCCTGGCGATGGCAAAGCTGCAGGCCTCACGGCTGCTGGCACTGGGAAAACGCTTCAGCCTGAGGGGTGAGGATGCCACCACCCGGGTATTGGCAACCCTGCTCGAACTGGCCCTCTGCGCGAATTACAGCAAAAGCGCCGGCAACCTGATTCCTCCTCTGAATCAGACGGAAATCGCCACGATCGCCGGCCTGGCGCGGGGAACGACGTCCAAGGTGCTCACCCGACTGCGTTCCCGGGGCACGTTGATCGAGACGGCCGGGGGCCTGCGGATCGCCGACCTGGAACCCCTGCGGCGCCGCGGACTGCTCTGACCCCAGGGCCGCCTCACATCCGCTCCAGGGTGGCAATGCCGAGCAGGCCCAGACCGAGATTGAGCGTATCGGCGGTGAGGCGGCAGAGGGCGAGGCGGCAGCCGCGCCGGGGCTCCTCCGCCTTCAGCACCGGCACCTGGTCGTAGAAGCGGTTGAACACCTGGCTGAGCTCGAAGAGATAGCCACAGAGCCGGTTCGGCAGCAGTTCCTCCTCCACCTCGGCGATCACCGCATCGAACTGCAGCAGCTGCCGCACCAGCGCCCACTCCTGGGGCTCCGAGAACAGCAGCGGATCGGGGAAGGCCTCGGCGCTCCCGGCCCCGGCCCCTGAAGCTCCCCCCATCTGCCCTCCCCTGCGGGCGATCCCGGCGATCCGCACCACCGCGTAGAGCAGATAGGGGGCGGTGTTTCCCTGCAGGGCCAGCATCCGATCGAAGCTGAACTGGTAGTTGGTGATGCGGTTCTGGCTGAGGTCGGCATACTTCACGGCCGCCAGACCCACGGTGGAGGCAACGTGCTCGATGAACGCCTCCGGTTCCTCGCGGCCCTCCTCGGCCAGCCGGCGACGCAGATCCGCCCGGGCCCGCTCCACCGCCTCGTCGAGCAGATCCCTGAGGCGCACCGTGTCGCCGGCACGGGTCTTGAGCTTGCGGCCGTCCTCTCCCTGCACGAGGCCGAAGGGAACGTGCTCCAGGCGGGCACCCTCGGGAACCCAGCCGGCGCGGCGGGCCACCTGGAAGACGGCCGCGAAGTGGCCGGCCTGGCCGGCATCGGTCACGTAGATCACCCGGCGGGCGCCATCCCCGGCCGGAGGCGGGGCGAGGCGGTGGCGGATCGCCGCCAGATCGGTGGTGGCGTAGTTGAACCCACCGTCGCTCTTGCGCACGATCAGCGGCAGGGGCTGGCCCTCCTTGCCGCTCATCCCCTCGAGGAACACGCAGGAGGCTCCCCCATCCACAACGAGCAGGCCGGCAGCCTCCAGATCGGCGACGACGGCCTCGAGCCGGGGGTTGTAGAACGACTCCCCCCGCTCTTCGAGATCGATGTGGAGGCGGTCGTAGATCTGCTGGAACTCCCGGCGCGACTGCTCGCAGAGGAGCTGCCAGGCCCTGCGAGAGACGGGATCTCCACCCTGGAGCCGCACCACCTCCTCGCGGGAGGCGTTCTGAAAGGCGTCGTCCTCGTCGAAGCGCTGCTTGGCCTGCCGGTAGAAGGCCACCAGATCGCCCAGGTCGACGGCATCGGCGGTGGTGAGGGCCTCGGGGGCCACCTGTTTGAGGTGGGTGATCAGCATGCCGAACTGGGTGCCCCAGTCGCCCACGTGGTTGAGGCGCAGCACCCGGTGGCCCCGGAACTCCAGCACCCGGGCCAGGGAATCGCCGATGATCGTGGAGCGCAGGTGGCCCACGTGCATCTCCTTGGCGATGTTGGGGCTGGAGAAATCGACGATCACCGGTTCCTGGCCCTCCGCCTGGGGCACCCCGAGGCGGGGATCGCCGAGACGCCGGCGCACTTCGGCGGCCAGCACCTCCGGCCGCAGGGTGAGGTTGATGAAGCCCGGTCCGGCGATCACGGGCGGCTCACAGAGCGCGGCGAAGTGCGGATCGGCGGCCAGCTGATCGGTGATCGCGGAGGCGATCGCCCGGGGGGCCTGCTTCAGAGGTCTGGCGAGGGGCAGGGCGCCATTGGCCTGGAAGTCGCCGAATTCCGGCCGGGAGGCGGGACCCAGCTGGGGATCGAGGCGCTCCCCCGCTTCCCGTGCCCGCTGGGCCGCAGCCGGAAAGGCCCGCTCCATCGCGCCCGCGAGCTGACCTTGAAGGGCATGGCGAACGGTGAGCATCAGGGGCAGGGAAGTGGGCAGGGCTCCCGAAGCAGGCAGGGGAGCCGTTCCGCATCATGCCCCTTGACCTCCGGCTGTCCCCCGGCTCTCGTAGTCAGACGATCACGGCCGCGTAGCGCATGGAGATGTCGAGCCAGGAGCTGCGGGTGACGGGGGCGCTGGTGGAGATCAGGTCGATGCCGGTGGCGGCATAGGCCCCCAGCCGCTCGGGATCCACCCCGGAGGCCTCCAGCACCAGGGCTCCCGCCTGTGCTGGCAGGCGATCCTTGGCCAGCCGCCGCAGCAGGGGCGTCAGCTCCGCCAGGGCCTCGGCGGGGAAGCCATCCAGCAGCACCGCATCGGCTCCGGCCCGCACCGCCGCCTCCGCTTCGGCGGCGGTCTCGGCCTCCACGATCAGCCGGGCCGGCCAGGGGGCCGCCGATCGCACCGCCGCGACGGCAGGGCCGACGCCGCCGGCCCAGGCCAGGTGGTTCTCCTTCAGCATCGCCGCATCATCGAGGCCGAAGCGGTGGTTCACCCCGCCCCCGCAGCGCACGGCGTACTTCTCCAGCAGCCGCAGCCCCGGGGTGGTCTTGCGGGTATCGGCCAGGCGCACCCCCGTGCCCTCCAGCTGCGCCACCAGCGCCGCGGTGGCCGTGGCGATGCCGGAGAGCCGCATCACCAGATTGAGGGCCGTGCGTTCCCCCGCCACCAGGGCGGTCGCCGCCCCGTCGAGCTCCAGCAGCCGCTGGCCGGCCTCCACCCTCTCCCCATCGCCCTTGAGCAGCCGCACCGTCACCTCCGCATCCAGCAGGCGGAACAGGGGCTCCACCAGGTAGGCGCCGCAGAGCACCCCGGAGCGGTTGGCGGTCCAGTGGGCCTGGCCCCGCCGTCCCACCAGGGCCGGGGCGGTGAGGTCGCCGCGGCCGAGGTCCTCGCTGAGCCAGGCGCGCAGCAGGGGCTCGAGCGCCAGGGTCGTGAGGCCGGCGCCGGGAAGGGGGGAGGGGAAAGCCATCGGATCCGCCGGCAGGGACGCCATCGTCGCCCCCTAGGGAGCGGGGGTCGGGGCCGGGGGCGGACAGACCTGGCGTTCGAAATCGCAGGCGTACACGGCGGGCTTCTGCCAGCTGAGCGGGATCTCCAGCAGGTCGCGGGTGCCGGTGATGCCCAGCACCACGAACAGCACCGCGGCCAGCACGTTGGCGGTGATGTGCAGCCGGCGCCAGCGCAGCTCCCGCAGCACCTCCGGCCGGGAGCCCAGGGAGAACAGCAGCAGCCCCACCACCGACACCCCCGCCCAGTAGTGGGATTGCCAGAACCCGGCCGAGAGGGGATCGTCGCTGAGGCGGAACACCTCAGGCTGGGAACCGAGCCCCAGCACGCCGATCCAGGTGAGCAGGGCGAAGGCGAGCCGGTAGACCTTCCCCCGCACCCGCCAGAGGGCCAGCAGGGAGAGCACCGTGCCCGCCAGCACCAGCAGCAGCTGAAGGGCGCGGGGGGTGCCGCCGGCGAACTCAGCCAGGGGCACCTTGGTGGTGATCACCACCGTGAGGGCCACCAGCACGAGGCAGACCACGGCGGCCGCCAGCCACTGGGCCAGATCGGCATGGTCGCGACCCACCGTGGGCGGCAGCTTCGCCTGCTGCACCCGGCGCTGGCGGGTCTGCAGCGCCAGCCGGATCACCATGCCGATCAGGGGGAAGACCACCACCACCGCGAGCGCGGGATGGAGAATCCAGAGCCAGTCGACGGCCTGCATGGGAGCGGGGCGTTGGATCCCTCAAGGATTGGCCGAACGCTGCCGGGGGTCAACCCCGGTGCGGGGCCGCTCACCGACATCACTTGCCGATGCAGAAGCGGGCGAACACCCGGTCCAGCACCGCCTCGCTCACCTCCTCGCCGGTGATCTCCCCGAGACTGCGCACGGCGCCGTGCAGGTCGATGGTCCAGAAATCCCAGGGCAGCCCCTGGGAGGCCGCCTCCAGGGAGCGCTCCAGCGCGGCGGCCGCAGCCGCGGCCAGATCCCGCTGGCGGCCGTTGAGGGCCACCTGCAGCCCCTGCACCTCACCGGCCCCGCAGAGCTCCAGCAGGCGCCGCCCCAGCTCCGGCCGGCCGGTGCCCTCCAGGGCGCTGATGCTCACATCGGCCCGCCGCTCCCCCGGCTCGCCTGCCGCAGCCGCCACCCCAGCGGCCCGGAGCCGATCCAGCTTGTTGCCCACCAGCAGCAGCGGCACGCCCTCGGGAACCAGCTGCCGCAGCTGCTCATCGGCGGCCGTCCAGCCCTCGGCCAGATCGAAGAGCAGCAGCACCGCATCGGCCGAGGCCAGCGCCCCCCGGCTGCGCTCGATGCCCAGCCGCTCCACCGGATCGTCGGTGGGCCGGATCCCGGCCGTATCGACCAGGGTGAGGGGCACGCCCTCGAGCACCAGCTCGCTCTCGAGCAGGTCCCGGGTGGTGCCGGGCAGGTCGGTCACGATCGCCCGTTCCCGCCGGCTGAGCAGGTTGAGCAGGCTGCTCTTGCCCACGTTGGGGCGGCCCACGATCGCCACGCGCAGCCCGTCGCGCAGCAGTTCCCCCTGGCGGGCCTCGGCCACCAGCCGGTGCAGCTGCGAGCGCACCGCCTCCAGCTCCCGGATCACCGCCTCGCCGTCGAGGGGGGGCAGATCCTCCTCGAAATCGACCCGTGCCTCCAGCTCGGCGAGCTGATCGAGCAGCCGCTCCCGCAGGCCCGTGAGGTGGCGCTGCAGGCCCCCGTCGATGCCGGCCATCGCCAGCTGGGCGGCGCGACGGCTGCGGGCGCTGATCATCTCGCCGATGGCCTCGGCCCGGGTGAGATCGAGCCGGCCGTTGAGGAAGGCCCTCTGGCTGAATTCCCCCGGCCCGGCGCGGCGGGCGCCGGCGGCCAGCACCAGCTCGAACACCCGTCGCACGGCCACCAGCCCGCCGTGGCAGTGCAGCTCCACCACGTCCTCCCGGGTGAAGCTGCGGGGAGAGCGCATCAGCAGCAGCAGAGCCTCATCCACCCGCTCGCCGCTGGCGGGATCCACCACATGGCCGTAGAGCACCCGGTGGCTGGCCCATTCCTGCCGGCCCGGCGCCTGGAAGAGGCGGCGACCGATCGCTTCGGCGTGGGGGCCCGAGAGCCGCACGATGGCCACGCTGCCCTGGCCGGCGGCCACGGCGGTGGCAACGGCGGCGATCGTGTCGCCGTTAAGGTCGATGCGCGTGAGGCTGTCTCCGCCCACAGCAGGATTCGTGGCACCCGATCGCCTCCAGTCTCCTTCCCCCTCCCCGGAAGGGCCCCTTGCCGGCTCCTTCCTGCGCCGCCGGCTGGCGAATGCCCTGCGCTGGCTCTGGAGTCAGGAGGGAAGTCCCGGCCAGCGGGCGCGGGGTCTGGCGGCAGGGGTGTTCATGGGCTGCTTTCCCTTCTTCGGTCTGCAGATCTTCCTGAGCGTGATCCTCGCCAGCCTGGTGCGGGGCAACCATCTGCTGGCGGCAGCGGGAACCTGGGTGAGCAATCCCCTCACCTATCTGCCGCTCTACTGGTTCAACTACCAGCTGGGGTGCGTGCTGCTGGGCCCGGGCAAGGGCTGGCCCGGACTGGCCCAGCTGCAGGGGGAGGGAATCTGGGATCTGGGCTGGACCTTCGCCGCCCGGCTGCTGCTGGGATCGGCCCTGGTGGGGCTGGCGGCCGCGGCCCTGAGCGGATTCGCGTGCTGGCGCTGGCTCCACCACCAGGAAGGGCCCGACGAGGGGCCGGAGGTGGCCGATCCCCCCACCCTCAGGAACTGGTGAGGCCGGGAAAGACCATCAGGTCGATGTGCCCTCCTGAGGGATGGCGCCACTCCCGGAATTCGGCGGCCAGAGCCTGGTGCTCGCGGCCGAGATCATTGGCCTCGAGATCCTGGAGGCGCTGATGCACCAGATCCAGCGTGTTGTCGATCAGCTGGGCGGCCTGTTCGGAGGTCATGGCAGGACTGGCGGAGGAGCGGTACCCGGGTGGGCAGGTTGTAGGAGAGGCCTCGAGAGGGGGCTGTAGCAGCAGACACGTCCCCGGCCGCCCATGGCGGGACCCTCACCCGCGCACGCCGGCCCGAGCGGCTCGATCACCGGCCGCACGGGGGGGCCGGCAGCACCAGCCCGGGCGCCAGTTGCGCCATTCTCTGCGGGGCGGCTGCGACTGCCCCTTGCCGAAGGGCAGCAGATCCTCGGGGGTGGCGGGAACCCCGGAAGCAGCGATGGCGTCGGCCAAGGA
>CAWKAW010000021.1:0-300227 GCA_963847745.1 uncultured cyanobacterium | reverse complement strand
GGGCCTGCAGCGAGATCATCTGCCCCTTCACCGGGAACACCGGCAGCTGGGGCAGCAGCCGGGCGCTCCAGGCGCCGCAGGCCAGCACCGCCTGCGCGCAGGCCAGTCGGTGACGCTCGCCGTCCACCCGCTGCACCTCCAGTGCCTGAAGCCGACCCCCCTCCTGCACCAGATCCAGCACCTCGCTGCCCTCCTCGAAGGTCACCCCCCGGGCCACGCAGGCGGCCTCCAGGGCGCGCATCAGCCGGCGGCGGTTGTCGATCTGGCCGTCCTGGCGGAACAGCAGGCCCGCCCTCCAGGTGGGCCCCAGGCCCGGCACCTCCCGCTCCAGCCCCTGCCGATCCAGGGGCGCTCCGAAACCGGCCGTGGGGTAGGCGTCGCGCTCCGCGGCACTCGGAAACGGCACCACGATGCCGCAGGGGCGCAGGCCGCAGCTGATGCCGCTGTCGGCCTCGATGCGTTCCACCCAGCGGGGAATCAACGCCAGGCTCTTCTGGCCCAGCGCGAGCTGTTCTCCGCTCAGCCCCTCGGCATGGGGGGCCAGCATGCCGGCCGCCACGAAGCCCGCCGCCTCGCCCCGGTTGCGGCTCAGCACTCGCACCGTCCGGCCGCGCCGTGCCAGGGCGTGGGCGACGGCCAGGCCCACCAATCCGCCGCCGAGGATGGTGATCGAGCTCATGCCAGCTGGAGCGGCGGACTCAGGCCACCAGATCGGTGCCGGCGCGTTGGGCGGTTGCAAGGAGCGGGGCAGCAAAGCAGGCCAGATCCGCGTCTCGGCGCAAGACAGGTTCAAGGTAGACCGCGCCACAGGCCTTGAGGCCATGGTCGCGGGCCGGGGAGGGGAGGAGGGGCCGCCGTTCCCCTGGGGGGGTAGGGATCCGTCTGGATCGTCAGAGCCGCCAGCCGTGCGCCTGGCCACGAGGCTCGCCGCCGCATGTGGAACAGCGGAGCGGCGACTGTCCCGACCCAATTGATGCGATAGCATCAACGCATCATTTCATCAGGCGCCCGGAGCGCTGTGGTCATGCGCACCACGCTGGATATCGACCCGGAAGTCCTGAATGTGGTGAAAGAGCGGGCCCGCCGTGAACACCGTTCCGCTGGAGCGGTGCTGTCCGACCTGGCCCGTCAGGCGCTGACGGGGGCAGGGCCGACGCGGTCGGAGGAGCAGGCCGCGCCATGCCACGGCTTCCGGCCGTTGCCGAAGGCGGGCCGCATCGTCAGCGAACTGACGGTGGAAAGACTGCGCGACCAGCTCGGCATCTGATGCGCTCCCTCCTCGACGTGAATGTGCTGATCGCACTGCTCGATGCTGCCCACCAGCACCACCAGATGGCGCGTCGCTGGATGGAGGCCAACATCGACCAGGGCTGGGCCTCATGCCCGATCACCCAAAACGGCTGCCTGCGCACCATGTCGCAGCGGACTTATCCGGGGGGCCAGCCCCTGGCAGTGCTCCAGGAGCTGCTGCATGAAGCCACCAACACCTCTTGGCACGCGTTCTGGCCCGACGCCATCAGTGTGCTGAGCCCGGCGCTGCTCGATTGGAAGCATATTCTGGGATCTCGGCAGCTCACGGATGCCTATCTGCTGGCGCTGGCAGTACACAATGGCGGACAATTCGTGACCATGGACCGAGGCATCACACCGCGTGCAGTGGCAGGCGCCTGTGACGAGCACCTGGTGCGAATCCTGTCGTGATGAATGCATCTGCCTCCGTGTCGCGATCCGGCAGTGCCATGGCTGCTCCCCCGGCACCCCTTCCTAGGATCGGCATCAACTGAGCGGCCGCCGTGCCGCACCCTCTTGCCCATGGCCACCCCCACCGCCCCTGCACCCAGCGCCTCTGCCGCTGCCAAGCCAGCGGCAGAGGCTGCCTGGGAAGCCGTGATCGGCCTGGAGACCCACGTGCAGCTGGGCACCGCCAGCAAGATCTTCACCTGCGCCTCCACCGCCTTCGGCGATGAGCCCAATACCCACATCGACCCGGTGGTGTGCGGCCTGCCCGGTACCCTGCCCGTTCTGAACCGGAAGGTGCTGGAGTATGCGGTCAAGGCCGCCATGGCGCTGAATCTTCATATCGCCGAGCACAGCAAGTTCGACCGCAAGCAGTATTTCTATCCTGACCTTCCCAAGAACTACCAGATTTCCCAGTACGACGAACCGATCGCCGAAGAGGGCTGGATCGAAGTGGAAGTCGCCGAAAAAGGAAAGGAGACCTACACCAAGCGCATCGGCATCGAGCGGCTGCACATGGAGGAGGATGCCGGCAAACTCGTGCATGCCGGCAGTGATCGCCTGGCGGGCAGCACCCATTCCCTGGTGGATTACAACCGCGCCGGAGTGGCCCTCGCCGAAATCGTGTCGAAACCCGATCTGCGTACCGGCCGGGAAGCTGCCGAATACGCCTCCGAAATTCGTCGCATCATGCGCTATCTGGGCGTCAGCGACGGCAACATGCAGGAAGGGTCCCTGCGCTGTGACGTCAACATCTCCGTGCGCCGCGGTCCCGAAGCCCCCTTCGGCGTGAAGGTGGAGATCAAGAACATGAACTCCTTCTCGGCGATCCAGAAGGCCTGTGACTACGAGATCGCCCGCCAGATCAAGGCGATCGAGGCGGGGGAGACGATCCACCAGGAAACCCGCCTCTGGGATGAATCCAAGCAGCTCACGAAAAGCATGCGCAGCAAGGAGGGCAGCAGCGACTACCGCTATTTCCCCGAGCCGGATCTGGGGCCGATCGAGGTGAGTGTCGAGCAGCGGGAGGCCTGGCGGGCCGAACTGCCCGAACTGCCGGCCGCCAAGCGGCACCGCTATGCCGAGGAGCTGGGCCTGTCGATCTACGACGCCCGGGTGCTCACCGACGAGCGGGCCATGGCGGAGTACTTCGAGGCGGCGGTGGCGGCCGGGGGCGATCCCAAGGCCGTGGCCAACTGGGTCACGGGAGACATCGCCGCCCATGTGAATGCCAACCGGCTGGCCATCGCCGAACTGCCCCTGCGGCCCGAGCAGCTGGCCGAGATGGTGCAGCTGATCGAGGCCGGCAGCATCAGCGGCAAGATCGCCAAGGACCTGCTGCCCGAACTGCTGGAGCAGGGCGGATCCGCCCGGGAGATCGTGGAATCCAGGGGCCTGGGCATGATCAGCGACCCTGCGGCGATCACCCTGATCGTGGAGGAGCTGCTGGCGGCCCATCCCGCCGAGGTGGAGGCCTTCCGCGGCGGCAAGACCAAGCTGCAGGGCTTCTTCGTGGGGCAGCTGATGAAGCGCACCGGCGGCCGCGCCGATCCCCAGCTGGCCAACCGGATCCTCAGCGAGAAGCTGAAGGGCTGAGGGCGGCTTCCAGTCGCTCGATCAGGTCCTCGGGAGCACCGCTGTTGTCGATCACCACGTCCGCCAGCTGACGCTTGCGGGCCAGGGGCCACTGGGCACCGATGCGGGCGCGGGCATCGGCTTCGCAGAGTCCGTCCCGGGTCATCAGCCGCCGCAGCTGCTCCTCCGGGTCGCTGTCCACCAGCCAGATCTCGGTGCAGAGCCCCTCCAGGCCCGCCTCGAACAGCAGCGGAATCATCAGCACCAGCACCGGTGCAGCTCCCAGCCGCTCCGCTTCGGCCGCGAAGCGCTGGCGCACGAAGGGGTGCACCAGCGCCTCGAGCCAGCGGCGCTCAGCCGGGTCGCTGAACACGATCCGAGCCAGAGCGCCGCGGTCGATCCGAGCGAGAGCGCCGCGGTCGATCCGCCCAGCATCGGCGCGCACCGCCTCTCCGTAGCGCTCCAGCACCGCCAGGGCTCCCGCACTGCCGGCGGCCAGGGCCTCCCGGGCATAGAGATCGGCATCCAGCACCGGCAGCCCGAAGCGTTCCGCCAGAAGCCCGGCCACCGTGCTTTTCCCCGTTGCGATGCCGCCCGTGAGACCGATCCGCCGTTGCCTCCGGGGAGCCGTCCTCACCGCAGCAGCCGGCGCAGGGCCCGGGCCAGGAATCGCAGCCCGTCCTCCTCCTCCCATCCCCGGCCGGAGGCCTCGATCGCCTCCCGGCGACGTCGCTCGATGCTCTCCTGCTCCTGCCGGCGCCGCTCCCGGATTCCCCCCCGGCTCGGGTCCACTCCATCAGCTGCCGCAGCTCCCCGGCATCCAGCCAGGTGCCATGGTCCCGGCATCGGTCCACGATCACCCCGCTTCTGGTTCCGAACAGCTGACGATTCATCATCTCGCCACAGCGGGGACAGGGCCGGTAGCGGAAGGATCCACCGGGATGGCGTGGATTCTCGGCCAGGGTGGTGAGCAGGGGGATGTTCTCCTCCCACACGGTTCCCACCGCCTGGTGCAGCAGCTGATCCACCACCCCGCGCCCGAGAAACAGACCGAGGCAGGTGGCGCAGCGGTGCAGCGGGGGGAAGAGCACCGCCAGGTCACTCACCCGGCCAGCCCCTCGCCAGCCGCCGCCGCAGACCGCTGCTGCCGCTCACGTCACGGATCAGCCGCACCGGATGGCTCACCCGCAGGGTGTAGGTGCCGAATCCCCGCAGACGGATCGGCCCCAGGGTGGGATCGGAGAGGATCAGCGGATGGCGGGTGCCCCATCTGAGGTCGGTGAACTGACGGGTGGAGACGAAGTAGACCTCCGCCTTGAAGGGACTCTCGAATCCGTAGAGCAGCGAGAGGAGGGTGGTGAGGATGGGCAGGTTGCGGGTCTCGAGCCGATACCGCCTCGGGTCCGAAGTCATCGGCGATCTCTTCCCTCGTTCACGAAAACGGCCCACTGGCCCTCCCGAACAGTGAGCTGGGCGCCCAGCTTGCATCTGCTCAGCTTGATCTCGTTGCCGAAGCGATCGAAACGCCAGACCACGGGTGTCGGCGGGGTCGCCGGCAGCAGAAGCGGCGTCCTGGGTCCACTCGATGACATCGATGAACTCCCCTCTCACCCTTGCCCACAGCGGGTCCATCCGGAGGGGGGAAGCGTTCGGGGTCCTCAGACTAGGAATCGGCAGACCAGTGGTCCTGCGGCCGAAGCAAGCGGGCCCTCAGGGCAGGATGGCCGCCTGGCGGTCCTGCGCTCCCAACCCCTCGTGATCTCCCCTCCTTCCCCTTCCTGGCGCATCGTTCCGGGTGGTCTCACGGCGCCCCGTGGGTATCTTGCAGCCGGGATCACGGCGGGCCTGAAACCCTCCGGCAATCCCGACCTTTCCCTGCTGCTGGCACCGGAGGGTGCCGTCTGCGCCGGCAGCTTCACCACCAACCGGGTGCGGGCCGCCTGCGTGGATCTCTGCGCCGAGCGCCTGGCGGCCACGGCTGGCCTGGCCAGGGCCGTGCTCACCAATGCGGGCCAGGCCAACGCCTGCACCGGAGAGCGCGGACGGATCGACAGCCTGCGGGCCACCGGGGCCCTGGCGGACCGGCTGGGCCTTGCCCACGAGCAGGTGTTGATCTGCTCCACGGGGGTGATCGGGGTGCCGATCCCGATGGACATCCTGCTGGCCGGTCTGGAACCGCTGGTCGATGCCCTCGACCCGGAGGGTGGGGCCGCCGCCGCCGCGGCGATCCTCACCACCGACCTGGTGCCCAAGCAGATCGCCATCGAGGTCGATCTGGACGGTCGTCCTGTCCGCATCGGCGGCATGGCCAAGGGGTCGGGAATGATCCATCCCTCCATGGCCACCCTGCTGGGCTTCATCAGCTGCGATGCCGGGGTGCCCGCCCGGACCTGGCAGGCGATGCTGGGCCGGGCGGTGGATCGTTCCTTCAACGCGATCACCGTGGATGGCGACACCAGCACCAACGACTCGATCCTGGCGTTCGCCGCCGGCCCCCCCCTCGCTGCCGAACAGCTGGAGCTCCTGGAGGCAGGTCTCACGGCTGTGGCCCAGCACCTGGCCCGTGCCGTCGCCCGCGACGGGGAGGGGGCCACCTGTCTGATCGAGGTGACGGTGGAGGGTGCCGCCACCGAGGCCGCTGCCCGCCTCATCGCCCGCACCGTGTGCGGCTCATCTCTGGTGAAGACGGCCGTGCATGGCCGCGATCCGAACTGGGGCCGGATCGTGGCCGCCGCCGGCCGGGCCGGTGTGGCCTTCGATCCCGATGCGGTGGCGCTCTGGCTCGGCCCGCATCAGTTGATGGCTGCCGGGCAGCCGCTCGGCTTCGATCGGCCGGCCGCATCCCGCTACATGCAGGAGCGGGCCTCCGGTCCCTATCTCACGGGCGACACGGTGACGATCCGGCTGCGCATCGGCGATGGCCCGGCCCATGGCACGGCCTGGGGGTGTGACCTTTCCGATCAGTACGTGCGCATCAATGCCGACTACACCACCTGAACCACAGCCCCTGATTGCGTGTGTGAAAGTAATTGACAGAATTCAGGAAAACGTCTAACTTAAGAGTCAGTTTATCAAGCTGCAAAATCGTTTTGATTCCTCTGTTCAAGCCATCCGTGCCATGGTTCTGTCTTCCTGGTGAGGCGATCAATGCCAGAGCTTTCGATGGGCCATGGCGTTCGGCGAGCCATGAATCGTAACGTAAGCACCAGGGCAATCCTTTCCAGGGTCGTTGGAGGAAGGAAGCGAAGATTTGGGCTTTCCGGCGTACTGAATGTCCTCGGCACCAATGTCATCCTGCAATTCCTGATTGCCATCAATGCGGGAATTGGTCTTGCAACATTGGTCAGTCAGGCATTTAATGGCATTTTTGGTTATTTCCTCTACGGTAGCTTTGTGTTTCAGTCGGATTCGCCGCGGGGTATGATGACACCGCTTCGGTATTCCGTTATGCTGGCTCTGCTGTGGGCTTGCAACTGGGCAGGTATCTTGGTCCTGATCACAACCGGTCTGAGCAAGAGCCTCTCGGCCATTGTCATGATTCCCTTCCTTGCCCTGCTCTCCTACCTGATGCAGAAAACCTGGGTGTTCCCGTCAGTTCGATGAAGCTCAGTATCATTATTCCCTGTTACAATGAACGCACTACATTGCTGAGCTTGCTGGAAGCAGTGAAGGCAGCTCCGGTCGAGAATAAGGAAATCGTTCTGGTCGATGATGGATCCACGGATGGTACCCGTGAACTCATTTCCTCACTCGACGACCCCTTGATCAGCGTTATTTTTCATGATCGCAACAGGGGGAAGGGGGCTGCTTTGCGTACCGGATTCGCCGCTGCAACTGGTGATATCTGCGTGGTTCAGGATGCCGATCTGGAGTATGACCCCCAGGAATATCCCCTGCTGATCCAGCCCATTATCGAAGGGAAGGCTGATGTCGTCTTCGGAAGTCGCTTTCAGGGCGGCCGGCCCCATCGAGTCTTGTATTTCTGGCACAGTATTGGGAATGGTTTCCTTACGCTTCTGAGCAATATGCTCACGGATCTGAACCTCACAGATATGGAAACCTGCTACAAGGCCTTTCGTCGCGATATCATTCAAACCATTCGATTGCGTGAGGATCGCTTTGGATTCGAGCCCGAAGTCACCGCAAAGCTGGCTCGCCTGAATGTCAAGATCTATGAAGTTGGCGTTTCCTATTATGGCCGTACGTACAAGGAAGGGAAAAAGATTGGATGGAAGGATGGTGTTCGGGCGATCTGGTGCATTCTGAAATACAACATCTGGTCCGGCTGAGGTACTTTCTTCCAGGCTGTCTTCTGCTTGTTCCATCGCCTCTTGCTGATTTCGTACCACTCTGCGTCCTGTCTCTGGCCGGAAGCCTGACGTTCGCACCGGATGCAGGATGGAGCAGCCAGTCACCCCACCGATGGCCCCGGCCCAGCCCTCACCCTCCCCGGCCCCGGCTCGGCGGGGATCGCGCACCCGATCTCCAAGGGCTTCCTGGTCCTGGCAGACCTGGCTGCTGGTGGGTCTGAGCTTCGGCCTCGGATATGGCCTCACCCAGCGTCTGGCTCGTTTCGACAGCGTGGGAGAGCCAGACGGCAGCAAGCAGTTCGGTGTGAAGCCCTTCCCGGGCACGGGCCTCGATGCCCTGCGACAGCAGTCGGGAGACCGTGGTCAACCGATCCGGGGAGACCTCGATCGGATCGAGCAGAAGCGGCAGAAGCAGCAGGAGCAGGAGGAGCTGGAGAAGCGAAGGGTGGAGCTCGAGGAAAGGGAGCAGCGCGAACAGGAGCGTGCCCGCAGGGAAGCGGATCGAGCCAGGCTCGAGGCCCTCGAATCCGCACCGGAAGACGGGCAAACCCGCCCGAGCGACCCGCCATCAACCGCCCCGTCTCCCCCGCCTCCCCTCCCTTCTCCTCCGGTGGCCGAGCAGTTTCCCGTGCCACCGGCGCTGCCGGAACCGCCTCCCCTGCGGCCGCCCCCACCGGTGCCGCCTCCCCCGGTCCCCCCTCCCGTTCGCTGATCTGCCACAGTTCGGGAACGATCCCGGCCTGGACATGAGCACTCCCCAGCACCTGCTTCAGGCCGCCGTGAACCGGTTGGCCGCCCGTCTGGGCAGCGGGCTGGCCGACACCGCCGCCGGAATGGCAGTCCTCGCCCAGGATGCTCCCGCCCGGATTCAGCAGGAACTGGGCCTCTTCTGGGAGGAAGTGGAAAGGGAAGCCGACCGGCTCGAGGGACGGACCGCAGATGATGGCAAGGCAGCGGCATGGACGGGTTCCCATCCTTCCTCGGCAGGCAACGCCAAGGGCCAGCCCCAGGCTCAGATCGATGCCCTCAGGGCCAGGGTGGCGGAGCTCTCCCGGCGCCTGGATCAACGGCCCCAGGGACGGGCTGAATGAACCCGACCACAGCCGGTCTTCCCAGCTCCCGGCGCTGGGGGGACCGCCTCTTCCGATCCCTGCGGATCTGGCGACTGGCGCTGAAGTTGCTGTTCCTGCTGTGGTGGGACAGCCGCAGCTGGACCTATCCCGGTGGCGTCACCTCGGAACGGCGGGCCGCCCGCCAGCGGCGTCTGGCGCGGTGGCTGACCGCCCAGTTCCTTGAACTCGGCTCCGCCTTCATCAAGCTGGGTCAGCTCCTTTCGGCACGACCGGACGTCTTCCCGGCGGAGGTGGTGGAGGAGCTGGCGCACCTGCAGGATCGGGTTCCCTCCTTTCCGTTCCCCCTGGTGGAATCCATCCTCGAGGAAGAACTCGGGGAGCGTCGGGCCGAGATCATCGACCTCGAGGTGGCACCGCTCGGCTCCGCGAGTCTGGCCCAGGTGCATCGCGCCAGCCTGCGCAGTGGTCGCCAGGTGGTGTTCAAGGTGCAGCGTCCCGGGCTGGAGCGTCTGTTCCGTCTGGATCTGGAGGTGCTGCAGCAGGTGGCGGCAGTGGTTCAGCGCCATCCCCGCTGGGGCGAGGGCCGTGACTGGGTGTCCATTGCCAAGGAATGCCGCCGGGTGCTGCTGCGCGAGCTGGATTTCCGACTGGAGGCCGAACATGCGGCCCGCTTCCGGCAGCAGTTCTTCAACGACCCTGATATCAGGATCCCGGCGGTGGTGTGGGAACTCAGTTCCCGAAGGGTGCTCTGCCTCGACTATGTACCCGGCATCAAGATCACCGATCGCAAGGCCCTGCTGGAGGCCGGAGTCGAACCGGCCGCCGTTGCCGAGAAAGGAGCTGCCAGTTATCTGCAGCAGTTGGTTCGTTTCGGCTTCTTCCACGCCGATCCCCACCCCGGCAACCTCGCCGTCGCCAGCGACGGAGCGCTCATCTACTACGACTTCGGCATGATGGGCCAGCTCTCCGAGCGGTTGCGCAGCCGCCTCGGCAGGATGGTGCGGGCAGCGGCCACCCGGGACTCGGTTGCCCTGGTGGAAGAACTGCAGCAGGCGGGAGTGCTCGCCGCGGGGATCGATCCGGGGCCGGTGCGGCGTCTGGTGCGACTGATGCTGAATGAAGCGCTCACCCCACCCTTCGATGCCAATGTGCTGGAGCGCCTTTCCGGGGATCTCTACGACCTGGTCTACGGCCAGCCCTTCCGCCTGCCCGCTGAACTGATCTTCGTGATGCGAGCGCTCTCCACCTTCGAGGGAGTGGGCCGGAGTCTGGATCCGGGCTTTAACCTGGTTGCCATTGCCCGCCCCTACCTGTTGCCCCTCATGACCTCCGGCGGGAATCGTCCCAACGAACTGATCGGAGAGCTCACCCGCCAGGCGGCGGATGTCGGCAGCCGCGCCCTGGGCATTCCCCGTCGGCTCGATGAAAGCCTCTCCCGCATCGAACAGGGGGATCTGCAGGTGCAGATCCGGGCCGGCGAGACCGACCGGTTGCTTCGCCGTCTCTCCCTGGCCCAGCAGAGTTCCGGCCAGTCCTTCCTGCTGGGTGGCCTGGCCGTGGCTGCTGCCCTTCTGGCAGCCAGCAGCCGGCCTGCCCTCACGGCCGTGCCCCTGGTTCTGGGGGTGCCGGTGGGCCTGGGATGGCTCAAGCTGCAGGCCCGCCTGAAGCGGGACGGTCGGCTGGATCAGCTGCCCGGATCCGGAGGCTGAGGCCAGGGCGACGTCCCCCCCTGGGTTGCGGGCCTCAGGCCCGAACCGTTCAGGCGTTCGCCTGGCCAGGCGGCGTTGCAGGCGGCACCAGGCCTGCCGGAGCTGCTGGGGCCACGGCCTGGACCTCGGAGGCCACCACCGCCCCTTCCCCTGGAATCTTGCCGTCGGGGGTGAGCCTGTCGACCAGGGCGGGCAGGGTGCGGGCCAGGAATTCAGTGGCCTGGGTGGTATCGATTCCGAGCAGCTTCGCCAGCGCCTGCACCCGGTCATTGCCCATCACCGCCTCGATCTGTGCGGGGGTGATCAGTTCGTTGGCGCCCGTGCTGACCCAGCTGGCGAACTCCCGGGCGAGGCCGCCATTGCGGAACTTCTCGTAGAGGCCGGCAACGCCGCCATTGTCTTTCAGGAACTGCAGGAGCGCGTTTTCCTTCTCAGGGGCCAGAGGAGCAGCCGGGACCTGGGGTGCAGCCGCAGCTGCCGCCCCTTCCTCCTCGGGGATCTTGCCGTCGGGGGTGAGCTTGTCGACCAGCGCCGGCAGGGTGGTGGCCAGGAACTCGGTGGCCTTGGTGGTATCGATCCCGAGCAGGTCGGCGAAGGCCTGCACTTTGGCATTGCCCATCACCGCCTCGATCTGTGCGGGGGTGATCAGCTGGTTGTCGCCGCTGCCGACCCAGCTGCCGAACAACTCGCCGAGGCCACCGTTCTGGAATTTCTGGGAGAGACCGGAAATGCCGCCGTTGTCCTGGAGGAAGTCCTTCAGGGCGGGCCCCCGGTCCCCGGCCACCTTGGCGAGCACGTTGGCGATGAGGCCGTCGAGAAGAGACATGGCTAACTCAGCTTGAACCGCAAGTCTGGCAAGCGGTGCACCCCGCCAGGCCCGAACCACCTGTTTCCCTAACCTGGCGCTTCAACCCGATCCCCATGAGCACCCGACGCCAGCTCCTGACAGGTTCGGCTTGCCTGGGTGCCGCCCTGCTGCTGGGTCCTCTCCGCAGCCCGGCTCGGGCCCGGGTTCCGCCGCCCCAGGCTCCGGCGCCGTTCCGCCCCGTCGTTCCGGCCCTCTCCCGTGATCGCATCGTGCGCCGGGTGGTCGGCCTGAGGCCCTACCGCCCCCAGGGGTTCGACGTGAGCGTCGAGACGATCGCCGGCAGGACGGTGCTGCACAACTACGGCCATGGAGGAGCGGGCATCACCCTCTCCTGGGGCACGGCCCTGCTCGTGCTGGAACGCATCCGCGCCCTGGGCCTGGAGGGGCCGGTGGCAGTTCTCGGCTGCGGGGCGGTGGGCCTCGCCACCGCCCGGCTGCTGCAGGAGCAGGGCCTGCCCGTGACCCTCCATGCCAGCCATTTCCCGCCCCAGGTCACCTCCAGCGTGGCCGGCGCCAGCTGGTATCCCTCCCTCGTGGTGAGCAGCGATCTGCGCACGGAGGCCTTCGACTCCCTCCTGAGCCGGGCGCTGCACTATTCCCACCAGCGGTTCTCCGCCATGGTCGGCCGAGGGCTTGGGGTCCACCGCCGGCCGCACCTGATCCTCGGCTCCGCGCCTCTGGCAGCCGGGATGGCGAGACCGGCTGCTGGCCGATCTGCTGCCGGCACCCGTGGAGATGACGGATCGGGGCCTGCCCTTCCGGGCCGCCTCTGTGGGCCTCACCCAGCGGCTGTTCATCGAGACCCAGACCTACCTGCCGGCCATGGTCGCCGCGGTGCGAAGGGGCGGAGCCCGCCTGGTCCGGCGCTCCTTCTCCTCCGCCGCGGACCTGGCCTCGCTGCAGGAAACCGTGGTGGTGAACTGCACGGGGCTGGGCAGTGCCGGCCTCTTCGGCAAGAACGACCTGGTGCCGGTGCAGGGACAACTCACCGTGCTGAAGGCCGATCCCCGGGTGGGCTACACCCTTTCGGCCGGAGAGCTGTATCTGCACCCCAGAGCCGATGGTCTCCTTCTGGGTGGAACCCACGAATTCGGCGCGGCCAGGCCCAGCTTCGATCCCCATGCCGAGGAACGGCTCCTGGAGATCTTCCGGAGGATCTCCCCTGGTTGAGGTGTGGGGATTTCAGGCTTTCCCCCGCGGTCCCCGGTCCTCCACGCCGGCGTAGACGGCCTGGCTGCCCAGTTCATCCTCGATCCGCAGCAGCTGGTTGTATTTGGCCACCCGGTCGCTGCGGCTGAGGGAGCCGGTCTTGATCTGGCCGGCACGGGTGGCCACCGCCAGGTCGGCGATGGTCACGTCCTCGGTTTCGCCGCTGCGATGGCTGATCACGCTGGTGTACCCCGCCCGGCCGGCCAGATCGATGGCCTGCAGGGTTTCGGTGAGGGAGCCGATCTGGTTCACCTTGATCAGGATCGAGTTGGCGATGCCCCGCTCGATGCCCCGCTGCAGGCGGCTCGTGTTGGTCACGAACAGGTCGTCCCCCACCAGCTGCACGGTGCCGCCCAGTTTCTCGGTGAGCAGGCCCCATCCCTCCCAGTCGTCCTCCGCCAGACCATCCTCGATCGACACGATCGGATAGCGGCTCACCAGGGCAGCGAGCTGATCCACCATCTCGGCGCTGGTGAAGCTGCCGCCACCGAAGGCATAGCGTCCGTCGCTGAAGAATTCCGTGCTGGCCACATCCAGAGCCAGAGAGATCTGATCGCCCGGACGGTAGCCGGCCTTCTCGATCGCCGTCACCAGCAGGTCCCCCGCGGCGTCGTTGCTGGGGAGATCGGGAGCGAACCCGCCCTCATCACCCACCGCGGTGGAGAGCCCCTTCTCCTTGAGCAGCCCCTTGAGGGTGTGGAACACCTCGGCGCCCATGCGCAGCGCCTCCCGGAAGCTGCCGGCTCCGTGGGGCACCAGCATGAATTCCTGGAAGTCGAGATTGTTGGAGGCGTGGGCGCCACCGTTGATCACGTTCATCAGGGGCACCGGCAGCAGGTTCGCCATCGGTCCCCCCAGGTAGCGATACAGCGGCAGGCCCAGGGCCCGGGCCGCCGCGTGGGCGGTGGCCAGGCTCACCGCCAGGATCGCGTTGGCCCCCAGGGCCGATTTGTTGTCGCTGCCGTCGAGCTCGATCATCGCGGCGTCGACCGCCGCCTGGTCCAGTGAGCTCAGGCCGCAGAGGGCCGGAGCAATGCGCTCCTCGATGTTCTCCACCGCTTTGCCCACCCCTTTGCCGAAATAGGCCTTGCCGCCATCGCGCAGCTCGTGGGCCTCGTGGGCGCCGGTGCTGGCACCGCTGGGCACGATCGCCCGGCCATGGGCTCCCCCCTCCAGGTACACCTCCGCCTCCACGGTGGGAGTGCCGCGGGAATCGAGCACCTCCCGGGCGACGATCGAATCGATCACGAGGTCGAGGGAGTCGTACAAGGGACGTGAAGGCCGGAGGCGGCGATCCTATGGGTCACCCCCTCGGGTGCGGATGTGCCCGATCGCACTCTCCGCGGCGTCGGGGGGAGGGTCGGCTGGCCAGAATGGTCCGGCCAGCCTCACGGCCCACCGTCTCTGCCACCGCGATGCGTCTGCTGCACACCATGCTTCGGGTGGGAGATCTGGAGCGTTCCCTGGCCTTCTACACCGAGGTTCTGGGGATGACCCTGCTGCGCCGCAAGGACTATCCCGGCGGCCGGTTCACCCTCGCCTTCGTGGGCTACGGCGACGAGAGGGACCACACCGTGCTGGAGCTCACCCACAACTGGGACACCCCGGGCTACGACCTGGGCACGGGCTACGGGCATATCGCCATCGGAGTCGACGACATCCACGCCACCTGCGCCGCGATTGCGGAACGGGGCGGCCGGGTCGTGCGGGAACCGGGACCGATGAAGCACGGCAGCACCGTGATCGCTTTCGTGGAGGACCCCGATGGCTGGAAGGTGGAGCTGATCCAGCTGGCGGCCCGGACCGATGCGCACTGATCCGCGTCCAGGCACCTTCAGTCTCACGGCCGATCCCGATCGTTTCAGCGAGGACGCCTGGGACCTGCTCCTGGCCAGCCAGGACCAGGCCCGACGCTGGCGCCACGGAGCCATGGACGTGGAGCATCTCCTCCTCGCCCTGCTCCTCGATCGACGCTTCGCCGTGTGGGTGGAGCCGCTCCCGATCGATCAGGACCGGGTCCTCGATCGTCTCGAGACGTTCTGTGCCGATCAGCCCGCCGCCGGCACCGACATCCTCTACATCGGCGATGCCCTCGAGGATCTGCTCGAAGGCGCCGACCGCCGGCGCACGGCCTGGGGTTCGCGGCTGATCGACGTGCCCCATCTGTTGCTGGCCCTGCTGGAGGAACCCCGTCTCGGGGAGGCCCTCCTGCGGGAGGAGGGGCTCAGCGAGGACGTGGTGCTGCGCCAGGGGCGCCCAGGCGAGACCGTCCCGGTGGAGGCTCCTCCGCCTGCTCCCAGCGCCATCGAGCCGCCCGCTCCACGGGCCTCGGAAGCCGCCACCTCTCCAGGCTCCGGGGGCATGCGTCTCGAGGCCATCGACGGCCCGGCTTCGCTCTCGGCGGAGGGAGAGCCCTCCGCCCTCCTGCGCTACGGCCGTGATCTCACTGCTGCGGCCCGATCCGGAGAGCTCGATCCGGTGATCGGCCGCGACCTCGAGATCCGGCGGGTGATCCAGGTGCTCTCCCGCCGGGGCAAGAACAATCCCGTGCTGATCGGCGAACCCGGGGTGGGCAAGACCGCCGTGGCGGAATCCCTGGCCCAGAGGATCGTTTCGGGTGAGGTGCCCGAATCCCTGCGGGGTCTGCGCCTGGTGGCGCTGGACCTCGGCGCCCTGATCGCAGGAGCCAAGTTCCGGGGACAGTTCGAGGAGCGCCTCCGCAGCGTGCTGGCGGAAGTGCGCGAGCCGGAAGCCCAGGGCAGCAGTGGGGTGGTGCTCTTCATCGACGAGCTCCACACCGTGGTGAGTGGCGAACGCTCCGGCCCCGATGCCGGCAGCATCCTCAAGCCGGCCCTGGCCCGGGGGGATCTGCGTTGCATCGGGGCCACCACGCCGGAGGAGTACCGCCGCACGATCGAGAAGGACCCGGCCCTCGATCGTCGCTTCCAGCAGGTCGTGATCCGGGAGCCCGATCGCGATACCTGTGTGGAGATCCTGCGGGGCCTCAGGGAGCGCTATGAACTCCATCACGGTGTCACGATCAGTGATGCCGCCCTGGTGGCCGCTGCCCGCCTGGCCGATCGCTACATCTCCGATCGCTGTCTTCCCGATTCGGCCATCGATCTGATCGATGAGGCCGCCGCCCAGCTGAAGATGGAGGTCACCTCCAAGCCCCAGGCGGTGGAAGCGGCGGAGGCGGAGCTGCGTCGGGTGGAGCTGGCGCTGCTGGCGGCGGAGAGGGCACCGATGGAGGAGCGCACCCGGCTGCAGGAGCGGCGCCGCCTTGCCCAGGAGTCCCTGCGGGACCTGCACCAGCGCTGGGCGGAGGAGCGGGAGCGGCTGAGCGAATGGCGGGACCTGCTGCGGCAGGACGAGGATCTGCGCCATGTCATCGCCGACGCCGAGCGGGAAGGGGACTTCGAAGAGGCAGCCCGGCTGCGGGTGGATCAGCTCCAGGTGGTGCAGCAGCGCCGGGTGAGCCTCGAGGAGGAACTCCAGAACGAGCCGATGCTGCGGGAGCAGGTGGAGGAGGGCGACATCGCCGATGTGGTGGCCCGCTCCACCGGAATTCCGGTGCAACGCCTGCTGGCCGGCGAGCGACAGAAGCTGCTGGAGCTCGACCAGCGCCTGGGCGAGCGGGTGATCGGCCAGCCCGAGGCCGTGGCCGCCGTGGCCGCGGCGATCCGCCGCGCCCGGGCGGGAATGCAGGCGCCCACCAGGCCGGTGGGCTCCTTCCTCTTCCTCGGCCCCACCGGGGTGGGCAAGACCGAGCTGGCCAAGGCCCTCGCCGCCGCCCTCTTCGACGAGGAGGAGGCGCTCGTGCGGCTCGACATGAGTGAGTTCATGGAACGCAACGCCGTGGCCCGCCTGGTGGGGGCCCCTCCGGGATACGTGGGCTACGAGGAAGGCGGCCAGCTCACCGAGGCGGTGCGTCGTCGCCCCTATGCGGTTCTGCTCCTCGATGAGGTGGAGAAGGCTCACCCGGAGGTGTTCAACCTGCTGCTGCAGGTGCTCGATGAGGGTCGCCTCACCGATTCCCAGGGCCGCACCGTGGACTTCCGCCACACCGTGGTGATCATGACCAGCAATCTGGCCAGCCGGGCCATCCTCGAGAGGGCCCGGCTGGATCGTGCCGAAGCGGCCGAGGGGCAGGCGGCGGGGGAACGGGCCGAACACGATCGAGCCCTCGAGGCGGCTGTGGAGCAGGCCCTGGCGCGTCAGTTCCGGCCCGAGTTCCTCAATCGCATCGACGAGGTGATCCGCTTCCGCCCCCTGGGTCGCGAGGATCTGCAACGGATCGTGCAGCTCCAGCTGGCCGAGCTGGCTTCCCTGCTCCAGGAGCAGCAGCTCCAGCTCCAGGTGGACGAGGAGGTGGTGGAACTGCTTGCCGAGCAGGGCTATGAGCCGGAATACGGAGCCCGGCCCCTGCGCAGGGTCCTGCGCCGTCGGATCGAGAACCCCCTGGCCACCGAACTGCTCGAGGAGCACTTTTCAGGAGCGTGGGGGGTGCGGGTGCAGGCCCGACCGAGCCACCAGGATGGTTCCCTGGCGTTCCTGCCCCTGCGGGGGTGAGAGAAGGGCTTCCGGTAGGGTGATCGTTTGCCGAGCGTGCCAACGCCACCGGCATCTCCCTGCCGCAACGGTGGCCCCTGCCCCTTTCCCCGTGGATCCACCCACCCCATCCACCACCCACGAGAGCTCCCCGGTCCGGCCGGAGGGCAATGGTGCCGCCACTGGTCTGAACGACGGGCCTGGGGAAGGCGAGGATCTCGAGCGGGGCGAGCAGGCAGGTTTCGCCGCTGAAACCCTGGCCGAACTCCGCAAGGTGGTGTGGCCCAGCCGGCAGCAGCTGTTCAGCGAGTCTGTGGCCGTGGTGCTGATGGTGGGCCTCTCGGCGGCGGCGATCGCCGCGATCGACCGCCTCTACCGCTGGATCGCCCTCCAGGTGTTCCGCTGATGTCCTCTTCCGTTTCCCTACCCGTCGTGTCCGAGATCGAGCAAGACGCCCCCGTCATTCTGGAGCTGCCGGCCGAAGGGCAGGAGGTGCCTGAGGGTGAAGGGCACGAGATGCCTGAAGGTCAGGAGGTGCCTGTCGAGGGAACGTCCGCTGCCCTCGAGGGGGTGATCGCCGAGGGCGCAGAGAAGCCCCAGGTGGCCCGCTGGTTTGCGGTGCAGGTGGCCTCCAGCTGTGAGAAGAAGGTGAAGGCCACCCTCGAGCAGCGGGCCGTCACCCTGGGGGTGGACAACCGCATCCTGGAAATCGAGATCCCCCAGACTCCCGGGGTGAAGCTCAAGAAGGACGGCAGTCGCCAGTCGATCGAGGAGAAGGTGTTCCCCGGCTACGTGCTGGTGCGGATGATCCTGGATGAGGACACGATGATGGCGGTGCGCAGCACCCCCAACGTGATCAATTTCGTGGGCCAGGAGGAGCGCCGGGCCACGGGCAAGGCACGGGGTCACATCAAGCCCAGGCCCCTGAGCCGACAGGAGGTGGATCGCATCTTCAAGCGGGCTGCCGAGAAGAAGCCCGTGGTGAAGGTGGATCTGGCCGAGGGTGATCAGATCCTGGTGACCGCGGGTCCCTTCAAGGACTTCCAGGGGGAGGTGATCGAGGTTTCGGGTGAGCGCAGCAAGCTCAAGGCCCTGCTCTCGATCTTCGGCCGGGAAACCCCGGTGGAGCTGGAGTTCTCCCAGATCAGCAAACAGAACTGACCACCAGCGGCCGCCTCCCTGCGGAGGGCGGCCGCTGGTGGGCTCCCTTCAGGGGGAGCCGCCCTCCCGCCGGACTCCCAGGACTCCGGTGATCCGCAGAATCACCCGGATTCCCGTTTCGGGAGTCCCCTTCCCCGCTCCCCAGGGAGCTTCCGTCCAACCGCCTCGCCGATGGCCAAGAAAGTCGTAGCCGTGATCAAGCTGGCCCTCGATGCCGGCAAAGCCAATCCCGCGCCGCCGGTGGGCCCCGCCCTCGGCCAGCACGGGGTCAACATCATGGCGTTCTGCAAGGAGTACAACGCCCGCACCCAGGACAAGGCCGGGTACGTGATCCCCGTGGAGATCTCGGTCTTCGAAGACCGCAGCTTCACCTTCGTCACCAAGACCCCACCCGCTTCCGTGCTGATCTCCAAGGCGGCCGGCATCGACAAAGGTGCCGCCACCTCCGCCAAGGGATCGGTGGGTGCGATCAGCCGCGCCCAGCTCGAGGAGATCGCCAAGACCAAGCTGCCCGACCTCAACTGCTCCAGCGTGGAGTCGGCCATGCGCATCATTGAAGGCACCGCCCGCAACATGGGCGTCGCCGTCCGTGACTGAGACGGCCTCCGGCCCGTCGCTCACTCCTTTCCTTTCCGTTCATTCATTCGGGGGAGACCGTCATCCGGTCGTTCGCACCCCATACCACCATGCCGAAGATTTCCAAGCGCTTTTCCGCCCTCGCCGCCACGGTCGAGGATCGCTCCTACGAACCCCTCGAGGCCCTCGAGCTGGTCAAGGCCAATGCCACCGCACGGTTTGATGAAACCGTGGAGGCCCATGTGCGGCTGGGGATCGATCCCAAGTACACCGATCAGCAGCTCCGCACCACCGTCGCCCTGCCCCACGGCACCGGTCAGACCATCCGCATCGCCGTGATCGCCCGGGGCGAGAAGGTGGCCGAGGCCAAGGCGGCGGGTGCCGACCTCGCCGGCGACGATGAGCTGGTCGAGGAGATCGCCGCCGGAGCCATGGACTTCGATCTGCTGATCGCCACCCCCGACATGATGCCCAAGGTGGCCAAGCTGGGGCGGGTGCTGGGTCCCCGCGGCCTGATGCCGAATCCCAAGGCCGGCACCGTCACCACCGATCTGGTGGGGGCCATCAACGAGTTCAAGGCCGGCAAGCTCGAGTTCCGGGCTGACCGTACCGGCATCGTGCATGTGCGCTTCGGCAAGGCCAGCTTCAGCGCCGAGAAGCTGCTGGAGAACCTCAAGGCCCTGCAGGAAACGATCGACCGCAACAAGCCGAGCGGTGCCAAGGGCCGCTACTGGCGCAGCCTCTATGTGACCTCAACGATGGGTCCCTCGGTGCAGGTGGATTTCGCCGCGCTCCAGGAGCAGAAGCAGGAAGGCTGAGGTCTGCCCACCTGATACAGTTCCTTTCTGACTTCGGTCAGAAGGGCACGCGCCCTACCCAAGACAGCAGGTTTGCAGGACGTCTCCAGGGTCCGATGGCCCCGGATTCATCCAGCCGTAAACCCTGCCGAGGTGCACGCGCATGGTTTTGCCCGTGGGGAGGTTCCGGTCCGGGACCCACCGTGCGGAGCGGAGCAGGCAGCGGCCTCGAGCGCCACCGGTTCACCGGTGGCGAGCCCGGCGGATCTCCGCGGGGTTTCAAGGGCCGCGTTCCCGGCTTGTTCCTCTCGATCCGAACCACTTCCCATGGGCCGCACGCTGGAGAACAAGCAACAGATCGTCGACGAGCTCAAAGGGCTCCTCGGTGAAGCCGAAATGGCGCTGGTCCTTGATTACAAGGGCCTTTCCATCAAGGAGATGTCCGACCTGCGGACCCGTCTGCAGGCCAGCAACGGTGTCTGCAAGGTGACCAAGAACACCTTGATGCGCCGTGCCATCGAAGGGGACAGCGCCTGGAAGCAACTCGATTCCCTGCTCACCGGCACCAATGCCTTCGTCCTGGTCAGGGGCGATGTCGGCGGTTCGGTGAAGGCCCTGCAGTCCTTCCAGAAGGACACCAAGAAGTCGGAGCTGAAGGGGGGACTGTTCGAAGGCAGGCTCCTCTCCCAGAAAGACATCCAGGCCATCGGGGATCTGCCCACCAAGGAAGTGCTGATGGCACAGATCGCAGGTGCGATCAACGCCGTTGCCACCCAGCTGGCCGTGGGCATCAACGAGGTTCCTTCCGGCATCGCCAGGGCGCTCAGCCAGCACGCCGAATCCGGCGAAGGCTGAGGGTCGTCCTCTCGACCCGGCGAGTTCCCGCGATCTCCCTGTTCATCCAACAGATCTGTTGCTGATTCTCAACCATGTCCGCTACCACCGACCAGATTCTCGATCAACTGAAGACCCTCTCCCTGCTTGAGGCTTCCGAGCTCGTCAAGCAGATCGAGGAGGCCTTCGGCGTCTCCGCCGCCGCTTCCGCCGGTGTCGTGATGGCCGCCCCCGCTGCCGGCGGTGCCGCCGCCGAGGCCGCCGAGGAGCAGACCGAATTCGATGTGATCCTCGAGAGCTTCGATGCGGCTTCCAAGATCAAGGTGCTGAAGGCCGTCCGCGAGGCCACCGGCCTCGGCCTGGGCGAAGCCAAGGCCCTGGTGGAGGCTGCTCCCAAGGCCGTCAAGGAAGGCGTCAGCAAGGATGACGCCGAGGCCCTCAAGAAGGCCATCGAGGAAGTCGGAGGCAAGGTCACCGTCAAGTGAACCTGTGGCCGGGCCCATCCAGCCCGGCCATCCAGCCTTCCGGTTTTCTCAGGGTCTCCTTGCTGCGGCAGGAGACCCTTTTCCGTGCCGCTCCGCTCAGTTCATGCCGTTCAGCGATCGAGCGGATGGAGGGATGCCGGCCGATCCCGTGGGGCTGCCAACGAAAAGCCCCGGGATGAGAAGGTGCCAATAAAAAAGCCCCGCCGAAGGCAGGGCCGATGAGACAGGAACGGGTTCCGGGAGTCTGTCCTCGTTTCGACCCTGGAACGGTCGTTCCGCACTCCTCACAGTTTGAAATGTAGCGAAGGCTCCCAGGAGGCGTTGACCGAAGGTGCCGGAGATCCAACTGGATCCGGGCAGCGGCGCCGCCCCGCCTTCACTCGGAGAAGGGGATCACCGGCAGGGGGATGGCGGAACCCGATGCCACCATCAGTTCTTCGGGTTCGGTCGGCACCGCTGCGGAGGGTCGGACCGGTCCCCGGGGAGCGATGGGTTGCGCCTTCGCGGTCCCACCGTTGCTCACTCCCTGAAGGGCGGCATCCAGGGCAGAACGGCCTGGTCGTCTCCTCTGCCTGGGAATGCTGGAGAACGAGCTCCCCTTCCCCATGGCCAGCAGGGTCGGTCTGGTTGGGCTGGCTGGTGGTGGATCCCCGATGGGAGGGAGAGGCTGGGGGGGCGCCATGGCGATGGTCGGCAGCCCTGCTTCGGGGACGGCAGGGAGCGCCGGGCCGCCACCCCGGGCCTGGAGTTCCTCGAGCGGTTGGGGGTGGGAGAGATAGATGTGACGGAGGCTCTGCCCGCCATACATCCTGCGCTGCAGTTCCCAGCCAGGAGACAGTTGCAGGGGCACGAGGGCATCCTGTTCCCTGGCCGGCACCCGGGCACTGCCCACCACCAGCACTCCGGGCTGGCCGGGTGAGGAGGCCTGCAGCCGGAGGTCGGCACCGGACTGCTCCAGCTGCAGCTGGAAGGCGCCGCCGAGATCTTCGTTCGCCACGCGCAGGGAATAGCCGTTGCTGTCGAGGTAGCGACCACAGCTCGCGGCGGCCTCGGCTCCCTGGATCAAGGGTTCGACAAGTCCGTCGCTGCGGGGTTGCCAGCAGGGGGTGGAGGCCTGGACCTGCTCGAGGATCACCAGGCTCCAGGCTCCGTCCGCCAGTGGACGGGCGAGCACGGCGAATCGGCTGGGATCGATGGGCTCGCTCTCGAAGACCCCTGACGCCCTGCCGAGGCTGGGAAGGACGGCCGGGAGGGCGGCGCTCGCCAGAGCTGCGCCGGCCAGGGCCAGGTAGGTTCGTTTCATGGTGCCCCCAGGCTCGGCGGAGCCAGGTATCGAGCACCCATTCAACCGAACCTGACAAGGGGGTCCGATGGCCGATCGGCCGGTGAGGGTGGTGGCGGCTGCCTGTGATGGAGCCTGCAGCGGCAATCCGGGCCCCGGCGGCTGGGGGGCCCTGCTGCGTTTCGAGGATGGCAGTCGACGGGAGATGGGAGGGCACGATCCCTCCACCACCAACAACCGCATGGAACTCACAGCGGCCCTCGCGTTGCTGGAGGCGCTGCGATCGGTTCCCCGGCATCCCGACCTGGCGATCCGCACGGACAGCCGCTATCTGATCGATGGACTGGAGCGCTGGATGGCCGGCTGGAAGCGCAAGGGCTGGCGCACCGCCTCCGGGGGGGCCGTGCTGAACCGGGACCTCTGGGAACGGCTCGATCGGGCCAGGATTCCCGGCCTTTCCCTCCGGCATGTGCGGGGGCACAGCGGCGATCCCGACAACGACCGTTGTGACGCGATCGCCGTGGCTTTCTCCAGGGGCCTGCAGCCCGAACTGGCGGGCAGGCCCGCAGAGAGCCAGGACGCCACGGCTGCACCGGCACCGTCACCTTGCCTGGATGCCGCCGACGATCCCGCTCCCAGGCCCCTGGTGGAGCTGCTGAGCCGACTGGATCTCGCCGACCGGCTCGCCGCCGGAGGCTATGGCCTCAGCCTGGTGGAACTCGCCCAGCTGGTGGAGCTTCCCCTGCGCATCGTGGAGGGAAGGAAGCGGTCCTGGATCTGGCGGGACTGGCGGGTGCATCCCCTGGGCGATGGACGCTGGCGCCTGGAACGCGGCGCGGGAGGATTGGACGAGCCGGACTGAGGAGCGGGGTGATGGTGCAGGACCGACCCATCGCTGCCACCACGATCACCGGCCCCACCGGTGCGCTGTACCAGCGCTTCGTGGAGCCGATGCTGCTGAGCGACGAGGGGGCGGATGCCGAACAGCTCAGCCGCCTCACCCTGGCGACCCTGGGACAGGTGTCCCTGCGACGCCACTGGCCCCTGGTCAGGGGAACCCTGGAGGCTCTGGGGGCCGAGCTGCAACGACGGGATCCCCGCCTGCAGCAGACCCTGTTCGGTTGCCGCTTCGCCAATCCCCTCGGTCTTGCCGCCGGTTTCGACAAGAACGGCGTGGCCGCGGCGATCTGGCACTGCTTCGGTTTCGGTTTCGCCGAGATCGGCACCATCACCTGGCATCCCCAGGCGGGCAATCCCCGGCCGAGGTTGTTCCGCCTCGCGGCGGAGCGGGCCGCTCTCAACCGCATGGGCTTCAACAACGAGGGGGCGCAGGTGGTTCGCCGGCTGCTGGAGCGTCAGCAGCTGCCCCCTCCGGGTCAGAGGGCGGCGGTGCTGGGCATCAATCTGGGTAAATCGAAGGTCGCCTCCCTGGAACTCGCTCCCGACGACTACGCCTCCTCCCTGGAGCTGCTGGCACCACTGGCCGACTACGCGGTGGTGAACGTCAGTTCTCCCAATACGCCCGGGCTGAGGGACCTGCAGGAGGAGGGGCAGTTGCGACGCCTGGTGGAACGGCTGCGTCGCCTGCCGGGCTGTCCGCCGCTGCTGGTCAAGATCGCCCCCGATCTGGAGGATGACGCCATCGATGCCATCGCAAGGCTGGCCTACGAGGAGGGCCTCGCGGGTGTCATCGCCGTGAACACGAGCCTGGACCGCCTGGGGCTGGACGATCGGGTGCTGGCGCAGACCGGCAGGACCCTGGCGGAGGAACCGGGGGGATTGAGCGGCAGGCCGCTGAAACAGCGTGCCCAGGCCGTGCTGCGCCGCCTGCGGGCCACGGCCGGTCCGGCCCTGCCCCTGATCGGGGTGGGGGGCATCGATTCCCCGCAGGATGCCTGGGAGCGGATCACCGCCGGGGCCTCCCTGGTGCAGATCTACACGGGCTGGATCTACGGCGGTCCTGCCCTGGTGCCGGCCATCCTGGAGGGACTGGTGCACCAGCTGGATCGCCATGGCCTGTCGACCCTCGGTGAAGCGGTGGGATCGGGACTTCCCTGGCGCTGAGAATCCGATACCTTGGCTTGAGGCGACTTCCTGGCCTTGCAGCTGCGCGGCGTCTTCGAGGATCTTCAGGAACGGCTGCGACCGCTACATGCCAGGGCGTTTCCCCAGCAGGTGCTGCTCGAGCTGCACGATCACAGCCTTCGCGGCCAGGTGCTGGGCGGCGGCCAGCTCCCCGGTCCGGTCACCATCGAGGCCCCCCTGCCCGCCTTCACCTGCCGGGGGGGAATGCCCCTGGAGAGGGAACCCCTCGGTGATCTGATCGGTGATCTGATGGTGAGGGACAACCTGATCGAACCGATCGTGATGGCAGCGTTGCCCCCCTCTGCCGTTCAGTGCCGCGTGGTGGAGTGGTGGCCGTTGCGGCAGGCTGACGAGGATCCCCTCGAAAGTCTGCGGAAGATCGAATCTTCCCTGAACCTGCCATTCCCCCTCCAGGAGGCCGCGATCGACCTCCAGCCCCTGCCCGGCTCCCGGCCCCAGATGCTGCTGGCCGCCGCCCCCCTGCCGCTGCTGGAGGCCTGGATCCAGGTCTTCAATCTGGCCGGAGTCCGCCTCGAGCGTCTGGCCCCGTCCCAGGGCTGTCTGCTGGCGGCCCTGGGGCCGATCCTCCTCGACGCCCCGGCCGATCTGCTCATCGCCCTGGTGGCCGCAGGGCCGGAGGATCGACGGCTTCTCCTGGTGCGGGAGGGCGTTCCGGTGTTCGAATGGGCGCTTCCCGAGGAGGATCGCGCCCTGGTGCCCGAGGTGAGCCGCTGCCTTTCCTTCTACCGCCGTCAGGATCAGGCGGTGCGGCGGATCCGGCTGCTGCTGGCCCAGCCCTTCCCGCGAGGCCAGGAGCTCGAGCGGGAGCTGGGCGTGGAGGCGGAGGAGCTCCTGGCCGAACCCTTCGGTTCGCTCGTCCTGCAGGGTCTGGCGACCCCGGAGGAGATCCCGTGAACCCTCCTGTGTCCGAGGCCCCTCCCGTGCTCGATCTGCTGCGTCAGCGGCGCCGCGAGCTGGGCCTGGAAACGATTTCAGGAGCTCTGGCGCGGCGCAGGCAGCTGCTGCGCCGGGGCGGCCTGATCGGGGCGTCCCTGCTGGGGGCTGTGGCCGCGGCCTCCCTGCTGTTGCTTCTGCAGAGGCAGCTGCTCAGGGTCCAGATGGGTCCCCTGCTCCAGTACGAAGGCCAGGCCGCCGACCTGCGCAGCAGGCTTGCGAGCCGGAAGGCGAAGGTGGATCGGATCGCTGCCACCAACCGCAAACTCGCCGATGGCCTCACCAGCGTGCGCTCCACCTCGGCCCTGCTCACCGATCTGCAGGTGCGCACCCCCGAAGGGGTGCAGCTGCGCACTGTCGAGAGCCGCGATTCCTCCCTGGTGGTGAAGGGCCAGGCCCGCGATCCGATGGCCTTCGCCCGCATCAATGCCCTGCAGCTGGAACTGCAACTCTCCCCCCTGCTCACCCCCGGTGGGATGAACCTCACCAAGGTGGAGCGGGTGGCTGAGAAGGCCACCCAGACCGCCGCCGGGACCGTTGCCGCCGCCGAACCGGTCGCGTTCGAGATGGGTGGCTCCTTTGCCACCCTGGTGCCCGCCCGCCAGCTGGAGGTGCTGCGGGGCCTGGGCTCCGACGGCATGGCCCGGCGCCTCCAGCTCCTGCAGAGGGAGGGGCTGATGCCATGACCAATCTGCAGGGGGGTGAGCGGCCCCTCGATCCCCAGCAGCTGCAGCGCCTCTGGCTGGGCCTGCCGATCGCGGCCGGTGCCCTGCTGGCGGCCCTGCTGGCGGGACTGGTGCTGGTGCCCCAGTGGCTGGCTCTGCAGAAGGATGCCCGGCGCCTGCGCAATCTCGAGGAGCTGCGGGATCAGGTGGCGCTGATGCGGCGCCAGCTCAGCACGCTCGACGAGACCGAGCAGAAGGTCACGGACCAGCAGGAGAAGCTGTTCGATCTGGTGGCGGGCAGCGGCGATCTCTCCACCTTCCTGGCCACCCTCGATCAGGAGGCCCGAGCCGCTGGGGTGCGGCTGCAGCTCTACGAACCGCAGGTGCTCGTCCCGGTGGGGGGTGCTGCCGCTGATGACAAGGGAGGAGCCAGGAAGGGGGCCACCGGCAACGGCACCGCGAAGAAGGGCCAGGGCACGGGCGCGGCGGGAACCAGCGCAGCCGGGGTGTTCGAGGTGGAGGGCCTGACCCGGCGTTCGGTTCTGGTCTCGGCCAAGGGCCCCTTTCCCGCCCTGTTGCGCTTCCTGAGGGGATTGGAGGCCCGCAATGTGCTGGTGGTGCAGAGCGATCTGCAGATGATGCTGGAAGAGGAGAAGAGCCCCGACCCCAATCGTCCTGCCTCCCAGCCGCCCGTGGTGCTGAAGCTGGTGATGAGCCTTTACGGAAAGGAGGACACTTCCGCCCGCAAGCCAGCAGCGGCGGCGGAGCGAGCCCCCGGCTGAGCGGTCCCTGTGGCGTTGCTGCCCGGGCGGGCTGTCCCTGAGCCGGCATCCCGGATACGATGCCGCCGATTCAGCGGATCACCCACGTGAGCAGCAGGGGTCAGCGCCACGGATCGGGAAAGGACAGGAAGAACCGGATCCTGGCGGGATCCGCCCTCAGCATGGTGGCCCTGCTCACCGGAATCGGGGCCTGGGGGGGGGAGGCCCAGGCCCAGGCCGTCCTCCCGTCCTCCCGTCCTGCCGACGGCACCCGCATCCAGGTGGTGAATGGGGGCTCCCTGGAGCTGAGGGTGCGGCGGCTGCCCGATGGGGTGGAGCTGGTGATCGCGGGGGTGGGGGCGGCTCCCCAGCTGCAGCAGACCACCCGCGGGGGCGCCTGGGAGGGACGGCTGCTCACCTCCACCCCCTCCACCCTGCGGCGGGGAGCCCAGAGCCTCTCCCTGCCCGAGGCGGGACTGCAGAGCATCAGCATCGACGGCGGCGGCAGGCAATACCGGTTGAAGGTCATCCCCACGGCCGGGTTTCCCCTGGCCCGGCCCCTGGTGAGTGCCGACGGACGCAACCTGATCCTCAGTTTCAACGCCCCGAACCAGGCCTCGCTCCAGACCCTCACGCCCGATCTCCGCACCCCCGGCCGGGTGCCCCAGCCCACCTACGTGCCCCCCCTGCAGCCCCGGGCCGTGGCGCCTCCGGTGGGGGACATGGCCGTGGGCACGATGATGCTGAACAATCCCAGTTATGTGAATGTGAGCGGGCCATCGGTCACGATGACGCTCAACCAGGCTCCGGCGAAGGATGTGCTGATGGCCCTGAGCCGGTTGGGGGGCTATGGATTCGTGTTCGTGGACGATCCCCAGGCGGCTTCCGGCAGGGGCGGAGGTTCCGGCCGTCAGGGCGGTGGCGACGACTCCGCAGCCCTGCGGCCGATCTCGATCGCCTTCCGAGGTGAGAGTTACGGCAGGGCGATCAATTCGGCTCTGCTCGCCGCGGGCCTGCAGGGCAAGCGTGAAGGCAACATGATCATGGCGGGCCCGAATGTGCTCGGCAAGACCTTCGGCGCCCAGATGTCGAAGGTGTACCGGCTCAACCAGGCCTCGGCCAATTCCGCCGCCGATTACCTGGCCAATCTCGGCGCCACGATCAACAAGACCTTCACCACCACCGCGGTCACGTCCGACATCCAGTCGGCGGGCACGGCCCAGGTGGGCTCGGCCACCCAGACCTCGGCCACGGCCACCACCACCCAGATCGATTCCTACGGCGCCAGCCAGGGCCCCCTGCGGGGACTGATCGGCACCACCGACAGCCGCCTGGGCACCATCACCCTGGTGGGCGATCCCAAGCTGGTGGCCGTGGCTGAAACCTACCTGCGCCAGCTCGATCTGCGCCAGCGCCAGGTGGCCCTGGCGGTGAAGGTGATCGACATCAGCCTGGACAATGCTCAGGAAATCGCCAACAGCTTCGCCTTTCGCTGGGGCAACAACTTCCTCGTGAGTGACAATGGCCGGGTGCTCGGCGCCTTCGGCAGCTATCTGCCTCCCGCCTACAGGGAAGGAGCAGGGAGCATCGATCCCGGTTTGGCCTTCTCCAGCCCTGCGCAGAATCCGAGTCTTCAGTATCCCCGTGACAATTTCTACAGCTTCCTCAATGCTCAGATTACATCGCAGAGCGCTAAATTGCTGGCCAGCCCCACATTGATCCTGCAGGAAAATCCCTCGCTACTCCGAGATGGATCGGGAAGTGGATCCAGTTCGTCTTCCTCGGGTTCCAGCACTGACAGCGGAGGTGAAACTCTCGATAATTACAGCATCGACTCTCCCATTGGCAGGAGGCGCGCCAATGAGGCTGTCGTGCGCGTTGGCGTTAACGTGCCTACAGAGGTTGAAGCCAATGACAACAGCAATACTGGTACCACCACCTGTACAGTGACTTATTCCACGGCCGGCTTGGTTCTGGGTGCAAGAATTGAGAAAATCGATGATAATGGGTTTGTGACGTTCACAATGTCTCCCAGTGTTTCTGCCGTTGAGCGCGAACTTCCGGCCGGCAGTGGATGCCCGCCCATCAGTATCCTTCGGATACGTCGGCTCGATACGGGCGCGGTTCGCGTCAGAGACGGACAGACGCTGGTTCTGACTGGTGTGATCTCCGACTTCGACCGAGCCGAGGTAAGCAAATGGCCCATTCTGGGAGACATACCTGTGGTGGGTCAGTTCTTCCGCGCAACGAACAACAAGCGCGAGAAGCGCGAACTCGTGATCCTGGTGACTCCCCGGATCATCAACGATGAAGATGGTGGCACCTTTGGCTACGGATTTCAGGGCAGTTCGGCGGAAACTCGCAAATTCGTGAACAGCAATCTTCAACCGGGGATCTGAATTTCACGACCGCTACGGCTCTCTGTCGTCAGAACCCCACCGGCATGAAAGCCCTGGCTGCCAGAGGTGCCAGAAGTTGTACAGCCGCCAGTGCCCCGCCGAGCAGCTGGCTACCCATCCCATTGCCGCCTCTGGGTTTTCCCTGCGGCTGTTTCAGCAGGTGTGCAGCTTCCCGTAGATCAAGCGCCTGCTGCCTTTCCCCACCCTTTTCATAAAGCTGGGCCGCATAGGTGAAGTCTTGTGCGGCGACATCGTTCTTCCCCTGCTCGCTGCGGCTGATGCCCCGGGCAACCCAGCTGATGGCAGCCTCAGGCTGCTGGCGGATTGCGTCCCCGAACAGCTGCTCCGCTTCGGGATGCCGACCTGCAATCGCGGCCTCCACTCCTGCGTTGTGCAGGTCGGCGTAACTCAACAGGGCCGGATCCAGTCCCCGAGCCTGCTGCCAGTGGGTGCGGGAGAGGGCCCCCGGATCCAGGAGCGCGCCGCTCAGGTCGCTCCGGCGGAGATCGGTTCCCTCCAGCCGAGCTCCGCGCAGGTCCGCTCCCCGCAGGGAGGATCCCTGGAGGCTGGTGAAACTCAGATCCGCACCCCCCAGCTGCACGCCATCCAGTCGTGCCTGGCTCAGATTGGCACGTTGCAGTGAGGCACCTCGCAGGTCCGCATCCCGCAGATCGGCGAGCACCAGATCAGCATCCTGCAGGCTGCAATCACGGCATTTCCTGGTCTGCAGCAGCTGCATGAGGTGCTCGGTGCTGCCCGCATGGACCGGCAACGGTGCCTGGCTGGTTCCCAAGGCGAGCAGAGCCAGGCAGCCCCATCGCCCCATCATCGGAAGGAGCGCTTCCATGCCCCAGGGAAACAGGGGGCTGCGGGAGAAGGGGTGCAGCATGGGATCGAGCCCTCGGGCAGAACTGTTGTAACCCAGGCGTGGCTTTCTTGCTTCAGGCGGGAAGTTGCTGCAGGTAGCGGCACAGCCTGCGCCGCTGGCGCCGCAGCTGCTGCAGCTGTCGTCGCCGCTCCCGGCGGGTTTGACGTTCCCCCTGTGCTGGAAACTCTGCTCCGTAGCGCGAGTGCTGGTACAGGTTCACGAAAGCCTGGAGATGGGGCACAAGCTCGGGCCATCGCTGCCCCACTCTCGCTGCGAAGGATGGCAGCGTTTCTCCCGCGCGGGGTTCCAAGCCGCGACGCTCACAGCCGCGGAGCCACCGATCGAGTTCCCGCCGCAGCGGATCCTTCTGCGGCTTCCTGCGCTGCAACCAGGCCAGCCCGGCCAGCCCGCCGGCCAGGCAGGCGGCCAGGGAGGCCAGCACCAGGGGCCCCAGCCACTCGGTGCGTTCCCCCAGCAGCCGCTGCAGCAGGGCTTGCTGCTGCTCGCGGTCGAAGCCCAGCCACCAGCGGGTCCAGGCCAGGTCGAGACCCCACCACTGCCGCAGCAGCCAGTCCTGCGGGTTGCGCCCTGCCGCCGGGGCCGCCGTACCCAGCCCAGCGGTGGCGGGACCGGCTGCGCCGCTGATCCAGGTGGTGGGATCCACCCGGAGCCACCCCTCCCCCGCCAGCCACACCTCGCTCCAGGCATGGGCATCGCTGCGGCGCAGATCCAGGTAGCCCGTGCCCCCCAGCGCCTCCACCCATGCGCCGCCCCGGTAGCCGCTCACGACCCGTGCCGGCACGCCCGCTGCCCGCATCAGCACCGTGAAGGCGCTGGCGTAGTGGCCGCAGAACCCCGCCTGCCGCTCGAACAGGAAGGCATCCAGGGGGTTCCGCTGCGGCAGGGAGCCAGGCCGCAGGGTGTAGCGGAAGGGTTGGCGGCGGAACCAGCGTTCGGCGGCCCGCAGCCGCAGCGATGGCGGACCCAGGTCTCTCCACTCCGCCGCCAGCCTCCTCAGCCGCGGATCGCCGCTGCCGGGCAGTTCCAGATCCCGGTCCGAGGCTGGCTCGAGGCGCCAGGCGGGCGTCTCCCCCCCGCCCGAGAGGCCATAGATCCTGCGGCGGTCGGCGGAGGCCCGGTGTCGCAGCTCGCCGTTTCGCTCCAGCCGCAGCTCCTGGCCCAGGGGCCGGCCCCGCCCACTCCACGGCACCACCGCCAGCCCGCTCGGCTCCTCCTGCCAGAGCTCGCCCATGGGACCCAGCGGGGCGGCGGGGTCCCGCGCTTCCTGCTGCCGGTCCGATGGCGTGGGACCGCTCCAGGAGCGGCCGTCGAAGCGGTCGTGCACGAGCACGCGCCAGTAGCGCTGCTCCGGAGGCGGGGGTTCTCCCCCGGGGAAGGCCACCCGCGCCGCCGGCGCATCACTGGCGGCCAGCTCGGCGATGGCGCCCGGCTCGAGAACGGGGTTCAGACCCGTCACCGCTCCCTTCGGCGGGCCCGTGTGCAGGGGGATCAGGGGGGGCAGCTGGGGCAGCAGCAGGAACAGCACCAGGGCCACCGGCAGGGCGGCCGTCAGCAGCTGCAGGCTGCGGCGCAGCAGCAAGCCGCCATCAGCTCCCTCCTCCAGTTCCAGGCCCAGCAGTCCGGCCAGGGCGATCAGACAGGCCAGGGCCTGCAGCAGGCTCGGTCCCAGTTCGGGCCGCAGGGCCGCCAGCAGTCCGGCCGTGAGCAGCTGCAGCAGGCTCACCAGCCGCCTCTCCGGGAGGCTGCGCGCTTCCAGCAGCTTCAGAGCGGTGACCACCAGCAGCACGATCGTGAGCCAGCCCAGGGGCGGGCCCGGCGGCAGCCCCACCATCCCCAGTGCCAGCGGGGCCATCGCCAGCCATTGCAACCGGGCGGCGTGGTTCCTCACCGGCAGGTCGCCAGGGCCTCCAGGCAGCGGTCCCGCTGGCCGGCTCCCCGGGCGGGGGGGATGATCCGCTCCCCCAGCCGCAGTCCGTAGGCGGCTCCCTGGCCATGCAGGCGCCAGATCCGTTCGCTGAGGTGCTCGAGCGCCTGCTCGAACGGCACGGAAGGATCCGCCGCCAGCAGGGGCGGTGCCGGCACGGGATCGAGGAAGTGCTTGGCATGGCGACCTCGCCCCTGGGCCAGCAGCTTCCAGGCCAACCGGCTGGCGCTGTCGCCTTCCCGGTGGGGCCGCAGGTCCTGCCAGTGCTCGCTGCCCTCCTGGTGGGGGTCGACAGGTCCCTCCCGGCGGGCCCGGACTGCGGCCGCCTCCCCCCGGTGCAGCAGGCGCACCGGTCCGGGGTGACGGGCGGGAATCACCAGCTGGGGGACGGCAGGATCCCAGCGGGTCCAGCACACGAACAGCCCCAGGGGGGCGGTGGTCTGCAGCCGCAGCCGGCCCGGCCGCTGCAGGCCGCGATGCTGCGGCGTCCAGGGCACCGAGAGCCGATGCTCGCCCGGATCCAGCGCCCGGGGCGCTCCGAGGGGGCTCTGCCCCAGCCCCAGCCGCAGTCCCTCGCAGCGACCGGGGCAGCGCGCCAGCAGGGGATAGGCCAGTTCGGAGCCCGCGAATCCAGGGTCGGGCCGGCCGCAGCGCAGTTCCAGGCCCTGCAGGTTGAAGTGGGTGAGGTGCAGGGCCAGGAGGAACAGACCCAGCATCAGAAAGCCCAGCAGGCGGGGACCGTTGCTCTGCAGCTGCAGGGCCACCAGCTGGAGGAACAGGGCTCCCCCCAGCCACAGCCAGCCGAAGCGGGTGGGAAGGATGTAGAGGTTGCGCAACCCCAGCCGCAGCCGCTCCCCCTGCAGGGGCCTGCCGAGTTCCATCAGCCCGGCTCCATCAGCGCAGACCGTCCACAGCCTGGAGCAGGGCGCGGCTGCCTGCGTCGGCGGCGCCGGCCGGCTGACCCCCATCGAGCCGGTGTTCACACACCGGTGCCAGCACGGCCTGCACGTCGTCGGGGAGGACGTGGTCGCGGCCTTCGAGCAGGGCCCAGGCCCGGGCTGCGGCCACCAGGGAAAGGCCGGCCCGGGGGGAGAGGGGCAGCCGACCGTCGGGGCCGCTCTCCCGGCTGCGGGCGAGCAGATCCAGCACGTAGTCGAGCAGGGCCCTGCTGCAGTGCTGCTGCTCCGCGAGATCCTGCAGGGCAAGCAGATCCTGGGGCTGCAGGCGGCTGGGGATGCTGTCGGGCCGTGCTGCCCGCCCCTCCAGCAGGGCCCGCTCCGCCTCCCGGGTGGGGAAGCCGAGGCTGAGGCGCATCAGGAAGCGATCCAGCTGGGATTCCGGCAACGGCGCGGTGCCGCTCTGATCGAGGCCGTTCTGGGTGGCGATCACCAGGAACGGGCGCGGCAGGGGATGGCTGATGCCGTCCACGCTCACCCGCCCGGCCGCCATCGCCTCCAGCAGGGCGCTCTGGGTGCGGGGAGAGGCCCGGTTGATCTCATCGGCGAGCAGCACCTGGGAGAACAGGGGCCCCGGCTGGAAGTGGAAGCCGCCGCCGGCCGGGTCGAACACGTTGATGCCGGTGAGATCCGCCGGCAGCAGGTCGCTGGTGAAGCTCACCCGCTTGAAGGCGAGTCCGAAGCTGCGCGCCAGGGCCTCGGCCAGGGTGGTCTTGCCCACCCCGGGCAGGTCCTCGATCAGCAGATGGCCGCGGGCCAGCAGGCAGGCCAGGGCCAGCCGCACCTCATGCTCCTTGCCGAGCAGCACCCGGCCGATGGCCGCGATCAGCGGCTGGAGCTGGGCGACGGGCGCGGAGGCGGCGAGGGTCACGCGAAGCGACACCCCTCCAGCAGGGGGATGGCATCGGCCCGCACGCCGCGCCAGAAAGGGGAATCGCCATGGCGATTCAGCAGGGACTCTCCGGCGACCAGGGGTTGCACCGGCAGGGGAGAGGGTTCGATCGCGCGCAGCGCCCGGTCACAGGCATCCAGCAGACGCACCCCGTCCAGGCCCAGGATCAACAGATCGATGTCCGACCGCCGGCTCTGCTCACCCCGTGCCCAGCTGCCGAACAGCCACAGTCCCCGGGGGTGGAGCTGCGCTTCCAGCCGATGCAGCACCGGCGGCAGATCGGCCCGCAACGGCTCCGGCAGGAGGTGGCTGAGGATCGCCATGGCCCGAGGCTAAGGGAGCTGCGTTCAGGGCCAGGCTCCGCCCGGATTCCGGCGACTCCCGCAGGCGCAGGATCGCGGCCTCGTTGGCCGGAGCCGCTGCAGCAGCGCTGCAGCGGAACCGCCGAGGCCTTCTGAGGTGGCTGTCTCTTCGCTCAGGGGGGAGGCGAGGTCATCGAGGCAAGGTCACTCCCCGTGCTCGCGGCGGGAGACCCGCACCCCCGGTAGCCATAGCCTGGCCCGTCTGGCCATGTACCGCCCCTTGATCCGCAACGACAGAGGGGCGGGCATCGCGGAGCTCCAGACCGGAATCTGTCCAGTCCGGAATCGCATCGTCCCCTGGGAGCTGCTGTTCGCACCGTCTGCCCGCTTTTCGTCGCCGGACAGACTGCCCTTGATGACGTCGAGGAGCCGTTCAAAGTTCCTGTGTCGAGCGGTGTTTCGGTCGTTCGTCAGGGGTTCGGTGATCGAGTTTCCGGTCGCGTGCAGGCGCATCGGCCTGAGTGTCGCTGTCATCGGCGATGAACTCCCAAATCTCAACCAGATCAGCCTTGGCGCGGGGCTGGAGAACAATCACCGCCACGGTTTACGTGCCCTGGGGGGCAACGCGTTGCGAGGCCTTGCGCTTGCGCCCGTCCTGCTTGATCTCTGCTGCGTTCCAAGGGGCGGGCGAACCGTTGGTCAGGCCCTCCTGGATGTCGGAGCGCAACTGCTGGAGCTTCACGGCCCTGACCTGGTCTTGCTGCTCCATGAGTCGCAGGGCTTCGCGGACGACCTCACTGGCGGAGGTGTAGAGATCCGAGGCGACTTTGGCTTTCACCATCGCTTCGAGCTGGGGGGAGAGATTGACATTCATCGTCATGGCGACCTCCGCTGAGCCTGCTCCAGCCTTCAAGCTGTCAGAATTGTCAGGTCTTGTCAATCCTTGACAATGGAAGCGGCTTTCTGGTCCGCCGTTCGTTTTGTCGAGAGTTGGCCAAATTTGGAGTGTCCCGATCCAGCCGTTCCTCGCCCGCCCTGGGCGTCGCCGCCTGCGTGGTACAACCCCAGGAACGCCTCGGCAGGCCGGCCATGCCCCCCGACGCTCCGGAGGCACGTGAACCCCTCGGGCAACCCGAGGCAGAGCCCCACGGTGGCAACCGCAGCGCCATCGCCCGCCGGCTCGGTTGCCGGCCCGAGCAGATTCTCGATGCCAGTGCCTCCCTGGTACCTTTCGGGCCGCCGGCGGCGGTGCGCCGGGCCCTGGGGCGGGCGCTCTCGGCCGGCGGCGGCCTGGCCCTGCGCGACTACCCCGACCGTTCCTACGCGGGGTTGCGCGCCGCCATCGCCGCCCACCACAGGCTTGATCCGGCCTGGGTGCTGCCGGGCAACGGCGCCGCCGAGCTGTTCACCTGGGCGGCGCGGGATGCCGCCGCGGCGGGCCCCAGCCTGCTGCCCACGCCCGGGTTCGCCGATTACCGCCGCGCCCTCGCCTGCTGGGGAGGAGCCTGGGAGAGGCTGCCCCTGCCGCGCCGCTGGGACGGGGCGTTCCCGGCGCCGTTTCCCCTGAGCCAGGCCGGGGCGGCGGCCGCGGCGGCGGGCGGGCCGGCCGTGCTCTGGCTCACCAATCCCCACAACCCCACCGGCCAGCTCTGGAGCCGCGCCTCCCTGGAGCCCCTGCTGGAGCGGTTCGCCCTGGTGATCGCCGATGAGGCCTTCCTGCCCCTGGTGCCCGGCGGTGAGGACCAGTCGCTGATCCCTCTGCTGGCGGCCCATCCGAACCTGGTGGTGATCCGCAGCCTCACCAAGCTGTTCTCCGTCGCCGGCCTGCGGCTCGGCTATGCCCTGGGCCGGCCCGAGCGTCTGGAGCGCTGGGGCGCCTGGCGGGATCCCTGGCCGGTGAACGGGCCCGCGGCGGCGGTGGCGGAGGCGCTGCTGGCCGATGGGCCAGCCCTGTCGCGCTGGACGCGGCGGGTGCAGGGCTGGGTGCGGCAGGAAGGAGCCTGGCTGGCGGCGGGACTGGCCGCGATCCCGAACCTGGTGCCGATGCCTTCGGCGGCCAACTACCTGCTGGTGCGGGGCGAGCGCCAGGGCCTTCCCGTTTCGCTGGAGCCCCAGCGCCTGGCCCTGGAGCGGCGGCACCGGATCCTGCTGCGCGACTGCCGCTCCTTCGAGGGGCTGGGAGAGAGCTGGCTGCGGATCGGCCTGCAGGACCGGCGCGGGAACCGCCGCATCCTCAAGGCGCTGGCAAGGGAGGCTCAGTGACATCCCTCGATTCAGGAAGGGAGCAGCCCCTTGGCATGCCTGTGATCAGCATCGACGGATCAGAGCACGCACGCAGGGATCCAGCGCCAGGGAACCTGGTCCGCCGAGGTGGCGGTCTGGGGTGGACGGGCACCAGGTCGTGGAGTCGATCTTCGGCCATGCCACCCCTCCTAACCTGAATCGCAGCCCTTGCGCCGGGCCCCCGATGCTCACCCTGCCCCGCACGCTGCGGCTGACGCCGCTGCAGTTCGCCGAGGTGTGCGCCGCCAACCCGGAGGCGGTGCTGGAGCTCGATGCCGATGGCCAGCTGATCGAGATGACACCCACCGGTGGAGACACCAGTGCCCGCAACCAGACCCTCGGTGCCCTGCTCTGGCTGGCCGTGCGCCAGAGCGGCCTGCCCCTGAAGGTGTTCGACAGCTCCGGCGGTTTCCTGCTTCCCGATGGCTCGGTGCGCAGCCCCGACGCCAGCCTGGTGCGGCTGGAGCGCTGGCAGGCCCTCAGCGAGGCGGAGCGGCGCGGCTTTCCGCCCCTCTGCCCCGACCTGGTGGTGGAGCTGGCCAGCCCGAGGGATCGGCCCGCCGATCTGGAGCGCCGCATGGCCTGCTGGATGGAGAACGGCGCCAGCCTGGGCTGGTTGCTGCTGCCCGATGCCCGCAGCGTGGAGGTGTGGCGGGGCACCGCTGCCGGGGAGGGAACGACTCCGCAGCGGATCAGCGAGGCGACGCAGCTCGAAGGGGGCCCGCAGTTCCCCGGCCTGGCGATCGATCTGAGCGAGATCTGGGCCGCCTGAATCAGCCCTTCACCACCCCCACGCCCGCCGCCCAGGCCGCCTCGGCGAGGGCTGCCGCTTCGCTTTCCAGCAGGAGGGCAGCGATCGCTTCGGTGCAGTCATCGGCCTGATTGGCGAGGAACCAGCCGCAGAGAACGGAGTTGTCGAGCACGAAGCCGCAGGTGCTCGCCGCGGCGGGCCTCATCAGGCCAGCCCTTCGCGGGCCAGGGCCTTGAGGTCGCCCTCCAGCACGAGGTCTGCGCGCAATTGCCGCAGGCAGGAAAGGGCACCGGCCACTTGCGCGCGCTGGTCAGCAGTGCCGCTGGAGGGGCGAACGGCCACCAGGCGAGCCACCGGCACACCACGACGGGAGATCGAGATCTCCTCGCCACGCTCCACCCGGGCGACCAGTTCGGAGAGATGGTTCTTCGCTTCGGAGAGAGACACCATCGCCATCGTCATCAACAGCCCAGCTCACTTTTCAGACTGGCTGGCTGTCTGCCCACGACGTCAGTGCCGCTGCGGCCTCCCCCTGACGCCTGATCGGCTCAGCAACGCCGGTCTGTTCGCCCTCCGGGAGCAGGAGTGAAAGAACCACGGAAGCTGGTGGGGTGGATCTTGGATCTTCCCGATCTCAACCTCTGGCTGGCGCTGGCCTGGGGTGGCCGCAGGCACCACGCCGCCGCCTGCCGCTGCTGGGAGGAACAGGCGGCCGACACCGTGGCGTTCACCCCCCATGACCGCGCTGGGGCTGGTGAGCTTCGATCGGGACTTCGGGCGGTTTTCGGGCCTGTCGTGGCTACGGCTTGGGGAGAGTTGGAGAAGGAGTGAGTGCGCCCCTGCAGGGTGGAGAGGTGGGTGGCCAGGTCCTCACGCAGCTTCTCATCGCGGTGGTACGAGATGAAGACATGAAGCGGCGCAGCGGGCATGTGAAACGGCCCACACCGGCAGCTACCGCCCGATCAGCCTCTGCCGCGTGGCGATCGAGCGCACGTACGCCGAGGCCACCAGCCACAGCCTGGGCGTGCTCCACCTTCCAGAGGCCCACCTGGAGAGCGTCCCTGCTGCTGATCGGCGGTTCGCTCGCAGCCAGCCCATCGAGGGCCCGTCCGCATGTCCGCACCATCCGGGTGGCTCCGGGCAGTTGGCCGATCCGCCATTTCGTGGCGAGTTCCCAGGCGCTGGCCGCACCCACCAGCAGCGGGCAGGCAGGGTCCTCCAGAAGCCGCACCAGGCCTGGAGGCAGCTTCCCAGGCTCCATCACCGTCCAGAGCAGAGCGGGGAGATCAGGCGCGCGAGGGGCAGCAGCCAGGCAGATCAGGCGAGGGCGATCAGCAGCTCCGCCAGGCGCCGGTCGGCATCCCTCACCCCCAGTCGCTCCATGCCGGCCGCCATCGCGACCAGGGGATCCGATGCCGGAGCCGCCCCCCGCAGCCGCGGCCCCAGCAGGCGCCACACCGCCCGCTCCAGGGCCGGTTCCTCCCGGTCGTGCTGCCACACGATCACCGCCGCTCCCAGTTCGGCGGCGGCGGCGGCGTTGGCATCCTGATGGCGGTCGGCGGCGGCCGGGAAGGGAACCAGGATCGCCGGAGTGCCGCACACCGCCAGCTCGCTGAGACTGCCCGCGCCCGCCCGGCTGATGGCCAGATCGGCATGCTGCAGCAGCCCGGGCAGCTCGTCGCTGAACTGCCGCTCCACCACCCCCTCCAGCCGCAGCATGCCCGCCTCCGGGTCGTGGCTGCCGGTGAGATGCACCACCCGGCATCCGGCCGCCGCCAGCCGGGGCAGCAGGGGCCGCACCATCCGGTTCAGCCCCACCGCCCCCTGACTGCCGCCCATCACCAGCACCAGAGGGCCGCTGCCGCTCGGCACCCAGTCCGGCAGCGAGGCCCCATCGAGGAAGGCCTGCCGCACCGGTGTGCCGGTCAGCAGCGGGCGGCAGCGCGGCAACCGCTCGGCCGCCTGGGGCAGACCCACCGCCACCCGGGTGCAGAACCGCCCCAGCAGCCGGGTCACCTTGCCGGGAATGGCATTGCTCTCGTGCAGCACCACCGGCACCCGGCACCAGCGTGCCGCCAGGATCGCCGGTGCCGCGATGTAGCCGCCGCTGCTGAAGACCACATCCACCCCTTCCCTGCGGATCAGCCGTCGCACCGGCCGTGCCGCGTTGATCAGCTGGAGAAGATTCCAGAGCCTGCGCAGCCCGCGGCCCTGCAGCCCGCCGGCCCTCACCGTGTGCAGCGGGTAGCGGCCCGGCACCAGCTCCCGTTCGAGCCGGTCCGGCACCCCCAGCCAGTGCACCCTCCACTCCACCGGCAGGGCTTCCGCCACCGCAAGGGCGGGGAACAGGTGGCCACCCGTACCGCTGGCAGCGATCAGCAGGGTCGGCATGGGTGCAGGGGCCAGGCGCGCCTAACTTAAAAGCCGATTCCCGGCCTCCCCAGCTCCGGCCGCGCCGCCCTGATGCCCTCCTTCCGATCGCTGTCCCCCTTCCTGCTGGGTGTGTGTCTGGCACAGGTCGCTCTGCCCCTCGGAGCCCCCCTGCGGGCGGCCACCCCTCCCCCCGCCCCGCTCCAGGCCCTGGAAGCGGCCCTCAACCAGGAGAACGATGCCGCCCTCGCGGCCCTGCTGCAGGCGGGGCCCGGTCTCGATCCGGAGCTGCTGCAGAGCCGCCGCCGTCTGCTGCGCAAGGAGTTTCCCGACCTGCGCTGGCAGGTCCGGCCCGGAAAGCCCCTCGACGACGGCCGTTCCACCGTGATGATCCAGGTGAGCGGCACCCGGCGTCAGGGTCTCAGCACCTTTCGCCTCGATGGGGAGCAGCAGCTGGCTCTGCAGAGCGACGGCCAGACCATCAAGGGCCAGACGGTGCTGCGGGAACAGTCGATTCTGCGCAGCGGCGAACGCTCCCCCTCGGTGAGCCTGCTGATCCCGGATACGGTGCTCACGGGCCAGCGTTACGACGTGGACGTGATCTTCGATGAGCCCCTCGATGGGGCCCTCACGGCCGGCGGCATCGTGGCCCTCACCCCCGAGCAGGTGGCGGCCATGGAGAGCCCCAGCATCGAACTCGCGGCCCTGGGGGGTGGCGGTGTCTTCAAGACGGTGCAGGCCCCCCTCTCCCCCGGCTTCCAGACCTGGGCTGTGCTGCTGGTCCATCCTCAGGGGGTGGTGAGCGCCACCAAGCGGGTGCGGGTGGTGGCCGACCGGCGAGCCCTGCAGCCCTGAGGTCACCGATCCGTGTGCCGCCCGGAAGGCTGACCCCATGGGTTGACGGCAACGGGGCTGAACCCAGCCTCGTGCTAAAATATATACAAAGCATTTTCAGTCAATGGCTACACTCACATTCGCGCCAGACCAGGTCCAGGCACCATTCGGAACATTGACTTCGGCCGCCCCTGAAGTCGTCGTGTCCTATGACGTTGTCGGAGGAGGGGGTAACTTACTGAGTTTTCTAAGCGTCACCGGTGGCGCCAGGTCCACGGCCAAATTCAGATATGAAATAATCAGCGATTCAAATCGTAACGGCATCCTCGATCCTTCTGATTCCGTTCTGGGAAGCCTCAGCTACCAGGCTCAGCAATCCTTTACCCTCACTGGATTCCAGGGATCAGGATTTCTGCGCATCTCTGATCTCGATAATTCCACAGCATCAGGCGCCTACACTTTCCAGCTGACCGCCCAATTTCTGAACGCTACGCCTTCCTCACAGTTCAATAAAGGAACGAATTACAGCTTGCCGATCAAGGATTACGACGGGAGCCTTCATGGCATTCCCGGCTTCAGCGGCAATAGCGCGATCTCCGATTCTTATAAGTACCAAGGAGAGGCGGATGTCAACAGAGACGGCCTTCCCGAAGGGATTTTCACCAACAGGGTTACAGGTCGCTGGGCAACCGTTGGGGTGGATCCGATCACAGGCCAGATTAATTACAACAACAATGGCCTGGGGGGCAATACCCGTGTTGTCGGAATCTACATCGATCCTCTCGTAGAGCTAGGCATTGTTCAAAGATTCAGTGACTTTGATAGCCAGAAGCGCTTTCAAAACGATCTCCTGATTGACAATCTTACTCTCAAGACCTCTGGAGACTTCGACGGAGACGGATTCCAGGAGCTCTACTGGAAAGTGAATGATGGAACTGCTTACCTTCGCTCGCTCATGCATGCAGATGGTAATATCCAATACGCTAATTATCAGAGCGAGTCCCAGGTTCGTGATTACCTCACTGCCAATGGTTACACCGAAGTCATCCCTCAGGTGATCGGTTGATTCCATGGCGCCTGACATGGATCATGAATGCTTACAGATGGCTGTTTACCATTTCCGTAATCACTCCCATAATTGATTTTTGCTGCGCCTGCAGGGAATACTTCTCAGCTCGATCAATCCCATTACGGGATAGTTCCTTCCATAATCCTGTCTCCTGATCCAGCCGTTCCAGGCACTCCGCAAGCTGTTCGCCCCGGTCATCGATCCGGAAGAACAAGGCAGCTTCTTCATAGAGTTCATGGTGCACGGGGATCGAACTGATCAGGGTCGGCAGGCCCGCAGCCATCGCTTCAAGTACGGGATAGTTGAATCCCTCCATCCTGGAGGTCGAGATCAGGGCCAGACTGGTACGCAGCACCTCCTCCAACCCTGCTTCCGGCAGGCCACCGATCCACCGCACCTTCTCCGACAGACCCAGTTCGCCCACAGCTCGCTGCAGATCTCCGGTGCAGCGTCCCTGTCTTCCCACGACCAGGAGGGATCCGGGCCAGTCCGGTCGTCGGACCAGGAATTGGGAAAAGCCCCGAAGCGCATGCAGCACGTTCTTGTTCCGGTCATGGCGGGCCAGCATCACGAGATCGGCCGATGCAGGGCCGGAGCGGCGGTGATGGCTGATGGCGATGCCATTCGGCACGATCCGGATCCGCTCGGCCGGAAGGCCCAGCTCCAGCAGCTGATCGGCGACGAACCCGCTGATGGCGATCACCCTCCGGGCTCGGTGCAGGTGGCGGGGCAGCCAGTGGCGCATCCGCCAGGAGGCCTTGCGGCTGTTGGGAAGATGCAGTGGTGTGAGGTCGTGGCAGGTGATCACCTGGGGAATCCGGGGCAGGGCGAACAGGTGGTCACTGAAGGGGCTGTAGATCGCCGCCAGGCGGTCCTCCGCCAGGCCTGCGGCCGCCAGGGTCGCGCGCACGTCCACCCCGTGCTGGGTGAGGGAGAGGCGCTGCAGCAGAGCCAGGCGCCGCGAGGCCGGCGGGTGATCCGGCAGCTGGTCTCCCCTTCGACAGGCCGCCCCCTGCGGGCCATCGAGGAGGAGGCGGTGGCCCGGCAGCCCCGGCAGCACCCTGCGCACATAGCTCGAGAATCCCGAGTATCCGGGCTGGAAGAGCAGCAGGTTGCTCAGCAGTTCCATGCCAGCACCGCATCGAGTTGCCGCTCCCACACCGACCTGGCGAAGATCTCCTCATACCGGAGCCGGGCCCTCCGGGCGGCTTCTTCCCACAGCTCCGGCGAGTGGACGAAACGATTCAGGATCTCGCCCAGTTGTTCGATCTCGCTCTCCCCTGCCGGTGCCGGGGCCAGAGATTCCCCCAGGCCGCCCACCCAGGCCACCCCGGAGCGGGGCCGGGGGAAGGCCAGCGCGGGCACCCCGCAGGCCATGGCCTCGAGCTGCACGATGCCGAAGGCCTCGTTGCACTTGTCGGCGGGCAGCACCAGCAAGTCGGATTCGGCCAGAAGGGACAGCTTCTCCGGTTCGCTCACCTGGCCATGGAAGAGGATCGCTGCCCCCCTGCCGCCCCGGGACGCCTGGCGCTCGAGGGAGCGGCGCTGGGGTCCATCGCCCACGATGTGGAGAATGGAAGCCGGGGACCGCTGGAAGGCCTGGATGAGCCAGTCCACCCGCTTGTAGCTGGCCAGCCGGCCGATGAAGATCACCCGGAAGGGATCCCCCGGCCTGCGGGCGGCCCGTCTGTCGGCGATCGGCCAGGATCCGTGCCGCTCTGGCTTCGGTTCCGGCCGAAAGACAGCAGGGAAGAATCCGCAGACCGGTGCCCGGAACTCCTTCCCGGGAGAGACTCCGTGCCAGGTCCGGAGAGGTGGTGATCACCAGATCGGGTCCGCGGGCGGCCCAGCGGAGAGCCAGCCACTCGTAGAGACGGCTGAACGATCCCCGCAGGCTGGCCCCGGGCTCCAGGAAGGCATGCCAGAAGAGCACCAGGGTGCGATTCGGTCGCAGAACCCGGGCGATGACGCAGATGGCGAGCAGCGTGGGACAGGGCAGATGCACCAGCAGCGGATGCCGCTGCGGTGAGCACGCGTCAGGAGCCGGCGGCCGGGAACGGGCAGCACCAGCCTCCCCAGCGTCCATCCCGGCAGCCGTTCGCAGCGGTAGACCACGGGTAGGGGCCGCTCGAGGGCAGGGCTCGCCGCCGGCCGGAGACTGAGCGTGAGGGTGTCCCTGTCCCTGGCCCGGAGCGCCGTGGCAAGTTCATGGGCCACCCGCTCCACGCCCCCGTAGCCCGGGGGGGATTCCCTCACCATCTGGATCAGGGAAGGACGCCTCACGCCAGTGCGCGGTACAGCGCCTGCAGCTCCTGCCGGAAGCGGGCGTGGCTGTAGTGCTGGGCCCGGGCGAGCCCTTCCCGCACCGCCGCCGCATAGCGCTCCCGATCCCCGAGGAGCTCGAGGATCGCATCGCGGAAACCGGCGCTGTCCATCGGATTCCTCACATAGGTCGCCGCTTCGTCGCAGGCTTCCCTGCAGGCGGCGATGCCGGAGGCCACCACAGGGGTTCCTCTGGCCATGGCTTCGATCGGTGGCAGTCCCCAGCCCTCCACAATCGAAGGAAAGAGAAGCACCAGGGAATCGAGGAGATAGTTGGCGACGGCGGCTCGCGGCAGGGAGCCCATCCAGGCGATCCCTTCGCCCGCTGCGCCGGCCAGGGCATCACATACCTCCTGGCACAGCCAGCCCTGCTTGCCGATCACCACGAGGCGCAGACCGGGGTGGACTTTCCTGAGCTCCCGGAACACTTCGAGGCTGGTTTCGTGGTTCTTCTTCGGCTCAATCGAACCCAGCTGGAGCAGATAGCCATCTCCCTCTGCATGGAAGCGGTCGAAGGCGGCGAGACTTCTGCGGAGCACCGATCGCCTGCTGTTCCTGGCTGATCGGAGGGCAGGGGGGTGGGCTGCTGGATCACCCACAGCTTCGGGCGCAGCCGTTCCCCGAAGATGCTGAGAAGAGTTTCCGCTGTGTAATGACTGATGGAATGGATGCCATCGCAGTGATCGATCGTCTGGCTCAGCAGGGAGAACACCTCGGCTGGATTGTCGAGACAGAGTTCCGGATGCGTGAGAGGAATCACATCGTGAATCGTGGTTACGTTCAGCATGCCCTCCGCCAGCAGGGGAAAGGGGAGAGGGTTATGGAAGATCATCGCTTTCCTGGCCTTCGCCGAGAGATCCTCCAGTCGCATTCTTGTGGGTCGGCGACTGATCACGTAGCGTTCTTTCGCCAATCTGAAGAGATCAACACCGCCGTGAAAATAAGGTGTATCCCTTGCTGAGGCCATCGGATGCTGTTTGGGCTCTTCAGCTTCTCCGCCATCTTCGCCCCCGGACGATGGCAGGCGCCGCAGGGCGGTCGGCAGCATCGGGTCACTGGTTCCGATCGCTCTGATCCGGACTCTGGGAGCACCGACACGGAAGCTGGCACGGGCTTTTTCCCGCAGCAGGAGTTTTCCCTTCCTCAGCAGCAGAGAGGGTTGATTGGGGTGCTCTTCATGAACCTGGAAGATTGTTGAATCGGCAAGGAAGCTTTCGCTTCGCCGGCCGCTGATCTGCAGAAGCAGGGAATTGCTCCCTGGGCTGATTTCCTGGGCTGCACGAAAGAGGGAACGGCTGAAGTACTTGATTCCACTGCCCTTGAGGTCGAACATTTCAACGGCGTTGATCAGCAGCCTCATGTCTCCGTCTTCGCGGCCACGATTTTTCATCGGCTCACTTTACCGATGCCCTCTCCTGCCGCCCCCATACGCCGTGCGGCTCGGGCCGCATACTGTCGCTGTCGCCGTTGCTGGGCACCATGGGCCGGCCTCACCGGATCTGGGTGGTTGATGACGACCCCGAGCTGCGCCGGATGCTCGCCTCCTACCTGGGGGAGCAGGGCTACGAGGTGCGCTGCCTCACCGATGGCGCGCAGCTGATGGCCCGGCTCCAGGGCCAGCGTCCGGACCTGCTCGTGCTCGATCTGATGCTTCCGGGTGAGGACGGCCTCACCCTGCTGCGGCGGATCCGGGATGGGGCCGATGACCTGCCCGTGGTGATGCTCACGGCCCGGGCCGATGCGGTGGATCGCATCATCGGTCTCGAGCAGGGGGCCGATGACTATCTGGCCAAGCCCTTCCTGCCGCGCGAACTCACGGCCCGGATCGAGGCGGTGCTGCGCCGCCGTGGCCAGCTTCCCGGCGGCGTGCCCCTGCCCGAGGGGGAGACAGTTCGCTTCGGCGACAGCGAGATCGATCTGGCGGCCCGCACGCTGGAGCGGGCCGGCAGGCCGGTGGTGATCACCAGCGGAGAATTCGCTCTGCTGGCCGCCTTCGTTCAGCATCCCCACCGTCCCCTGTCGCGGGAGCGGCTGATCGAACTGGCCCGCGGCCCCACCAGCGACACCGACAGCCGCAGCATGGATGTACAGGTGTCGCGGCTGCGCCGGCTGATCGAGCCCGACCCGGCCCGTCCCCGCTACGTGCAGACGGTGTGGGGCTACGGCTACGTGTTCGTTCCCGATGGCAAGCCCCGCCAGAGCTGACCGCCATCCCCTGCGGCGGGGCCTGGGCTACGGAGCCCTGGCGGTGGGCGCCACCGCCCTCAGTCTGCTGCTGCTGCAACTGTTGCTGGGGCGCCGGGTGGAGCAGGCCCAGTTGCGTCAGATGGGTTCGGAGGTGGCGTTCAACGTGAGCCTCACGGAACTGGCGCTGGAGCGCTTCAGCCCGGCGGCGGTGGGGGAGATCAGTGGCCTGCGCCTGGTGGTCGGCAGCCGGCCGGAACCCGATCGCCCTGCCCGTTCCCGCCCGGTGGACCAGCGGCTGCGCCCCCAGGCCGAACGCCTCCGCCGGGAACTCTGCGACCGCCTGGTGCGCTGTCCGGTCGTATGGCCGTCCAGCTCCGCTCCCCGGGGCGTGTGGGTGGAGATGAATTCCCCCCTGGAGACCGTGTGGCTGTTCGCTCCGCTGCCGCCGCTGCGGGGCTGGCCCCCCGATCCCCTCCAGCTTTCCCTGGCCGTGGTGGCGGGGGGGCTGGGCACGATGCTCCTCTACCTCGCCCTGGAGGTGCAGCGTCCTCTGCGGTTGCTGGAGGAGGCCCTGGCCGGGGTGGGCCTGGAGGCCCTCCCGACGGCGGTGCCGGCCCGGGGGGTGGGTTCGGTGAGACGCCTCACCGGCCGGTTCAACGCCATGCTCGATCGCCTCGAGCGGGCCAGCCGGGAGCGCACCACCATGCTGGCCGGCATCGCCCATGACCTGCGCAGTCCCCTCACCCGGCTGCGGCTGCGGCTGGACCTGGCTGCCGCAGCCGTTCTCACGGCCGAGGAGCGGGAACGGGCCGAGGCCGACCTCGCCTCCCTGGAACGCATCACCCGCCAGTTCCTGCTCTTTGCCGGTGCCGAAGCGGCGGAGCCTCCCGTGCTGGTTCCCCTGCAGGAGCTCGTCGCGGAGGCGGCGGCGGGCATCGATGACGTGCCGCTGGTGCTCGACCTGGTGCCGTTCGAGTGCCGGGTGAGACCCACCACCCTGGCGCGGGCGGTGGCCAACCTTCTCGACAATGCCCTCAGCCATGGCCGGCCACCGCTGCGGCTGGCGCTGCGGCGGATCGGTGCGGATGGCTTCGAGATCGAGGTGTGGGATCGGGGCGAGGGGATCACCCCGGGGGAATGGGAGAAAGCCCTGCAGCCCTTCCAGCGGCTCGATCGGGCCCGGGGAAGCCAGGGCCACTGCGGGCTGGGACTGGCGATCGCCGAGCGGGTCGCCCGCGACCATGGAGGCGAGCTTCTCTGGCGGCGGGGGACGGACGGTTTCGCCGTGGTGCTGCGGGGCCGCTGCCTGGCTGCCGGCCCGGTGGTGGGATGACAAGGAAGAGGGATCGGTCAGGAACCCGGCCCCGGTCAGATCCGGTCACACCTTGGCCCCTCCCGGTAGCAATTCGGTCGGACCGGTTCCGCACGATGGAGTCGTTGCCTTTCCTCTCCCGCCGATGTCCCGCTCCTTCCCGCTCCCCCTGCGCCTGGCCACTCTCCTGCTGGTGCTGGGGTCGACCGGCGTCGCCGTCGCCCAGCCCGTGGGCGAGCCCTCCGGCGGTCGCCCCACCCCGCAGCAGTGGCAGAAGATCTTCCCCGAGCACCGCACCCTGGCGATCCGTGACCATCAGGCCCGGATCGCCATCCTCCAGAAGGGGGAGCGCTGCATCTCCGCCGCGGCCAGTGCCGACGCCCTGCGCCAGTGCATGCGGGAGGAACGCTCCTCCTACCAGGAGCAGCGTCAGCGCCACCGGGCGGAGATGCGCAGCCTCTTCGAGCGCAACGGCATTCCCGTGCCGGAGTGGGGCAAGCGGGGCGGCAAGGGCCGCTGGAGCAAGGGCTCCGGCAGCTGAAGCCCCGTGAGCTGAAGCCTCGCGAGCTGAAGCCCCGGGGGGCCTGATCTCCTCAGGCCTCGTCGAGTGCTGCCACGCCGGGCAGCACCTTGCCCTCCAGCAACTCCAGGCTGGCCCCGCCGCCGGTGGAGATGTGGCTCATCTGGTCGGCCACGCCCACCTTCTCCACCGCTGCCACCGAATCGCCCCCGCCGATGATGGTGGTGGTGCCGCTGGCGGTGAGGCCGGCCAGGGTGTGGGCGATGGCGTCGGTGCCGGCCGCGAATCGGGGGAACTCGAAGACCCCCATCGGGCCGTTCCAGATCACGGTCTTGCAGTCGGCCAGGGCTGCCTGGAAGGTCTTGATCGATTCCGGACCGATGTCCAGCCCCATCCAGCCATCGGGGATGGCATCGATCGACGTCACCTGGCTGTTGGCGTCCGGGGCGAAGGCATCGGCCAGCACCACGTCGCTCGGCAGCAGCAGCTGCACCCCCTTGGCCTTCGCCTTGGCCTCCAGTTCCTTGGCCAGCTCCAGCTTGTCCTCCTCCACCAGACTCTTGCCCACCGCCAGGCCCCGGGCCTTGTAGAAGGTGAAGATCATGCCGCCGCCGATCAGCACCTTGTCGCACTTGTCGATCAGGGCCTCGAGCACGCCGATCTTGCTGCTCACCTTGGAGCCGCCCACGATCGCCGCCAGGGGACGCTTCGGTTCGTCGATGGCTCCCTGCAGGTACTGGAGCTCCTTCTCCATCAGATGGCCGGCCACGCTCGGCCTGAGAAACCGGGTCACCCCTTCGGTGGAGGCATGGGCCCGGTGGGCGGCGCCGAAGGCGTCGTTCACGTAGACCTCCGCCAGGGCCGCCAGCTTCTCGGCGAAGGCGGGCTCGTTCTTCTCCTCCTCGGCGAAGAAGCGCACGTTCTCCAGCAGGAGCACCCCACCATCGGCGAGGGCCGCAACCTTGGCCTCGGCATCGGAGCCGATGCAGCTCTCGGTCTTCTCCACCGGCACGCCCAGCAGCTCACTGAGGCGGGCGGCGACCTGGGTGAGGCGCATCCCTTCGTTCACCTGACCCTTGGGGCGGCCGTAATGGGCGGCCAGGATCACCCGCGCGCCGTTGCCGGTCAGGTAGGTGATGGTGGGCAGGGCGGCCCGGATCCGGGTGTCGTCGGTGATGGCGCCGGTATCGTCCTGGGGAACGTTGAAATCGACCCGCACCAGGACCCGCTTGCCACGGAGGTCGGCGGCGCTGAGGCTGGAGAGGGATCGCTTGGCCATGGAATACCGATAGGGAGAAGGGCGGGGGGAGATTAACCCGGAGCCCGTCTTCCCACCCACTGGCCATGGTGAGGGGGCCTCGCCGGGCGCTAGGACTTGGGGGGCGTTCAGCAGGCCATGTTCGAGACCGTTCTGTTTCCCATCGACCACAGCCGCCAGACGATGGAAACGGCGGCCGTGGCCCTGAAGCTCGCCCAGCAGCACGGCAGCCGCCTGGTGGTGCTCTCGGTGGTGGAGGCCGAGGAGGGCGCGATGCACGATCCGGCGGCCGTCGCCCAGCTCCTCGAGCAGGCCCGCAGCAGCTTTCAGCAGGCGGGAGTGGCCTGCGAGGTGATCGAGCGGGAGGGAAAACCGGCCTTCGTGATCGGTGACGTGGCCGACGAGATCAACGCCGATCTGATCGTGATGGGCACCCGGGGCATCACCCTGGAGACCGACCAGGAAAGCACCGCCGCCCGGGTGATCCAGCTGGCCCCCTGCCCCGTGATGGTGGTGCCCTGATGACGGGCCCGGCAGCCGCCACCGGCAGCTCAGGGCCGGTGATCCAGTGGTATCCGGGCCATATCGCCAGGGCGGAGAAGGCACTGGCCACCCAGCTGGAGAAGGTGGATCTGGTGATCGAGGTGCGCGATGCCCGCATCCCCACCGCCACCGGCCATCCCCGTCTGAATCGCTGGATCCGGGGCCGGCAGCACCTGCTGGTGCTCAATCGGGTGGACATGATCACCCCCGAGGCGCGCCGGGCCTGGACGGGCTGGTTCCGTGCCCGGGGAGAGGGGCTCTGGTGGTGCGACGCCAAGGCGGGTACGGGCGTGAAGCAGTTGCAGCAGGCGGCGATCCGCTCCGGGGAGAGCCTCAATGCCCGGCGCGCCGCGCGGGGGATGCGCCCCCGGCCGGTGCGGGCCCTGATGCTGGGCTTCCCCAACGTGGGCAAGTCGGCCCTGATCAACCGGCTGGTGCGCCAGAAGGTGGTGGAGAGCGCCCGCCGGGCCGGTGTCACCCGCAGCCTGCGCTGGGTGCGGCTGGGACAGGATCTCGACCTGCTCGATGCGCCGGGTGTGCTCCCTCCCCGCCTCGATGACCAGCAGGCGGCCCTGCGGCTGGCGCTCTGCGACGACATCGGCCAGGCCTCCTACGACGTGGAGCGGGTGGCCCTGGACTTCCTCCGGATGCTGGCGGTCCTGGAGTGCGTGCCGGGCTCCGGGGTGGTGGCCGGCCTGCTGGAGCGGCGCTACGGCGTGGCGCCGGAGCCCCTGCCGGGCGCGCCGGGTGAGCGGGGAATCATCGATGGGGAGGGGTGGCTCGCGGCCGCCGCGGACCGCCACACCAGTGGCGACTCCGCCCGCATGGCCCAGCGCCTGCTCGACGACTACCGCCGCCTCCTGCTGGGAGAGATCGCCCTGGAACTGCCGCCCCGCGCCGCTGGGACGGACGCTGCCGCCGCTGCTCTGTCGGGGGAGCTCTGATGGCCGCCTTCGGCGAAGGGGAGGGGGAGCTGCTGACCCTGCGCTATGCCCGGCCCCTGCCGATGCGGCTGGATCGCTGGCTGGTGAGCCAGCGCCCGGAGCAGAGCCGCGCCCGCATCCAGAAGTTCATCGACGCCGATTACGTGCGGGTGAACGGGGTGACAGGCAAAGCCAAGACGCCCCTGCGCCAGGGCGATCAGGTGCAGCTGTGGATGCCGCCGCCGGAGCCCCTGCCCTACCTGGTGGCCCAGCCGATCCCTCTCGATGTTCTCTACGAGGACGACCACCTGATCGTGCTCAACAAACCGGCAGGCCTCACGGTGCATCCGGCCCCCGGCAACAAGGACGGCACTCTGGTGAACGGGCTGCTGCACCATTGCCCCGACCTGCCCGGCATCGGCGGAGAGATGCGGCCCGGCATCGTGCATCGGCTCGACAAGGACACGACGGGCTGCATCGTGATCGCCAAAAGCCAGGAGGCCCTGGTGAAACTGCAGGTGCAGATCCAGAAGCGCATCGCCTCACGCCAGTACCTGGCGGTGGTGCACGGGGTGCCGGAGGGGGATGGGGGCACGATCGTGGCGGCCATCGGCCGCCATCCGGTGGACCGCAAGAAGTACGCGGTGGTGAGTGATGACACCGGCCGCCAGGCCCGCACCCACTGGCGCCTGATCGAGCGGCTCGGGGATCACTCCCTGCTGCGCTTCCAGCTCGACACCGGCCGCACCCACCAGATCCGGGTGCACTGCGCCCACTGGGGCCACCCGATCGTGGGGGATCCCACCTACAGCCGTTGCCGCAAATTACCGATCGCCCTGCCGGGCCAGGCGTTGCATGCGGTGGAGCTGGGGCTGGACCATCCGATCAGCGGGGAGCGGATGAGGTTCGAGGCACCCCTGCCGGAGGCCTTTCAGCGGCTGCTGGAGGTGCTGCGGGTCCGCGCCGGTGCCGCCGGACGCATTCACTCCGAAAGGGGATGGACACAGTGATGCCCACAGTGATGGACCCAGTGGCTCGGGAAGCGCACCTGGGAGGCCGTTACCGGCCATCGCCGCCAAGCTGGTTGTCGTTGTGAGAGCCCGGGCCCCGGGTCGACGGTTCAGGCAGAGGACGCGGGCGGTGCTTCGTGCCCGAATCTGGCTGGATCGTTCTGGGCTTCCTTCAACAGAACGTCGTTGAGGTTCTGTGGTTCGAAGAGGTCGGCCACGGCGATGGCGGTCAGCACACAGAAGCCGATCGGCAGCAGCATCGCGTAGTGCTTGCTGAGCTCGAACGTGAGCAGGATGGCGGTGAGCGGGGTGCGGCAGAGCCCCCCCAGGAAAGCGCCGGCCCCGGCGAAGAGCAGGGTGGAGGGGGCGTAATCAAACAGCAGCTGGGAGATCTGGTGGAGGAGGGCCCCCAGACAGGCGCCCACCACCAGCGCCGGTGCCAGGAAGCCACCGGGCGCCGCGGCCGCCAGGGCGATGCCCGTGCCCAGACCCTGCACCCAGAAAGAGGAGCACCTCCACGATTCCCGACCCCTTCGCCGCCGGCTCCACGAAACTGATCAGCAGGCCGGCCGCTCCCCCTCCGAGCACTCCCATCGCGGGAAGCACCAGCCAGCGGGGCAGACCGTGACCGAGGCTGAGCCGCAGGTGGACGATGGCGTCGATCTGCTGTCCGTAGAGCCATACCCCCAGGGCCACGGCGATGCCGATGGCATTCACCAGCACGAACATCCGCAGCAGTGCCAGGGACTTTCCCTTCACCTCCCCCATCTCAGGCCAGCGCCGGCAGGCGCGGGCAGGCGTCCACCAGGGTCCGGGTGATGGCGGCCCGGGGGTGAAGCAGCAGCTCGGCTCCCGGCCCCTCTTCCACGATGCGGCCCCGATCGAGAACGATCACCCGGTGGCAGAAGCCGCTGGCCACCGAGAGGTCGTGGGTCACGAAGAGCATGCCCAGCCCCAGACGCTGCTGCAGGTCCCGCAGCAGGTCGAGCACCTCGGCCTGCACCTCGGCATCGAGCATGCTCACGCTCTCGTCGCAGAGCAGCACCTTCGGCTCGAGGATCAGGGCCCGGGCGATGGCCACCCGCTGCTGCTGGCCCCCGGAGAGCTGTCGCGGCAGCCGGTTCTCGAAGCTTTCGGGCGGCTCCAGGCCCACCGCCGCCAGTTGCCGGCGTGCCTGCGCCCGGGCCTCTCCCCGGCCGGCCAGGCCATGGATGAGCAGGGGATCGGCCACCGCTTCCCCCACCGTCATCTGGGGATTGAGGCAGGCCAGCGGATCCTGGAACACCATCTGGATGCGCCGACGGGCCCGCTGCAGCTCCCTTCCTCCCAGTCTGCGCAGATCCCTTCCCTGCAGACGCACCGCCCCGCCCCGCACAGGAGCCAGTCCCATCAGGGCCCGGCAGAGGCTGCTCTTGCCGCACCCCGAGGCCCCCACCACGCCGATGGTCTCCCCCTCGTGGAGAGTCAGGCTCACCCCGTCCACCGCCTTGAGCCAGCGCTGCCGCCAGGGCACCGAGGGCAAAGGGTGCCAGCTGCGCAGATCCTCCAGCTCCAGAAGCACCGGCGCCAGGGGCTGGGGAAGCTCATGGCTGCCCTCCCGCTCCCGGGCGGCGGCGACCAGGCGCCGGGCCAGGGGGGAGGCCGGCCGGGTGAGCAGCTGGAGGCTGGGAGCCTCCTCCACCAGTCGTCCCTGATCGAGCACGGCGATCCGCTCACACCAGCGGCCGGCCATGGCCAGATCGTGGGTGATCAGCAGCAGGGCGCTTCCGGCCTCGGCGCAGAGACCCGCCAGCTCGCCCATCACCTGGGTGGCCACGGCCACGTCGAGGCTGGTGGTGGGTTCATCGGCGATCACCAGCGGGGGATCGAGCGCCATCGCCAGGGCGATCGCCAGCCGTTGCCGCATGCCCCCGCTGAATTCGTGGGGATAGCTCCCGTACCGATCCCGGGCGATGCCCACCCGCTGCAGCAGCGCCTCGGCCCTCTCCCGCACCAGGTGCCGCGGCCGGCTGGTGCGGGAGGGGTTCGGCAGCCAGGCGGATCGGTGGGCCGCCAGGGTGTCCCGCAGGTGCTCGCCGATGGTGAGCAGGGGATTGAGGCGGGTCATCGGATCCTGGAAGACCAGGCCCACCGCCTCCCCGCGCAGATGGCGCAGGGCCCCCCGCCGCAGGGTGCGGGGGTCGGTTCCGGTGAGCTCGAGCTGGCCCCGGCAGTCGCTGCCGGGGGGAAGCAGCTGCAGCACGGCCCGCGCCACCGTGCTCTTGCCGCAGCCCGAGGGGCCCACCAGAGCCAGCCGGTCCCCGGCATCCAGGCTGAGATCGAGCCCATCGAGGGTGGGGTCCTGGCTGCCGGGATAGCGCACCAGAAGGTGGCCGATCCGCAGCACCGGAGCCCTGCCGGTCGGCTGGCGGCCTGCGGGGGAGGAGGGTGACGGCAGGGCCATGCCGGATGGCGGGATGGTCACATCCCCAACGATCGGTTCCCGGCTGCATAGCATGGTGGCGAGCTGCTGGTTCCGATGCTGAGGGCGGTTTCCGATACTGCATCCGCTCCTGCATCCGCGCCGGTTGACTTCGCGCCGGCGGAGACAGCCCCTGGGTGCGGCTCGTCTCCAGGCCAGGATCCCGCTGCCGGCGCAGCTTCAGAGCACTCCGGCCCCGGTCCGGATCCACCCGGGGGCTCGATCCCCGATCTCTCCTCCGACCCCAGCCTCCTGGCCTGCGGGCCCACCGGCCGTCGCCGCTCCATCCGCAGGCCGCCCGACTACGGCCTGTCGCTGCCTGCCTGGCTCGAACAGTGCGTGAGCCAGGTGCCTCCTGGCGAGGGGGAGACCTGTCCCACCGATATCGAGGCCCTGCTGGCCAGCGCCTTCGACTTCGCCTACCAGCTGCACGAGGGCCAGTACCGCGCCAGCGGTGAGCCCTACATCATCCATCCGGTCGCCGTTGCCGATCTGCTGCGCGACATCGGCGCCAGCCCCGCCGTTGTGGCCGCCGGCTTCCTGCACGACGTCGTCGAGGACACCGAGGTCACTCCCGAGCAGATCGAGATGCACTTCGGGGCGGAGGTGCGGGCTCTGGTGGAGGGGGTGACCAAGCTGGGGGGCATCCACTTCACCAACTACACCGAAGCTCAGGCGGAGAATCTGCGCCGCATGTTCCTGGCGATGGCCAGCGACATCCGGGTGGTGCTGGTGAAGCTGGCCGACCGGCTGCACAACATGCGCACCCTGGCGGCGCTGAAGCCCGAGAAGCAGCTCCGGATCGCCCGGGAGACCCGCGAGATCTACGCCCCCCTCGCCAACCGCCTCGGCATCGGGCGGTTCAAGTGGGAGCTGGAGGACCTGGCCTTCAAGGTGCTGGAGCCCGAGGCCTTCCGCGACGTGCAGCAGCAGGTGGCCTCCAAGCGCAGCGAGCGGGAGGACCGGCTCGACGTGACCGTGCAGCTGCTGCGCGACCGGCTGGCGGCGGCCGGCCTCGAGGCGTGCGAGGTGAGCGGCCGGCCCAAGCACCTGTATGGCATCTGGAGCAAGATGCAGCGCCAGCAGAAGGCCTTCCACGAGATCTACGACGTGGCGGCGGTGCGCATCCTCTGCCCCTCGGTGGAGAGCTGCTACCGGGCCCTGGCGGTGGTGCACGACACCTTCCGCCCCATCCCCGGCCGGTTCAAGGACTACATCGGCCTGCCCAAGCCCAACGGCTACCAGTCCCTGCACACGGCCGTGATCGGCCGGCACCGGCCGATCGAGGTGCAGATCCGCACCACCGAGATGCACCAGGTGGCGGAATACGGCATCGCTGCCCACTGGAAATACAAGGAGGGGGGATCCCCGGCGGCCGGGGACACCGAGCGGTTCAACTGGCTGCGCCAGCTCGTCGACTGGCAGAAGGACGACGGTGGTGAGGACAGCAACGACTATCTGGCCTCGATCAAGGAGGACCTCTTCGATGAAGAGGTGTTCGTGTTCACCCCCAAGGGGGAGGTGGTGGGGCTGCGCAAGGGCTCCACGGCGGTGGATTTCGCTTACCGCATCCACTCAGAAGTGGGCAACCACTGCCAGGGGGTGCGCATCAACGACCGCCTGCGGCCCCTCGCCACCCCGCTGCAGAACGGCGACTTCGTGCAGGTGATCACCGCCAAGACGGCCCAGCCCAGCCTCGACTGGCTCAATTTCGTGGCCACGCCCACGGCCCGCAACCGCATCCGCCAGTGGTACAAGCGCAGCCACCGCCAGGAGAACATCCTGCGGGGGAGGGAACTGCTGGAGCGGGAGCTCGGCCGGGATGGATTCGATGCCCTGCTCAACGGGGAAGCGATCGCCCGGGTCGCCCGGCGCTGCAACCTGGTGGGCACCGAGGATCTGCTCGCCGCCCTTGGTTTCGGGGGTGTGACCCTGCACCAGGTGCTCAACCGCCTGCGGGAGGAGATCCGTCTGGCCACCGAAGCGGCGGCTCCCGTGCTCAGCAATGAGCAGGTGGCGGCCACCGTCGTCGCAGCCCCTGCCCAGGCTCCGGCAGCGGGCGCCCTGTCGGCCAGTCCGATCCTGGGGGTGGAGGGTCTGGAATACCGCATGGGTGGGTGCTGCAGTCCCCTGCCGGGGGAGGCGATCGTGGGCAGCGTCGCCCTCGGCAACCACGGCATCACGGTCCATCGGCAGGACTGCGGCAACGTGGCCCAGGTGCCCGTCGAGCGGCGCCTGCCCGTTCGCTGGAATCCCGCCTCCGAGGCCCATCAGCGCCGCTACCCGGTGCGGCTGCGGATCCAGGTGCTCGATCGGGTGGGGGTGCTGAAGGACATCCTCACCCGCCTCTCGGATCACCGCATCAACGTGAGCGACGCCCGGGTCCGCACCAGTCCCGGTCGCCCGGCGAGGATCGATCTGAGGGTGGAGCTCATCAGCGCCGCCCAGCTGGCCACCACCATGGATCAGATCCGCTCGATGGCCGATGTGCTCGACATCTGCCGCACCGGCATCGGCTGAGGCAGGCAGCTGGGTGATCCGCTCGGAGCTGCCCCCGGAGGACCTCCCCTCCGCCAGCCCTTCCTGTTCCCTTTCGTGAAGGGGGCAGCGCCGGGGATCTGACGGATGCCGGAGTGGAGTCGGTGCATTTCGATGCTGATGGAGTTCCCGAGGCGGTCTGAAAGGGGTCAGGCTGGTTGATCGCTTCCGGGGAGGACTCAGCAGGGGTTGGTCATTCCCCTCACGAGGGCTGGCAGGCCGTGTCCCCCTGGCCGGGCGCCTCCTTCGTTGAGTCGGGCCGGACATTCGGTGACGAGATCTCCTCCGAGATGCTCACCGCGTTGGATGCCACCGACTGGCAGCCCTCCAACCTGGTGGACGACCCCGCCGAGACCGACAACATCGCCGCCAGATCTGCCGGATCCCCGGCCAGCGGTCCCGCAGGGCTGTGCTGCAGCCCCGAGAGGCGCCTCCGCTCGGTCGCTTCCCGGTCGGCGCTGAAGCGGCGTCGCCAGGCTTCCAGTCCGTGGATGGCCCTTCCGGCAGTGCGGCCAGAGGGGCGGGCCTGCACGAGAGCGATCTGGTATGCACGTTGCTGAAGCCCCGAAGGAGCACAGCATGACCCGCCTGCCTCGGCTCCTTCGCCTGAGCCTCGTCCTGCTGCTGCTCTGGGCGATGGTCACCACCGGCGCCGGGCTGGCGGCGGAGGAATCCTCCCCGGCGGCCGCCCGCAAGAACTGGTGGGAACTGGATCGGGCCCATCGCTGCGGAAGGATGTGGTGCAGCCGGGTCGTCAGCCCCCACATTCCCCTCGGGCCGGGCGAGCCCAAGATCACCCTGGCGGTGAGGCCGGCGGAGGGGGAGGAGCCGGCAGCGGCAGCGGCGAGGGTGGAAGCACGCTCCACGGCGGTGGCCACCACCCTGCGAAAACTCTCCCGGGAACTGGCGGTGCGTCTGGCTTCCTCCCGGGAAACGCCCCGGGAACGGCTGCCGATCAGCTTCTGGCTCGGCCGTCAGGCCAAGCCGCGCCATCCGTTCACCCCCACCCTGGCAGTTGGGGTGAAGAACCGCAATCCGGTGATCTATCTGCCGGCCGACACGTCCGAGCATGGGCCCCAGGCCACCCTGATCACCCTCACCGAACCCGACAGCCTGGCCAACGGGGTGGATCTGCCCACCCTGGCCGAACGCTGGAAGGAGATCCTCGAAGGCACCCTGAGCGAAGCGCTCTGGGGGGCGAGCCTCAGCCGTGCCCAACCCTGGGCCCGCTGGCTCTGGGCCCTGCTCAGCCTCGGCCTCGGGGCCCTCGGCGTGGGGCTCTGCAGCGATCGGCTGCAGCGTCTCTACCGGCACCAGCGGCAGAGCCGGGCGGACCTGCGCGTGCGGCAGCAGGAGCTCCAGACTGCCGAGGATTCCGCCTCGACCCTCCGGGAAAGTCAGCGACTCGAGCAGTGGGTGCGCCGTGCCGCCCTGCTGGTGAAGGTCCTGCAGGTGCTGCGCATCGCCCTGGCCGTGCTCGCGCTCACCATCGCTCTGCATCTGTTCCCTGCCACCCGCCTGGCCTCGGCGTTCCTGTTGCAGCAGTCCGTGGGCCTGCCCGCCATCTGGATCGGCATGGTGCTGCTGGAGAGTGTGCTGCTGTGGGGGGTGATGCGTCGCCTCAACCGCTGGGCGGTGGATGCCCAGGCCCTGGATCCAGCCTCCGAGAGGCCACGCCTGCGGCTGGAGACCAACGCCCGGGTGCTGAAGGGGAGCATCGCCGCCGGCACCACCCTGCTGGGGCTCTATCTCACGGTGCTGCTCTTCGGCATCGATCCCCAGATCCTCGCGGGGGCCGGGATCGTGGCGGTGGCGCTGGGGTTCCTCGCCCGCGGCCTGGTGGAGGATGTGGTCGGCGGGATCCGGATCCTGGCCTCGGATCGATTCGCCATCGGCGATTCCATCGCGGTGGAGGGCCATGCCGGGCTGGTGGAGGCGATGAACCTGATCCACACCCAGCTCCGGGGCGGGGAGGGGCAGGTGGTGACGATTCCGAACGGAATGATCCGGGTGATCGAGAACCGCAGCCAGGACTGGGCCCGGGTGAACTTCGAACTCGACATCGCGTGGAACAGCGATCTCGAGCGCGCCTGCGAGCTGCTCCAGCAGGTGGCTGCCCAGCTGGCGGAGGATCCTGACTGGAAGGATCAGATCCGTGAACCGCCACAGCTGCTGGGGGTGGAGCGGCTGGAGCAGAGCGGCGTGCGCCTCAGGCTCTGGATCAAGACCCTGCCCCTGAAGCAATGGGGGGTGGCGCGGGAGTTCCGTCAGCGCATCAAACGGGCCCTGGACTCCGCCGGCATCGAACCTGGAATTCCGCAGCAGGTGATCCGTCGCCCCAACTGAACAGGATCGTGCCGGATTCGGCTTCGTCCCGCAACCCAAAGGGCAGAGAGCAACAGCATGACCAGGAAATCCAGGTTGAATGGACCCGGTCAATCCAATGGAATGATGTCTCCAAAGAATACTCTCAGCAAGCCTGAGTCATGGCTCGCCTTCGATTGCCGGTTGGCCAGCGCTCAAGATCACTTGGCCGCAAGGTGGATTTGCTGCAAATGAACTCTGGATCATGGAGGCTCAGGTGGATCGCCGTGTCAGGCATCTTTTGAGCCCCCTTGATCATCTGATCAATCATGGCTTCGATATCTGGCTCTCCTGCCTGCTTGCAGAGGATGGCGTCAATTGTTGATGGAAGAGTCCTTCGGCGGCAGCTTTGGCCAACCATTGAGCCAGCGTGCAGGAATCCCCGTGTTCGTGCCGGGCCACCGAGGCTTCGGCCCGGTTCACTGCCGCCCGCGTCGGCTGATCCAGAACGGGCCCCAGCGCCGAGACCGCACGGCGTCCAGGGGCTCGACGGACAGGCAACAGCCTGCCTTCCTGGACCGTTCCCCAGATCGGGATGTCCTTGATCCGCGCCGGATCCACCTTCAGCGGACTGGCGGCAAGGATCGTGAAGTTGGCGAGCTTGCCCGGAACGATGCTGCCCACCTGGTTCTCCAGCCGCAGCGAATAGGCGGCATCCAGGGTCACCGCCCGCAGCGCGCCGAGAGGGCTGACTCGTTGTTCCGGCCCACGCACGTTGCCATCGTTGGTGATGCGATTCACGCCCGCCCAGATCAGGAACAGCGGCTGGCCCGGGGCCATCGGCATGTCGGAGTGATACGAGTAGGAGATGCCTGCTCGCTCCACATCACCCATCCGCACCATCGCATCGGCCCGCTCCGGACCGAGACCATGAACGCGGTAGTTGTCAGAGAGGGCGACGGGGTAGTAAGGATTGCCGCTCACGATCGCGCCGAGGCGCCGGATGCGGGCCACCTGCTCAGGCCTGGAGACGGCGAAGTGCACGATCACCGTTCGGTGGTCGCTGCGGGGATGGCGCCGCAGGTTCTGCTCGAGCTGATCGAGCACGAGATCGAGCCCGGCATCGCCGTTGACGTGGATGTGAATCTGATACCCCAGATCCCAGTAGATACGGAAGGAACGGGCGAAGAACTCCGGATCCATCATCCATTCCCCCCGATGGCCATCGGTATAGCCCTGGCTCACCTGCATGGCCTGGGAGTAGATGGCACCATCGGCGAACAGCTTCACCTGCTTCGGCAGGTAGGCCGTCATCCCCTGCCCCCAGCCGAGCAGTTTCTCGGTCTCGGCTCCCACCTGGGCATCCGGGAACCTGCCGGTGATCGATTTGCCGTCGGCGATGAAGTAGAAGCGGAAGGGGGAGGAGGAATCGCCGAGCACGGCATTCTGTGCGTCCTGGAGAGGCTTCGACATCAGGCCACCCGGTTCGGCGCCCAGGGTGACGCCGTTGGCGTGGTAGTACTCGCGCACGAACTTCAGGCCGGCCTGGATGCGCTCGGGGGAAGCGATGGCCGCACCGATCTTCGGCAATACGGCGAACATCCCCTGTTCCCAGTAGTGGGCGTTGGCAAAATCACTCTGCTTGCGCGGGCTGTCCGGCAGGCTGTCGAACCATTCGCTGCTGATCCCATACTTCCGCTCCGCAGCGGTGTTCAGATAGACCTCATGGGCCGAGCGATGCCACACAATGATCGGCCGGGTCGTGCTGATCGCGTCAAGATCGGCCTTGCGCAACTCGCCGTGGAAATACTGGTGGTAACCCCATGTGAGCAGCACGGCACCGGGATCCTTGATCCGCTCGTTCGCCTCCTTGAGCCGCTGCAGGTACTCGGTTCGGTTGCGGGCGGCCCGGGCCGTTCCCTGGGGCAGCACCCAGTCCTCGATGGCGATGATCTCACTGGTCATCGTCAGACCGGCGAGCAGCGGATGGTCGTGCTGGGCGATGAGACCGGGCACGATCACCTGGTCGGCGAAGGTGGCGTCCAGCCGGAAGGCCCTGCGGCCCAGGGCGGCGCGCACCTGGCCCAGGCTGCCCGTGGCCAGGATGCGGTCCCCCGCCACGGCCACGGCCGCCACGCTCGGTCAGGCCGGGTCGAGGGTGACGATCTCCTTCGCCGAGTAGATCACCGCCGGTGGCGGTGGCGCAGCCAGGGCGTCGCCGAGATCCTGCATCGAGGGCTCCTGCGCCGCCGCCGCCAGGGGAAGGCAGAGAACGGTGAGCGCGCTCACCGGCCGTCTGAGGGCCCGCAGGAGAACCATGGATGGGGCGATGTCTGGCTGCGTTCACGGTAGAAAGGCCGTCTGCTCGCCTCCACTCCGTACGGGTTGTTTCCGGATTCCACACCTGAGCCTGAGGGATTTCTGAATCGCGTCCGGTTGAGCCGCAGGCGAAGCCCTCTGTTTTCAAGCCAATGTGTGGTGATTCTGCCCTCGGACCAGCCGACTCCCGGCCCATGGTCCTTGGCGATTCCATCCCGATGCTCACCCTACGCATTCGCAGTTGGCCTCCTGTCATGCCCTCGATCTCAGGACCCAGGTCAACGGTTGCAAGCAGCTTCACCGTGACACCTTTCGTCACAGGTGTCACCTGTTCATTGCTCATCTTGCTCTCCTCTCTGTATTGCCAAGGCCTGACTTGTGTCCAGCGAGATCTGGATCAACTGGCGGTCAAGGCTTCACAATGGATCGCGCGGGTTGCCACCTGAACAGGCGCGACCCATGACCCCTCGATCACACCGACCTCAGCGTCAACGAGGCCGCCCTCACCGGCGAGAGCTTCCCGGTGAGCAAGCATCCTGTGGCGGTGGCGGCCGATGCCCCCCTGGCGCAGCGTTCCAACGTGCTCTGTCTCGGCACCCACGTGGTGAGCGGCAGCGCAGCCCCGAAACCGAATTCGAACGCGGCGTGCGCCGTTTCGGGGGGCTGCTGCTGGAGGTCACCCTGATCCTGGTGATTGCGATCTTCGCCGTCAACGTGTTCCTGCGGCGGCCGGTGGTGGATTCGTTCCTGTTCGCCCTGGCCCTTGGCGTTGGGCTCTCGCCCCATCGGGGCGTAGGCCTCCGGGCTGATCAGGAAGCCGCCGAGGATCACGATCGGTTGCCGGGGCATGGTCATGGGCAGGGCTCAACGACGCACCGGACGTGCTGGATGCAGGAAGTCTCCGAGGGTTGCGGGCGGGTCGCCGTCGAGTGGGTCATCCGGCCGCTGGCGCCCATGCCCTCCTGCCCTGCTTGCCGCGGCCAATGCGCACCGCGAGTGGTTTCATTTCTGTCTGGAATCGGCGGAAAGAGGCGTGAGTGTGATGGTGCAGTTTTCAAGGTCTCTGCGACTCGGCGGACCGGCCCACTTGGGCCAGGTGTCGAGCACCTTCGGATCGGGCTTGATGAAGATTGTCTGGTCCTTCAGCTCACCTCGAAAAAGGTAGTCTGAATTCATCGCATCCAGTATGGCAATACTGGATTCGGCGATGGCGGCTTCGTTCTCAAGGCTGACTTCCTTGTCTTTTCGCTTGCCTCTAAGGATCAACTGGGCATCTATCCCGTTTTGCGTGATCTCGATCCCGCTCTGCTCCCGTTCGTGAACAATGCCAACCCAGGACGATTTTATTCTTGCGCAGGACTCGGTGGTCACGCCCCTGTAGGCCCCAGCAAAGGACTTGTACCCTCTCTGCATGATCGCTTGCTTGTAGACCGACAGCAGCTTCTCGTCTCTTGCGCGGAATCCCTCCGCACTGTCTTTGTTGATGGTTTCGCCCAAATGAATAATCGTGATTCCTGGCACCGCGATGTCTAGGAAAGCGAGCCTTGTCTTTGTCGTGAGATAGGCCTGCGCCAGATCGGCAGCCGATGCTTCGAGCGCGCTCTTCAGGGTTGCTTCCTTTGCCGCGATAGCCATCGGTGAGCTGATTCCGTAGAGTGAAATCACAACGGCCAGCCGGCGAAGGATGGATGCGTTCATGATGGATGAGCCGAGCCTGGGTTTTCATTCTTCAACACCTGTCCAGGTATTCTGCATCCACCAGCCCAAGGACGCATTTCTTCATCCTCGATGCCACCCTTCACCGGGCGGGGACCTTCTCCTCGGCGGGGAACAGACGACCCTCGATGCGCAGGTCCGCCCTGATCGGTCTGCGGATCTGAAAGAAGGATGCCTTGGGCATCGCGGCGTCTGCCGGCACGAGAATGTCTGTCCGTCGTGCATTGATCGCAAAGAACTGCGTCTGCACCCGAACCCGCAGGACGCCATCTTTCCATGACTCGATCGATACGCCCTGCCTGAAGGAGGATCTCGGTGTCTGCAGTTGCGTTTCCCAGCCCTCCATCCTCACGCCAGGCACCGGCATCCGATCGAGGGCAATGTGCCGGAGTGTCGCCCGCATCTCCTCCAGCGAGGTGTCTTTCTTCGGTGGTTGGCTGAAGCCGATGCCGATGGAAAGATCACCATCCTGAAGTGCAAAGAGTCTGTCCGTGATGGCTTTTGCAGGTAGAGGGGAAACACCATCGGCGGCCCGCAGAGTCGCCTGGAACACGCTTCCCTTCCTGCTCACTTCATCCATCCACTGCACCACGGCAGCCTGCACATCCTGAAGGGGCATGGGGCGGGGAGCTTCGGGGACCGCCGTGAGACAGGTGACGCCTGCCAGCAGCGACAACGACAACGGCATGGCTGCGGAGGGCATCATCATCCTGTTTCTTTCGCTGGCTTTCCGGCTGTCGATCCATAGTCCATCAACGGATGGACCGACCTCGGCCGGGGCAACGCCCCGGTCCGTCCCCTCGCGCTCTCAGCTGATCCCAGGCGGACTGCGGAGGAGGATCCGCTGCCCCGGACTCCATTCTCAGGGTTGCCGATCCGGCAGGTCCCGGGTCGACCGGGAAACGCCGCAGTCAGCAGGAGGAAAGGGAAGGCAGGGAAGTACGGCAGGGGCTGCTCAGATCCTCGCCAGGGTCACCCGCTCGGGCTGGTGCTGGTACTTGCCCTGCCGGTCGCGGTAGGTGGTTGCGCAGGGATCCCCCTCGAAGAAGAGCAGCTGGCAGATGCCTTCGTTGGCGTAGATGCGGCAGTCGGCGCCGGAGGAGTTGCTGAATTCCAGGGTGAGGTGGCCCTCCCAGCTGGCTTCGGCGGGTGTGGTGTTGACGATGATCCCGAGCCGCGCATAGGTGCTCTTGCCCAGGCAGATCACCGTGATGTTCGCCGGCACCTTCAGCCGCTCCAGGGCCACGCCCAGTCCGTAGGAGTGGGCCGGCAGGATGAAGTAGTCGCCGTCTTCGTCGTTGTGGAGCGGGGCGGGCTCCAGGTTGGCCGGATTGAACCGCTTCGGGTTCATCACCGTGCCGGGCACATGCCGGAAGATCAGGAACTCCTTCGCCGAAAGGCGCAGGTCGTAGCCGTAGGAGGAGCAGCCGAAGCTCAGCACCGGGGCGGCCCGTTCCTCCGGGTCGAGGTGGCGCACCAGGGTGGACTGGAAGGGATCGATCATGCCGGCCGCAGCCTGCTCGTTGATCCAGCGGTCGTTCTTCAGCATGGGAGGGGAATCGTTCGATCCCGTGGCGGTTCAGAGACCACGGCGCAACTCCGTCACCTGATCGGCCATCGCGATCAGCTCGGCCGGCATCGCGGGGCCCGTCAGGATGACATCCAGCGGCGCAGGCCGCTGCTCCAGCGTGGCGGTCACCTCCCCGGCCTCCAGATAGCCCAGCTCGATCGCCAGCCCCAGTTCATCGAGCACCAGCAGATCCACCCTGCCGCCCAGCAGTTGCTCCCGGCTGAAGGCCCACACCTCCTGAACCGCGGCGAGGCTGGCAGCCTTCTCCTCCTCCGGGGCGTCGGCGGCGCTTGCCTCGAGGCAGTGGGGGGTATCCGGACGCAGCCACTGCAGCCGGCCGCAGAGCCAGAGGCTGCCCCCCAGTCCCTGGTCCACCCCACCTTTGAGGAACTGACTCACCAGCACCCGGCTGCCCAGGCCGGCGCTGCGCAGGGCCTGGCTGAACACCGCGGAGAAACTGCCCCGGAAGGGAGCCGTGTGGATCTGCAGCAGCCCCTCCGGCAGCGGCGCCAGCCGCAGGGGGGGAGAGGGCAGCAACTGCAGGGGTTCGCTGCGCGGCATGCCCCGCGGGGGGAGGGAGAGGGGATTCATGGGGCTGGCGGTCATGGATCCCCCTGGAACACGGATGAGCAGCAGCGGGCGCCGAAACACCCGTTCACCGCCCCGGACATGGTGCTGGTCCCGTGGCCAGGGGCGGCGGAAGAGCGGTGCCTTCGCCTGCCGCGCTCCTGAATGTAGCGGTCCTTCGCCCGGTCGCACACCATCCCTGGTGTGCCCCGGGCCGGGTCCGCCGGCTCGGCCTCCCCATACGCTGCTGCCGGCGCCGAATTCCCCCCATGACCCTTGCTTCCGACCCTGGCTCTCCCCGGGCAGGTGCTGCCCTGCGCAGCGATGGGCGGGAGGCCGCCGCCCTGCGGCCGGTGCGGTTCCTCTGGGATCCGATGGGCTTCGCCCTCAGCTCCCTCACGATCGAGGCGGGTCACACCCGGGTGCTCTGCAGTGTCTGCCTCGAGGAGGAGGTTCCCCGCTGGCGCAGGGGATCGGGCAGCGGCTGGCTGAGCGCCGAATACCGCCTGCTGCCCGCCTCCACCCCCACCCGCCAGCCGCGGGAGCTGCTGAAACTCTCCGGCCGGACCCAGGAGATCCAGCGGCTCATCGGCAGGAGTCTGCGGGCGGCCCTCGATCTCGAGGCCCTGGGGGAGCGCACCCTGCTGATCGACTGCGATGTTCTCCAGGCTGATGCCGGCACCCGCACGGCGGCCATCACCGGCGCCTGGGTGGCTCTGGCGGCCGCAGTGGAGCGCCTGGTGGCCCGGGGAACGCTGAGCGCCTCACCCCTGCTCCACCAGGTGGCGGCCGTTTCGGTGGGGATCGTGGCGGGTCGTTCGCTGCTCGATCTCGACTACGGCGAGGACAGCAGCGCCGAGGTGGACCTGAACGTGGTGAGCGACGACCGGCAGCGGCTCCTGGAGATCCAGGGAACGGCGGAGGGAGCGCCCTTCTCCCGGTCCCGCCTGGATGGGCTCCTGGATCTGGCCGAGGGCGGGATCCGCTCCCTCCAGGAGGCTCAGCGACAGGCCCTGGCGACAGCCCCCTGAAGCCTGGTTTTGTAATGCTGTGAACCTATCGATCGAAACGGTGCCATCCGCTACAAGCTGGCGGGCGGTCGATCCGTAGCTTCCCACCCTCCCGCCACCCCTTCATGGTCGGCGTCACCCGTGGATTCAGCCGCTATTCCCCCACCCCCTCCACGGGGGCACCCGGCGTCGTGGCGAGCGTCGGCGACACCGGCCAGGCCTCCACCACCCTGCTCGAGGTGATCCGGGGCCTCTCGGGCAGCAGCCTGGAATCGATCGAGCGCGGCAAGACGATCTTCTTCCCCGGAGATCCTGCCGAGCGGGTGTATCTGCTGCGCCGGGGTGCCGTGCGGCTCTCCCGGGTCTACGAATCCGGGGAGGAGATCACGGTGGCCCTGCTGCGGGAGAACAGCCTCTTCGGGGTGCTCTCCCTGCTCACGGGTCAGCGTTCCGATCGCTTCTATCACGCCATCGCCTTCACCCGGGTGGAGATGGTCACCGCTCCCGCCACCTCCGTGCGCCGGGCGATCGAGCAGGACGCCAGCGTGGGTCTGCTGCTGCTGCAGGGCCTCTCCTCCCGCATCCTGCAGACCGAGACGATGATCGAAACCCTCACCCACCGAGACATGTCCTCCCGGCTGGTGAGTTTTCTTCTTGTTCTCTGCCGGGATTTCGGTGTTCCCGGCAGCGAAGGCATCACGATCGATCTCCGCCTCTCCCACCAGGCCATCGCCGAGGCGATCGGCTCCACCCGGGTCACCATCACCCGCCTGCTCGGAGATCTCCGCAACGAAGGTCTGGTGCAGATCGATCGCAAGAAGATCACCGTGTTCGATCCGATCGCCCTGGCCAAGCGCTTCAGCTGAGTGCCGCCGGAGATACTGGGGCCTTCCCGGAGCAGGTCGTGTCGGGTTGGCTGCTGATCCTGGCGATGCTGGTGCTCGGGGGGGTGCTCTCCACCCTGGGGGACCGTCTCGGCAGCCGGGTGGGCAAGGCCCGCCTCACCCTCTTCAACCTGCGTCCCCGCCATACGGCCCTGGTGATCACGGCCCTCACCGGTGCCCTGATCAGTGCCGTTTCGCTCGGGCTGATGCTGCTGGTGAGTGAGCGCCTGCGGGTGGGGCTGTTCCAGCTCGATCAGATCCAGGCCCGTCTGCAGCAGAGCCGCACCGCACTGGAGCGCAGCCAGGGGGATCTGAAGGGCACCCGTGGGGAACTGGCCAGCAGCCGCGAGGAGCTGGCCCGGGCAGAAAAGGCCCGCAACCAGGCCCTGAGCGGCCGTCAGCAGGCCCTCAGCAGCCGGGAGAAGGCCCTCGAAAGTCTGCGCAGCGCCCGCAGCGGACTGGCCGCCGCCGAGCAACGGGTGGGAACCCTGCGCAGGGAACTGCAGCCCCTGCAGGCGCAACGGGCACGGCTGGAGAAGGAGCGCGTTCGCCTCAGCCGCGAGGTGCAGGGGCGTGATGCCGAGATCCGGCGCACCGAAGCCGAACTCAAGGAGGTGCGGCGCCGGATCGCGGCCGGAGCAAAGGAGCTCAAGGAGCTGGAGACCAACGTGATCGCCCTGCGCCGCGGCGATGTGGTCATCGCCAGCGGCCAGCCCCTGGCCACCGCCAAGGTGCGCTTGCAGCGGGCCCAGCAGGCGAAGGAGGTGATCGATGCCCTCCTGCAGCAGGCCAACGAGGCCGCTTTCCGCCAGTTGTTCCCGGGGCAGTCCACGGATCGGCGCATCCTGCTGGTGCCCAGGAGCGATGTGGAGCGGCTCGCTGGGCTTCTGGCCAAGCCGGGCACCTGGGTGGTGAGCATCCGCTCGGCGGCCAATGTGGTGCGGGGAGAGGGCAGGGTGCTGGCCTTCCCGGACCTCCGCCCCAATCGCAGGGTGGTGCGCCAGGGCGAGGTGCTGGCCCGAACCACCCTCGAGGGAGATGTGCGCAGCCCTGAGGAGGTGCGCAGTCGTCTCAACCTGCTGCTTGCGGCGGCCTTCGCCCGGGCGCAGCGCCAGGGCACCCTGGTGGATGGGCTTCAGTTCGACGCGGCGGCCTTCAATGACCTCGGCCGCAGCCTCAGCGAGCGCTCCGAGGGCCGGGTGGTGCAACTGGAGGCCGTCGCCCTGCGGGACGCCGACACCCCTGAACCGATCCTGGTGGATCTGCGCTGGACCGGCCCCGGTGCTCCTTCCCGGCCCGCTGCGGGCCGGCGGAGCGGCAGGTGAGCCGGGTCGAGCCCGTTCCCGGTCCCGCCCGGGCGCACCCCGGCGCTGGGCCGGTGGCCGGGCTCGACCCCGGGCGCAGCAAATGCGGTCTGGTGCTCACCGATGCGCGGCGGAGCGCCATCCGGGAGGCGCTGGTGCTCCCGCCCGAGCAGGCCCGCTCGCTTCTGCTCGACTGGCAACGGTCCCACTCCCTGGAGCTGGTGGTGATCGGCGATGGCACCGGCAGCGCAGCCTGGCTGCCGTGGCTTGGCGATCGGCTGGAGGTGGTGCAGGTGGATGAACGCAACACGACCCTGGCGGCGCGACGGCGCTACTGGGAGCTGTTCCCGCGGCACGGCTGGCGTCGCCTCCTGCCCGAAGGGCTGCTCCAGCCCCCGCGGGACTGGGACGATGTGGTGGCCCAGCTGCTGGTCGAACGATGGTTGGGGCACCAGCTGCCGCGGCAGGGGGATGCCGCGATCGAGAGCCTCAGAAGGAGGCCCGCACCGTGAAGGCGTAGTCGCCGCCGGGCTCGAGCTGGTAGTCGGCCTTGAGCAGGAAGCGCAGCAGGGCGTCCTGGATCAGGGCCCGGCCGAGGGAAGGTTCCACGCTGAGATCGCCCCGGTCGAAGGCCCAGCGGAAGCTCCACTGGAAGCTCCCGGCAGTCACTTCTCCCTCCATCAGGCAGGGGTGGAAGCTGCGGCGGAGCACCCGGATCCGGGCGGTGGTGGCGGGAAGTCGGCTCAAGGCAGGGAGGCTGGCGGTGTCGTCTGGTCAGGAAGGGCCCTGGGATCTGCTCAGCCTGCCGGCAGTCCGGCACGAAAACCGTTCAACCGGTTGCCGGCCCGCTCCAGGCCGAGGCGACGGATCAGGGCGACGCCGCTCTCCACTTCCTGCAGAACCTCCTCGAGCACGGGTCTTTCAGCAGGACTGAACCGCCCCAGAACGTGGGATATGGTGCGCTCCCTGCGCTCCTGGGGCTCCTCGGCCGGTGCTCCGATGCCGATGCGCAGGCGGGCAAAGTCCTGGGTGCCCAGGTGCTGGATCGCGCTGCGCAGACCGTTGTGTCCCCCGGCGCTGCCGGAGGCCCGCAGTCGCAGGCGTCCGAGGGGAAGGTCCATGTCGTCGACCACCACCAGCAACTGGGCGGGATCGAGCCGGAACCAGTCCAGGGCTGCGCGGATCGAGCGACCGCTCTCGTTCATGTAGGTCTGGGGCATCAGCAGGCGCAACCGTTGGTCGCCGCTGCCGATCTCGGCCAGCAGGCCATGGAGCCGGGACTGGTGGCGGAAGCCTGCCGAGGCGGAGGCAGCCAGTCGCTCCAGCACCATGAACCCCACGTTGTGACGGGTGTCGGCATAGCGGGAACCCGGATTGCCGAGCCCCACGAGGAGTTGCAGGTCCACCGCTCGGTACCAGCCGGCTCAGGAGGGCTGGCTGTCGCCGGCCCTGAGGCTCGATACAGGGGTGGTGGCAGCGGAGGCGTCGGGGGCGGGCTCCGGTCCGCCGCCCGGCAGAGCGGCGGGTTCCGCCGCCGCGAGGGCAGCCTCGGCTGCGGCCGCTGGGCTGTCTTCGTCGTGGATGGCGTTACGGAATTCCTTCTCGAACTCCTGGGAAGCCGACTGAAAACCCTTCAGCGTGCGACCGAGGGTCTTGCCCAGTTCCGGCAGGCGTCTGGGGCCGAAGACGAGCAGACCGATGGCGGCGATGACCGCCATCTCGGGAAGGCCGATGCCGAAGATGTTCATGGGGGAGGGAGGGGAACGGTGAGCCGGGCTCAGCCGTTCCAGTTGACGTTGATGCCTTCGAGCAGCAGCGACTTGTTGTAGAGCTGCAGGATCACCAGCAGGAAGACCAGGAAGAGGAGCATGAAGACCCCCATCACCGGCGTGGTGCCCCAGCCGGGAACCACCTTGCCGTATTCGGAATTCAGGGGCCGCAGGATGTCTCCGAGGCGGGTGCGTTGGGCCATGGCAGCTCTCTGCTCTCGGGCAGGAATTCGCTGAAGCTAGTCTACGGGTCCTGCCTGCGGCCCCGAGCCGGCCGGTCGGGAGTTGTGACGCAACGGCTCCCCAGCCTCCCCCGGGGCCCACTCCTCCTTCCCCCCATGGATCCCTCCAGCACCACTCCCGCCATGTCCGTGGCCCTCGCGGTGCTGGCCGTGCTGCTGGCCCTCACCGGATTCGGGGTCTACACGGCCTTCGGGCCCCCCTCCAAGAAGCTCACCGACCCCTTCGACGATCACGAAGACTGATCGACCTGCTGGTGAGCCGATCGAAGCTCATCTCCGCTCGGGCAGGGCCATTGACCGCTCTCGCGCTCTGAGCCGCCAGAATCCCAGTTCCCAGGGTGCCAGCTGGAGCCTGTCTGCCGCGGTCCCTTCCGTTCCGGCCCCCTTCCGCCTCGTTTCCAGGGGCTGATCCAGTCCGTCCAGACGTCCGACCAGCTGCCAGGCCTCGGCCAAGGCCAGTTCCCGGCGGCACGGACCCGCGTTCTGAACACTCACGATCACCTCACCCGATCCGTCCGGCGCCGGGCGCAGGGCCACCAGCTGGAGATCCTCCTGCTGGCTGGGAAAGGGGGTCCAGTCGATTCCCTGATCCGGTCCGGCCGGGTGGCACCACAGGGGTTCCCGGAAGCGCCGGGCCTGGTTGGGCACACCGGCGCGGCGCCAGCCACCGGAGCAGGCCATCAGGGCGAGGCGCAGGCGCTGCCAGCCGTTATCGGCGCCGGGATCCGGCCAGGTGGGGGCCCGCAGCAGCGAGACGCCGAGCAGGTCCTGCCGAGCCGAAACCCCCTGGGGACCGTCGAGCAGCACGGCCAAGCCACCGGCGCCGGGGGGGCCAGGCGCCGAGGCCAGCCAGGAAAGGGCGGCCACTTCCCAGCGCTCCCCTTCCCGGGGGGTGCGTGCCACGGCCGGCCGCTCGATCACGCCTCCCGCCGTGTCGCTCGCCCAGCGGTGGGCGGGTCTCTCCAGGGGGATTTCCAGGCGCAGCAGCTCGTGGCGCTGGCGCCAGCCCAGGGAGAGCACCAGCTCCAGCCAGGGCGTGCCCGCCAGCAGGCGCCCATCGAGCCGCACCGGGCTGTTGCCGCAGAGGCCTCGCTGAAGGAAGCGAACGCAGAGCGGACCCCGCTCCACCCATTCGGGGGGCGCCTGCCAGATCCAGGGCAGGGGGTGATCCCGGTAGCGGGGGGCGATGTCCCAGGCATCCCAGAACTGCCCCCGGTCCTGCCAGCGGCACCACTGCAGCGGGCCGGCGAGCTGGGCCTGGCCCTCCCGGTCCCAGAGCTGCTCCACCCCCAGCGGGCCGATGGCGGCCGTCAGCAGTCCGTTGCCGAGGCGCCATCGGCCGGGGCCCAGGTCTGCCGCCGGCTCCAGCAGCACCGGATGGTCGATGGCGCGCTCCCCCGCCTGCGCCGCAGCGGAGGGGCTGGCGCTGGTGGTGCGCTCCAGGAGGAGCCGGTCCGCGCCGGCGATCCCCGGCAGCTGGGTCCACTGCCCCCCGCCCGGGGCGGGCTGGCCGGCCAGGGGGATGGCGGTGCCCCCGGCAGCCCGCAGGCTCCAGCGGCCGCGGGGCAGGCGCAGCGTGCGGGGGGCGGCCGGCAGGGGCAGCAGCTGCACCACCCGCCAGGTCGGGCGGTCCCCGCCGGCAGAGGGCGGCCCCGCCAGCAGCCGATCGCGCAGGCGACGGGCCCGCCTGCGGGCGGCGCGCCATTCGGGCTCGGCCTGCTCGAACACCTCCGGGATCGAGGTGCCCGGGAGAATGTCATGGAATTGCTGGAACAGCAGTGATCGCCACTCGGGCGGCTCCTCCCCGCAGGGGAGGGCACCGCAGAGGGCGCTGGCCAGTTCGGCTTCCCGCAGCAGTCGCTCCAGGCTCCGGTTGTGCCGTTTCTGATCGGGGCGGCTGGTGGCGCAGCCCCGGTGCAGTTCCAGGTAGAGCTCGTCGCGCCAGACCGGAAGGCCGGCGGCCAGGGGTTCGAGAGCTCCCAGATAGCTCCTCAGGCTGCCGTGGTGCTGCGCGGCCGCTTCCGATCTCCCCTGCCACAGCTCCAGCTGCTCCAGCATTTCGGCGGTGGGTCCCCCGCCGTGATCCCCCACCCCCGGCAGCCAGAGGGCATCGAGACAGCCCGCGCTGTGTTGCCACTCCAGGCGATAGCGCTCCATGGCCACCGGATCGCCGTCGGTGCCGATGGGCGCGGTCATCAGCGCCAGCACCTCGCTGCCGCAGCGGCTGCGCCAGCGGAACAGCCGGTGCGGGAAGGGATTGGTGGCATTCCAGGCCAGCTTGTGGGTGCAGAACCACCGCACCCCGGTGGCAGCCGCCACCGCCGGCAGCCCGGCGGCGAAGCCGAAGCTGTCGGGCAGCCAGGCCAGGTTGTGTTCCCACTCGGGAAAGGCATCGCGGCTGTAGTGCTGTCCCTCCTGGAACTGGCGCAGCAGCGATGCCGTGCTCACCAGCACGCAGTCGGTCTCCACCCAGGGGCCGTTCAGGGGTTCCCACCGTCCCGAGCGCATGGCGGCGCGGATGCGGTGGAACAGGGCCGGCCTCTGCCGTTCGATCCAGGCGTAGAGGGCAGGGGTGGAGTGTCCGAAGTGAAGGGCGGGGAAGCGGCCCATCAGCTCCAGGGCCGAGGTGAAGGTGCGCTCGGCGGCCTGCCAGGTGTCGGACACGGGCCACAACCAGGCCAGATCGAGGTGGGCATGGCCGAGCAGATGAAAACGCCCCTGGCCCGGCCCTTCCCCATGGTGGTGCCGCTGCCGCAGGGCCCCCAGTTCGGCCCGGGTGCCGTTCAGGAGCCCATGGGGATCGGCGGGGTCGAGGGGTTCCAGCTCGATGCCGCTGCGCACCAGGGCTCCCTCATCGTGCAGGGGAGAACGCAGGTTCAGTTCCAGCTCGAGGGCCTCCCCCTGCCACCAGCGCCGGGGGAGGGTCCAGCGACGGGCGGCATCGAAGAGATCCCCCGCCAGCACCGGCTCGCCATCGATCAGGAGCTGGGTCCGATCGGCCCACCAGCAGAGGGTGAGGCGGGCCCGGGCGACCTCCGGACCCAGCGATCGCCAGGCCAGGGGGCAGGGCAGGCGCAGCTTCAGGCGGCACCACTGCCTGCCCCGGGGCCAGACGATCAGGCCCCGGGCCGTCCAGTCCGGACGGTGGGCCTTCCCCCAGGGATGGGAGAGGGCCTGGCCGCTGTGCCCGTCCGGGAAGGAACGCCGCCAGTGGGGCTGCAGATCCAGGGGGAAACGTGACTGAAACGTTTCAATCGCACCGGGAAGGGACGGCTCCACGGCCTCGCTCATCTTGGATGGCCATTCACGCCCCATAGGATGATGCGGCTGCCGCAGGGTCGCCCTGGCCCCCACCGGCGCCTGTCATTCCCTGTCACCCGCCGGACAGCCCATGCTCGCCCTCAAGATCTCGGTCTACTCGGTCGTTTTCTTCTTCATCGGGATCTTCGTGTTCGGCTTCCTGGCCAGCGACCCGAGCCGCACACCCAGCCGCAAGGATCTGGAGGACTGACCCTGCGCCTCCTCCCTCCCCCTTTTCCCCTGAGCCCCAGCCCGTCCAGAGAACCGGCCGCTGCCGGGGTCCCGGCGCCACTTCACATGGCAGGATCGGGCCCCTGAATGCCACCCTCGGGCTGCCTGTGGTGCCACCTCGCCGGTCAGCATCGTGGGATTCCCGGCAGACCCGCCCCATCCCTCTCGTCCTCGGCGGTGCCCTGGGCGTGGGCGGTGCTGCTCTGCTCTCCCTGAGTCAACCGGCCCAGGCCCGACCGCAGGCGGCTGCTCCTGCCCGTGTCTGGGGCCCGGCGGAGGGGCGGAGCCTGGTCGCCTCGCTTCCGCCGCCACCGCCGCTGCCTCCACTGGTTCCCGAACCGGTCGGGGAGCGGGCCAGGCGTGGCGTCGTGGCTCCTTCCCCGGCTCCAGCCCCTGGTTCCGACGCACCCCCAGTCAGCCAGGATCCTGGGTGGCAACCAAGGGCTGCCGCTCCCTCCCCCCCAGCCTCCCCAGCTCCTGCGGCCCAGCCCCCGGAGGTGGTGCCCGAGCCGGCGGTCGTGCCCCCCCTGCCCGCAGCTCCACCTGCGGCCACCCCCGTGCAGGCCGACAAGGCTCCCACGGTTCCCGTGCCTGAGCACGCGTTGCCACCCCCCAGTGGCTCAACGCCCCTGGAGCTGGAGCTCACTGCCAACCAGCAGGCCTACGACGGCCAGCTGCGCCGCTTCGTCAGCACCGGCAACGTGATGCTGCGCGTGGCGGGAGGGCGGCTGATGGCCGATCGGGTCGAATACGACCCCGAGGCGCGCAGCCTCTATGTCCTTGGAAGCGTGCGCTTCCAGCGAGGCCAGCAGTATTTCCAGGCCAGCCGCCTCCGCTACAGCCTCCTGGAAGGCACCGGCGAGATGGAGGACGTGTATGGGGTGATGGACCTCGATGGCAGCGAGCAGGATTTCGACCTGGCGACCATGCCGTCGGCACCGTTGCCTCCGCCCGAGCCCATCACCTGCCCCCCGGATGTGCCTCCGCCCCCGCAGTGGCATCCCTATCCCTGGGCCGTGACCGCCTGGGGCGGCAAGGCCTATGCCGCCAACTTCGGGGACACCTTCACCTTCAACGGTCGCTTCCGGCCGGAGACCTTCGGGGGGATCGGCCTGCAGCGCAGGATCCTCGATGCAGGCCCCATCGCCTTCGAGATCGACAGCAACCTGCTGGGACACCGTGCGGCGAAGCAGCCCGGTGGGGGCTTCAACCAGTCGGTGCCCTTCTCCGACACCCCGGCCCAGGCCTTCGCGGAAGGAACGTTGGGCATCGGCCTGCGGGTGTGGGTGCAGCCCTGGCTGAGCCTCTACTTCGTGGAGGGGGTGAGCCTTCTCTCCCAAGCGAGCAACTACGAGAAGACCTTCCGGGAGAGCTACAGCACCTTTCTCAACTATCTGGCCTTCGAGGTGGAAGCGAAGGTCTCACCCCAGTGGTCCGCCGTGGGCAGGATCCACCACCGCTCGGGGGCGTACGGCACCTTCGGCGGAGTGAGCGAGGGCAGCAACGCCTATCTCCTGGGTCTGCGCTATCGGCTCGGCGAGGCCCCGCCCGCCCGTCAGCCCCTCGATCTGCCCCCGGCCCAGGGCTGCCCGGGAGCTCCCCCACCGGAGAGCCAGCCTCTCCAGGGTCTTGCCCGGGAGCTGGAGACCGTCACGATGGGTCCGGAGGTTGCCCCTCAGGCCCCCGCCCCTGCCTCTCCTTCCCCCTCACCGGTGAAGCCTGCGGCTGCCACCGGCCGCGGTGGTGTCTGGAGCCGGGCGCGGGCGCAGGAGAAGGCCCGCAGAGAGGCGATCGCGCGCATCGATCAGCGGGTCGAGGATGTGCGCTTCCAGCAGAGCCTGGTCGCTGAGCGTCGCTACGGCACCCCCGAGTTCACCCCCGAGGTGCAGAGCAACTTCGGACAGGTGCGGCCCCGGCAGCTCCGTGACCTCAACAACCGCGAGAACCGCCAGCTGGTGCGCGGCAGTCTGAGCCGCTGGCGGATCCAGGCCCGCCGTCTGAGCTTCACACCCACCACCTTCTCGGGCGACCGGGTGGCCTTCAGCAACGATCCCTTCACCCCCGCCCAGTCGTGGATGGATTCCACGGACGTGGTGGCCACGCTGCAGCCCAACGGTGACACGGTGATCAAGGCCCGGCGCAACCGTCTCCGCCTCGAGGACCGGCTGCCGATCCCGGTCACCCGGCAGACGACCATCAGCAAGGAGGAGGAGGTGACCAACCGCTGGGTGCTCGGGGTGGACCGGGACGACCGTGATGGCTTCTACCTCGGCTACGACGTGCCGATCCGTCTCGGCGACGAGAGCAAGAGGAGAACCTTCTCCTTCCAGCCGCAGTTCATGCTGGAGCGGGCCATCGATGGCACCACCGACAGCTACCCCCTCCCCGGGGAGCCGGTGGGCTCCTCCACGGTCTCCCAGCCCGCTTCCACAGCCGACCTCTTCGGCTTCGAAGCCAGGCTCCGCACCCCGGTTCCCCTGGGATTCGATCTGGAGGCCCGGCTGGATGTCTCCACCCTCGATCCCGAGAATCTCCCCGATGGCAGCCGCGCTTTCGGCCAGTTCGGTCGCACCCTGTATCTGCCCCTGGTGGGGGACAGCAAGTTCCGGCTGTTCGGTGCCTACCGGTTCCGCGTCTGGAACGGCTCTCTCGGGGACCAGGACGTGTATTCGGCCTTCGGTGCCTCCCTGGAGGATCAGGGACCGCTGCTGCGTCTGGGCTCCCTCAGCGGCAGTTACTTCTGGCGCTTCGGCATCGGCAACTACCAGGCCAATGCCTTCCAGGAGGAAACCCTCACGGAACTGTGGCGCGGCAACGCCGTGGGTTCCCTCAACCTCAGCTATCCCCTGTGGAGGGGCAAACCCTCCCCCCTGCCGGCGACCCGGGTGCTCAACAACACGGCAGTGCCGGTCGTTCCGGGCCTGCGCCTCGATGCCAACATCCAGGGGGAGCTGGCCTACTTCGGCGATGGCACGAATCAGCAGACGATCTCCATCTCGGGGGGGCCCACCCTCACCCTGGGCCATCTGGTCAGACCCTTCCTCGATTTCACCGAGCTCACCATCACGGGCAGCGCCACCCTGCGCCAGGGAGCGAGCCCCTTCAGCTTCGATCGGGCCGTGGATCTGGGTACCCTCGGCATCGGCCTGACCCAGCAGATCGCCGGACCGCTGCTCTTCAGCGGCGGCATCGGCGTGAACGTGGATCCCGGCTCCGAGTTCTACGGGGAGACCACCGATTCCTACCTGGAACTGCGCTGGCAACGGCGCTCCTATGAAATCGGCGTGTACTACAGCCCCTACAACGGACTCGGCGGGGTGCGGGTGAAGCTCAACGACTTCAACTTCCGCGGTCCCGGTGTCCCCTACGTGCCCTACAACCCCATCCAGAGGCGACTCGATCGCCCCTTCTAGGCGGGGAGGGGTGGTGCGGTTCCCCGGTCTTTTCCCGTTGCCAATCCGTCAGCGGCTGGGGATCACGAAATCGGTGAGATAGGGCAACCGGGCGGCCGTGGCGGTCAGTTCGGCGTCGTGGGCCAGCAGCTGGGCCGTGCCGTCCCACTGGCCGCTGAGCAGCATCCGACGGGGCACCCTCGGCCATCTCCAGCGGCCAGCTTCCGCCCCCGGGCGTCCCCTCCCTCCTCAGTTCCAGGGCCTCCAGATCCACCACCAGCTCCGCGGAGGGATCGCCGGCGATCAGCTTCCTGCAGAGCGGCCACATCCGGGTGGCTCGCCGTGAGACAGGGGATGCCGAGAGCGAGGCAGTTGCCGAAGAAGATCTCGGCGAAGCTCTCGCCGATCACCGCCCGGATGCCCCAGCGCATCAGGGCCTGGGGTGCGTGCTCCCGGCTCGAGCCGCACCCGAAGTTGCGGTTCACCACCAGGATCGAGGCTCCCTGGTGATGGGGCCGATCGAAGGGGTGATCGCCAGACCGCTCGCTGCGGTCGTCCGCAAAGGCGCCGGCGCCCAGCCCCTCGAAGCTGACGCACTTGAGGAAGCGGGCCGGGATGACCCGGTCGGTGTCGATGTCGTCGCCGATCACGGCCACGCCGCGGCCTCGGCAGTGGCGGATCGCACCTCTGGGGAACGGGGTTGAGGTGAGCGGGGGAATGGTGGTGCTCATGGGCTGGGAACGGCGGTTTGCTTGGCGATCAGCTGGCGCACGTCAGCCACATGGCCGCTGATGGCGGCGGCGGCCACCATGGCCGGACTCATCAGCAGGGTGCGTCCGGAAGCTGATCCCTGACGACCCTTGAAGTTGCGGTTGCTGGAGCTGGCACTGATCTGGCTGCCCTCGAGGCGATCGGGATTCATCGCCAGGCACATCGAGCAGCCGGGTTGGCGCCACTCGAAACCGGCCTCCCGGAACACGACATCGAGACCCTCGGCCTCGGCGGCGGCAGCCACCGGTTCGGATCCGGGCACCACGAAGGCCCTGATCCCGGGAGCCACGTGGTGGCCCCGGGCCACGGCCGCAGCGGCGCGCAGATCGCTGAGTCGGCCGTTGGTGCAGCTGCCGATGAAACACACGTGCACCGGCAGCCCTGCGATCGGTGTGCCCGGGAGGAGATCCATGTAGCGGTAGGCCTCCTCGGCGATGGGGCGCTCCTCCGGCTCCAGTTCCTCGGGGGTGGGAACGGTTTCGTCCACTCCGATTCCCTGGCCGGGGGTGATGCCCCAGGTCACGGTGGGGGCGATCCGGGAGGCATCGAAGACCACCTCGTCGTCGAAGAGCGCATCAGGGCCGCTGGCCAGGGAGCTCCACCAGGCCACCGCCCGATCCCAGGCCTCGCCGGTGGGGGCATGGGCCCGGCCCTTCAGGTAGGCGAAGGTGGTCGCGTCGGGATTCACGTAGCCACAGCGGGCACCACCTTCGATCGCCATGTTGCAGAGGGTCATCCGCTCCTCCATCGAAAGGGCGGCGATGGCGGGCCCGGCGAACTCGTAGGCATGGCCCACTCCTCCCTTCACCCCCAGCACCCGGATGATGTGCAGGATCAGGTCCTTGGCGTAGACGCCCGGCTGAAGCCGACCCTCCACCAGAATCCTGCGCACCTTCAGTTTGTTCATCGCCAGGCTCTGGCTGGCCAGCACGTCGCGCACCTGGCTGGTGCCGATGCCGAAGGCGATGGCTCCGAAGGCCCCGTGGGTGGAGGTGTGGGAGTCTCCGCAGGCCACGGTCATCCCCGGCTGGGTGAGGCCGAGCTCGGGGGCGATCACATGCACGATCCCCTGGAGGCCGCTGCCGATGGCGTGGAGCTCAATGCCGTGTTCCGTGCAGTTGCGCTCCAGGGTGGCGAGCATCTCCTCGGCGAGAGGATCGGCGAAGGGCCTCTCCTGGGACGTGGTGGGCACGATGTGATCCACGGTGGCCACGGTGCGCTCGGGATGGCGCACCCCCAGGCCCAGGTCCCTCAGGGCGGAGAAGGCCTGGGGGCTGGTCACCTCATGGATGAGGTGCAGCCCGATGAACAGCTGGGTGGAGCCCCCGGGGAGATCGGCCACACGGTGCAGCTCCCAGACCTTGTCGTAGAGAGTGCCGGCGCTCACGCAGAACCCGTTCCACAGAAGGACCAGCCTAAGGGGGGGACGGACGCTTCACCGCCCCTCCACCAGCCATAGGCGGGCGGTGCGGGCCGGCAGCCGGAAGGTGTGGCGGCCCCGGGTGATGCGTTCACTGCTGGTGGGGTCGAGGCGGTCCCGGTAGGTGCGGTTCCAGAAGAAGCGCCGGTGGGTATCGACCGTGACCGTCGTCTCGTGGCCGCACTTGTTGAGGGCGGCGATGCCATCGGCGGCCCCGTCCCGCCCCCGCCGCCACAGCAGGGTGCAGCCATCGGCGTGGAGCACCTGCATCGGTTGCCCCTGCAGGCGGTTGTGAAAGCCGATCATGGCCGTGAGCCAGGGCCGGTTCCAGGTTCCCACCCAGCGGCCTGCATCGGCCCTCAGGGTCGAACCGTCATCGAACACGAGCGGGGTGCCCCCATCCCGACCGAGCAGGTAGGCGTAGGCGAGGCGTTCATCGATGGGATCGAGGATCAGCGAACGGAAGATGTCGTTGTAGGGAATGTCGTGGGTCACCGGAAACGTGACGGCCCTGCGGGCCTCGAGGGCATGACCGCTGCCATGGGGATCGGCCAGATCGGAGAGCCGTCCCCCCGGCGCCAGGGACCTGCGCAGCGCGTGGAAGAGGGGGAAGTCGTAGGCCCCGAAGCTGGCAGGCAGCTGGGCCAGATAGGGTTCAAGAAATTGCCGATACTCCGCATCATCGCTGCCACCCCCCACGATGATCTCGCCGAACACGTGGGAGCGTTCGGCGATGGAATCGGGGAGGAAGGAACGGATGGCCCCGATCGGCATGTGCTTGGCGGCGTCGAGCCGAAAGCCGCGCACACCCAGATCGAACAGTGAGCGCACGTAGGCCCGCCGCTGATCGGTGACCCAGGAGTCACCCGGCACCGTGTCATTCAGATCCGGAAGTCCGCGGTCGGGGGGCCTGCGCCGAGGGCTGGTGTCACAGAGGCGGTCCCTCACGATGCGGGCGGCATCGCCGTAGTCGAGGATGCAGGCTTCGGCATGGAAGTGCCGGGGCTGGAAGAGCTCCTGGGTGAGATCTCCGTAGAGTTTCTGGGCGTTCCAGTAGGAGGGCCGGGCGCGATAGGCCCGGAGGGTTTCCGGGCCGGGAAAGGTGGTGGCGTTGTCCCTTTCGTTGGCCATGTGATTCACCACCACGTCGGCGTAGACCGCCACTCCCTGCCGATCGAGCGCCCTGACCATCGCAACGAACTGTCGCTTGTTGCCGGCGCAGTTGTCGATGACCCGGAAATCCTGGGGCTGATAGCGGAGGGTCCAGGGACAGCCCGCCCCCCGGGAGGACTTCAGCGGTGGCGAGACCAGCACGGCCCGGTATCCCGCGGCCGCGATGGCGCTCGCATGGGTTTCCACCTTCGGATAGGTCCACTCGAAGGCGTGGAGAATCACATCGGCAGAGGCCGGCCGCGGGGCGATGCCAAGAACGAGGCAGAGCATCAGCGCCCGGAAGCAAAGCCTCATTCCGCAGGGCCCCGGAGCCGCCGCAGGCCTCAGGAGCCGCACCTGTCGGCGCAGGCAAGGCGTGGGATCAGTCCTCTTCTTCGCCGTCGGCGGGGATCAGGCGGATCTGCTTGCGGCCGAGTTTGATCTCGAATTCATCGCCGGGCTGAAGATCCAGCATGGCGGTGTAGGCCTTGCCCACCAGCAGGTTGCCATTCCCCTGCACGGTGGCCACGTAGCTGAGTTTCCTGCCGCCCTTGCCGGTTCCCTTGCCGCCGCCATCTCCCAGGCTCAGACCCTTGGCTTCCAGCAGGGCCTCGTAGAACGCCGTGAAATTGAGGCGTTCCGAGCCATCCTTCTTGCTGCTCACATAGCCGCAGCCGCGCACGAGATCGGACTTGGAGACATCGCCGAGCTCCTTGACCTTGGAGAGAAGATCGGGGCCGGTGAGCATGGTCGGGTAAGCCAATGGTGTACCGACTCACCATAACGTCCGCATCCGATCCTGCAACCGTGAGATCGCTCATGACTGGGTCGGCTGCGCCGTGGAAAGCAACTGCTTTCAGGTTGTTTCGCCGATGGCCAGAGGTGGTTCGTTCGACAGCCGCAGGCGCAGGCGGTTGAGGGCTTCGCCGATGGTGAGGGACTGGATCCAGCTGCGGCCCCGGCTGTTGCCGAAGTGCACCGCTTCGCTGCTGCAGCCGTTCGGTCCGGCTATGGCGATGTGCACCAATCCCACCGGCTTTTCCTCGCTTCCTCCTCCCGGTCCGGCGATGCCGGTCACGGCCACGGCCCATGTGCTGCCGCACAACCGCCGTGCCCCCTCCGCCATGGCGCTGGCCACCGGATCGCTCACGGCGCCGTGGAGGCGCAGTGCATCGGCGGATACTCCGAGCAGTCCCTGCTTGAGGGCGTTGGCGTAGGCGATCACCCCGCCGAGGAAGACGTCCGACGCACCGGGCACCGCAGCGAGTGCTGCGCCGATGCCTCCCCCCGTGCAGGATTCGGCCACCGCCAGCGAGTCACCCCGCTGCCGCAGCTTCTCGAGCACCACCGAGGCCAGGCTCTCGTCATCCCTGCCGTAGCAGCGCAGGCCGGTTCGGGCCCGCAGCTCCTGCTCCACCGGGGCCAGCAGTCCGGTCGCCTGGCCGGCATCCGAGGCCCGGGCGGTGATGCGCAGCTTCACTTCCCCCAGGCCGGCATAGGGAGCGACGGTGGGGTTTTCCAGGGCCAGCAGATCGGCCACCTCCTCGGCCAGGCTCGATTCCGCCACTCCCCAGAAGCGCAGCAGCCTGCTGGCGAACACCCCCTGCACCAGGCCCGCCTGCCGCAGCCAGGGAACGGCCGTGGCCGCCCACATCGCCCGCAGTTCCGCCGGCACACCCGGGAAGGTGAGGATCGTGAAGCCCGGTTGGATCGGAAAGCCCAGACCCTCCGGTGCCGGGCTCCAGATCATCCCCGGCGCCGTTCCCATCGGGTTGGGCAGCACCGCCGCCCCCTCCGGCAGCAGGGCCTGTTTGCGGTTGCTCACACTCGCCACCCGCCCTCGCGCAGCGATCTTCGTGCGGATGTCTTCCCACAGCAGGGGGTGCTCCACCAGAGGGGCAGCGAAGGCGCTGGCGATCGCTTCGGTGGTCAGGTCGTCCGGGGTGGGCCCCAGCCCCCCCGTGGTGACCAGCACCCGGCAGGTTCCCGCGGCGGCCCGCACCGCCGCGATCAGGCGATCCCGGTTGTCGCCCACCACCACCTGCCGGTAGTGGGGGATGCCGAGACTCGCCAGCTCCTCCGCCAGCCAGCGGGCATTGCCGTTGAGGATGTTGCCGAGCAGCAGTTCGGTGCCGATGCAGAGCACGTCCACCCCCTGCGACCCGGCGGGGTTTCCAGGTTCTGGGGAATCGCTCATCGGGCTTCCTCCTGCATCTGGCGACGGCTCACCACCACCACGGCGATCAGCACCGCGGTGGCGAGAGCCAGCCACAGAAAGCGCATCTCGGCATTGGCCACCACCAGCGCCAGGGCCGCGAGCCACTGGGTGAAGGCATAGATCAGCAGCACCGTGCGCCGATGGCTGAAGCCTGCCCGCAGCAGCCGGTGGTGCAGGTGGCGCCGGTCGGGATGGAAGGGGGAGCGGCCCTCCCGCAGGCGGCCCATGATCACCGCCGACATGTCGGCCAGGGGCAGGGAGAGGATCAGCAGGGGCAGGAGCAGGCTCACGCTGGTCAGGCCCTTGGCGGGACCCACGATGCTGATCGCCCCCAGGGCGAAGCCCAGGAAGTAGGAACCGCCGTCCCCCATGAAGATGCGGGCCGGGTTGAAGTTGTGCCGCAGGAAGCCGAGGCAGGAGCCCGCCAGCGCCGCTGCCAGCAGGCCCGCTGCCGGCTGGTGCAGGCTGAAGCTCACCGAGAGCAGCCCCACCGCCGCGATGCCGCTCACACCGGCCGCCAGACCATCGAGGCCATCCAGCCAGTTGATGGCATTGGTGATTCCCACCAGCCAGACCACGGTGGCGAGCAGGCTGAGAGGTTCCGAAAGCACCAGCGCGTTGCCTCCCTCCCGCAGGCCGAAGGGAAGATCGATGATGCCGATCTGCACCCCCTGGCTCCATACGGCCATCGCCACGGCGACCTGTCCGGTGAGCCGGGGCAGGGGGGGCAGGGCGAAGAGGTCATCGGCCAGGCCGATCGCAAAGAAGCAGAGGGCCCCCGCCAGGGTGGTCCAGATCAGCTGATCCTTGTTGACTGGGAGCTGGGAGAAGCCTCCCGCGGCCCAGGTGATGGCCAGGGCAAGGCTGAAGCCCGCCACAATGCCCACTCCCCCGAGGCGCACCATCGGCAGACTGTGCTGCTTGCGCGAATCCGGAGGGTCCACCAGACCCCAGCGCAGTCCCAGGCGTCGCACCGCCGGAACGATCAGGGCGGTGAGCAGCGCTGCGCAGGCGAAGGTGAGGAGTGCCGCCGCATTGGGTCTGAAGGCAAGGTTCACAGCAGCGGGCCTGGAAGGGGCGGGCCGTCGGGCGCCACCTTAGGCAGGGGCAGGGTGAGGGGTTCAGGCGGTCTGGAGTTCCCGCTGGCGACCGTAGAGAGGGAATCGCCGGCAGAGCCTTGCCACCCGCTCCCGGCAGGTCTCTTCGATGGCCGGATCGCCGGGGTTGAGGAGCCGGTCGGCGATCACGTCGGCCACCTCGCGGAAGGCCTCCTCGTCGAAGCCGCGGGTGGTCATGGCAGCGGAACCCAGCCGCAGACCGCTGGTCACGAAGGGCGACTCCGGATCGAAGGGCACCGTGTTCTTGTTGGCCGTGATGTTCACCTGACTCACCAGAAGATCGGCCGCCTTCCCGGTCATCCCGATCGAGCGGAGATCCACCAGCACCAGGTGGTTGTCGGTGCCGCCGCTCACCACGTCGATGCCTCGCTCCTGCAGCCCGGCCGCCAGGGCCTTGGCGTTGCTCACCACCTGGCGGCTGTAGGTGGCGAAGGAAGGCTGGAGCGCTTCTCCGAACGCCACGGCCTTGGCCGCGATCACGTGCTCCAGAGGCCCCCCCTGGCTCCCCGGGAAGACCGCCTTGTCGAACTGCCTGCCGAACTCGGCATCGCCCGTGAGGATCAGGCCGCCGCGGGGACCCCGCAGGGTCTTGTGGGTGGTGGTGGTGACCACGTGGCAGTGGGGCACGGGGCTGGGATGCACGCCCGCCGCCACCAGGCCGGCGATGTGGGCCATATCCGCCAGCAGGAAGGCATCCACCTCATCGGCGATGGCGCGGAACGCGGCGAAATCGATCGTGCGGGGGTAGGCCGAGTAGCCGCAGATGATCAGTTTCGGCCGATGCTGAAGGGCCTGGGCACGGATGGTGTCGAAATTGAGCTGATGGGAATCGGGATCGACGCCGTAATGCACGGCCTTGAACCACTTGCCCGAAACGTTCACCGGCGAACCATGGGTGAGGTGACCGCCGTGGGAGAGGTCCATGCCCAGGATCGTGTCGCCCGGCTGCAGGAGGGCCAGGAACACCGCGAAGTTCGCCTGAGCCCCACTGTGGGGCTGCACATTCGCCCAGGCCGCCCCGAACAGTTGCCGGGCCCGTTCGATCGCCAGTTCCTCGATCGCATCCACGTGTTCGCAGCCGCCGTAGTAGCGCTTGTGGGGAAGCCCCTCGGCGTACTTGTTCGTGAGCACCGAGCCCTGGGCCTCCATCACCGCCCGTGAGGCGAAGTTCTCACTGGCGATCAGCTCGAGGTGGGTCTGCTGACGATCCAGTTCCCTGCCGATCAGGGCGGCGATGGCCGGATCACCGGCAGCGAGGGACTGATCGAGAGCCTCGCCGGGAGACAGGGCCATGGAGGGGAAACGCGCCGGACCCAGGGATCGTAGGAAAGGAATCCCGGAACTTCATGGCTTGGCTGGCTGGGACCAACCCAGGCAGACGTCAAAAAAAATGCCCCGGGAGGGGCAGGGAAGACGCGCCTGGAGAGATTCGAACTCCCGACCCTCTGATCCGTAGTCAGATGCTCTAATCCGCTGAGCTACAAGCGCCTGAAGCCGCCATTCTCACCGCACGGGGGGGCCATCCGTCAACCGACGGGCCGATAGGGTCCGCCCAGCCCTGAAGAACCCTGCCTTGCCGCCATGCCGATCCGCTGGTACGGCCCCGCCGACCCTGCCGACCCCACCTACCGGCACTTCGAGCGCATCGTGAACCTCACCGTCCACGCTGCCCTGTTCGCCGCGGTGAACAGTGGCCTGTGGTTCGTTCAGGAGCTGCGCCATCCCTGGAACCATCTCGGCTGGTTGACCCTCTCCTGGGGGGCCTTGCTGCTGCTCCATGGCAGTGTTGTCGTTCTGCTCAGACCCCGACCCACGCCATGACACTGGCTCCCCAGGATCTGGAAGAACTCACCCGCACCATCGCCGACCGCCTTTATCTGCAGGTGGCCGGTTGGCACCTCTACCTCGGTGATGCGGGCCTGGCCGCAACTCTCGCCACCGACTGTGCCGGCCGTCTCGACCAGGGGGCGGCCGTCTGTGCCCGCCAGGCCCTCGAAGCCGTGCAGGTCCCCATCGGCGGCGGATCCACCCGCCTGCCCCTGGCGCGCCTCGTGCCCGCCGGCCAGCTCCGGGATCTCGAGGAGATCCTCCAGCCCTTCTGCTGAGAGCGACGGATCGGCTGCATTACCGATCGGTCGAATCCCAGGGCCGGGGGGGCTTCTGCCGATAGGGTGGCGCCCCACGCAGACGGGTCGTGCTGGTCATCGAGGTCACCAATGCCCGTGAGGTGGTGCAGCAGCGGATCGGCAAGCTCGGTGGACGGCTGATCGGCAAGGTGGTGGATGCCGAGGCCCAGGTGGAGAAGGCCCTCCTCCAGGAACTGGAGACCGCCTTCCGGGAATTCGGCATCGAAGCCCGCATCTTCTCGGTGGATGGCCCCCAGATGCTGGGGCGGTCCCGTCTGGAGATTCCCGTCCATGTGCGGGAGGAGCGTCGGGTCCGGCTTCCCTGAAGCCGGCTTCAGCCCCGACGGCGCACCAGCGTGAGCAGCTGACGGGCTTCGGGCACGCCGGTGAGGGTCCCCACCAGGCCATAGAGGGCGAGGGCCAGTGCCGACCCCATCGCCGTCTGCAGCAGCCGTCCCCAGAGTCCCGCAGGCCAGGCCACCGCTTCGGCGAGAAACCAGGCGGCAAGACCGGCCAGGCCCGCCGCCAGCAGCAGCAGGGCCGTGTCCTGTAGCCAGCGCCGCAGGGGCAGGCCTGCCAGACGCCAGTGCAGCGCCAGCCAGGAGGCCCGCGCAGGTGATCAGGTTCACCGCCACCGTGGCCAGAACCAGACCCGGTGCGCCGAAATCGAGGGCCGGAAGCTGCAGGCCCCAGGGCGTGGGTCCCCCCACCAGCAGCCAGTCGAAGATCGCATTGAGTCCGATGCCGCCGAGCGACCAGCGGAAGGGCGTGTTGGCATCGCCCAGGGCGTAGAACACCCTCACGAGCACGTCCCGGGCCAGATAGGCGGGCATGCCGATGCCGTAGGCCATCAGCAGACGCCCCACCAGGCGGCGGCGTCGGCGTCGAAGGCGCCCCGCTCGTAGACCACGGCCACGATCGGACCCGCCAGCCCCACCATCAGGGCCCCGAGGGGCAGCATGCTGGCGTTGGAGAGCATCAGCCCTTGCCGGATGCGGGCGACCAGCTCGGGCCGGTCGGCGGGGGCGGTGAGCCGGGAGTACACCGGCAGCAGGGGCACGAGAAGGGCGTTGGAGAGCAACCCCAGAGGCGTCTGCACCAGCAGATTGGCGTAACCCAGGCCTGCCGCAGCGCCCACGATGCCGGAGGCGAAGAACAGATCCACGAACACGTTGATCTGCAGCATGCCCGAGGAAAGGGTGGCCGGTCCCATCACGTTCAGCACCTCCCGCACACCGGGATGGCGCCAGTCCCACACCAGCCGCAGGCTGCCGAGTCCCTGGCGTGCCAGGGCCGGCAGCTGGATCAGCCACTGCAGCACGGCCCCCACGGTGGTGCTCGCCGCCAGCACCACCCCGCCGATCCATGCCTCCTCCGGCAGGGTGATGGCGGAGCCGAGGCGCCACCAGAGCAGGGCGATCCCGCCGATCACCGCCACGCTCGAGAGCAGGGGACTCACGGCCGGCAGCCAGAATTCGTCGGCGGCGTTGAGGGCACCGAAGCCCAGACCGATCAGGCCGGCGAACAGGGCCATGGGCGCCATCCAGCGCAGCTGCTCCACGGCGATGGCGTGCCGGTGCGGGTCGAGGCCGGGACCGACCAGGTCGATCAGGGGATCGGCTGCCACCACCAGCAGCAGCGTCACCACCAGCAGGGCCGCACCCACCAGGGTGTTGATCGCGGCCAGCACATGGGCCCCCTCCTCCCGCGGGCGCCGTGCCAGCACGCTCACCATGGCGCTGTGGAAGGGACCGTTGATCCCCCCCAGCAGGATCAGCAGAAACCCGGGCAGAACGTAGGCGTAGTTGTAGGCGTCGTAGGCGGCGCCCACCCCGAAGGCGGCGGCGATCGCCTGCTGGCGCACCAGACCGGCCAGTTTGCTGAGGGCGGTGGCCACAGCCACGATCAGGGCAATCCGACGCAGGGATCTCGCCATGGGGCCGGGGCGCGGAGCCCGCCAGAACGCACGGCAGTATGGCCGCCGCACCGCGTCCGGCCGGCCCATGACCCTGCCCCCTTCCGCACCGCTCGACCCAGCCGCGGAGCCGACGGTCTGCGTGCAGAGCCACACGGCTCTGGTGGAAGGGGTGTTGCGGAAGCGCTACAAGCGTTTCCTCGCGGATGTGGAGCTGGCCGACGGCACTGTCGTCACGGTCCACTGTCCCAATACCGGACCGATGACCGGTGTGCTCCACCCCGGTGGGCGGGTGCGGATCCGCCACGATCCTTCCCCTGCCCGCAAGCTCGAATGGACCTGGGAGCAGGCTGAAGCCCCCGGTTCCGCCGGCCTGCCGGTATGGGTGGGAATCAATACCGCCCTGCCCAATCGCCTGGTGCGCGCCACCATCGAGGCGGGCTGTCTGCAGAACCGGCTCGGTCCGATCGCCTCCATCCGGGCCGAGGTCCCCTACGGCGAGGGGCGCCGCAGCCGCATCGACCTGCTGCTCGAGCCAGCCCCGGGGGCTCCCGACCCGAGGCCGATCTATCTCGAAGTGAAGAACACCACATGGATCGAGGGGGATCTGGCGCTCTTCCCCGACACGGTGACGGAACGGGGCCGCAAGCATCTCCGGGAGCTCATCGCCCTGCTGCCCGAAGCCCGGGCGGTGCTGGTTCCCTGCATCAGCCGCGGCGACGTGGCCCGCTTCGCCCCCGGCGATGCCGCCGATGCTCCCTACGGCGAGCTGTTCCGTCAGGCTCTGGCGGCGGGCGTTGAGGTGGTGCCCTGCCGCTATTGCTTTTCCGAGTCCTCGGTGCACTGGCTCGGACTTGCCGGCGTGGAGGAGCGGCAGCCGCGGCCGCCGGCGGGCCGGGCCCCATAGAGTCGGGCCATTCCGTCGTTGCCGCCGTGGATACCCGATCCTTCAAGCGCTCCCTCCACCACTCGGAGCTGTACAACCGACGCGGCTTCGGACTGGGCGAGGAAGTGGCCGGCAGTCTCCGGACCGCCTATCAGAGCGATCTGATCGCCAGCCTGCGGGACAACGGCTACCAGCTGCGTCAGGGCCGTCTCACCGTGCGCCTGGCGGAGGCCTTCGGTTTCTGCTGGGGCGTGGAGCGGGCCGTGGCGATGGCCTACGAAACCCGCCGCCACTACCCCAGCGAAAGGATCTGGATCACCAACGAGATCATCCACAACCCTTCGGTGAACGCCCATCTCCTGGAGATGGATGTGCGCTTCATCCCCGTTGACGCCGGGGTGAAGGATTTCTCCGAGGTGGCCGCCGGCGATGTGGTGATTCTTCCGGCCTTCGGGGCCACCGTGCAGGAGATGCAGCTCCTCAACGAACGCTCCTGCCACATCGTGGACACCACCTGTCCCTGGGTTTCCAAGGTGTGGAACACCGTGGAGAAACACAAGAAGCATTCCTTCACCTCGATCATCCACGGCAAGGTGAAGCATGAGGAAACCCTCGCCACCAGCTCTTTCGCCGGAACCTATCTGGTGGTTCTCGACCTGGCCGAAGCCCAGATGGTGTGCGACTACATCCTGGGAAGGGGCGATCGGGAGGCCTTCATGGCCCGCTTCCGGCTGGCCTGCTCCCCTGGTTTCGACCCCGATCGCGATCTGGCGCGGGTGGGGGTCGCGAATCAGACCACCATGCTCAAGAGCGAAACCGAGGAGATCGGCCGACTCTTCGAGCGCACGATGTTGCAGCGGTTCGGGCCCACCCGGCTGGATGAGCACTTCCTGGCGTTCAACACCATCTGCGATGCCACCCAGGAACGTCAGGATGCCATGTTCTCCCTCGTGGACGAACCTCTCGATCTGATGGTGGTGATCGGCGGCTACAACTCCTCCAACACCACCCATCTTCAGGAGATCGCCGTGAGCCGCGGCATCCTTTCCTTCCACATCGACCGGCCGGAGCGCATCGGTCCGGGCAACCGCATCGAACACAAGCCCCTGGGGGGCGAGCTGGAAACGCTGGAGCCGTTTCTGCCTGCCGGTCCGATCCGGGTGGGGATCACCTCCGGCGCCTCCACCCCCGACCGGGTGGTGGAGGACGTGATTCAGCGGCTGATCGCCCTGAGCAGCGACTGAACCGGGGCAGGGCTTTAGATTCCCCAAAGAAAGACGGCCCGGCGCCTTCCCCCGGATCCTCCGCTTCCACCGATTCCACTCCTCCACCGGTTCTCCAGGTCTCCTCTCCCGCTGAGGAACCCTGCCTCTCTGTCCCGTTCGGCCTTGCCTGCACTGACCCACGGCACCCCACCAACGTCCCTGCAGGAGCCTTCTGCTGATTCGCCCTCCGGCGGATCCCAGCTGGCCGTGTCCTCCCTTGCCGATGAGCAGGGCCAACCCCTGCTCCGCCATGGCGAGGACCCACGCGTGCGCCGCTACGCCAGCACCTTCGCCGATCTGATGGAGATGCGGGCGCCGATGGGCGTGGTGGGGGGCTATCTGGATCGCCATGAGGGCTGGTTCCGCCGCTGTGCCGCCCCGATGAACGTCTCTGCCCTGGGGGAGAACGGATATGTGCTCACCCTCGGGCGGTTCGGCAACTTCGGTTTCGAGGTGGAGCCCACCATCGCCCTGGAACTGTTGCCCCAGGCCGAGGGTGTGTACCGCATCATCACGGTGCCCTCCGATGCTGTGGATCCGGCCCTGCAGGGGCTCTACGACGTGGAGTTCAACGCCTCCCTGAGGCTCGACGAAGCCTCCGCAGAATCGGAAGTCTCCAGGGAGGAGGTGGACCGGCTGATGGCCCATACCCTCGTGCGCTGGCAGCTCGACCTGGCGGTATGGATCCGCCTGCCGGCGATGATCTCCGTGCTGCCGGAGGGTCTGGTGCAGAGCAGCGGTGATCACCTGCTGCGCCAGATCGTGCGACAGATCTCCCGACGGCTCACCTGGAAGGTGCAGGAGGATTTCCACGCCAGCCACGGGATTCCCTGCCCCCCCCGTCGCCGCGCCCAGTTCTGAAGCCTTGCCGGTTGTCAGGGCCGGTTGTCAGGACCTGGGTGCAGGGACCGGGTGATCAGGGATGTGCTGATCAGGGATGTGCCGATCAGGGAGTGGTGAGGATCTTGTTCACGATCTGCATGCCGGTGACGGCCTGCCACAGGAAGAGCGTCATCACGGTCATGTTCAGGCCCACGTGAACCTTGCGGGCGATCAGGTTGCCGTGCTGCATCAGCGGTGACAGGGCCGCCGCGACGGCGATCAGGGAGGTCATGGTGATGCCCACCAGCAGGTGGGGGCTCACGAACAGCTTGCCGTTGTTGAGGTAGGTCACGGCCATGCCTCCGAAGGTGCCCAGCACCATCAGGGCCAGAACGAGGCTGCCGAGCCGGTAGTGGCGCCGGGCGAAATGGCCCTTGATCAGCTCCTTGCGCTCCTCGGCCGGGGCCGTGCGGGTCTTCTTGGCCCTGATCCCCAGCACCATCGAGTAGCCCGAGAGGCCCAGCAGCAGCCACATCATCAGGGGGTGAACGAAATTGAGGTCGAAGGCGAGGGAGCTCGGGATCGCGACGGACATCGTGCGTGGGCAGGGCCGGCGGGCACAGCGAAGCTACAACTCGCTCCGGCTCAGTGGAGGAAGTGGCGGCGTCCGGTCACGACCATCGCCAGATCCGCTTCGTCGCAGGCCCGGATCGAGTCGCCGTCGCGCACACTGCCGCCGGGATGGATCACGGCCGTGATGCCATGGGCGGCGGCCAGACGAACGGTGTCGTCGAAGGGGAAGAAGCCGTCACTGGCCAGCACCGCCCCCCGGGCCAGGTCCCCGGCAGCCGCCAGCGCCAGCTGGGCCGATCCCACCCGGTTGGTCTGGCCCGCGCCGATGCCCAGGCTCTGGCCCGCTCGTGCCACGGTGATGGCGTTGGAGCGCACATGGCGCACCACCCGCCAGGCGAAGCGGAGATCCTCGAGCTCCTGCTCCGTGGGGGGCCTTTCACTCACCACCTGCCAGCCGGCGGGCTCGATGGGCTGATCGTCGGGATCCTGGGCCAGCACCCCTCCGAGCACGCTGCGCAGCTGGATGTGGTCGGCTCTTGCGATCGCGTCGGGGGAGAGCTCGAGCAGGCGCAGGTTGGGCTTGCCGGCCAGCCGCTCCCGGGCCTGGGGATCGAAGCCGGGAGCCACCACGCATTCCAGGAACAGCCCCAGCAGATGGCCGGCCGCGGCCTCCCCCACCGGACCGTTGAGGGCCACGATCCCTCCGAAGGCCGAGACCCGGTCGGCATCGAGGGCGCGGTTCAGGGCATCGGCGTGGTCCAGGCCGATGGCCACGCCGCAGGGGTTCGTGTGCTTGATCACGACCGCCGCCGGCTGTGGCTCTCCCGCGTCGGGGCGGACGCCGGGGCCGTAGCCGAATTCCCGCACGGTGGCCAGGGCGGCCTCCAGGTCGATGAGGTTGTTGTAACTGAGCTCCTTTCCCTGCAACTGGCGCGCCCCTCCCCATCCGGTTTCGGCTTCGCCGTACCAGGTGGCGCTCTGGTGGGGGTTCTCGCCGTAGCGGAGCGGTTGGCGCTCAGGCAGCTGGAGCCGCAGGGGCGCCGGCAGCGGCGGGGTCTGCGAGCGGCGCTCCAGCCAGTCGCTGATCGTGGCGTCGTAGGCGGCCGTGTGGGCGAAGGCCGCCCGGGCGAGGCGGCGGCGGAGGGTCTCCTCCACCCGGCCGGCGGCCAGGGCCTCGAGAAACTGCGGGTACTGGTCCGGGTCGGTGAGCACCGCCACATCGGCATGGTTCTTGGCCGCGGCCCGCACCATCGCAGGACCGCCGATATCGATGTTCTCGATGGCCATTTCCCAGCTCACCCCTGGATCGGCCACGGTCCGGGCGAAGGGATAGAGATTCACCACCACCACATCGATGGGTTCGATTGCCTGGGCCTGCAGATCGGCCTGATGGCCGGGATCGGACCTTCTGGCGAGGATGCCGCCGTGGATGCGGGGATGGAGGGTCTTGACCCGGCCTCCCAGGATCTCCGGCGCTCCGGTGTGGTCGGCCACACGGGTGACCGGCAGGCCCGCGGCGGCAAGGGTTTCGGCGGTACCGCCACTGGAGAGCAGGCGGTAGCCATGGGCCAGCAGCCCTTGCGCCAGAGGCACGAGCCCCCGTTTGTCCGAAACGCTCAGGAGGGCCGTGGGGGCCGTGGGGACCATGGCGACAGCAGGGGCGATTCCGGGGCCAACCTAGGCAGCAGCAGTCCTTGGCTCTTGGCCTTCCCTTCCTTCTCCTCCGTTCCGCAGACCCCGCCGGCTCCGGATCCAGGAGCCGATCCCCCCTCCGATGTTCATCCCGAGGTGCCATGCGATGGGCAGGCCCAGCCGCCTGGGCCCTGGCAACCGGCCTCGCCGGAAGCCAGCGCCATCAAGCGGGGACCCGCCGCCGCTGACCGCCGGCTGGTGCTGCTGCATGGCTGGGGTGCCGATGCCGATGACCTGCTCGACCTTGCCGAACTCCTGGTGGGGCCCGAGGTGAGTGTGGTGGCGCTGCGGGCACCGTTTCCCCACCCTGCCGGGACCGGTCGGCAGTGGTACGACCTGCTGCCCCAACCCCACTGGGAGACGTTGCCTGCCGCTCGCCGGGACCTGCGCCGGCGACTGGAGGACCTGGGAACGAGCGTGCCCCTGCCGCGTACGGCCGTGCTCGGCTTCTCCCAGGGTGCCGCGATGGCTCTCGACGTGGCCACAGGGGAGGCAGGCACTGCTCAGCCTGGCCTGCCACTGGCAGCCCTGATCGCCTGCAGCGGGTATCCCCATCCCGACTGGAACCCCGGCCCTCCGGCCATGAAGATCCTGCTCACCCATGGGGAGCAGGATCCGATGGTGCCGTTCGCCGCCAGCGAAGCACTGGAGCGAACCCTGAGAGCGGCTGGGGCTTCAGTGGGGCGCCTCGCCTTCCCAGGCGGTCACACCATCGACCCGAATCTGTTTCCGGCGATGCGGTCCTTCCTGGAGCAGGGCTGGCTGGGCGCCTGAGCAACCCAGCCGTTGGGCCTGGACTGGACCCCCCCGGACCTGGACGAATCCTCCGGTTCAGACGAAGGCGTATTCGTATTCCTCGATTTCCTCCCAGTCATCGGCGGCAAGGGCTTCGATGCCCTCGAACAGGGTCTCCTCACCGATGCTGTCCACGATCAGTCGCAGGGAGGGGAAGAGGAAGTGGTTCTCTTCGGCGTACTGGGCGCTGAACAGGCCCTTCTCTCCCCAGAAGAAGCGATCGGTGGTGTGCTCGTTGCGTCGCACGTTGAGGATCGCCGGCGGCACCAGTTCACCCTCGGCGATGAAACGGCGGGCAGCGGTGACCGGCTTGTGGGAGCCGGTCTCCAGATTGAAGGTGGGGACGTGGGCGAGAACGCGCTGGCCGGCGAGACGACGGCGGCTGATCCGCTTGCGCTTCTTGGACATGGCAGAGCTCCCTGAACCGGGAGGCTGAAAGAGGAATGGAGGCGATTGGGGGGAGAAAGAGCGACAGCAGTCGGGAACTCGGCTGGGCCGAGGGACAGCTGCGCGGAGGACCTGCCGCCCTGGGGAAAGCGGCCGATCCACGTCCATACATCTGTCGCCCGGAGGGAGAACACGGTTGGTTCCCCGGTGGCCGCCGGAGCGGAACATCGGGACAGAAGAGGACCCATCAGCCTCTGCTGTAGCCTTGATTGGGTCAGAGCGCAACCTTGGCGGAACCGACAGCGACTTGGCTTCCTGGCGGGGACAGCGAAGTAGTGGTCGATACAGCGATATTAAGGCTTTTTTCTCGATCCGGCACGCACCCTGACGAGAATTTTCTGAAAAGACCATCCCATTGGGGGTATGGACGCTCGTGATCCCTGTCTCGGAGAGGTTTCTGGTCCTGCTGCGCCACCAGCTCGACCAGTTCGCCGACTGCCGTGACCTGCGTTCCCTGGTCGTCTACGTGACCCATCAGGGGGAGGATGGTCATCCGACCCTGATGCCCGTGGGCCAGTGGCCCGCGGACGATCGTTCCCTGCCGGCGCTCGATTCGAGCAGCAGGCTGCGGGTTCCTGCCGAGGAGCGTCGCTGGCTGCCCCTGCGGGACGAGCAGGTGCTGCTCGGCGCCCTCCAGGTGGAGACCGCCATCGCCCCCTGGCCGGAACCCCTGGCCCAGCGCCTCCAGGCCGTTGCGCTCGGCCTCACCGAGGCCCTGCGTCTCGATCTGGAACGGCAACAGGTCCGCAGGAAGCTGGAGGAACGGGAGGAGCAACTGAGGTTGCTGGTGCATCAGCTGCGCAATCCCCTCGCGGCCCTGCGCACCTTCGGCCAACTGTTGCTGCGGCGCCTGGGGCCGGACAGCCAGAGCCGGACCCTGGTGGAGGGCATGCTTGCCGAGGAGCGCCAGCTGCTCCGTTACGTGGATGCCATCAGCGACCTGGCCCGGCCGGATGGCCTGCTGGTGGCCTCCCCAAGCCCCCAGCCGCTGCTGCTTCCTCCCCTGCTGAGCGGTCCCGGGGGGAAGGCCTGGCCGGACCCCTCGAGCCCCTGCTGCAGCGCGCCCAGGCCACGGCTTCGCTGCAGGGTCGTGCCTGGCACGGTCCCGGGCCCCTGCCCGAATGGCGGGGCGACAGCGGCGTGGTGGCCGAGATCCTGGCCAACCTGCTCGAGAACGCCTTTCGCTACAGCCCCCACGGCTGTGCCGTGGGGCTGCACTGTTCCCAGGGCGACGACCGCCTGGTCCTCACCGTCTGGGATCAAGGCCCGGCGATCGCATCGGCCGAGCGGGAGCGGATCTTCGAACAGGGCGTCCGCGGCGAGCGGGGCCGTGATCTGCCCGGTTCTGGCCTGGGGCTGGCCCTGGCCCGGGACCTGGCGCGGGGATTGGGGGGGGATCTGGAGCTGGTGAGCCCACCGCAGGCGGTCGATCCCTCCCTGCCCCACCGGGGCAATGCCTTCCGGCTCACCCTTCCGCCAGCCCCACCCAGGCCGCCGCGCTGATCAGCAGGGCCAGCGCCTCGCTCCATTCCACGCAGGCTCCATAGCTGTCGCCGCTGTGTCCTCCGAGACGGCGGCCGAGCTGCAGCGGCACCAGCAGTGCCGGCACCATCCCCAGCATCCCGAGAGCCCCGGCCTGCGCGGACCAGGTGAGCGCCAGCAGGGCCGGCACCAGCAGCAGCGACGGCCTCAGTTCGATGGCGAGCCCTGCCCAGTGTCGGCGGTGGAAGCCGGCGGAGCCCCCCGCCCTCAGGTAGGGGAAGCGGGCGATCGCCAGCAGCGGTGCCATCCGGCCCCACACCGGCGCCCAGAGCAGCACCGCCGGTGCGCCGATCCCCAGGCAGGCCAGGGCCCCGGCACGCAGCAGCAGGAGCAGGGCCAGCGCCTGGACTCCGCTGGCACCCACCCGGCTGTCGTCCATGGCCTCCAGCATCCGCTCGCCGGCGGCCAGGCCATCGGCCGTGTCCATGGCTCCATCCATGTGCAGGCCGCCGGTGAGCACCAGCCCCAGGGCGAGCACCAGGCTGACCTGGGCGATCAGCGGCACCCGACCCTGCAGCAGCCACCAGAGCAGGGCCTGGCTCCCCCCGAGGGCGACACCGATCCAGGGAGCGAAGCGGGCGATCCGCTCGAACCGGGGGGCAACCCCCGGCCAGGCCGGCAGCACCGAATAGAAGATCCAGGCACCGGCAAGATCCCGCAACCAGTCGGGAGATCGGAATCGGGGCAGGGCCGGGCGCACGTAGCTTCGGGGCTGGACCGGTGGGGCCCCAGCACCCTTGCATCCTCCTTCTTCCTCAGGGTCCCCTTTCCGTTTCGAGCTGCGGGCCCGCTGCCCTCGCACGGCGGCCCGCTGCGGCCGCTTCCACACCCCCCACGGGAGTGTCGACACGCCCCGGTTCATGCCGGTGGGCACCGCCGCCACCGTCAAGGGAATCACCACGCCCCAGCTGGCGGAGTGCGGAGCTCGGATGGTGCTGGCCAACACCTTCCATCTCCATCTGCAACCGGGGGAGGAGGTGGTGGCCGAAGCCGGCGGCCTGCACCGGTTCATGGGCTGGCAGGCGCCCCTGCTCACGGATTCCGGCGGATTCCAGGTGTTCAGCCTGGCGGGGATCAACCGCATCGACGACCGGGGCGTGGTCTTCCGCTCCCCCCGGGATGGGGCCCGCATCGAGCTGACTCCCGAAGGCTCGATGCAGATCCAGATGGCTCTGGGTGCCGATGTGGCCATGGCCTTCGACCAGTGCCCCCCCTATCCGGCCGCCGAGGCGGAGGTGGCCCTGGCCTGCCGGAGGACCCATGCCTGGCTGGAGCGCTGCCTGGCGGTGCATCGGCGGCCCGATCAGGCCCTCTTCGGGATCGTGCAGGGGGGCTGTTACCCCCATCTGCGGGCGGAGGCGGCGCGCCAGGTGGCGGCGATGGATCTGCCCGGGGTGGCGGTGGGGGGCGTGAGCGTGGGGGAGCCGGTGGAGGAGATGCATCGCATCGTGCGGCTGGTGGGGCCGCTGCTGCCGGAAGACAGGCCCCGCTACCTGATGGGGGTGGGAAGCCTGCCGGAAATGGCGGTGGCGGTGGCCCAGGGGTTCGATCTCTTCGACTGCGTGCTGCCGACGCGGCTCGGCCGCCATGGCACCGCCCTGGTGGCCGGAGAGCGGTGGAATCTGCGCAACGCCCGCTTCCGCCACGATCACGGCCCCCTCGATGGCAGCTGCCCGTGCCTGGCCTGCCAGAGGCACAGCCGCGCCTATCTCCACCATCTGGTTCGCAGCGGCGAGATGCTGGGCCGCATCCTGCTCAGCCTCCACAACCTCACCACCCTGCTGCGCTTCACCACCGCGATGGAACGGGCGATCGAGCAGGGATGTTTTGCAGAGGATTTCGCTCCCTGGAGGGCGGACTCCCCGGCGGCACACACGTGGTAGGTTCCAGCCACCGCAATGGTTCGCGTCCAGGCATGGCTCCTTCCCTGCTGATGGGTTTCGCCGCCCCCACCCTCCTTGCCCGGCTGCCGGAGGCCTATCAGGCGTTCGAACCGCTGGTCGACATCCTGCCGATCATTCCGCTCTTCTTCCTGCTGCTGGCCTTCGTGTGGCAGGCCTCGGTGGGTTTCCGCTGAGCCCGGTTCCCCCGGACCGATCCCTCAGCTGCGCTCCCGGAGCACAGCCCAGGCGAACGCCGGCAGGGCCAGCATCCGGCGCCAGCGGGCCGGTTCCTGGAAGAGCCGGTACAGCCATTCGATGTGGAGCGTGCACATCCAGGCAGGGGCCCGCTTCTTGATCCCGGCCCATACATCGAAGCTTCCGCCCACTCCCATCCACAGTCCCCGTCGCCTTCCTGCCAGGCCACTGATCCAGGTTTCCTGGCGGGGTACGCCGAGGGCCACCAGCACCAGATCGGGATCGCTGGCGAGGAGCTGTGCCTCGAGCTCAGGCCAGGCTTCGGGGTTCTGATACCCGTGCGCGGTGAAGACCAGTCGCAGAGGGGGCAGCGCCTCCAGCAGCCGTTCCCGGAGCCGTTCCATCACGGTCGGTGAAGCTCCCACCAGGGCCACCCGCCAGCCCTCGGCCGCGGCGTGTTCCAGCAGGCGGTGGGCCAGTTCGATGCCGGGGCTGCGACGGATCCGCAGGCCCTGCCGGGACAAGGCCCATACAACCCCGGCTCCATCGGGGATCACCAGGTCGGCGCTTGCGATGGCTGCACCCAGGGCCGGATCGGCCCGTGCTGCCATCGTCATCTCGGCGTTGAGGGTCACGATCCGACCGCCGCCGCGGCGATGCAGGTTCAGCGCATCGCTGAAGATGTCAGGGGATGCCACCACGGGCACTCCCAGCACACGGGTCCGGACCGCCGTGGTCAACATGGCTGCGATGCAAGGATTCCTCTGGGCGGGGAGAATCTATGGCCAGGTCTGCTGCCGATACCGTGACCGCCACTGGAACTCCGACGACCCTTCCTTCCCAGGGGGGACAGTCCCTCGTCCCGCCCGGTGTGGACGCTCCTGGAGCTCCGCCACCTCCTGCCCCGGCCGATGCCCTGGAGATCCTGGAGGAGCTGGACCGGCAGATCGAGGCCGTGGTGCTGGCCCGGCAGCACCCGGTGACCGGCCTGTTGCCGGCCAGCACGGCCAACACCGTGCATGGCAACTACGCCGATGCCTGGGTGCGGGATTGCGTCTACTCGATCCAGTGCGTATGGGGCCTGGCCCTGGCCTATCGCCGTCAGCAGGGGGCCTGCCGGCGGCGATACGAGCTGGAGCAGAGGGTGGTGCAGCTGATGCGGGGACTGCTGAGCGCCATGATGCGCCAGGCCCCGAAAGTGGAACGCTTCAAGTCGACCCTGGAGCCGCTCGACGCCCTCCACGCCAAATTCGACACGGCCACGGGCGAACCGGCGGTGGCCGACGATAGCTGGGGCCATCTTCAGCTTGATGCCACGGCGGTGTTTCTGCTGCAGCTGGCCCAGATGACCCGCTCCGGACTCGCGGTGGTGTGGACCTGCCACGAGCGGGATTTCATCCAGAACCTGGTGTATTACGTCGCCCGCGCCTATCGGGTGGCCGATTACGGCATCTGGGAGCGGGGTGACAAGGGCAATCACGGTCTGCCCGAGCGCAATGCCAGCTCGATCGGCATGGTGAAGGCGGCGCTGGAGGCCCTCGATGGTCTCGACCTCTACGGGGATCGTGGCGACGGCAGTGACCGGATCTCGGTTCCCCACGCCGCCATCGTGCGCCTGCGCCGGGCCCTCAGGAGCCTGCTGCCGCGGGAATCCAGCAGCAAGGAGGTGGACAGCGCCTGCCTCTCGGTGATCGGCTACCCCGCCTGGGCGATGGAGGATCCCTCCCTGGTGGCCCGCACCCATGAGCGCATCCGCAGCGATCTGGGTGGGGCCTACGGCTACAAGCGCTTCCGCCGCGATGGCCACCAGACGGTGATCGAGGACGTGAGCCGGCTTCACTACGAACGGGAGGAACTGGCCCAGTTCGAGCACATCGAGTGCGAGTGGCCCCTGTTCCTTGCCTATGAGCTGATCACCGCCTGCTGCGAGGAGCGCTGGGACGAGGCACGCCGGTGGCGCCAGCGGCTGGCGGAACTCAGCGTGGAGGTGGAAGGGATCCCCCTGCTGCCCGAGCTGTACCTGGTGCCGCAGGAGTTGATCGCGGCGGAGCGTCGCAATCCCGGCAGCCAGCCCCGGGTTCCCAACGAGAACGTGCCCCTGCTCTGGACCCAGAGCCTCACCTGGCTCTCCGATCTGCTGTTGCACGGTCTGATCACCCCGGAGGATCTGGATCCCTGCCACCGCAGGCTTCCCGCCCCGCTGGGAGCCGAGGAGGTTCTGGTGGCGCTGGTGCCGGCCGATGCCGGGATCGCCGCAGAGCTGCGGGCCGCGGGGGTGCCGGTGGAAGCGGGGCTCAGCGCAGATGAGCCGGGGCTGGGGGAGCTGCCCCGGGTGGCCAGCTCCCGGGAACTGGCCCAGCGGCTGGCCACGGTGGGGGCCAATGCCCGCCTGGGCCTGTCGGGCTATCCGCCCGTCCGCATGGAAACCATGGCCACCGCCCGCCTCTACCGCCACCGGGGGGAAACCATCGCCTTTCTCCCTTCGGTGCTCGAGGAGGACACCTTCTATCTGGCCGATGACCCCCAGCAGCTGGTGGATGCGGTGGAGGGGGAACTGAGGCTGTTGCAGCGTCACTGGTGGGGACCGGGGTCCCCACTCCTGTTGATCCCGATTGCAGCAGCGGCGTTCCGCAACGATCCGGAAGCCTTTCTCGAGCTCGGCCGCCAGCTGCTCAGCGGCGTGCTCGAGGGGGTGCCCGTGCGTCTGGTGGGCCTTTCCGGGCTGGCCGAACGGGCACGGTCTGTGGAGCTTCCTGCCCAGGCCACGGCCGCGTGCGAGCTCTGGCCGCCGGTGCAGACCCTCCTGCCTCCGAGCACAAGCCGCCAGCAGCTCACGGCCCGCGAGGAGCAGCAGCTGGAGGATATTCCCGTGAGCGATCTGATTCACCGCCTCTGGCACAGCCATTCCCTGGAGGAGCAGGCGGAGGTGCTGGAACTGCTCGGACGACGGCTGGGTCCCCATGCCCTGCTCCAGGGGCCTTCGGGGGGGGCGGCCGTGCGACTGATGACCCTGCTGGAGGAGGTGTACCGGCGCGGGTTGGCGGAGGGAGACTGGAATGTGGTGCGCCGCTCCGCCGGGGCCATGGGGCTGGTGCATCCCCAGCTCGAGGATGCCCTGCTCGATCTGCTGGTGTGGCAGCGGCAGGTGGTGGTGGGTCGCAACTACACCACCGATTCCCTCATCACCACGCCCATGGGCAGCAGTGGCATCGCCGCCCGGATCCGACGCTTCAGCGGCGAGGACGGCAGGGAGTGGATGCTCCAGCAGGAAATTCTGCTGGCCCTCGAAAGCCTCGCCCGGCTCGATCCCACCCTGCTCAGCGGCAGCCTCACCCTGCAGCTGGGACAGCTGATGCTCCTGCTCACCAGTGAACTGGCGGCGGACAACAACCTCCCGCCCAGCGAAGCGTTCGAGGCTCTCTGCCACCAACCGCCTCACGCGATCCGGAGGCGTCTGCGGGCCGTGCTGGCCGATGCGGAACATGCCCAGGCGGCGCTCAAGCGCAAGGAGCAGCTGCACCTGCGCGGAGGGGTGCGCTGGGAGGCGCCCGATCCCCTGGAGGACCTTCCCGGGGAGGGCTGCTGGTTGCAGCACCGGCAGCGGATGGGCGCCCTGCAGCGGGTGCCGAAGGATTTCTATGCGGGCATCTGGGATCTGCTGCGCCACTGCCAGGGGATCGTGATCGGCGACAAGCTGGAGCGGCGCAACCGCCTGGAGAGCGCGCCGCTCCTGAGCGAGATGACCCCTGGGGAGAAGAATTTCGCGGCCCTGGTGGAACACCTGCTCGGCAAGATCGAGGCCTCCGAATACCGCCAGCTCTGCACCGAGTCTCTGCTCACCCTGATGGCCTTCGTGGCCGCCAATCCCCAGGTGCAATTCGAGGACGACCTCGCCCTCGACGTGGTGATCGGCCACGCCGTGCGGGTGGGGTGGCAGCAGCGCCATCCCCGGGTGCCGGAAGGCCAGTACGCCCTGCACAAGGCCGAAGCCTGGGACGATTTCTACCGCGCCTCTCCGGCGGATTGCCGCCGCTGGCAGCTGCTGGCACTGCAGCAGCTCACGGAAGCGTGATCCGGGGGGCCTGATTCAGATCGGGGCCTCGAGGGACATGCAGAGATTGGGCTGCTCCACGCACTGCTCGATCAGGTCGGCGAGCTGGAGCGCCCGGGAGGCCTGCAGGCCGTCGACGGCAGGGGTCTCGTCGCCCCGCACACAGCGCAGGAAGTGTTCCAGCTCGGCATAGAGCGGTTCGATCGAGGTGGTGCTCACCTCCTCGATGAAGCCGTCGTTGCGGAACACCAGTTCGCCGTGGTCGGCACTCACCGAACCGTGGGAGCGACGGTGGATGCGCAGGTTGTGGTTGAGGAAATCCGTTTCCATCAGGCTGCTGCGGCAGTGGGCGCTGAGGCTGCGGATCTTGCGGTGGGCCATCTTGCTGGCGGTGAGACTGGCCACGACCCCATTGGCGAAGGCCAGGGTGGCGTTCACGTAGTCGATCGGCCCATCGGAGCTGCGACCCCCCGCGGCGGCCAGACGCACGACCTGCGAGGCGGCAAGCTCCAGCACCAGATCGATGTCGTGGATCATCAGGTCGAGAACCACCGAAACGTCGTTGGCGCGATCGGCATTGGGGCTGTGGCGGCGAGCCTCGAGCACCACCACTTCTTCGTGGGCCACCACCTTGAGCAGCTCGCGGAAGGCCGGATTGAACCGCTCGATGTGGCCCACCTGCAGCAGTCGACCCGCCGTTTCGGCCGCCTGGATCAGCTCGGCGGCCTCCTCCTGGGTGGCGGCGATCGGTTTCTCGATCAGCACGTCCACTCCGGCCTGCAGGCAGGCCAGTCCCACCCCGTGGTGCAGCAGGGTGGGCACGGCGATGCACACCGCCTCCACCTCGGGAAGCAGCTGGCGGTAGTCGGTGAACCACCGGCAGCCGAACTGGCCGACTGCAAGCTCGCCCCGTTCGGCATTCGGATCGGCAACGCCGATCAGCTCGGCATCCCGGAGCAGGCTGAGCACCCGTGCGTGGTGCCAGCCCATGTTGCCGATGCCGATGACCCCCACGCGAACAGGGTTCATGGCAGCGTCTCGGCAGATGAAATCATTATCGGCGATCAGGTTGCCTCGCCTCCCCCCTCACTCGACGTGCGCACGATCTGAACCCGCTCGATGCGGGGCCCATCCATGGTGAGCACGTTGAAGAGAAAGCCCTTCCAGCTGATCCCCTCGCCCGGGCTGGGGATGTGCTGCAGCCGTTCCAGGAGGAAGCCCGCCAGGGTGTGGTGCCCGTCCGCCTCGGGAAGCTGGAGGCCCAGCTGGCGATTGAGCTCGAAGATCTCCAGATCGCCTGCCGCCGACCAGCCTCCTTCCACCAGCTCCTGGAGATCCTCCGCCGCCTGCAGTGGATTCTCGTCTTCTCCCACGATCTCACTGGTGAGGTCGGCCACGGTCACCAGGCCCTCGGTGCCGCCGTGTTCATCAACCACCACCAGCAGGGGCTGACCACTGCGGATCAGCGGCAGCAGATCGGCCAGGGACGTGCTCTCCTGCACCCGGGCCACGGGCAGCAGATAGGGCGCCAGCGGCGTCTCCGTCTGGAGAAGCCCCCGGGCGATCGGTTCGGCGAGGCGACGCAGATCGATCATGCCGTGCACGTCGTCGAGGGAGCTGCCGATCACCGGGAAGCGGGCATGCTGACTGGCGTGCACCGCCTCCATCATCGCCCCGAAGGTCACATCGAGGGGGAGGGTGACCATGCCCGAGCGCGGCACCATCACCTCCCGCACCTGGGTGTCCCGCAGGGAGAAGACTCCTTCGAGGATGCTGCGCTCGTCAGGCATCAGGCCGGTCACGCCGCCGCTCTCGATCAGGGTTTCCAGTTCGCCGGCCGAGAGCACGGGAACCAGTTCGTCCCAGTTGCGGGGCAGACCCAGCAGGCGCAGCATGAAATCGCTGAGCCGTTCGATCAGGGCCAGGATCGGGGAGAGGGTGCGGGTGAGGGATTCCAGCAGGGGAGCCATCCGCAGTGCCGAGAGTTCCGGCCGGTGCAACACCCAGGCCCTGGGCAGCAGCCCTCCCAGGAGGGTGGCCAGCAGCACCAGCAGCAGGAAGACGCCAGCATCCACCCAGCCCTGGTGGGTCGTTCCCTGCACCAACGTGGTCCCCAGCCAGTTGCCCGGCTGTTGGGCCAGTCCCCGGCCGATCCAGCCCATGGCCAGCAGGGCCAGCATCCCGCCCAGCTGGGTGGCGACCAGGACCCGGCGCAGCCGGTTCTGCAGGCGTGCCACGGAGGCTGCACCCGGTTCTGCCGCTTCCTGAAGCTGCTGGACCCGACTGGGTCGCAGGCGGATGAGGGCGAATTCCCCGGCCGCGAAGAAGGCTGTCAGGGCCAGCAGAGTGGCCAGCGCCAGGAATCGCATTCCCACCTGAATTCCCGGTCAGGATAGGGAAAGGCCTGCATTCGGGGTGGGAGGGAGGAGTTCTTCCGCTGCAGGGAAGGCTGCGGCGGGACGTGGATGCTGCTGTCTGGAGCTTCGATCCATGGGGGTCGCGAGGATCGAACTCGCCTAAGGCGAATTATGAGTTCGCTGCATTCACCAGATTGCTAGACCCCCGGGCGGAGCCGGTTCACCAGAGACCGCGCACGTTTCCTGACCAGGTCCCCATGCCGGGATCGTAGTTCGGCTGGGATTCGTAGGGAGCGGCCTCGGGCTGGAGGACGCCGGGGGAGGGGGCGCCACCGCAGGCGGTACCGGCCAGGCTGGTGCCGAAGCAGGAAGGAAGATCAGCCGTGCGCAGGGGGATGGGATCGCTCTGGTTCTCCAGCAGCACGTTGGTGGTGTTCTCCACAGCCGAACCGTCCCACACGATGGCCTGGTCGGGGAAGCCGAGGCCCATCACTTTGGTGCCATCCCCGCCTCCCATGGCGATGCCGAGGATGTCAGTGATCTGGTGGGTCAGATCCACACCCCTGGCGAAGGGGGAGCGGTAGCTGAAATAGCGTCGCTGCACCAGGTCGGGAACGGTGCGCACCACTCCGCAGCGGGTCACCTCCACCGGCCCCGTGGCCCCTGTGCCCGGCTGCGGAGCCTCCAGGGTGGTGTTGCAGAGCACCGGTCCTGCCTGGGCCGGGACTGGAGTGACCATGCCCCCGGCCACGGGGAGAAGGGCGCTGACCGCCAGGGCTGCTGGCAGGATCGGGGAGTTCCGGTGGATGCTCATGGGTCGGGAGGGCTCTCCCTGCCGTCGTCTTCCTTCCGCAAGTTAGCTGTCCCGGCTCCGCCTCACCACCCCAGCCCTCGATGCTCGTTCTGCCCCCCAGCCCCACCGAGCAACGCGACACCCTGCTTGGGCTGCTTGCCGAGAGGGCCTATCGCCGCGGCTCCTTCACCCTGGCTTCCGGTCGCACCAGCGAGCACTACGTGAACTGCAAGCCCGTGAGTCTCAGCGGCACCGGGCTGGCCCTGGTCGGGGCCCTTCTGCTGGAGGAAGTGGAGAGGGGCTCGGCGGCCGTGGCCGGTCTCACCCTCGGAGCCGATCCCCTGGTGTGTGCCGTGGCGCTGCGGGCCGCCCTGGAGGGGCGCCCGCTGGATGCCCTGATCGTGCGCAAGGAGGCCAAGGGGCATGGCACCGGTGCCTGGTTGGAGGGTCCCCTGCCCCCGGCCGGCAGCCGCCTCACGGTGCTCGAGGACGTGGTCACCAGCGGCGGCTCCGCCCTGCAGGCCGTGGAGCGGCTGCGCCAGGCGGGCTATGGGGTCGAGAGGGTGGTGGCGATCGTGGACCGGCAGGAGGGAGGAGCGGAGGCGATGGCCGCCGCGGGGCTGGAACTGCGCAGTCTGTTCCGCCTGGAGGAGGTGGCCATCCGCTCCGCGATGGCCGCCTCGATGCCGGTGCTCTGAACCGGTGCGTTGAACCATGCCCTCCTCCCCTGCCCTTCCCGACCAGAGTGCCGTGTGGTCCTGGAGACCGGCCACTCCCGCCCGCATCGAACGGCCCGTGAGCCTGCTGCGGCTGGAGGGCCCTGACACCCTCCGCTTCCTGCATGGTCAGAGCAGCCAGGACCTGCTCCAGGCCGCTCCCGGTCAGTGGCTGAGAACCTGCTGCCTCACGCCCACGGCCCGCCTGCTGGCCGTGGCGGAGGTACTCGTGGATGCCTCCGGAGCCTGGCTGGTGATCACGGCGGGAGATGGCGGTGCGGTGCGGGCGGCCCTCGACCGGGTGCTGTTCCCGGCCGACGATGTGCGCCTGGGGGAGGTGCGGGAGGCACGGCTGCTCCGGCCCGTGGGTCCTGGGCAGGCCGGCTGGGATCCCCCCCGCCAGGGGGAGGGCTGGCTGCTGGGGCAGCAGCTGGTGCTGGTGGGGGAGACCGGGTTGCCCACCTGGCTGGAGGGATGGCCGCCGCTGGATGCGGCGCAGAGCGAGCGGCTGAGGATCTGCGCCGGCTCGGTGATGGCGCCCGGGGAGATCAACGGGGAGACCAATCCCTTCGAACTGGGGCTCTCACCCCGGGTGAGTCTCGCCAAGGGTTGCTATGTGGGCCAGGAGACCCTCGCCCGGCTGGCCACCTACGACGGAGTGAAGCAGCAGCTGCGTCGCTGGCACTGTCCCGATCCCCCGGAGGACCCGGCCGCCACGCTCGTGCCCGGAGCGATCCTGCGCGATGGCCAGGGCCAGAGGGCCGGAACCATCACCTCCGTACTGCGCCTGCCGCCGGTGCCAACGCCTGCGGACGGGGGGTGGATCGGCCTTGCCCTGATCCGGCGCCAGGCCCTGGAGGCCCACCAGCTGGAGGCGGCAGGACAACCTGGGCTCCGGGTCTCGCTCTCGCTGCCGCAGGACTTCGTGGCACCTCCCGTGGGAGCGGCAGGTCAGCCGCTGCCGCCGGTGGAGGAATGGAGGCCTCTGGCGGCGGTGCCTCCGGGATCGTCGTCCTGATCGAGGAGCCAGTGGGCCACGGTCCAGGTGGCCAGGCTGTCGTCGCGGTTGTAGCGGAAGATGCGGCGCAGCCGCTGGCCGCTCAGCCGGGGGCTGCTGCTCTGGTGGCGCCAGTACCGCCACTGGCGCCACCAGAGCAGGGCCCGGGCCCCGTCCACCCCCTTCTGACTCCAGTGGAAGCCGAGCCAGGTGGCCACCGCCTTGAGGCCGTAGCTGTTCACCGGCAGGAGCCAGTGGCGGCGCAGACGCTGGTGCACATCCACCAGCCGGCCGCGCAGTCGGCTGCGTTCGGCTTCCCCTGCCCCCTGTCGTTCGGCCATGCGCAGCAGGGCCAGCGACTCGGTTTCTCCGTAGTGGAGCACCGGCCAGTCGGAGTAGCGCTCCAGCAGGGCCCGCATGCGGGCCCAGAGCCTCGCCTCGCCGTGCTCCTGCAGGGCCAGCAGGGGGTGGTAGCGCCCGGTCCCGGCGGCGCTGGAGGGCCATCCTCCCTCAGGAAGACGCTCCAGCCGCAGGAGGCCATGCAGGAAGTCGTCCCGGGCGTCGGGGTCCGACTCGATGTCGTAGAGCAGAACTCCGGGGGCGCTCGCCAGTTCGGGCAGGGCGGATCCCGGGGCAGTCCGCCGGGGTTGGCCCGCAGCCTGTACCCGGGCCTGGGCCACCAGCTGAGGGGCCACCTCCCGATGCTGTTCGCCGTGGGCCGCGAGCTCGTCGGCCAGCTGGTCCGGATCGCTGGCGGCCAGCTGGGGAAGGCTGGTGATGCCCAGGGCCACCAGCAGTTCCCGACGCTTGCCGCCGATGCCGCTCACCTCGCTGAGATGGCCCTCGGCCACCGCCTCCCGGTCGCAGAGGCCACGCCAGCTGCAGAGCGTGCATTTCTTGCGATCGCTCACCAGGGGAGGAGGGACCGGTCGCGCCAGGTCGAGCTCGAGCCGCTCGAGGCTGTCGTCGAGTTGGCGCTGCAGGCCCGATCCCAGGGCCAGCCGCTCCCGCTGCAGCTCACGGCCGCTGCCGGCCAGCACCAGGCCGTGGGGCACCGCCGCCTGCTGGTGTTCGGCCAGCAGCCGGCCCCAGAAGCTGAGCACCAGCCGGTGCTCCCGGGTGAGGCGACGGCCCTGTCGCGCCAGCACGGGCCGGTAGCTGTGGCTTCCCCAGCGGCTTTCTCCTTCGATCCGCTGGAGCAGGGTGGGGTGCGCCTCGAGTGCGATCCCCCCCGGACCGGTGGCGTGCAGGCGCAGGCCGACCACACCGGGGTCGCCGGCCCGGCAGGCGGCTTCACCGTGGCCTGGCCGGCTGGGCAACAGGCACTGGAAGCTGCGCAGCTGATCATCGAGAGCCAGGGCCCGATGGGCGCTCCAGCGCCGCTCGTCGGGGGGGCCGAAACGATCGAGCCAGGCCCGCCGCCGGCAGCGCAGCCAGCTGCGCAGCAGTCGGTCGGTGAGGGGCTCGGCCCCGGTGCTCCTGGGCATGACGGCACGTTAGGGGGGACCGGTGGTCTGCCATCGGGCCGGCACCTGCATCGGCCCGGTGGCAGGAACGCCCTGCTACGACCGCTCGTACCCCGTGAGCGGTTCCCTTCTCCATGCCCTCTGCCTGCCTGCCCCTGGAGGCCAGTCCGATCGCCTTCGGCACCGATGGCTGGCGGGGCATCCTCGGGGTTGACATCACGATGGAACGGCTGCTGCCTGTGGCGGCCGCCGCGGCGCGGGAACTGGCCGCCAGCGCCCCGGAGGATCTGACGAGCAGCGAAGTGGTGATCGGCTACGACCGCCGCTTCCTGGCCCCGGAACTGGCCGAAGCGATCGCCAGTGCGGTGCGGGGCGCCGGGCTGGAGCCCCTGCTGGCCGCCACTCCCGTGCCCACCCCAGCCTGCAGCTGGGCGGTGGTGGAGCGGAGTGCCCTGGGGGCTCTGGTGATCACGGCCAGCCACAACCCCCCCGAGTGGCTGGGGCTGAAGATCAAGGGGCCCTTCGGCGGGTCGGTGGAGGGTTCCTTCACCGGCAGGGTGGAGACCCGCCTGGCGGCGGGCGGGATCACGGTGCCGATCGCCGGCGAGACCCACCGCTTCGATGCGATGGGCACCTATCTGGAGGGTCTGCGGGGGAAGGTCGACACCGGTGCGCTGGCGGCGGGGCTGGAGCGGATGGGTCTGCGGGTGATCGTGGATCCGATGCATGGTTCGGCGGCCGGGGGGCTGAGCGCCCTGCTGGGGCAGGCGGCGGTGGAGGCCGGCACGATCCGGGAGATCCGGGCGGTGCGCGATCCCCTGTTCGGCGGGAACCCGCCGGAGCCCCTGGCCCCCTACCTGCAGCAGCTGATCGGGGAGGTGCAGGGCTGTGCCAGCCAGGGCCGGTCGGCGGTGGGGATCGTGTTCGACGGCGACGGCGACCGGATCGCAGCGGTGGACGAGCGGGGCAGGTTCTGCAGTACCCAGCTGCTGATGCCCCTGCTGATCGACCATCTGGCCAGGGCGAGGCAGCTGCCGGGCAGGGTGGTCAAGACCGTGAGCGGCTCCGACCTGATGGCCCTGGTCGCCCGGGATCTGGGTCGGGAGGTGATCGAGAAGCCGGTGGGCTTCAAGTACATCGCCGCCGAGATGCTGGCGGGCGGGGTGCTGGTGGGCGGCGAGGAATCGGGAGGGGTGGGCTTCGGCATGCACCTGCCCGAGCGGGATGCCCTGTTCGCCGCCCTGCTGCTCCTCGAAGCCCTGGTGGAGGGGGGTCTGCCGCTGGGGGAACGGCTCGATGCCCTGCAGCGCCGCTGCGGCGGCGCCAGCTCCTACGACCGGGTGGATCTGCGGCTGCGGGACATGGCCAGCCGCGAGCGGCTGGAGCGAAGACTGGCCGACTCTCCGCCGGCGGAGGTGGCCGGCGTGCCCGTGGAGGAGGTGATCACCACGGATGGGGTGAAGCTCAGGCTGGGCCCCAGCCACTGGTTGATGCTGCGCTTCTCCGGAACCGAACCCCTCCTGCGGCTCTACTGCGAGGCGCCGGAGGCGGCACGGGTGGAGGAGGTGCTGGGCTGGGCGCAGGGGCTCGCCGCAGAGGTCTGAGCCAGCGACCGATGAGCGCCGCCCCCAGCTTCCCCCCCAGCCCCGGTCGGGCTCCCACCGTGCTCGTGATCGCCAGCGGCAACCCGGGCAAGATCCGGGAGTTCGCCCATCTGCTCGCCGCCCTGCCGGTGGCGGTGCAGCCCCAGCCGCCGGGGCTGGAGGTGGAGGAAACGGGCAGCACGTTCGCTGCGAATGCCCGGCTCAAGGCGCAGGCGGTGGCTCGGGCCACGGGCCACTGGGCCCTGGCCGACGATTCCGGCCTGGCGGTGACGGCCCTGGGCGGAGCACCGGGAGTCCATTCGGCCCGCTACGCCGACAGCGATCCGGCCCGCATCGCGCGCCTGCTGCGGGAGCTGGCGCTGGCCGACCAGGAGCGCGCTGCGGCCGGCCTGCCGGCCGATCGCAGCGCCTGCTTCACGGCGGCGCTGGCGGTGGCCGACCCCGGCGGCACGGTGCGGCTGGAGGTGGAGGGCCATTGCCCGGGGGTGATCCTCGAGAGGCCACGGGGAGAGGGCGGCTTCGGCTACGACCCGGTGTTCCTGGTGCCCCCGGAGGGTCTCACCTATGCGGAGATGGGCAAGGAGCTCAAGGGAAGGATCGGCCACCGGGGCCGGGCCTTCGCTTTGCTGGAGCCGGGGCTGCGGGGGTTGCTGGTCGGCTGATCCGCCCGGGAGCCATCCGGCCCCGGGCGGATCAGCGTCGGGCGTGGTCGTAGGGCCGGTAGCGGAAGCGCGGTTCCAGGCCGAAGCGCAGAACGGCGGCGGCGCCCAGGCTCGCCAGGGCGAGCAGCACGAGCGGAAGGCCCAGGGGCAGGCGCAGAGGATCGCTCAGCAGGGCGGCCATCGCCAGCACCACGGCGAAGACCGCCACCGCGACTCCTTCCAGCCGCTGGATGCCGGCCAGGGCGCGGCGGCAGCTGGCGCAATGCACCGTGTGCTGGTGGTAGCGATCGAGCAGCTGCTCGCTGGAGAGAGCCGCGCAACCGGAGGCTGCCGCAGAGCCTCTCGCCGCGGGACCGATCAGCGTCACCCAGTCGGGCCCGCCGTGACGGTCGAGCCAGCGGCGGAAGGCGATCACCATCCGGTCGGCGCTGGTGGGCAGACGGTAGGAATCCTTCCAGCCCCCGCCTTTCTCCAGGCCGCTGCGGCGTTCCCGCTCCTGCTCCTGGCGGTGCAGCAGCACCATGTCCCCGTCGAGCACCTCATTGCGGTTGGTGATGTGATCCCACCAGCGGGGCTGCCATCTCATCTGCCAGCGGGCGAAGTCGCGGGGGAACTGGCCGATGATGCGGGAGCGGCCAGGACCGACCGGCAGGCAGTAGGTGACCAGGGCCATGCGGCGGCCTCCGGGCAGATCGAAGCGGTATTCGAGGTGGCAGGGGGGGTGGAAGCTGATGCGGGTGGCCATGGCCCGCTCGCGGCTCTCCACCAGGGCCTCGAGGCCGTCACGCTCCTCCCGCACCATCTGGATCGGCAGGGGGAAGGCCCGCTCCCGGTTCCCCTGCACGCCGTGGTGGGCGAACGGCACATGGGCCGGATCGGCCACGTTCTCGATCAGGGTCTCCCAGTCGTAGGCAAGGTCCCTCAGCACCGACGACCACACGAACCCGGCAGCGGCATCCACCCAGGGGGAGCGGGGCAGGGGGGTGGCCCCGGCCCGTTCGGAGGTGGCGGCATCCGGCCAGAGCCACAGCAATCCCTGGGCCTCGCGGCTGGGGAGCGCCGTGGCACAGAGATGCTGGGCCTGGGCCTGGCCCGGTTCGGAGGGAACCGCCTGGGGGATGCGGCGGCAGAGCCCTTCGCCGTCGAACTGCCAGCCGTGATAGCTGCACATCAGCCGACCACTGGCCGGATCCAGGCGCCCTTCGCTGAGCGGGGCCAGGCGGTGGGGGCAGAGATCGAGGAAGACCCGGAAGGGGGAGTCGCTGGCCTGGCCGCCGGGTTTCCAGATCACGAAGCGCCGCCCCAGCAGTTCCACCGCGGTAGGGCGCTGCGGATCCAGGTCCTCCAGGGGCGACACCGGGTACCAGTGCGGCAGGAAGTCGAAGGGTGGGCCCGGATCCGGGGGCGCGAGGGCGGCTGGGGGTGCGGCGGTCATGGCGCAGGCGTGGACAGGTCGGTGGCCAGATCTCCCACGGCCGGGATCCAGCCCTGCAGCTGCCAGTTCACACTGCCGCTGGTGATCATCGGGTCCTGACGGACCAGAGCTGCGGCGGTGGCGTGATCCGCGGCCTGCAGCAGCAGCAGGCCGCCGCCGCCGGGGCGGCCTTCCCCATCCACCAGATAGCCGCTGCAGATCCTCACACCGCGCGCCCGCAGCTCCTCCACCCAGCGCCGGTGAGCGGCCAGGTGGGGCGCCACCTGCTCCCGGGGGAGGCGGAAGGTCTCGGTCTTGATGAACCAGGGCATGGGCACAGGCTGGCGGGAAACAGGGGGGGTGCAGGAGAGCACTGTGACTCCCCCTGCGGAGGAGGGCACGGTCAGAACGGCAGGAGCAGCAGACCGACGAAATTCACGCTCCACAGGCCCATGAGCATCAGCATCAGCCGGCGCAGCCACCGCGGCCTCGACCGTACGCCGAGAATCCAGAGAATTCCGATCACCTGGAGGATGCGCAGCAGGGAATAGGTGGCTCCCACGGCATATTCGGAACCGTTGTTGCCGAAAGCAGTGGCGATCGGCACGGTGAAGATCTCGGCCAGGATCAGGAGCATGTAGGGGGAGAGCATGCCTCGAATCCATGGATCCCGCCATTTCTGGATCAGGATCGCCAGCGGCAGCAGCACCCCCAGGAAAACCAGCAGGGGCCGCATTCCTTTGAGCAGGAAGGAGGAGATTCTTCGCTCGCCGCGTGGGGCAGGGGCATCGGGTCTGTAGACGAGAGTTCCCGCCGGCTTGTTCTCGCTGATGTGGAAACTCATCGGGTAGGGCAGCGGAGCGGGTGGCGCCACAGATTCATTGATCACGTTCAACTGAATACGTTTCTTCTGCTCCACACTCGCTTCGTCTCGGGAGGCATGAACATCAAAGACGTAATTCTGCTTTCTCTCAAAATCGGGCTTTTCCTTGATTCTCACCTCCCCGGAGGCCGGATCGATCTCAAAAAAGCTTGCATCCGGTCCGGTGAGGCTGTAGGTCACCCCACCGGGACCCGTGCCCAGGCCCTGGAGGGTGGAGGCGCCACTGTCGAGACCGAGGATGGCACCTGTGGTGGCAGACTCGGCCCCCCGAGTGATCTGCATCACGAGGTCATCCATGCGTTGCATGGGGTGCAGGAAAATCAGCGAAATGATCACAAAAAAGCAGATCAGGATCGTGCGCGTCTGCTGCAGGCTGGTCATGGCCTGCTGAAACCAGAAGCTGCTGACACGAAGCGCCACTCCGGCCGAAGCGAGCAGGAATCTCTGGAAGTTGCCCTGGAAGCCTGACATGAATTCCGCTCGCATAACCTTTTGCCTCACTGATTTCCAGCCGGACCTTGTGCTGCGTTCGATGCAGCCTTGGGATCGGCCGATGTCAACATTTTTTCGTAGACCGACGTGGCAATCTGGGCTCCGTAGAGATCGCGCTCCTTGCGATCGAGAAACTGACAGGTTCTTCGGCGGGAGGCCTGTTGATCGTTATCCTTGTCGCTTGAAGAGAGCCGCACACCGAGGCGCTGAAGAATCGATCTCGGCGGGTCCTGAGTGGAACGGTCATGGCAGAAGTACAAGTTGTTGCTGTAGAAGGGTGGGCCCGAATTCATCACGGCTACTTTGACATCATCAAGCCTGTCATTTGGTTGCTTCCTGATCGTGGGGATATAGACAAAGAGCTGCAGAAAATCCTGGGCATCCGGCTGCACGAAGATAATGCGTCGTGCATGGATCACCTGCTCAGGCTTTATCTCTTCACCAATAAAAAGGGTGCCCACGCCAATCAGTTTGCGCAGAAGGATATAGGGGCCATAATGATAGTTGTTTGGCCTCGAGGACTGAGCTGCCTGGTTGGGTCCCAGCTGCTCATTGATCCTTGCGGCGATTTCCTGTTGAGATTCGCTTGCATCTCGGCTCGACATCTCCAGGGTGTTTCCATAGGCAATCCAGTAGGGGTTGATCACCCTGAGAGTATGCTTGCCTGTGCTGGTGACGGTGAGTGAAAGTTCCACAGGCTGGGCTTTCGATGTCAGTGGCCGGCTGCCATCCCGGAGCGGTGGCAGAGGTGAGATGTTCACCTCCATATTGATGTTGGCAGGAGTGAGGGAAGGCAGAACAATCTCTTTGAGAAAGAACTCCCATACACCCCATATCGTGCCGATGATCGGCACACTGAGGGATACCCATTTGATCCAATCCACGCGGGTCAGTCGCTCGCGCAGCTCGCTCATCGTCCCGGCCCCCGGGTGCCGCCCCAGGTGACTGGGCCGGATCCATCCGCCCAGGCAGGAACCGCTGGCCTTCGGGTGCTCCTGATCAACACGGCGGATCGGCCGGACCTATGCCCTCGTTAGCGGGACCGCTCCCGGGCGACGGCAATGCAATGAATGTTCAAGCGGTGGGGGAGCGCGGCCATGGCTAGCGTGAGGGGGAAGTCACGGGTGCTGCCGAGACCGGGGAGCGGGGACATCCCTGGAGGAGGGAACGCCCAGCCTCGCTGTCTCGTTCTGTTGCCACCATGTCTTCCCCGATCGGGTCCCTGCTTCCACGCCGTCGGGCCGGCGGACCTGCGCTTCCGACCCTCTTCCTTGCGCTGACCTTCACGCTGCTGCTTCTGCCGATGGCCGCCGGCGCGGAGACCTGCACCCGGCAGCAGGATGGATCCACCGTGTGCTGTGACAACAGCGGGGTCTGCTACAAGAAATAGGAGGGATCAACCGTGGGCATCCCAGCTGCCGTGGAGCCCATGGGGCACGGCCAGGGGAAGTTCGAGCACGGCCACCTCGGCCATGGATGCCGCATCGAGCACCACCAGATCGCTGGCGCAGCGCGCCCCGTTCCAGACCAGCTCCAGCACCCAGCCGTCGTCTTCGGCTGAGGCGCCCGGCCGGGGCACCATCACCGGCTCGCTCACGAAGCCCCGCGGGGCAGCGCTCCACAGGCGGCGTTCGCCGCTCACCAGATCCAGCTTCTCGATCACCTGCAGGGGAGCGTTGCCGCGTTCCCGCTCGGTTGTGGCCATCCAGGCGAAGCGGGCATCGAGTCCGATCTGCCCGGGATTCACCATGGCGAATTCGCAGGTGCGCTCCTCGAGCACCTCGCTGCGGCTGGTGCCGGCGGCGAGGTCGAGGCGGCAGCGTTGCAGGCGGCCGGCGGGAACCGCATCGAAATCGACCTCGCGGAAATCAGTGCCGGGGCCGATCGAGGGGAAATCGTCGTAGACGATCGAATCCACCACCACCTCGCCGCTGGAGGGATCCTCGAAGGCATTGAGGTGGTGGAACACGAAGCCGGGCGGGGCGGGGATGCGCAGGGGGGCGCCGTCGCCGGTGCGGGGGATGAGCCAGAATTCCCCCTCTTCGCCGGGTCTGGAGGTCAGGCACTGGGCAGCCCCCTTGAGCCCCAGGGCGAAGGGCAGGGGGTTGAAGGCCATGGCGTTGCGCAGGAACACCGCCCAGTGGGGGGTGAGGGCGAAGTCGTGCAGAAAGGCGAAACCGGGGAAGGCATCACGCCGTTCGCTCAGCAGTCGGCCGGCCTCGGGGCCGGTGGTGGCGAACTCCATCAGCCGCACGGTGCTGCGCGGGCCGCTCTTCACGCCGAAGGTGACCATGCGGGGCTCGCCGTGGTGGCCGGGATCGAAGCGGGGATGGGCGGCGAAGGGCTCGCCGCTCGCGGAGCACGCCATCGAGCGCGTGATACCGCGGGTCTCGAGGGTGTCGGGATCGAGGGCGTGGGGCGAGCTGGCTTCCCAGAGGGCCAGGAGCTCGTCGCCGAGGCGCACCACGTGGGTGTTGGCGATGTTCTTGAGGCGCAGGTCGAAGGCGTTGGCCAGGATCCCTCCGGGCTTCTGGGTGCCGAACACGCCGCGGTGGAGGAAGCGGCCGGCCTCCTCCTCGGCGACCCAGCCCTGGGTGCGCACGAAGCGGTTGCGCAGGCTGGCGCTGCCGCCGCTGAAGCGCAGGGCGGTGATCATGCCGTCGCCGTCGAAGGGGTGGTGCACCCAGTGGCCGCCGCGCTCGAGGCGACCGGGGCCGTTGCGGTAGAGGGTGCCGTTCAGCTCGGCGGGGATGGTGCCGCGGGCGGCGGTGAGGGGCACCGCTGTGAACTCCACCGCCACGTTGCGATAGGCGCTGGCCCAGTCGGCGCGGTCGAAGGCCGGGACCGGCGAGGGAGCCTGGTCAGGAGCGGGCTCTCGACTGGGGGCAACGGTCATAGGGAGAGGGGAGGGAAGGGGAGGGTCGGCCGGGACCGTTCGACCCATCATGACGTGACGGAGTGTTAAGCAGCGGATGAGAGCGCAGGGGGAGGATGGAGCCGGAATCTCGGATCGACCTGCGATCTCCCGTTGTCTCCCTCCCGATCCCTGCCACCGAGCCCATGGATGTCGACTGGCGGAAACTGGCCTGCATCGAGGAGCTGGCCGACGAGTTCGAGGCGGATTTCGAAGGCTTCCGCCGTCGCATCGAGGAGCGGAAGGCCGAACTGGAGCCCCTCGGGCCTGAGGAGCGCGACAGGCTCGCCCTGCTGCGGGTGCTGGAAGTGACCAACGGCTGCACCCAGTGGGCCTTCCGCAGGGGGGCCGACGAAGCCCTGCCGGCCGAGGCCACCCGGGAGTGCATGCGCACGGTGATCGGCTTCATCAAGGAACGGAGGATCGATCTCCCCAGCGGGCCTTCCCTGCGGTTCGGTCCGGCCATGGTGGCCCTGATGGAGGAGGTGGGCGAGCTCTATCAGCGGGCCTTCAAGCACAACGACGCCGCTGCCTGCCGGGAGTTCCACGCGGCCTCCACGGCCCAGTTCCTGCTCTGTGGCCGTCAGCGGCTGCTTGCCGCCCAGGAGCTGGCGCAGCAGGAGTTCCTGCCTCTCTTCGGAGACCATTTCCTGGCCCGGGGCAGGCGCTACATCGGCCGGTATCTCGCGGCGTTGCCGGAAGCTGCCGCCCCTTCCTCCTGAACTGCGGTGCCGTCGCCCGCTCCGCCGCCTGGATCGGCGCAGGCGGGAAGGCCGGCGCGGCAAGGCCGGTGATGCAGACTCTGGGTGGGATCGGTAGCATCGATCAGGTGAAAGGAGATCCCGTGACTCACCCCTTCAGTGGTCAGGATAGTGGTCATGGTGAATCCCCTTCCGTGACAGTGATTGTTTCACCACGGGAGAGATTCGGATGTGCAGCGCGCTCGCTGGCCTCACTTGCTTCCACCATCTCTCCTGCCGTGAAGGTGATCTATCTCGATGCCGCCACGCCTGCCAGCGTGATGGCTGAGCTGGAGCGGCTTGCTGAGACCATGAATCTTCACTTCATGGAGGTGGATGAGCGGAAGAATCCCAACGAGCTGAGGAATCTTGGCATGGAGGGAGTCTGTTCTGACTATGTTTGTTTCGTTGATAATGATGTCGTATTCACAGAGGGCTGGCTTACGCAGCTGCTTGCAGCAGCGGAAGAAGAGTGTGCCGATGTCGCATTTCCTCTGTATCTGATCGGTGAATTCGAGTCTGATACGATTCATATGGCAGGAGGGCACATCGAGATTCTTCGGCACGATGGAGAGAAGGAGTTCTCCGAGGTGCATCGATTTGCCAACCAATCCTATTCCAAGCACAAGCACCTTTTTCGGCGGGAGGAAAGTGATTATGGGGAGTTCCACTGCCTGTTGGCGAAAACCGAAGTGCTTCGCCGGCTTGGTCCTCTCGATGAGCAGTTGCCTTCGCTCAATGAGCATCTTGACCTCTGCATGCAAGTGAGCGGCGCGGGTGGAACAATCATCTTCGAGCCGGCTTCCGTAGTGGCCTATCTTGCGCCCTCATCCAGGATCCCCCTCTGGCTTTCAGATGTTGAGCTCTACAAGGAGCGCTGGTCTTATGAGAACAATGCTCAATCGATTCGGCATTTCTATGCCAAATGGGGGTTCCATCTGGATGAGGGCAGCCCTCCCCCTGCGCTGAATTTCGGCAACTGGGCACGGGCGCAGATTCTTGACTTGGCGCCGCGTTTTACGCCTCAGTCGACTATCGAATCGGTCATTAACCCCTGGCAGTATCGGTATGTTCATTCCTTCCCGAAACTGGCTTTTCAATGTGTCGAACTGGGCTATCACGAGAGGAGGAAATCCGCTCCCTGCGCCAGGCGTTCGATCTGGCCGCTTCCGTTCATGCCGGAGCCCTGAGACGATGCCGTCTGCCCAACATCGATCACTGCGTGGGGGTGGCCAGCGTTCTGGCGCAGCACGGGGCCAGCCGTGATCTGGTGATCGCCGGACTTCTTCATGCCATCTATCTGAGAGGCACCACAGCCGGAGGCAATATCCTGGAGGGAACGCCGCAGGAGAGAAGGCTGGTCGCCGACCTTGTGGGCCGACCCATAGAATCACTCGTTCATCGATACTCCCGCACGAATCTGGGCAACGAAGCCTTCTGGACGGCCCTCCCCACAGCTCTGGAGTGCACGCCGGTCGAAATGGCGGGGTGTCTCGTGATTCGGGTGGCCAACGAGCTCGAGGAGTGTCTGGATGCGAAGCTGGTATTCGATGGCAAGATCAGGCAGAATGACCAGAGAATTCACGCGTTGCAGCGTTCACAGAAACTGCTTGCCGTCTGTGGCTACGGTTCTCTGGTTGAAGAGGCTCTGCAGAGAACCAGGGCACTGGCCGGCCCGAGCTCGCTCCCTGAGCGTTCGGAAATCTGCTCCCCCCTGCCCCCTGCCTGGCTGGTCGATGAGGTGAGCTGCGATTTCCAGCGGCGGATTCCCCAGCTGCAGGCCGTGCCGGCCCCGCGATCGAACCGCTTCATCCGGCTGGCCAGGAAGGTCTACGCCTCGCTGCCCTCGGGCATCCGTTCCTCGGATCTGACGCGGAGGGTCGTCGGCAGGGCCAGGCATCTGGTCGCCCGAGGTTGACGACTTCCCGTTCGACCAGACGATGGAGGGCCGCAGATCGAAGTTCTTGAACGTCGTGGATGAATACAGTCGCGTCTTTCTGGCCATTCGTGTCGGCCGGCGCTGCATTGCTGTCGATGTGATCGATGCGATTGAGGATCTGCTCAGGGGGTATCCAGTACAGACCCATCTCCGGATGGATAATGGTCCTGAGTTCATTGGCCGGCTCAGGGATGAGTTCCTGTAGACGAAGTCGGCCGCAGGCCATAGCTTGATCTGCTCGCCACGGTGCCTGAGGCCAAGGTGCTGGCAGAGAGGACTGACCATCCCACCAGCTCTCCCAGGGTCCCGACCACTGATGGGGGTCACGTCAAAGGGGCCATGACGTGGTCACGGCTGACGAGCTGGGATGGTTCAGTGTCACCAAGGGCGATCGGATTCGCCTGGTTGTGAGCACCAGCTGCCCCAGGATTCGCCCGAGGGTGGCGGCTGGCAGGAGCTGTTCATTTCCTCCACATTGCCGGAAAGGCCCTCAGCCCAGCCGGTAGGGGCAGATCACACGGCCGCTCTCCGGCGGGAAGTCACGCACGTTGCGGGTGGCCAGCAGGAGGCCATGGCAACGGGCTGTGGCCAGGATGATCGCGTCGGGCACCTTCAGGCCACGCTGCTGTCGGCAGGTCACGGCCTCGCCGGCCACGGTGTGATCGAGATCAAGACGGCGGAAACCCTCCAGCCAGGTCCGCACGGCGGTGGTCTCGCCTTCCCGGCAGCCCACCAGGATCTCGATCCAGGTGATCACACTGATCGCGGCTCCGGTGCCATGCCCCTGGAGCCATTCCAGGGCCTGCCGTTCGCCCCGCAGCACGTCGATCAGCACGTTGGTGTCGAGGAGGAGGTCGCCACCGGAGGGCATGGGGTTCAGCGACTCCATTCCTCACGCAAAGCCCGCTCCAGAACCAGGGTGGTTTCGCCGCGGTCGTGCCACAGGCCGAACACCGCTTCATGGTCGAGGGTCTGCTGATCGAGCCAGTGGCGGAGAGCCTGACGCACTCCCTCGGCGCGGGAGAGCCCCCGCTGGAGGCAGAGGGCATCCAGGCGCTCGCGATCGGCATCGGGGAGGTCGATGATCGTGCGCACGTAACCATGATCAGATGACGTCATCATAGTCGCTGTCGGCGGGCCTGCGGGCATCCACGGACGTGCAGAAGAGACCACGCCAACGTCTGCGGCAGCGACAGTCAGGACAACGTTCTGCGCCGCACCGCCAGGCGCCAGCAGCGTGATGGCGACATAGCGCCATCCATGCCCATGCCATCGGCCCGGTGATGCCCATCCCAGCCTCTGCCTGCAATCTCAGAGCCAGGGTGTTGGGATGCTCGCCGGGGATGGCTTGGGCGAGGCGCCTTGGCCTCCGCTGCAGTTCTGCCGGATCCATCAGTGTCCCGGCAGCACCTGGCTTGGCGTGCCAAACGAGTGCTCGGCCTCCTCCACCGGTCGCAGAAATGCCCGTTGCTCGGGGCCGACGACTCCATGGGCTGTCCTGACCTCCAGGGTGACGAACCGGGCCATTGGCTGGCCCAGAAGGTCGGATGTGACCACCAGTGAGCGCAGGCCGATCAGGTCGCTGCTGTCCATGCAGAGGCCCAACCGCACGTCGCGCCCCTGCTGATCGATCAGGGCACCGGTGTTGTCGTGCCAGAGCCGCCGCACCCCGGCCGCAGGCCAGGCGGATGCGCTGCTGGATCCCGTGTTCGCTGGGGGAGGAGGCCATGCCTCCTGTTGCCGGCAGCGTCTACTCGTAATGGGTCCAGAGGCGCAGCACCTTCACGATCCGCTCCTCCTCCAGCACCTGGTACACGAGCCGGTGCTGGATGTTGATGCGCCGTGAGCAGGCCCCGCGCAGCTCGCCGACCAGGGCTTCATAGGACGGTGGCTGCTGATAGGGGTCGACGGCCAAGAGATCCAGCAGGGCCTGGGCTTTCTGCTTGAGCGCAGGAGAAGCCGAGGCGAGCTTGCGGGCGTCCTTCTGGGCCTGCTTGGTGAAGAGAACCGTCCAGCTCACCAGCCCGGTTCGCTGCTCAGCTCAGAGACATCGGTGGCCATGCCTGCCAGGATCGATTCGCGCATGCCCGGGGTTGAAACAAGATGCAGGGTCTCCTGGATGGCGCGCCAGTCCTCTTCTGAAAGCAGCACGGCATTGCCCCGCTTGCCGGTGATCTGCACGGGCTCGTGGGACTGCCCCACCTCGTCGATCAGGGCATAGAGCCGCTTGCGGGCTTCTGTGGCTGAAACGGTGGCCATGGCGATTCTGCGGCCCGTACGACAAAGCGTACTACTGCTGACCATGCTGTGCTGCGCCTGCGAGGCGGCTTCCAGGTCGCGCCCAGGCTTGGTCATCCAGATGCTCAACGGCCATGGTGCAGGTGAAGGTGGCGGAAGCGAAGGCCCAGCTCTCCAGCCTTCTGGATGCGGTTGAGGCTGGCGAAGCCGTGGCTCACCGCGAGCACCGGCTGGCGCCGCAGCGAACGGCTCGCTTGCCGTCCGTGCCCGCTCAGCCCAGCCGGCAAGGGCAGATCACCTGGCCGTTCTGTGGCGGGAAGTCATGCACCTTGCGGGTGACGAGCACGTTGAGGCCCCGCTGCTGCCGGCAGACCCTCCACGGCCAGGTCGATGTCGGAATGGGCGGCGAAGAGTGCCGTTCAGAGGTCCGGGTCCTCGTTGCGGACGCACGCTGATCGAACCGACAGGCCCAGAAGGGATTCCCGTGTCCAGGGTCCGTCGCTGCGGCTGTTCGTCCGATCCGCCACCGTCTCCAGGGCGTCAAGAGCCTGGAGGCGCCGGCTCCGGGCATCCACGTACTGCGTGAGGAAGTCGCGCACGAGGGCGTTCACCGAAGTGTTCTCCCGGAGGACGAGTTCTCTGGCGCGGCGCAGCAGATCCTCGGACACGCTGAGGGTGAGGTTGGCCATGGCCGCCGGTGATGCCTGCAGCACCTTGGGCCGCGGGATCCCTGATGCAACAGTTGCCGAAGAGCCGCCCCCTTGCTCAGACGGGGATGAAGCATCTGCGCTCCAGGTTTCGGCCGGCGGGCCGCTCCGCGAAGAGCGGGCCGGGGCGATTCGGTTGCAAAGGTCGCATCTTCCTCGTGCGGGCGCATGCTCGGCGTATACCCTCGTTGTCGGATTTTGACGTCACCGATGCCACACGGGCCCACACCTCAGGGTGAGCACTGCTGGATCGCAGAACAAACGCGAATGACGTTCGCCCCCTGATGTGGCCCACTCGCGGATGGACCAGCTGCGGATGCGCAGCACAGAGCATTATGCTGATGCACGCAAGGTCTCTCTTGCGAAAGCCGAGAATACGAGCTTTTCGGACGTCTGGCTTGATGAACCCCTGCCCTATTTTGTGAATCTTCATGACGAAACAACTGCAGTTCTACGAGAAAACCGTTCCCGTAAGCCCCCAGCGGCATCAGAACTGGTGCATCGAGAAGCAACCGGATTATGCCTACGCCAACCACTCCAATGCGGTGCCCCTCACGGCGGCGGAGTTTCCGGCAGCGGCGCTGGAATACTCGATCGTGTTCCTGGGCAGCGAGGACGCACCCACCCCGGTGGTGCTGCTGGGCCTGAATGCCGAAGAAAACCTGTATCTGGAGGATGGACACCGCTGGAGGGCCCGCTACATCCCTGCCTTCGTGCGCCGTTATCCCTTCGTGTTTTCCAGAAGTGCCGATGGGAACACCTACACCCTCTGCATCGATGAAAGTTTCACCGGTTGCAATCAGGAGGGACGTGGTGAGGCGTTGTTCGATGTGACCGGTGCCGGCACGGACTACCTGAATGCCATGATGAAATTCGCGACGAGCTATCAGCAGCAGATCGCGCAGACCAGTGTGTTCTGCGAAAAGCTGAAGCAACTTGATGTGCTCGAGGAGATGACAGCCAGGTTCCAGTTGCCCAGTGGCGAAAAGGCCCAGGTGAAGGGCTTCATGGCGGTGGATCGAGACAAGCTGAAGCAGTTGCCCGGCGACACGCTGGTGGAACTGGCCAGCAGCGGTGCACTTGAACTGATCTATGCCCATCTGCTTTCAATGCGAAACTTCTCTGAGCTCCTTGAGCTCCGCATCGGTCAGTAAGGGATCCATCCGGGTTGCGGTGACGGCGGCGAACATGCCCCCCTCCGTGTGGGTGAAGACACCGGCAGGCATGGATTCCTGGGGCCACTTCCCACTCTCTGCCTTCAACAGCCGCGCCAACGCGGAGGAGTCGCTGCCCACCTTTGAACCTGCGGATCTGGAAGCCCTTTCTGGAGGTCTGATGAGCACCGGCCAGGCCTACGGAAGCTCCAGCCAGCGAGCATCCCGCTGCAGCTCCCGGGCCATGCGGGAACCCGAGGCCATCAGCTGCTCGAATTCTGCCGGGGTGAGCACCAGGGCATCGCAGCTCAGAGGCAACTGCTCCAGCGGCCACAGCCGCAGCCGCTCCTGCTGGGGCCCCGTCGCGGCCGTGTCGATCAGCAGCAGATCGAGATCACTTCCCACTCCGGCGGTGCCGCGGCCGTAACTGCCGAACACAGCCACGGCCTCCAGGGACCGCCTGCGGCCACGCTGTTCAATCGCCCAGACCCGCACCTGGTCGAGAACCTGCTCCGGGCTCGGCCAGCGCAGCACCGATTGCGTCAACAAGCGCACAGGCATGGCGGAGTGCGTCCTCGCTCTGCAGACGCCCGAAATGGTCGGTTGGCGCCCCATCCGGAAGGCTATCGGGATAGCGGGTGGGGATGTAGAGGGCATCGAGGATGCGAAGACGATCCTCGAGATCCGGCACCGCCTCCGCCAGCGCAGCTGCCGTGGCAGCGGGGAGATTGCGGAAGGATCGCCCCAGCCCGTGGCCCCACACCTGTTGGCCGAGGTGCAGGTGGAGGGCCTTGAGGGCCTTTTCCACGGCCTGATGGCAGGCGAAGCAGGCCCATTCGTGGTGAGCGGCCCCGGCGCTCAACCGCGCCTGCTCCAGGTCGGCCTGCGCCTGATGGAGCCAGTCGGCGGAACGATTCATGCCGTCATTGTGGGGCTTTCCCGCCGCTCCCCCTCGGAGCAACGGGGATGAAGGGTGATGGAACCCCTTTCCTCCTCCCCCCGCATCGCCCCCGCCGCGGCCCCGGCGGCGCCACGGTGCTGGAGAAGGTGCCCGAGCGGGTGCGCAGGCCCTCGCCCCGCTGCAGGGTGCTGCTCCACGAAGGCCCGGTGAATTCCATGGAATACGGGGTGACGACGCTGCGGCAGGAGATGCCTTCGCTGAGCGAGCAGGATGCGATCGCGGTGATGCTGAAAGCCCACAACACCGGGGTGGAGCTGGTGATCGTGTGCTACTTGGAGCCGGCGGAGTTCTACTGCGAAACCCTCATGTCCAAGGGCCGGTCAACTTCATTGTCGGCGGACACAGGTCACTGGCTTCTCTGCGGATCAGCCCCATCCACGGTGCGGAGACCTGCCGAGCCCGCGAGATATCGGCAACGGTCTCTCCCTGGTTGAGCCGCTGCTCGGCGGCGCGCAGCCTGTGGATGATCTGCATTCTTCCGGAGCAGCGTTCGGCGACGGGGGGCGTTTGCGTTTCATGGGGTTTCTCCTGGCCAAGTCACGGCGGTGGTGAAGCTCTCCGAGGGGGGTGGATCACCTTCTGTGGTTCACGTCAGTCATGGGAAAAGGTGGGCGGTACTGACACCGCCCACCCCCGTTAGTTCCGCCTGGGCATAGAACGAGCGCTTCCATGTCAGCAGCACGACTGCATTTAAGGCTACCCAATCACAATGTTATTGATCGAATCCAGCGTTGCATCTGCAATCACGGCCCTTAAGAATCCCTCGTTGGAGGCAAGGAGACTGTCGTTAAATCCAGAAGAGCCAACACCCAAGTTGAGTCCGGCTTGGAGGGTGTATGTATTCGCCAAGTTTAGCAAGACCAACGTGTCTTCTGTTGGGTCAAAGCCCTGAATGAGATAATCATTGAAGGGATCGGCCTGATCAAGAGCGTTGAAGGACTCTGGGCTGGAGCCAATCGTGCCACCTTGTAGGATGTAATCAAACTCCTCGGGTGCCTCTGTTGGCTTAAATGCGAACAGATCGATCTCGAAATCATCCGTAGCTTTGTCGCCGTCGGCATCGGTGAGGGTCGCCTGGAAGTCGATCAGAATATCATTGGGTGGTTCATTGCCCCTCACCTCGACTTCGATCTTTGGAATCTTGATATCACCAAAGCCCATGGTGAACTGGACGGCATCAATGAAATCACCGCTGATCGCAACGTCATCGATGTTGATGGTGAAGGACCACAGGCTTTCTCCAGTGCCGCCAGGAGCCGTTTCTTCATCGACAATATCTCCAAACAGAACCAGATTCGGCCCGCTGCTGTTACCTAACTCATCGTAAAGGTTCCAGTAGAGCCAGTCGGTCTGAGCTGGGGTAGCACCGGGTGTCTCTGGAGGCGCAAAGCCACCGGCCGTCTTGCTGACGAAGACCTTCACCGAAGATGCGAGAGACTCTGGATTAATCACGAAGCTTTCGTCCAACACGGGCAAGTCACCTTCATCAAATGGGTTAATGTCACCAGAGGTGCCCCCAGTAGGGTCATATCCCTGGAATACGTTGTTGTTAACACCAATTCCAGTCCCGCTGACGTTCATCTGGATTTCTTCCCGAATAAAGGGGAAGGTATTGTTCCCGATGGGAGGAGCAGCTCCTGCTTCAAGCTCTGTTTCGAGCAGATCGAGCTCGCCTAACTTGATCGCAGGGACGATATGAGTTGGTCCATAAGTCCCTCCCGGAGTGGCCGTGTCGGCATCAACTGCGAAGAAGACCAACTCTTCAGATGGTGATGGAAGGTGCCTGTGGTGTCGCCCTCGCTGTCGTTGGTGACACGCTGGCGACGAGTTCGACCAGATCGTTGCCGAGCTGAGCGAGGTCCTCGATGTAGGCGCCGTTGTAGGTGTCGGCGCTGCCGTGGTCGATGACCAGCGACTGGGTGAGGGTGAGGAGGCTGCCGGAGAGGGAGAGGGTGAAGGCGGTGTTGGTGCCGTCAATGTCACCCTCGTTTGCCGCCGTGGAGCCGGTGATGACGCCGCCGGCCTCGTAGAGGTTGATGGCCACGCCACCGGTGGTCAGGCCGGATGCGGTGCCCTCGGTGTAGGCACTGTCGAGCTGGAGGGCATAGGTGACGGGGCTGGAGCCGGGCCCGTCGGCGCCGTAGTCGCCGAGGTTGCCAGTGGTGAAGGCATCGGCGAAATCGACGGTGGCGACGGTGGAGGAGGCATTGGTGTCACCCGCCAGTTCGGTACCGACGAAGTTGCCGCCGGAGAGTCCGCCGTCGAAGGTGAGGGCGATGGATCGGTGCCGGAGATGGTGACGGTTGGAGTACCAGGCCCATCGTCCTCGAAGCGGATCTTGGAGCCGATTTCGGCTGTGGCGGTGGCGACTTGAAGCAAGGAGAAGCCACCGATATCGAAGTCGGCGCTGTTTTGACCACTTCCGATCCCGGCGTTTTCGACCAGGACACGGTTGTGATCGCTGCTGGTGCTGTATTGGATGTTGTAGTTCGCCTGGACACCACTGATAGTTACAGTATTGCCTGTAAAGCTGGCACTGAGGCCGAAGTTGCTGACGGGAGTGGGGGGACCAACGACCTGCTCTACTGTGCCACCCTCATTGAAGATGTAGGAATACGCGGTGGTTGTCTTTTTAGAGATTACTGAGAAAGAGACCCTGATAGAATTGATGTTGACTTCGGTGTCGTTGCCATAGCCATCGATGAAGTTGACGCCTGGCTCTGATGCTGTCGTGTAGGCCGTAACCTTGACGACAGCAGATTTGCCGCTCTGCAACTGAACCACATCAAAATCAGCCCTCCGGGCATTGAACATCGACGTGAAATCGATATTTGCTTCTACATCGGCTTCATTCTGATCCAGGTTGGGTATGGTGTAGTTCGTATTGGCTCCCGTGACAAAGGAAAACCGTAGCCCTTCACCTTCCACAATCATCTGATTGTTCGTGCCAAAGGTGGTGGGGCCCCCTGCCTGGCTGCTGTTGATGGTGTCGCCAGTGGTGATGTTCACGCCAGTCGACTGATTGGCCGGGTCTCTGCCTGTGGCGATAATGGTTGGATCACCAATGCGGCCGTCGACAATCGTGGGAGTGGCCGTTGTGAACATCAAGAACAGGTTCTGGCCAGAGGGGGCATTGGCCAGGCTGAATTCCAGGTCTTGATTGGTCCCAATGTAAAGCTTTTCCAGTAAATTAACTGCGTCATCGGCGTTGGTGATGTCTGGATGCTTGATTGCCAGATACTGCGTGGTCCAAATCTTGCCACCCGTGACTGGAGTTCCCGTCTCTTCAATGTAGGCGGCGAATACGATCGTGCCATTGGGGTCGGCAATGGTTCCTGTTCCTGCCCGACCAAGGACAATGTTGTTGTTGTCTCCATCCGTATAGAGGAAAATGGAGTTGCCACTGGTCGTCTTGAGACCGCTATCCAGCCCACTGAGGGCTGCACCTAACCCATCGGTAAAGGCAATATCAGTAATCGTTCCATTGGGCGCAGGGGTGATGGTGAAAATATTGCTGCCCGTGTTCCCCGTAGCTCCCGTATAGCCACTAAGGGCGGAACCAATTGCGGTGCCTGCACTCAGGGCGGTCAAGCGGGTTGAGAAAGGCGAAGGGAGGGGCAGGTCGGTGTCATTGTCATCTGCATCTCCCGCAGGGGTGAGCGTGGCCGTTGCGTTCTGCAACCCAGCCGTCTCGTCATGGGTGACGTTGACGTTGACGACTGGTGTGATGATGGGTCCCGCATCGGTGAAGGTGGTGCTCGCCGCCGGCCCTGCGGCCACGTCGTCGGCGGTGCCCAGCTGGCCATCCTTCCCGGGCGTCACCGCCTGCGCCGTGAGATTCAGCGTCGCATCCAGCGCATCCGGATAAGACCCACCTTCCGAATCGGTGGTTGGCACGGTCCAGTTCGTCACCACCGTGCCGTTGCGCTTGTGGTCGAGGTCGCCCGCGCCGCCATCGGTCACGAAGAAGGTGCCGTAGGCATCTGTGTCCCCATCTCTGCCGGGATCGGTTGGGGCGTCCGCCAAGGTGAAGGCGATCGTGGCGCCCTTTTGGAAGCCGCTGGCCGTGATCTCCACCGTCTCGCCCGGGGCGTAGTCAGCCTTGTCGGTGCTCACCGTGGGGGTGCTGGAGAGGGCCTGGGTCTCCAGGCCATGCTCCACGCTCTTGCCCTGGCCGGCCAGCCACTGGGTTCAGGGCGTCCTGAAAGCCGGAGAAGCCATCGAAGCCGGGAGGACGAATGGACTCGAACAGTCCGAACGGCCCGGCACCCCGGTGCGCTCCCTTTCCAGTGCTTTTACCTAGGTCTTTACCTCTTGAAGCCACCATCTCGTTCATCCAATGGGGATAGTCAATTCCTAGTCCCGCCTTCATGCATATGTCCATAATGAGCAGAACTGCTCACCCGGCTGGCCTGATCATTCGCACCTTCCAGGATCCGTTCTGGGACGTGGCTGAAACCCCTTGAAGGGAAAGGAGTCAAGGCCTCCTGTTCGCCAACGGCCTTCAGCGCTCACCTGGATTTCTCAGGCATCTTTCGCCTCTCTATCAGTCGTTTCTCACCCTTCTCTCATGAAGCTCGCGCTGAACAGATAGGGTTTCTTCGCAATTGTGCGCCGCGCCTTTGCCGGTTTGCCCTCGCCGCAGGCTGTGCCTTCCTCCTCCGAAAGGCCTCGTGCATCTGCTCCTTGGCACTGGGGAAACCTTTGCCAGGATTCATTGTTCGCAACCTATGCGAAAATTGTGGAAATAGTCCTGCGATCGGCCGCCTTCACCCCCAGCCCCGCTCTCCGGCCCGCTCCAGCACCCCCTTGCTGCTCGGCACCGTTCCGGCGCGGCGGGGATCGATCTCCACCGCCTGCCGCAGGGCCCGGGCGAAGGCCTTGAAGCAGGCCTCCACGATGTGATGGGAATTGACGCCGTCGAGTTGGCGGATGTGCAGGGTGAGGCCGCTGTTGTTCACCACCGCCACGAAGAACTCCTTCACCAGTTCGGTGTCGTAGCGGCCGATCCGCTGGGCCGGGATCGTGAGGCCATAGCTGAGATGGGGGCGGCCGGAGCAGTCGAGCGCCACCTGCACCAGCGCCTCATCCAGCGGCGCCGTGAAGTGCCCGAAGCGGTGGATGCCCCGCCGCTCGCCGAGCGCCTGGGCCAGCGCCTGGCCCACGGCGATGCCCACGTCCTCGTTGGTGTGGTGGTCGTCGATGTGGGTGTCGCCACTGGCGCTGATCGTCAGAGGTCCAGCAGGCCATGGCTGGCCAGCTGGTGCAGCATGTGATCGAGGAACGGCACCCCGGTGGCCACCTGGCAGCTGCCGCTGCCGTCGAGGCTCAGCTCCACCCGCACGTCGGTCTCGCCGGTGGTGCGGTGGATCGCTCCAGTGCGCATGGCGTCGGAATCACGGGTTCAGCTCCATCATGCTGAAATCCCGTGGTTGATGCCAAGATGCACGCAGGCGATGCATCTTGATGCCATGCGCACGACAGTGACGCTGGATGACCAGCTGCTGCGGCAGCTGAGGGCCAGGGCGGCGAGCAGCGGCAAGCCCTTCAGGCAGGTGCTGGATGAGGTGCTGCGGGCTGGCCTGGCCGCCCGGCCGCCGGCCGATCGCCCCCCCTATCGCTGCCTCTCCTTTTCGATCGGCGGCCTGGCAGCGGGCGTCGATCTCGACAAGGCTCTGCGCCTGGCCGGTGAGCTGGAGGATGAGGCGCTGGCCGAGAAGCTGCGGCAAGGCCGCTGAAGCAGCCGGCGCGCTGGAGCAGGCCATGATCCTGATCGACGCCAATCTGTTGCTCTACGCCTCACTCAGGGAGCTTCCTCAGCATCCCCAGGCCAGGGCCTGGCTCGAAGACGTTCTCAACGGCGATCAGCCGGTGGGTCTGCCCTGGATGGTGGTGGTGGCGGTGCTCCGGATCAGCACCAACCCGCGGGTGTTGCAGCAGCCTCTGCCGGCGGACCAGGCGCTTGGGCTGATCGAGGGCTGGCTGGACCATCCGCTCGTGCAGACCATCGAGCCCGGGCCCGGCCACTGGGCGATCCTGCGGATGCTGCTGGCCCAGGCCGGCACGGCCGCCAATCTCACCAACGACGCCCACCTGGCCGCCCTGGCGATCGGCAACGACGCCGTGCTCTACTCCGCCGACAACGATTTCAAACGCTTCCGGGGTCTGCGGCATCGCGACCCGCTGCGTTGAGCCCCCGCTTCCCGCCCTCGAGGTACCGGTGGCTACGGCAATCCAGGCCCATCGGTGATGGGCGTGGAACGAGCATCGAACCTCCCGGATGAGCGACACCCCCGCGGATGTGCTGGCCGATCTGCGGGAGGGCCACCAGCGGTTTCTCGAAGGCCACTCGCTTCACCCCCACAGCAGCCGCGAGCGGATGCTCGAGGTGGAGAGCGACCAGCATCCCACCGCGGCGGTGCTGGGCTGTGCCGATTCCCGCGTTCCCGTGGAGCTTCTCTTCGACACCGGCTTCGGCGACCTGTTCGTGGTGCGCAACGCCGGCACGATGTCGACCATGGCGGCGATCGCCTCGCTGGAATACGCCGTGGGCCATCTCGGCGTGCCGGTGATCGTGGTGCTGGGCCATGAGGGCTGCGGCGCCGTGGCCGCTGCTTTCGACCGGGCGATGACCCTCACGCCCAGCCTGGCCCAGGTGGTGGGCCAGCTGCGCATGGAACTGTTCAGTCTCGGCGCCGAGGAGGATCTGGAGCAGGCCTGCCGGCACCACACCCTCAACTCGGCGCGCAATCTCGTGGATTCGAGCGTGCTGCTCACCGACCGGCTCCGCGACGGTTCCCTGCAGGTGGAGGCCGCTTATTACAACCTCCACACCACCACCATCGACTGGATGGGTTCGGTGATGCCCGCCCGCTTCACATCCCCGTGATGCAATACCCCGCATCCACGTAGATCACCTGGCCGGTGATCCCCGAGGCCAGCGGGCTGGCCAGGAAGGCGGCCGTTGCCCCCACTTCGTCCTGGGTGACGGTGCGGCGCAGGGGGGCCTTCTCCTCCACGTTGTGGATCATCTCGAGGATGCCGCCGATGGCCGAGCTGGCCAGGGTGCGGATCGGCCCGGCACTGATCGCATTGACCCGCACCTGCTTCTCGGGGCCCAGCTCGGCGGCCAGGTAGCGCACGGACGCCTCCAGGGCCGCCTTGGCCACCCCCATCACGTTGTAGTTGGGGATGGCCCGCTCGGCACCCAGATAGCTGAGGGTGATCACGCTGGCCCCCTCGCTGAACAGGGGCTTGGCATGGCGGCACAGCGGCGCCAGGGAGTAGGCGCTCACCTCGAGGGCGCGGGCGAAGCCCTCCGGGCTGATGGCGCTGTAGTCGCCGATCAGTTCCTCCTTGCCGGCGAAGGCCAGGCAATGGATCAGCACATCCAGCGAGCCCCACTGCTCGGCGATGCGCTGGAACACCGCCTCGATCTGGGCGGGCTCCTGCACGTTCAGGGGCTCGAGGAGGGTGGGATTCAGGGGCGCGGTGAGCTCCCGCACCTTGCCCTCGAAGCGGCCCTTCTCATCGGGCAGGTACGTGACGCCCAGTTCGGCCCCGGCGGCGGACAGCTGCTGGGCGATGCCCCAGGCGATCGAGCGGTTGTTGGCGATGCCGGTGACGAGGGCCTTCCTGCCGCGCAGATCGAGGAGCATGGGAAACGGGGTGCCGGAGCTGCGGCGGATGCGATCGGGGGATTCTCCCCCAGCGGCATGCGCCTACGTTTGAGGCTTGCGGCAGGGCTGCTCGGATGCTGTCTCCGCTCCCCTGGTGGGGTGGGCGATTCCACGGGAAACCGATCGCACCGGGTCTCCGCAGCTCGTGATGGTCGATCGCACCGACCCCTTGATCCGAAGCGATTTCGGCAGGTTGCGGGCGCTTCTTGCCCCTGAGGAGCAGGGCCGCCTGCATCAGTACCGCCGATCGGAGGATCAGGAGCGCTTCCTGCTCGGCCGGGGAGGGGTCCGCTGCCTGCTGGGGGAACTCCTCGATGAGGATCCGGCCCGGCTCCGCTTCGGCAGCGGACCGCACGGGAAACCCTTTCTGCTTCCCCCCCGCGTGGGCTCGAAAGGGTCGGCCCTGCCCAGCTTCAACGTTTCCCACTCGGGTGATCTGATCCTGATTGCCGTTCACCCCCTCAGCCAGGTGGGGGTGGATGTGGAGCAGCTTCGGCCCGGGCTCGACTGGCTGCCGATCGCCCGCCGCTGTTTTCCGCCTGGGGTGGTGGCCAGCATCGAAGCTCTGCCTCCGCAACGACGGGCCTTGGCCTTCCTCGAGCACTGGTGCCGGCTGGAGGCGGGGCTGAAGGCGCGGGGAAGTGGATTCGGCAGGCTGGATCCAGCTGAGAGGAGCTCCTCCGCACAGAAGGATCTCCTCCATTCACCGGTTGCGTTGCCGGAAGGCTATGTCGGCAGCGTGGCCGTGCTCCTGTCGGACCAGCCGGGTACCAGCGCCTGATGCCTCACCCCCTCACGGCCCATCCGGCGGTCTCGGCGGCTCCTCGTTCTGAAAGTCCTCCGGCAGCAGGGGCAGTCCCAGCAGCTGTTTCTCCGCCCGCAGCACGGCCTTGGGATTGCTGAGCAGATCCCGCTGCTCCAGCAGGGGGTAGGGGGGCGGCCGGAACTCCTCTGCCGTGCGGGGGGGCTCCACCCATTCGAAGTCCCTGCGGGGAGCCCGCTCACGGCACAGGGCCTCGCTCTGGCGCCGCAGGGCCCAGCGCACCTTCCCCCGCCGCATCGCCTCGAAGAACTCCTGCCGCGGGGCCCGGCCCGAGCTGGTGGGGCTGGTGCCGTTGCCGCCGTGCAGGCGCGCCGCATCGGGGTTCCAGCGGGGCCGGCACACGCCCGGGCGGCTGGTGTCGGGGTCGAGCCAGATGTGCAGGCCCTCTCCGCCGGGGCGGCTCACCACCGCCAGGCCGTCGTGGGGCTGCCGGCGGGGCATGGGGTAGACCCGCCAGCTGGCCCGGCGCTCGGCCGGCAGGCATCCGCCCAGGAGGGTGACACCGCCCAGGAGGGTGACGCCGAGCAGAAGGGGCACCAGGCGGAGGCGCACGGCCGGGGAGGGTGGATCCACGGCATGATCCATCACCACTCCTGCCTGTGCCGCTGAACGCAAGGCGGCGACGCCATGGCCCTCACCCCTTCCACCATGCTGCCGCTGGGCACCGCCCTGCCGCTGGCGCTGCTGCGGGATCGGCTGACGCCGGTCCATGGGGTGTTGCCCCCGCTGGAGGGACGGCCGCTGCTGGTGCTGTTCCTGTGCCCCCACTGCCCGTTCGTGAAACACATCGAACCGGAAATCACCCGCCTTGAGGGCGACTTCGGCCGCCAGGTGCAGCTGCTGGGCATCTGCAGCAACAGCACCCTCACCCACCCCCAGGATGGCCCCGAGGGCATGCGCGCCCAGGCCCAGGCCCGCGGCTGGACCTTCCCCTACCTCGCCGACCCGGACCAGGAGGTGGCGCGGGCCTTCCGGGCCGCCTGCACCCCCGACCTCTATCTTTTCGATGCCGACCACCGGCTCATCTACCGGGGCCAGCTCGACGGCAGCCGGCCCGGCAACGACATCCCCCTCGATGGCCGTGATCTGCGGGGCGCGATCACGGCTCTGCTGGCGGGGCGCCCCGTGACCCAGGAGCAGATCGCCTCGATCGGCTGCAACATCAAATGGCATCCCGGTGGCGAACCGGAGTGGGCCGCCTGAGCGCCGCCTCCGGGTGATCCCGGGCGGGGGGCCTGCCGGGGGGAGACGGCAGTGGTGGCGGGTCTTATGGTTGCGCGCATGCACGTGCCGCCCTTCAGCCTCGCCGAGCAGCTGCGCGAACTCGGAGACGCCCTCGATGACGCCGTTCTGCAGGTGTTGCGCAGCGGCCAGTACATCGGCGGCAGCACCATCGCCCGCTTCGAGGAGGCCTTCGCCATCGCCTGCGGAGTTCCCCATGCCATCGGCTGCAACAGCGGCACCGACGCCCTCACCCTGGCCCTGAGAGGTCTGGGAATCGGCCCGGGCGATGAGGTGATCACCACCTCCTTCAGTTTCTTCGCCACCGCCGAGGCGATCAGTGCCGTGGGGGCCACCCCGGTGTTCGTCGACGTGCGGGAGAGCTCCTATCTGATCGATCCCGACCGTATCGAGGCCGCCATCACCCCGGCCACCCGGGCGCTGATGCCCGTGCACCTGTTCGGTCGACCGGTCGACATGGAGCGGATCAGCGCCATCGCCGCCGCCCATGACCTGCTCGTGATCGAGGACTGCGCCCAGGCCGCCGGCGCCCACTGGGCCGGACGTCCGGTGGGCAGCTGGGGGGATGCCGGCTGCTTCAGCTTCTTCCCCACCAAGAACCTGGGAGCGGCCGGCGACGGCGGGGCCGTGACCTGCCGGGATCCGGAGCTGGCCCAGCGGGTGCGGGAACTGGCGGTGCATGGGATGCCGCGCCGCTACCTCCATACCGAACTGGGCTACAACAGCCGCCTCGATGCCCTCCAGGCCGCGGTTCTCTCCGTGAAGCTTCCCCACCTGGAGCGCTGGGTGGAGCGTCGCCGTGCGATTGCCGACCGATATCAGCAGGCCCTGGCCGATCTGCCGGGCCTGCACCTGGCCGAATCCGGGCCCCTCGGTCACAGCTGGAACCAGTTCGTGGTGCGCATCTCGCCCTGTCTCGCCGACACCAGCGCCTGCTCCGGTTCCTGCACCCCCGCCTCCGACAGCGCCAGCTTCGGCCTGCCGGAAGCCTGCTGCCGTGACTGGCTCAAGCAGCGGCTCCAGGACGCCGGGGTGCACACGATCATCTACTACCCGATCCCCATCCACCGCCAGCCGGCCTATGCCTCCCTGGGCTATGGCCCCGGCACCCTGCCGGTGACCGAGCGGCTCTGCGCCGAGGTGCTCAGCCTGCCCATCTTCCCCGAACTCAGCGAGGCCCAGCAGGACCGGGTGGTGGAAGTGATGCGGGGCATGATGAATTCTCCCCCCGTGTCTGCCCCTGCCGGAGTGACGGCTCGGGCGGCCTGAATCGGCTCTTCAGATCAGCCTCTCGGCAGCCCCGCGTACAGGGCCTTGAACCGGGCTTGCTGCTGACGGTGGTCCACGATCGGCTCGGGGTGGCCCCGCCGTTCCAGCGGGGCGATCTCGCCCCTGAGCAGGTCGGGGGTGCTCACATGGCCCAGTTCCGGCAACCAGGTGCGGATGTAGCGCGCCTCCGGATCGAATTTCGCTGCCTGGGTGAAGGGGTTGAAGATGCGCAGCGGTCTGGGGTCCATGCCGCTGCTGGCGCTCCACTGCCAGCCGCCGTTGTTGGCCGCCAGATCGCCATCCACGAGAAGCTCCATGAAGGCTCGCTCTCCCCAGCGCCAGTCGCAGATCAGATCCTTCACCAGGAAGGAGGCCACGATCATGCGGCAGCGGTTGTGCATCCAGCCGCTCTGCTTCAGCTGGCGCATGGCGGCATCCACGATCGGTACCCCCGTGAGTCCCTCCCGCCAGGCCCGGAACCGGTCCTGGTCGTTGTCCCAGGGGAACTGACGCCACTGGGGGCGGTAGGGGCCCTCGGCCAGTTCCGGAAAATGGAAGAGGGCCTGCTGGTAGAACTCGCGCCAGGCCAGCTCCTGCTCCCACACACGGATCGAAGCGAGCTCCTCCTCGCTGCGGGCCAGCTGGCGGGCGGCCTGGGCGGCGGCCCAGGCCTGGCGCGGGCTGAGGGTGCCGAAGCGCAGGGCGGCGGAGAGTGCGGAGGTTCCCGGCTCACCGGGAAGGTTGCGATCCGGTTCGTAGCGCAGCAGGGGGGAGGCCCCGGCCGGCTGGCCGGGCCGGCCTTGGCTGAAGGCCAGGAGCTGGTCGAGCGCCGCCGCCTCCCCCGGGCGGCAGGGGCAGAGTCCGGCTCCCTCGAAGCTCCCCCCCAGCTCCTCTGCCCCGGGCACGGCGCCCAGGCGGGGCAGGGCCTCCCACAGGGCCAGGCGGTCGCCCGGGAAGGAGGTGGGATCGAGATCCACCAGGCCGGAGGGGGCGGCCACCGGCTCCAGACCGCCGTTCCCGGCCGCGCCCTGGACCGCCTTGCGCTCCACCTGGCCGCGCCAGTTGCGCAGGAAGGGTCCATACACCCGGTAGGGCTCCCCGGCCCCCGTGCGCGTCGCCTCGGGCGCGACCAGCAACTGGTCCCAGTCGACCAGAACCCGGAGCCCCCCGTCCCGCAGGGCGGCGGCCACCCTGCGGTCCCGCTCCCGGCCGTCGGGCTCCACCTCGCGGTTCCAGGCCACCACCTCCGCTCCGGTGGCGGCGGCCAGCCGGGGCAGCAGCTGCTCGGGATCGCCCCGCAACAGCACCAGCCGGCTGCCGGCGGTGCGCCAGCGCTCGGCCAGCTCCTTCAGGCTCTCGACGAGAAACCAGAGCTGCGCCGGTGCCAGGGGGGGCTGGCCTGCCGACGGTTCCAGGATTGCCGGGTCGAACACGAACACACCGGTGACGGCCGGGGTGGCGGCTGCCGCGGCGGACAGACCGAGGTTGTCGGCCAGGCGCAGGTCGCGGCGGTGCCAGAACAGCCAGCGGGCGGGGGGCATGGCGGGACCTCAGGGGAGGAGGGGATCGGGTCGGATCACAGACCCATCACCTGCCGGGCGCGGAACCAGGCGGTCACGCTCTTGCCGTCGAGAGCCTCATCGCCGCTGGCCAGCACTGCATCCAGCTCCCCGGGTTCCATCAGCAGCACCTCCATGTCCTCATCGTCGTCCCCGGCCGGCGGTTCCTCCAGGGGGGTGAGATCGCGGGCGAGGAAGAGGTGGATCACCTCGTCGGAGTAGCCGGGGCAGGGGACCATGGCCCCGAGGGACTCCCAGCGGCTGGCGCTGTAGCCCGCCTCCTCCTGCAGCTCCCGCTCCATCGTCGTGAGCGGGTCCTCACCCGCATCCAGGGTGCCGGCGGGGAATTCCAGCAGGCGTCCCGCAACGGCGAAGCGGTACTGGCGCAGGATCACGACACGGCCGTCGTCGAGCACCGGCACCGCCAGCGAGGCGCCGGGGTGGCGGATGACCCCGAAGGTGGCCTCCAGGCCGATCGGCAGCACCATCCGGTTGAGCTCGAAGCGGATCTTGCGGGCATCGAGGCTGGCGGTGGTTTCCAGGTGGCGGGCGGGTTCGGGGGGCGGCAGCGGAGCCATGGTGCGGAGGTGCGGCGGATGGCGGCCAGCATGGGTCACTCCGGCCAGCCGGGGCGTGGCGGCAGCCGTTCCGGAGGGGCCTCGGCCAGACGGGGCAGCAGGGACGCCAGCAGGGCACCGCAGCGCAGCGTTGGAGTGCCCGGATCCGGGCCGGGCACCGCCAGATCGGGGTCGATCGCCGCCAGGGGAGCCAGCACGAAGCTGCGTTCCAGCAGGCGGGGATGGGGCAGCTGGAGTCCGGCTGTGTTCACCCGGCAGTCGCCGCACCAGAGCAGATCGAGGTCCAGGGTGCGGGGCCCCCAGGGCTCATGCCGCTGGCGGCCGAAGCGACTCTCCAGGTTCTGCAGCCGGACCAGGAGGGCTCTCGGATCCAATGGCTCCTCCGGAAGCAGCTCCGTCAGCAGCACCGCATTCACGAAGGCCGGCTGGCCGGGCGGCCCCCCCACCGCTTCGGTGCGGAACCGGGGGGACCAGCGGAACTGTGGCGCGGCAAGGGGCGCGGTTGCACGGGCCGCAAGGTTCGTCGCGGCCCAGGCATGCAGGCTGGCCTCGAGCAGGGGGCGCACCGCGGCCAGGGTGACCTCGGGATCGCCGAGATTCCCCCCGAGGGCGATCGCCAGGCTGAAGGGGTAGTCGCCGGCAGGCACCGTGACGGGCCGTGGTGCTCCATCCTCCCCTGCCGGGACAACCGCCGGCCGGTCGGCCGGTCTCCTCCAGGATCCGGAAGGAGACCTTTGTGAAACAGCCGGAGCAGGGCACCAGAACTCCCTTCACCGTGCTGGAATCCGGCAGATTTCCGCTGATCCCCCGCCAGGGAGGGAGAGGACGGCTGCGATGGGGGCGGGAGCGATCGGCGAGACTGCCCCCACCGTCCCCTGATCACCCGGGCCACCCTCTCCCCATGGTCGCCAGCGCCGTCGCCGCCCGCGCCTTTCCCCTTGCCGCCATCACCGGCCACGGCACCCTCAAGCTGGCCCTGCTGCTGGCGGCCGTGGATCCGGGGCTCGGCGGTGTGGTGATCGCCGGTGGGCGGGGCACCGGCAAATCGGTGCTGGCCCGCGGCCTCCACGCCCTGCTGCCGCCGATCGACATCCTGGATCTGCCGCCTGCCGCAGGCGTTGAGGCGGGCACGGGCACTGGAGCTGGAGCTGGCCTTCTCAACGCCGATCCCTCCCGGCCCGAGGACTGGGATCCGGCCACCCGCGAGCGCGTCGCTGCCCTGGGAGGAGATCGCCCCGGTGCCGATCCGGCCGCCCTGCTGCCCACGAAGGTGGTGCCCGCCCCCTTCGTTCAGGTGCCGCTCGGCGTCACGGAAGACCGGCTGGTGGGCTCGGTCGACGTGGCCGCGTCCCTGACCGCCGGCGCACCGGTGTTCCAGCCGGGTCTGCTGGCCGAGGCCCACCGTGGTGTGCTCTACGTGGACGAGCTCAACCTGCTCGATGACGGCATCACCAACCTGCTGCTGGCAGCGGTGGGGGCCGGCGAGAACCGCATCGAGCGCGAAGGCCTCAGCCTCTCCCATCCCTGCCGCTGCCTGCTGATCGCCACCTACAACCCCGAGGAGGGGGCGCTGCGTGACCATCTGCTCGACCGGTTCGCCATCGCCCTCTCCGCCGACCAGCTGCTCGACACGGAGCAGCGGGTGGCGATCACCCGCAGTGCCCTCGACCATGGCGAGGCCGCCGGATCCTTCCAGGCCCGCTGGCAGGAGGAGACGGATGCGCTGGCCACCCAGCTGCTGCTGGCCCGGCAGTGGCTCCCCGACGTGCGGATCGCCCGGGAGCAGATTCTCTATCTGGTGAACGAAGCCCTGCGCGGCGGTGTGGAAGGTCACCGCTCCGAGCTCTACGCCGTGCGTGTCGCCCGGGCCCACGCGGCCCTCAGTGGCCGCGACCGGGTGGAGGCGGAGGATCTTCAGGTGGCGGTGCGTCTGGTGATCGCCCCCAGGGCTCTGCAGCTGCCGCCTCCGGATCCCGACCAGCCCCTCCAGCCGCCTCCACCTCCACCCCAGGGGGAGCAGCCCCCTGAGCAGCCCGAACCTCCCGAGAACCAGGAAACCGAGGAAGAGCAGCCGCAGGAAGAGCCTGAAGCCGACCCCGACGACACCCCGGAGGACCAGGCCCCGCCCACCGTTCCCGAGGAGTTCCTGCTGGATCCGGAGGCCATCGCCATCGACCCCGATCTCCTGCTCTTCTCGGCCGCCCGGGCGCGGCGGGGCACCAGTGGCAAGAGGGCCGCGGTGCGCAGTGAGTCCAGGGGGAGGTATGTGAAGCCGATGCTCCCCCGCGGGCCGGTGCGCCGGATCGCCGTGGATGCCACCCTGCGGGCGGCGGCACCCCACCAGAAGGCCCGGCGGGCCAGGGAGCCGCACCGAAGGGTGATCGTGGAGGAAGGGGACCTGCGGGCCAAACAGCTGCAGCGCAAGGCCGGTGCCCTGGTGATCTTCCTGGTCGATGCCAGCGGCTCGATGGCCCTCAACCGCATGCAGAGCGCCAAGGGGGCGGTGCTGCGCCTGCTCACCGAGGCCTACGAGAATCGCGACGAAGTGGCCCTGATCCCCTTCCGCGGGGACCAGGCCGAAGTGCTGCTGCCCCCCACCCGCTCGATCACCGCCGCCCGGCGGCGTCTGGAATCGATGCCCTGCGGCGGTGGCTCACCGCTGGCCCACGGTCTCACCCAGGCGGCCCGGGTGGGTGCCAACGCCCTGGCCACGGGCGACCTCGGCCAGGTGGTGGTGGTGGCGATCACCGATGGTCGGGGCAACGTTCCCCTGGGCCGCTCCCTGGGCCAGCCCCAGCTCGAGGGTGAGGAGCCGGTGGATCTCAAGGAGGAGGTGAAGCAGGTGGCGGCTCGCTATCGGGCCCTTGGCATCCGGCTGCTGGTGATCGACACCGAGCGGAAGTTCATCGGCAGCGGCATGGGCCGGGACCTGGCCGAAGCCGCTGGCGGCCGCTACGTGCAGCTGCCCAAGGCCAGTGATCAGACCATCGCGGCGATCGCCCTCGAGGCGATCAACGGCCTCTGAGGCCGGCCCCTCTGCGAACACGGTCCGCCTCCATCTGTTCGGGTCCGGAAAGCACCCGCTGTTTGCGGGGCGGCGGTGGCAGCGGTGGCAGTGTGCCGCCCTCGAGGGCGCTGCTCTGCGGCTGGGACTCCGGCATGGCCTGCTGGCCTGCCCGATCGCGGGCATCCCGCTGGCGAGCGGCATCGACCTGGGCCGGGTAGAGCTCCTCGAAGAAGCTGCCCAGTCCCACTGCCACGCTGCGGAGTCCGTCGATGAACTTCGGATCGGCCGTGAGCTGCCGCACGTCTCCGCCCACGCCCTTCCAGTTCTCGGTGAGCTGGCGGGCATTGGCCAGGGTCTCCCGCAGGTCGGCGATGGTTCGGGGGGTGTTGAGGGAGGAGGTCACCGACCGCACGTCCTTGCTGGCCAGGGCTGCCTCCCTGGTCGCCCTGGCAGCGTCGGCACTGGCGGCATTGAAGTTGTTGAGGATCGGATCGGCCTTCACCAGGGCCCGGTTGGTGTTGGTGACGAGTCCGCGGGCTTCGGTGACGAACTGCTGGCCCTCCCGGGTGAGCTTCTCGGCTTCCCGCGCGGTCTTCTCGAACGTCCTGGTGGCCGTCACCATCTGGGGAACCAGTTGCTGTCGCTCGGCGTCATTGAGGAGCTTCTGCACCGATTCGGTGACCGTATCCAGACTGGGGGCCGTCACCCCCATCACCCGGCCCCGATCGCACACCATGCGGGCCGCCTCGCAGTTGCGGTCCCGGGGACCAGGGGCATTCTCCGGCAACGGCTTGCCTGCGCTCAGCAGGGAGACCACCGCATCTCCGCCCAGCAGGGAGGCCAGCCCCACCCGCGCCACCACCGGCCGCGAGAGCCGCAGGGTGGGATCGGTGATCTCCAGATCGGCCACCACCTCCGCACCGGTCACCTGGACCCGCCGCACGTTCCCGACCGGCACGCCGCGGAAATACACCGGAGCGCGGCTGGCCAGTCCGGCGGCATCGGCGAAGCTGGCCCGGATCGTCCACACGTCCCGACGCAGGGAGATCCCCTTCAACCACAGCCAGAGGCCGAGCCCGCTGGCGATCGCCGCCAGCAGGGAAAATCCAACCAATGCCTCGCGGACACTGCGGCGCATGGGCTCAGAGCTCAGCCGGCTGCATCGGCCCGCGCAGGCTACCGCTTCTGAACTGGGTCACGTAGGGATCGGAGGTCACCCGGAATTCCTCCACCGTGCCACTCCAGCGGAAACTGCCGTCGTAGAGAAGGATCACCCGCTGGGCGCAGCGGTCGATGGTGCTGCGCACGTGGCTCACCACCACGGTGGAGGCGTGGGCGATCTCGGTGCTGCGCACGATCAGATCCTCCACCCGGGTACAGGCCACCGGATCGAGGCCGGCCGTGGGCTCGTCGAACAGCAGCAATGGCACTTTCCCATCGGTGACGCTGGGGTCATCGATCAATGCCCGGGCGAAGCTCACCCGTTTCTGCATGCCCCCGCTCAGTTCTCCCGGCAGCCGCTCCTCGATGCCGAACAGACCCACCGCTTCGAGCACCCGGCTCACCCGTTCCCGGATCTCCGCTTCGCTGAGCCGGCTGAAGCGGTAGAGGAGGAAGCCCACGTTCTCCCGCACCGTGAGGGAGGCCAGCAGGGCAGGGTTCTGAAAGACCAGCCTCACATCCGGAGGATGGCGCTGATCGAGGCGCAGGTAGGTCTGGGCTTCGCCGTGAAGGCGCAGGCAGCCGCCGGTCGGCAGCAGCAATCCGGCCAGCAGCCGCAGGATCGTGGACTTGCCGCAGCCAGAGGGGCCCACCACCATGAGCCTCTCCCCGGGGAACAGTCGAAGATTCACGCCGTCGAGCACGGGCCGCTGCCCCCAGCTCATGGTGAGGTTCTCCATCTGGGCCACGGGTGTTGCCCTTGAGGGGGCCTGCGAGGAAAGGGGGCTGGCGCTCCCAGGCCGCTCTTTCATCCGTACAGTTCAGCCAGTTCCCCCAGCGTCGCAGACCCAAGCCCTTGCCCGCCCGAGGCCCTTCCGCCATCGATCCCCGTTCCCGCCCCCGATCCGACCGGATTTCGCGTCCCGGCTGGGTCGGTCGCGGCGACCTCCGTCGGCAGGACCTGGTGAGCCGCTCCCGTCGCGCCGCTCGCTGGCTCCAGCCCGGCCTGGTGGTGAAGCGCTGGATGATCACCTCCGGCCTGGGGCTGCTGATCGCCCTGCTGGGAGCGGCGGTCTGGGCCGATCTGCAGCCCATCTACTGGATCCTGGAAACGATCCGCTGGCTGCTGGCCAGGGTCACCCAGGTGCTCCCCCGGGGCATCACCGGTCCCCTGGTCCTGCTCTTCGGAGTCGCCCTGGTGTTGTGGGGTCAGAGTCGCAGCTTCGGCTCGATCCAGCAGGCCCTGGCGCCGGAGAAGGACACCCTGCTGGTGGATGCCCTGCTGGCCCAGCGGCGGCTGAACCGGGGTCCGAACATCGTGGCCATCGGGGGTGGAACCGGCCTGGCCACCCTGCTGAGCGGACTGAAGCGCTACAGCAGCAACATCACCGCCATCGTCACCGTGGCCGACGACGGCGGCAGCAGCGGCGTGCTGCGTCGGGAGCTGGGGGTCCAGCCTCCCGGCGACATCCGCAACTGCCTGGCGGCCCTGGCCCGGGAGGAGCCCCTGCTCACCCGTCTGTTCCAGTACCGCTTCAAGGCCGGCAGCGGTCTGGAGGGCCACAGCTTCGGCAATCTCTTCCTCTCCGCCCTCACGGCCATCACCGGCAGTCTGGAGTCGGCCATCACCGCCAGCAGCAGGGTTCTGGCGGTGCAGGGCCAGGTGGTGCCCGCCACCAACGCCGATGTGCGCCTCTGGGCGGAGCTCGAGAACGGTCAGCGCATCGAGGGGGAATCCAGCATCGGCAGGGCTCCGAGCCCGATCGTGCGTCTGGGCTGCACACCGGAGCGCCCGCCGGCCCTGCCCCGGGCCCTCGAGGCGATCGCCCACGCCGATCTGATCATCCTCGGTCCGGGCAGTCTCTACACCTCCCTGCTTCCCAATCTGCTGGTGCCGGAGCTGGTCACGGCGATCAGCCGCAGCAAGGCTCCGCGGCTCTACATCTGCAACCTGATGACCCAGCCGGGAGAAACCGATGGGCTCGACGTGACGGGTCACCTGCGGGCGATCGAAGCCCAGCTGGCCACCCTGGGGGTGGAGGAACGGCTGTTCACCGCGGTGCTGGCCCAGGAGGAACTGGGTCGCTCTCCCCTGGTGGATACCTACCGGCTACGCGGGGCTGAACCCGTCGGATGCGATGTGCGCGGCCTCGCCGGCCAGGGTTATGAAGTGATGCTGGCCTCCCTGCAGGGGGCCCGGCCCAGTGCGACCCTGCGCCATGACCCCCGCAGCGTTGCCCTGGCGGTGATGCGCTTCTACCGCAAGCACCGGAGAGAGGCCTGACGGGCGGGGGATCCTCCCTCAGTAGGCATCCTGCATCTCGTAGAAATCAGGCTGCACGTAGTCCTTGCGAAGAGGCCAGCCCTTCCAGTCCTCCGGCATCAGCAGTCGCTTGGGATGGGGGTGTCCCTCGAAGGAGATGCCGAACATGTCGAAGGTTTCCCGCTCCTGCCAGTCGGCACCCCGATACAGCGGGTAGAGGCTCGGGATCGAGAGATCGGCATCGCGGGGCAGGAAGACCTTGAGCCGCACCTCTTCAGGACGGGCCTCTGCCGGCAGGGGGGCATCCGGGTCGGCCACGGCCGCCAGTTGCTCCGCCAGGGGTGCAAGGCGCACCAGGTGGTAGAAGCTCACGAGGCGACCGCCGGGCCCCTCGTCATAGCCACCCTGGCACTGCAGATAATCGAAGCCGAAGGCCTTGAGGGCGGTCGCCACCAGCGGCAGGAAGGCAGGTTCGATGCCCAGGATCTCGATGCCAAGGTGATCGTCAGGCAGCACCTCGTGCTCGAATCCCTGGCCGCTGAGCCAGAGACTCACCGGGCCCGGCCCGGTGGTCGGCGTGAGGGAGGTTTCCTCTGGCGTGGATTCAGGCATCAGGGGTTGCGGGGGCTGAGATGGCTTCGCTGGCGGCCACGGGGAGAGCCTCGGCAGCGGCAAGGGCGGCCTTCTGGCTCTCGGCGGAGAGGTAGGCACCGGTCACGATCGGTGCCACTGATTTCATTTCATGGGCCACGGTGCAATAGCGGTGAGTGGGTCGCAGGTTGCCCCGTTCGGCCAGGGCTTCGTTGCCCACCTTCTTGCGCAGCTTGATCACGGCATCGAAGATCGCCTCGGGCCGCGGCGGGCAGCCAGGAATATAGAGATCAACAGGAATGAGCTTGTCCACTCCGCGCACGGCGGTGGTGGAATCGGCCGAGAACATGCCTCCGGTGATCGTGCAGGCTCCCATGGCAATCACGTATTTGGGTTCCGGCATCTGTTCATAGAGCCGAACCAGGGCCGGAGCCATCTTCATGGTCACGGTGCCGGCAGTGATCAGCAGATCCGCCTGTCTGGGGCTGGAACGGGGTACGAGTCCGAACCGGTCGAAATCGAAACGGGAGCCGATCAGGGCGGCGAACTCGATGAAGCAGCAGGCGGTGCCGTAGAGCAACGGCCAGAGGCTGCTGAGTCGGGCCCAGTTGTGGAGGTCATCGAGACTGGTGAGGATCACGTTCTCGGAGAGGTCCGAAGTGACCGTGGGAGCTCCCACCGGTGCGCAGCTCGCCGCACGCAGATCCCGCAGGGCGGAAACCGAAAGAGGCTCGGAGCTCGTGGGGGAAGGGGGAGGGGTCAGAGTCATGGATTCGTGGCGGTTCAGCTCAACGTGATTCAGCTCCACTCGAGGGCACCCTTGCGCCAGGCATAGGCCAGGGCCAGCACGAGGATCGAGATGAAGACCAGAGCCTCGATGAAGGCGAGCAAGCCGAGGCGGTGGAAGGCCACGGCCCAGGGATAGAGAAAGACGGTCTCCACATCGAAGATGACGAAGACCAGAGCGAACATGTAATAACGGATGTTGAACTGGATCCAGGCTCCACCGATCGGCTCCATTCCGGATTCGTAGGTGAGCTGGCGTTCCCCCTGCCTGCTTTTCGGAGCCAGCAACTTGTTGGCGACCAGGGCCAGCACGGGCACGGCCGCCGAGATCAGCAGGAAGCCGAGAAAGGCGTCGTAGCCGGGAAGGACGAACATTCGGGCAGATCCAACCTGCGGCGCAGTCTGGCACCAACACCCCGCAGGTGGAGCGTGGCTGCGCGCCGGGTCCGGAGCGGGGCTGCCGGGCGGATCCCTAGAGTTGATTTCCCTGTGCCGGCAACGGGATGAGCACGGACCCCCCCACCGACACATCGGCCGATCCTCCGATCACGGCCCCGGCCCAGCCGCCTGCCGCCCCGGCCCAGCCGGCTGAAACGGCCGATCCCGGAGACAACCGCTTCGAATGCCGCAGCTGTGGCTTCGTGTACGACCCCCTGGAAGGGGTGAGGAAGCTCGGAATCGAGCCTGGCACGCCCTTCTCCTCCCTCGATGCCGTTTCCTTCCGCTGCCCCGTGTGCCGCAGCAGGATCGGCGCCTTCAAGGACATCGGTCCCCGCGGCAAGCCCAGCGGCTTCGAGGAGAACCTCAACTACGGCTTCGGCGTGAACCGTCTCACGCCCGGCCAGAAGAACGTGCTGATCTTCGGCGCCTTCGCCCTGGCCATCGCCTTCTTCCTGTCGCTCTATTCCCTGCGCTGATGCTGCGTTCCCTCTTCCCGCCTTCCTCCCCGGGGCGGTTGTTCCCCTCCCTGCTCAGCCTGCTGCTGGTCATCGCCCTGGGCTTCGGGCTCACGGGCTGCGTCACCACCGGCCTGCCCATCGCCGCCACCAGCCCGTGGCAGGCGGTGCCCCTGGAGACCACCGCCAATCCCCTGGACGTGGCCTTCACCGATGGGCGTCACGGCTTCCTGGTGGGCAGCAACCGCCTGATCATGGAGACCTCCGATGCCGGGGCCAGCTGGCAGCCCAGGACCCTCGATCTGCCGGAAGACGAGAACTTCCGCCTGATCAGCATTGATTTCAAGGGCAAGGAAGGCTGGATCGTCGGCCAGCCGGGGCTGGTCCTGCACAGCACCGACGCGGGCGGAAGCTGGACCCGCCTGTTCCTCGATACCAAGCTGCCCGGGGAGCCCTACCTGATCACGGCCCTGGGTCCGAAGAGCGCCGAACTGGCCACGACAGTGGGCGCCGTCTACCGCACCGGGGATGCGGGCGCCAGCTGGCAGGCCCTCGTGAGTGACGCCGCTGGTGCCGTTCGTGATCTGCGCCGCAGCTCCGACGGCCACTACGTGAGCGTGAGCAGCCTGGGCAATTTCTTTGCCACCTGGGATCCGGGTCAGGCCACCTGGCAACCCCACCAGAGGGTGAGCAGTCAGCGTCTGCAGTCCATGGGCTTCCAGCCCGATGGCAATCTCTGGATGCTGGCCCGGGGAGCCCAGATCAGGTTCAACTCCGAAGCCAGCGACCCTGAGATCTGGAGCAAGCCCATGATCCCGATCACCAATGGCTACGGCTACCTCGATCTCGCCTGGGATCCGAAGGGATCCATCTGGACCGGAGGCGGCAGTGGAACCTTGCTGGTGAGTGGCGACGGGGGGCGGACCTGGGAGAAGGATCCCGTGGGAGCCGATCAGCCCAGCAACTTCACCCGCATCAGCTTCGGCGAAGACGGCAAGGGCTTCGTTCTCGGGGAACGCGGCACCCTGCTCCGGTGGGTGGGCTGAGCCTCGCCCCCCTCACAGCTCCCTCCAGCACTGGCCTGGCCTGGCTACTGCGTCTCTCTGTAACCAAGGGCCCCGTTCGGGGGCGGCGGCTGTCGGTCGACCCCTAGGATCTATTCGCTGAACGCTTGTCGCCATGGCTGCCGGCTCCACAGGAGAACGTCCGTTCTTCGAGATCATCACGAGCGTCCGCTACTGGGTCATCCACGCGGTCACTCTCCCTGCCATCTTCCTGGCAGGCTTCCTGTTCGTATCCACGGGCCTCGCCTACGACGCCTTCGGCACCCCACGCCCCGATGCCTATTTCCAGGCCGAGGAGAGCAAGGCGCCGGTCGTGAGCCAGCGCTACGAGGGCAAGAGCCAGCTTGACCTGCGCCTGAAATAACCCATGACCCAGACTCCCGCTGCACCCACCACGCCGCGCAACTATCCGATCTTCACGGTGCGCTGGCTTTCCGTTCACGCCCTCGGCATTCCCACGGTGTTCTTCCTTGGAGCCCTGGCCGCCATGCAGTTCGTCCGCCGCTGAATCCCATGGGCTTGCAACGCAATCCGAATCCCAACAATCTGCCCGTTGAGCTGAATCGCACCAGTCTCTATCTGGGGCTGCTGCTGATCTTCGTGACCGGCGTTCTGTTCACCAGCTATTTCTTCAACTGATCGGGAGATTTCACCATGAGCAGCAAGAAATCCGCCCTGCCTGACGGACGCATTCCGGATCGCCTCCCAGATGGCCGTCCCGCCGTTGCCTGGAAGTCCCGCTGGACCGAAGGAGCCCTGCCCCTGTGGATGGTGGCCACCGCTGGCGGCATGGCCGTGATCTTTGTGGTGGGTCTGTTCTTCTACGGCGCCTATGTGGGTGTGGGATCTGCCTAGAGTTTGGGCTTGGCTGTCGGTGGTTGAGGCTATGGCCGTAACCCGACCGGTCCAGACGTTGATCCGTTCAGAAAGGAATAATTTTCTTGGACAGGAAGACATCAAAGTGATGGCTTCCTGTCCAAGCCTTTGAGGCGATGACAGCTTCGAGTTCTCTGATGTCATTCGCCCCATGCAATGACGAAGAAAAATCAATCAGACCAGTCCCTTCTATGGCGATATATCCATAGTTGAAAAGTTGCATTATCTGAAGGTGAGAAGCGGTGAACCGATCTTGATTCCACTCAATCATCACCACTAGATCAGGCGAATCTTTGATTGTATTCTTCGCCCCTGACAGTACTCGAGCCTCAGCTCCTTCAACGTCAATCTTGATAAAATCGACAGTGCTGATGCCATTGTTCTTGGCATAATCATCTATGCTGATGGATGCAACTTCGATTGTTTCGTGCTGATCAACTTGTTCGTGAAATATCGACTGGTCCCTGTCGAATCACCCCATTTGGAGGTCAGACTCACGTCACGTCGATCTACAGCGATAATTTGTCCAGTATAGATAACGGTCAAGACGATGTCATTCCCGGCATGATAGTGAAGGCCATTTTTTGCCAGGTTTGTGAATGATTGTATCTCGCGAACGGCAGATAGAAGTGCCTGGTTATCTGTTTCACCACCACCACCGAGCAGATGATTTTTCCAGTTCGGCCTTCTGAGCTGCATGAACTCAAACCGCGTTTCACCCTTGTCTGGTCAATCTATCAGAAGTCGTTCGGATCAGTCTTGGATCAGTTCTGGGATCAGTTCGGTGCTTGAGTCCAGTCGGTTGAGCGACTTGCATGCCGGCTGATTGACCATTCCCTTCGGTTGTCCCCTCGCTTCCCCTTTCACATACGCCAGTATCTCCTGCGCAGCACCAGCAATCCCCCCAGCCCCAACCAGCCGATCACGCCCCCAATCGGGTTGGGGTTCGCTCCTCCCGGGCCCGCCAGCCAGCCTGGCGCCTTTGTTGAGAGCTCCAGCAGTCCGGCCTGCAGGGCGAACCAGCCCCCCACCAGGCCACCGTGCAGGCCGATCGATCCCCACAGCACACCCCCATCGGCCCGGCGCTGCAGGGCCAGCACCACTCCCAGCAGGATCAGCCCGCCCAGCAGCCCCACCGCCTCCAGCCCCTGGGCACGGGTCCAGGGGTGAACCAGGCCGAACACCATCGCCTGCAGCATCAGGGCTCGCCGCGGCCCCGTCTCCAGGTCCAGTTCTCCCCACAGCCAGCCGCGGAAGACCAGCTCCTCCGCGAACCCCACCCCCAGCACCAGGGCCAGGGCGTTGAGGGCTTCTCCAGCCTTCAGCGTGCCGGCCCAGCGGGCCTGACCGCTGATGAGCAGCACAAAGGCCGTCAGAGCCAGGAGCAGGGCCGCCTTCAGCAGTCCCCGCACCAGCGCCCGCAGCAGGGCTGCCGGCGGCGCCACCACCCCCAGCCGGCGCCAGGGGTGGTCACAGTTCCAGCAGCGGCGCAGGCGCCACGGCAGGGTGGCCAGCAGCAGCAGCAGAGCCAGCACCGCTCCCGCCAGATTCACCTGGTCAGGTCTCAGATCCGGTGCCACCAGCGTCAGCGGCCGGGCCAGCAGCCACCCCAGCCCGTAGAGCACGGGAACGTAGAGCAGCGTGCCGGGCCAGCGGGGCCGGCCCCCGGATCGTTCGGGGCCGCCACCGGAATCCCCTGCTGGGAGATCCACTCAGTCCTCCGGTTCGATCGTGCTGGTCAGTCCCTTGGATTTGAGGGTTTCGCTGTAGAACTCCGCCGGTTCCAGATCGCAGACGATCACCAGACCCACCCCGGTGTTGTGGGCCTCGAGCATCACGGCGATGGCGTCCTGCTCGCTCAGCGAGGGCACCACCTCACGCAGGGTGTTCACCACGTACTCCATGGTGTTGACCGGGTCGTTGTGGAGCAGCACCCTGTACCGGGGCGCGGGCTTGCGCACCCGTTCCGGCGCCTTCTCCATCACCGCCGCCCCCCCCGGAGTGCGGGAGGGTGTTTCCGTTGCGAACGCAGAGCTGACGGTCATGGGCTTTGCCGTCACCAAAGGCTCCAACTGTAGAGAGTGACCCTCAGAGCGCACGCACCCGCTCCATCGCTTCCTCCACGTTCGCCCGGCTGTTGAAGGCGGAGAGACGGAAATACCCTTCGCCGGCCGCTCCGAAGCCGCTGCCGGGGGTCCCCACCACATGGGCACGGCCGAGCAGATGGTCGAAGAACCCCCAGGAATCCATTCCCTCCGGAGTGCGGATCCACACGTAGGGGGCCTGCTCGCCGCCATACACCTGCAATCCCGCCGCCGTGAGCTCCCTGCGGATGATCGCCGCGTTCTCCATGTAGAAGGCGACCAGCCTCCTCACCTGCTCCTGCCCCTCGGAGGAATAGACCGCTTCGGCGCCCCGCTGCACGATGTAGCTCACTCCGTTGAACTTCGTGCTCTGGCGCCGGTTCCACAGGCCCCACAGCTCCACCGCTTCGCCGCTGGCGGTCGTGCCCATCAATCCCCGTGGCACCACGGTGAGGGCGCAGCGGGTGCCGGTGAAGCCCGCGTTCTTGGAGAAGGAGCGGAACTCGATCGCGCAGTCCCGGGCTCCCTCGATCTCATAGATGGAATGGGGCAGGTCCGGATCCTGGATGAAGGCCTCGTAGGCCGCATCGAACAGGATCAGGGCATCGTTCGAGCGGGCGTAGTCCACCCACTGCCTGAGCTGATCCTTCGTGGCGACCGCGCCGGTGGGGTTGTTGGGGAAGCAGAGGTAGATCAGATCCACCCTGTCTTCGGGCAGGGGGGCGCGGAAGTCGTTGGCGGCCGTGATCGGCAGGTAGGTGAGCCCCTCGTACCGGCCCCTGGCGTCGGCCTCGCCCGTTCGGCCCGCCATCACGTTGCTGTCCACATACACCGGATACACCGGGTCGGTCACGGCGATGCGGTTGCCCTCCCCCAGGATGTCGAGGATGTTGCTGCTGTCGCACTTGGAGCCATCGGAGATGAAGATCTCCTCGGCGCTCACCGGGCAGCCACGGGCCCCGAAGTCGTGCCGGGCGATCGCCTCCCGCAGCCAGGCGTAGCCCTGTTCGGGGCCGTAGCCGTGGAACCCCTCCGGCGTGCCCATCTCGTCGATGGCGGCCTTCATCGCCCGGCGGCAGGCCTCGGGCAGGGGTTCGGTGACATCGCCGATGCCCAGGCGGATGATCGCGGCCTCCGGGTGGGCCTCGCTGAAGGCCTTCACCCGGCGGGCGATCTCGGGGAAGAGATAGCCCGCCTTGAGCTTGAGATAATGGTCATTGACCTGAACCATGGGGGAACGGACGGCAGCCGCCGCCGGAAGCGATGGCGGGATTGTCCTATGGCGCCGGCGCGGATCTGCATACGATCGGTACCACCGTTCCCGGCCCTGCCCTGTGACCTCCGCTCGTGTGAGCCAGCCAGCAGCGGGCGATGCCGTCCTCGATTTCGAGGCGGTGGTGGATCGTTCCATCAGCAGACCCGGTCGCTATCTCGGCAACGAACTGGGGGTGCTCCCCCGCGACTGGCGGAGCGCACGGGTGCGCTGGGCCCTCACCTACCCCGAGCTCTACGAGGTGGGGGCCAGCAACCTGGGCCACATCCTTCTCTATTCGATCCTCAACAGCCTTCCGGGTCAGCTGTGTGATCGGGCCTATCTTCCCGCCGCTGATCTCGCTGCCCGACTGCGGCAGCGCAGTCTGCCCCTGTTCGCGGTGGAGAGCCGACGGCCCCTGGCTGCCTTCGACATCCTGGGGTTCAGCCTCAGCTACGAGCTGGGTGCCTCCAACATCCTGGAGATGCTCGATCTGGCCGGCATTCCCCTGCACGCCTCCGAGCGGGGTGACCGGCCCCTCGCAGATCCAGCCGCCCCACCCCTGATCTTCGCCGGAGGACCCACCGCCACCAGCAATCCGGAGCCCTTCGCCCCCTTCTTCGATTTCATCGCCCTCGGTGACGGCGAGGAACTGCTCCCCGAGATCGGACTGGTGGTGGCCGAGGGGCGCAGCACAGGCCTCTCCCGCCGGCAGCTGCTGCGTGATCTCGCCGAGGTTCCCGGGGTCTACGTGCCCAGCCTCTATGCCCCCGGAGCCGATGGGGTGACTCTGCAGCCCCTCGACCCCGCTCTTCCTTCCCGCATCCTGAGGCGCACCGCCACTCCCATGCCCCACTACGCCATGGGTCTGGTGCCGCACATCGAAACGGTGCACGACCGGCTCACGGTGGAGATCCGGAGGGGCTGCACAAGGGGATGCCGCTTCTGCCAACCCGGCATGCTCACCCGCCCTGCCCGGGACGTGGAACCCGAGGCGGTGATCGAGGCGGTGGAGGAGGGGATGGCCCGCACCGGCTACAGCGACTTCTCCCTGCTCTCGCTCAGCTGCAGTGATTACCTCGCCTTGCCGGCGGTGGGGGTGGAGCTGCGCAACCGTCTGGCCGAGCACAACGTGAGCCTCACCCTGCCCAGTCAGCGGGTCGATCGTTTCGACGGGACCATCGCCCACATCCTCGGGGGGACCCGCAGGGCGGGTCTCACCTTCGCTCCCGAGGCCGGTACCCAGCGCCTGCGCGACATCGTGAACAAGGGGCTCACCGACGCCGAACTGCTGCGGGGCATCCGAACGGCGATGGAAAGCGGCTACCGCAGGGTGAAGCTCTACTTCATGATCGGCCTGCCCGGCGAGAGCGACGGCGACGTCCTCGGCATCGCCGACACCTGTGGCGCTCTCCAGCGGCAATGTCGTGATCTGGGCCGGCTGGAGCTGAATCTCACCATCAGCAACTTCACCCCCAAGCCCCACACACCTTTCCAGTGGCACAGCGTGTCCACCGAGGAGCTGCGCCGCCGGCAGGAGCTCCTGCGCAGGGCTCTGCGGGCCCTGCGGGGGATCAAGACCAACTTCACCGACGTGCGTCTCTCGGCCATGGAGGATTTCGTGGGCCGGGGCGATCGGCGTCTGGCGCCGGTGATCGAGGCCGCCTGGCGGGCCGGCGCCGGCATGGATGCCTGGTTCGAGACCATCGATCGCACCCATTCCGCCTGGACCGCCGCGATCACCGCCGCCGGACTGGAGGGGCGCTACCGGGCCCTGGAGCTCGGCGGCTGGAGTGCCGCCGAAGCCCTGGGCGCCGACGACCTCGAGGCCTTCTGCGCCCAGCCCCTCCCCTGGGACCACATCGATTCCGGCGTCGACAAGCAGTGGCTTGCGGAGGATCTGCAGCGGGCCCTGGCGGAGGCCACCCTGCCCGATTGTTCCTTCGAAGGCTGCAGCAGTTGTGGTGTGTGCGGACCGGAGCTGGGCCACAACCAGGTGGTACCGCCGCCACCGGTGCCACCCCAGCTTCCCCCCCGCCCTCCCGCGAGCGAGAGGGTCTGCCGCCTGCGTCTCGGCTTCGCCCGAACCGGCTCCCTAGCCCTGCTCAGCCATCTCGACACCCTGCGATTGCTGGAGAGGGCCCTGCGCCGCAGTGCCCTGCCGGTGAGCTTCACCGGCGGATTCCACCCTCTGCCCCGCCTCCAGCTGGCCCTCCCCCTCCCTCTCGGAGCCGAAGGAATGGGGGAGTGGATGGACCTGGAATGTGCGCGGGAGGTCGATCCACAGGAAGCGCTCCATCGGCTCGGGGCGGTTCTGCCAGAGGACTTTTCCCTGCTCTCGGCGCGGAGGGTACCCGTTTCCGCTCCCAGCCTCTCCCAGGAGCTGGAGGGGGCCCGCTGGCGGATCGAGCTTCTGCCCCCATCCCCTCCCTCGAGGGAGAGCCGCGATCGCTGGCAGCAGGCCCTTTCTTCCCTGCTCGCCAGCGATCGGTTGCTCTGGCACGACCACGACAAGAAGGGCCGCCCGAGGCAGCGCGATTGCCGCCCCTACCTCAGGAATCTGCAGCTCCTCCCCCCCGCCGGGGAGCCAGGGATCCGCCTGGAGATGGAAGCCGCCATCGACCCCCAGGGCCGCAGTCTCCGCCCCGAGCATCTCCAGCAGTGGTTCTCCGATCTTCTCGGAGAGCCGCTCACGATCGGCAGCGTGCAGCGGCTCGAGCTGCTGTTGCGTTCGTGCTAAGTTCGCCATACGTCCGCAGCTGGAGAACAGGGATTCCATTCCTGATCCACCTGCGGCCAGACGCATTTCCCGGCCGCTTTCTAGAAGTTCTCCCCGGGGTGCGCTTCCGCTGATTCCTGCATACGGTTCGGTCCACGGCGCCTGCTCCGGCGCGGGGGCTTCCCTCTCGCACCACAACCGGCGCTCTGTTCCTCCGCAGCGGAGTCCTGCGCCTGAGGTTTTCAGCAGGCTTGCGCCATCCGGGATCCCTCTCTTTGTGATTCCGGGTTGGATTCCTTCCCATTCCGGCCGTACCGGTTTCTCCCGGTCACCCCCTGCGGCTTTCCCACCTGCCCCCCCGGGGGCAGGGCTCCACTGAGCCCATTTCCTCCTTTCCATGCCCCAGCAGATCGTCATCGCGGAGCAGCTGCGCATCGCGGCAGTGCTCAGCGACGAACGTGTCGAAGAACTGGTGGTGGCCCAGGGCCGCTACCAGATCGGAGACGTTTACCTCGGCACGATCGAGAATGTCTTGCCGGGAATCGACGCGGCTTTCGTCAACATCGGCGAGAGCGAGAAGAACGGCTTCATCCACATCACCGACCTCGGGCCCCTGCGTCTGAAGAAAGGCGGGGCGGGCATCACCGAGCTGCTCGAGCCCCGCCAGAAGGTGCTGGTTCAGGTGATGAAGGAGCCCACGGGCACCAAGGGCCCCCGCCTCACCGGCAACCTCTCCCTGCCGGGTCGTTTCCTGGTTCTTCAGCCCCACGGTCAGGGAGTCAGCATCTCCCGCCGCATCAATGGCGAGAACGAACGCAACCGCCTGCGGGCCCTCGGGGTTCTGACCAAGCCGCCCGGAGCCGGTCTGCTGATCCGCACCGAAGCCGAAGGGGTGAGCGAGGAACTGCTGATCGATGACCTCGAGACCCTGCTGCGCCAGTGGGAGGCCATCCAGCAGGCAGCAGAGACCGCCAACCCGCCGGTTCTCCTCAACCGCGACGAAGACTTCGTCCATCGGGTTCTGCGCGACTTCTACAGCCCGGAGGTGCTGCGGGTGGTGGTCGATTCCCCCGAGGCCGTGGGCCGGGTCCATGCCTTCCTCGGGGCCGAGGAGACCAATCTGCTGGTGGAGCACCACGACGAACCCACCGAGCTGCTCGAGCACTATCGCGTCAACGCCGCGATCCGGGATGCCCTCAAGCCGAGGGTGGATCTTCCCTCCGGCGGCTACGTGATCATCGAGCCCACCGAGGCCCTCACGGTGATCGACGTCAATTCCGGGTCCTTCACCCGCTCGGCGAACGCCAGGGAAACCGTTCTCTGGACCAACTGCGAAGCGGCCGTCGAGATCGCCCGGCAGCTCAAGCTCCGGAACATCGGCGGCGTGGTGATCATCGACTTCATCGACATGGAGTCGCGCCGCGACCAGCTGCAGCTTCTGGAGCACTTCACCCAGGCCGTGCGCCACGATTCGGCCCGTCCCCAGATCGCCCAGCTCACGGAACTGGGCCTGGTGGAGCTCACCCGCAAGCGCCAGGGACAGAACATCTACGAGCTCTTCGGTCGGGCCTGCCCCAGTTGTGGGGGGCTCGGCCATGTGGCCGTTCTGCCCGGCAAGGATTCCCTGCTTCCGCTGGCCACGGTGTCCGGCCTGGTTCGCTCGGCCGCTTCCGCCCGTGCCGATGTGGCCAGTCCCGCTGCCTCCGATGGCGGAGGTGGTCGCCGCCGCCGCGGTGGCCGCGGCGGCAGGGGCGGGGAGACTCCTGAACCCATGGCTCCGGTCTCCGGCGAGGTCGGTGCGGGCGGTGGAGGTTTCCCCTCCTCCCCGGATGCGGGGGAAGGGGATGGCGGCTCCGCCGATGGCCCCTCCCGCCGCCTGGAGCCCGAATTCGTGGCCGTTCCGATGGACTCCGATCAGGAACAGGTGTATGGCTGGATGGGACTGAGCCCGGTCCTGCTGCTGGATCCGGTTCCCAGCGGTGACAATCTTCTTGTGCGGGTGGTCCGCCCCGGTGTGGATCCCGAAGCGGTGCTGGAAGAGGCCCGCCAGCAGGTGGCCGCCAGTGGTGCTTCCCGTCGGCGTCGACGCGGTCGCGGCGTCCCCGAGGGTCGGTCCGTCTCCGCCGAGCCCGCGGGCAGCAATGGCGTCGCCACCGCCACAGAGGCTCCCTTCGTTCCCAGAGACACGACGTTCACCGAAGTCCCTCCGCTGTCGATCGAGCTTCCCTCCGCGGCCACCGACACCATGGCCGTCGCTGCGGCGGCCACCCCAGCCACCCCACAACCTTCCCCCGGGCCGGGAGGCGACGGGGAGGATGCCGCTGAGTCCGAGCCCCGCCGCCGCCGCCGCCGCTCTTCCGCCGTCTGACACCGGCCCATCCATGCCTCCTCTCGAGCTGTCGGATCCCTGGGGAGGCCGGGCGCCCTGCCAGTGCGCCGGTGTGGATGAAGTGGGTCGGGGGGCCCTTCTCGGCCCCGTCTTCGCCGCCGCCGTGGTCCTCCCGGCAGCGGCCCTCTCCCGCCTGGCCGAGGCCGGTCTCACCGACAGCAAACGGCTCACCCCCAGGCGCCGGCAGCAGCTGGTGCCGCGGATCCGGGAACTGGCGCTTGCCTGGGCGATCGGCCAGGCCAGTGCGGGCGAGATCGATCGCATCGGCATCCGACCGGCCACCGAACGGGCCATGCTCCGGGCCCTGCAACGGCTGCCCGGGCCCCGCCGTCTGCTTCTGGTGGATGGGGTGCTGCCCCTCAGGGGATGGGCAGGGGAGCAGATCACCCTGGTCTCCGGAGACCGCCGCTGCCTGGCCATCGCCGCCGCCAGTGTGATCGCCAAGGAGGAGCGGGATGCCCTGCTGCGTCGACTGGCCCTGCGCTATCCGGGCTATGGACTGGAACGCCATGCGGGCTATGGCACCCTTCAGCACCGGCAGGCGATCCTGAGGCTGGGTCCCACGTCCCTGCATCGCCTCAGCTTCCTCAGCCGTCTTGGCACCAGCTCCGGAAATCCCGCACCAGCTTCTGGCGCACCCGATTCTTGATCCCCAGCAGGATCCCGCTCAACACCGATCGCCCTGTGGCCTCCAGCACCCGGGGGGGAATCAGCTTCAGCAATGCAGGCCGGCTCACGTTCACGGCCAGGGCCGCCTCCCCTTCGAGACCGGTGGCGCTCGCACTCAGCCAGGAGTGGAGCTGGAGATGGAAATCCTCCACGAGTCCCAGGCCCTCCAGCTGGCAATCGAGGGCCTCGAGCTGCAGAAGCCCATCCTGATGGCTCACCTGCAGCTCCACGATCGGCTGCACCTGCAGCTGGAACACCTGCACCCGTGTCACCACGTAGCGGTAGTGACCAGGACCCAGCGGTTCCAGCTGGGTGGGATCGAGGAGAGCGGCAATCACCCGGTCCTCCTCGTTGAGATAGGCAGGAAGACGCTCGACCTGTTCGGTGACCGGAAGAGTGAGCTGCTGACTGGCGCTGAAGGCCAGAGACATGGGCAGCGACCCGGCAGGGCATGATCCTATCGGCCTTCTTCCGCCCGGATTCCTCCATGCGAATCGCCTTCCTCGGCCCCGTCGGCACCTACGGCGAACAGGCGGCGCAGCAGCTGGCGCTCCTGGCGGGTTTCCCCGAAGCCCAGCTCGTGCCCCAGCAGGGGATCCGGGCCGTGATCCAGGCCCTGGCCAGCGGCGATTGCGATGCCTCGGTGGTGCCCGTGGAGAACTCCGTGGAGGGCGGGGTGACGGCTTGCCTCGATGCCCTCTGGGAGCATCCGGATCTGGCGGTGGAACGGGCCCTGGTGCTGCCGATCCGCCATGCCCTGGTGGGCATCGGCCCGATCGAAGCCATCAGCGAGGTGCTCTCCCATCCGCAGGCCCTGGCCCAGTGCAGCCTGTGGCTCTCCGAACACCTGCCGGCGGCACTGCAGCTGCCCACAAGCTCCACGGCGGAGGCCGCCCGGATGGTGCGAGGCAGCCGCTTCCGGGCGGCCATCGCCTCCCGGGAGGCCGCAGGCGAGCAGAACCTCCCGGTTCTCGCCTACCCGATCAATGATGTGCCCGGCAACTGCACCCGCTTCCTGCTGTTGCACCGCGGCTCCCGCTCCAAGGAAGGCCCCCTGGCGAGCCTTGCCTTCTCGCTGCAGGCGAATCAGCCGGGCGCTCTGCTCGAGGCCCTGGCCTGTTTCGCCCGCCAGGGGCTCAACATGAGCCGCATCGAGTCACGGCCCTCGAAGCGGGAGATGGGCGAGTACCTTTTCTTCGTGGATCTGGAACTCACCGCGGGGGAGGAGCCCCTGGAGCGAGCCCTCGAGGATCTGCGCCCGCTCTGCGAGCATCTGAACCTCTTCGGCGCCTATCCGATCACCAAGGCGGGATCGCAGGAAGAACCTGCAACCTGAGGTTTGCGGCCGCGGAACACACCGAAGTGCATCAGCCCGTTGCGGAAGGCCCAGTCCATCAGCAGCAACGTGGGAACTTCCCGCAGGCCCTGCAGCAGGGCTCCGGGACCCAACCCCAGCACCGCCGCCGGCCGTCTCACCCCCTCGAGGATCGAGTCCATCCACGAGGGCAGCGTTGATTCGGTCCAGTCCCCGCTCTCGATCACGGTTCCATCGGCCCAGGTGCTCCCTGCCAGATGGTTCCGCAAGGACCGGATGCTGGCGAACTCCGGGTGGGCCCACTGATCGAGCAGCTGGCGCATCACCCAGCGTTCGATGGCGGTCATGGCGCCATCGTCGGGGTCACGGCGGTTCCAGTCCGCCACCGCCAGCACCCCCCCCGGTTTCAGCACCCGCAGCAGTTCGTCTGCATAACGCTGCTTGTCGGGCATGTGGGGACCGGCCTCCACGCTCCACACCGCATCGAAACTGCCATCGGGCAGTTCCAGAGCCAGGGCGTCCATCACCGTGAAGCGGCAGTCGGCGAGGCCCGGCGGGGTGAGTGCCCGGGCACGGGTGATCTGGGCGGGACTGATGCTGATTCCGAGCACATCGAAGCCGTAGTCCCTGGCGAGGATCCGGGCACTACCGCCGATGCCGCAGCCCACATCCAGGAGTCGGCTGCCACGGGGCAGACGATCCAGGCCGCTCCAGCGCACCAGTTCATGGACCAGGGACTCCTTCGCAGCCCGGAAATCGCACCGGTGTGGTGGCTCCCCGTAGTGGCCCAGATGCACGTGCTCGCCCCAGAGGCTTTCCAGCAGCCGGTCTTCGGTCCATTGGTCGTAGGCCCTGGCGACGCTGGCGCTGCTGCGATATCTGCGGTTCCGCCGCAGCCAGAGGTAGCCGGCAACTGCCAGGCAAGAACCGACACCAACGCTCAACCCCAGCGGGATCGAGGCGAATGCGGTGAGCATGGGCCTCAGGTTTCGGCTCCGCCGCCTTCGCCCATCGTGCTGAACGTATCCTTCAGCACCGTTCGGGCCGCAAGCTGGCGACGGGTCTGGTCAAGCAGGGAGAACTCCTGCTGCAGTCGTTCTCCGGTATCGGTGATCTCCAGGAGTGCCTGCTGATGATCCGCCACCGGACCACCCAGGTGGGCACCGATCCAGAAGGAGAGCTCCCTGGGCAGATCGGGGAGGTCGCTCGGCAGGCTCGCAGGCTTGCCGATCAGTTTGCCGGTGAGTTCCACCACGTCCCGGAGGGCAGTGGTGACGTCGGTGGCCAGGGTTTCGAGTTCCTGATGGCTGTTGGTCACCTCATCCTCGATCCAGCTCACCATTCCCACCTTGAACGGGGCATCCCGCACGATGTCGAGCACCCGGAACCGTTGCTGACCCATGGTCACGATGTTGCTGCGATCGTCTTCCTGGGTCTGGCAGTGGAGGATCTCGGCACAGCAGCCCACCTCGGCCATCCTGTGCTCCTGCGGATTCCATCGCACCACCCCGAAGCGGCGATCCTCCGCCATCACCGTGCGCAGCATCAGCCGGTAGCGCGGCTCGAAGATGTGCAGGGGCAGCACCTCCTGAGGAAAGAGCACAACGTCGGGGAGGGGGAAGAGGGGCAGTTCCCTCACGGCCAGATCGGTCACGCAGGGCACTGCCCGCATCCTGCGGGTCTGAAGCGGGGCTGGAGCGGCAACGAGAGCGGGAGAGGGGTCGGGCAAATCCTAGAAACAATGCCCGTGCATCGATGCCTCGGTCCCCGTCCGCTCAGGGAGTGGGCCAGAACAGAGGTTGCAGGGGAGGAGGCAGGAGCGGTTCCCCGCTGCAGGACGGTGAGCCCTGGGGCCTCGCCTCAGAGCTTCACCTCGATGTCGACACCACTGGGCAGATCCAGCTTCATCAGGGCGTCGATGGTCTTCGAGGATGGGTTGTAGATATCGATGATGCGGCGATGGGTGCGCGTCTCGAAGTGCTCTCTGGAATCCTTGTCGACGTGGGGAGAACGCAGCACGCAGTAGATCTTGCGCCTGGTCGGCAGGGGGATCGGTCCGATCGCCGTGGCAGCGGTGTGATCGGCCGTCTCGATGATCTTTTCGCAGGAGAGATCCAGCATGCGGCGGTCGAAGGCCTTCAGGCGGATACGGATCTTCTGCTGGGCAATGGCGGTGGACATGGCAGAAACGAACGAAGCGGAGCGGGCCGCGAGGGAACGATGGGTTGTCGAGGTGCCGGGCTTCCCGAGGGGGAAGGAAGTGGGCGCCCCACGGCGCCCACGTGTTGAGGTTAGCGGGACTTCACTCCACGATCTTGGAGACCACGCCGGCACCGATGGTGCGGCCGCCTTCGCGGATGGCGAAGCGCATGCCCTGTTCGATGGCCACCGGGCAGATCAGCTCGGCGCTCATCTTGATGCGGTCGCCGGGCATCACCATCTCCACATTGGAGCCGTCGTCGGCGGTGAAGGCGGTGATCTGACCGGTCACGTCCGTGGTGCGGATGTAGAACTGGGGCCGGTAGCCGGCGAAGAAGGGGGTGTGGCGGCCGCCTTCCTCCTTCTTCAGCACATACACCTCGCCCTCGAACTTGGTGTGGGGCTTGATCGAATTGGGCTTCACCAGCACCATGCCGCGCTCGATGTCCTCCTTCTGGATGCCGCGAAGCAGCAGACCCACGTTGTCGCCGGCCATGCCCTCGTCGAGCAGCTTGCGGAACATCTCCACACCAGTCACGGTGGTCTCGCGGGTGTCCTTGATGCCAACGATCTGAACCGTTTCACCCACCTTCACCTTGCCACGCTCGATGCGGCCGGTTGCGACGGTGCCCCTGCCGGTGATGGAGAACACGTCCTCGACAGCCATCAGGAACGGCTTGTCGATCTCGCGCTCAGGTTCGGGGATGGCTTCATCGACGGCATCCATCAGATCAAGGATCTTGTCGACCCACTCGTCCTCGCCGCGAACGGCCTTCTTGCCCGACTGGATGTATTCCAGGGCTTTCAACGCCGAGCCCGCGATGATGGGGATGTCGTCGCCGGGGAAGTCGTAGCTGCTCAGCAGCTCCCGCATTTCCAGTTCCACCAGTTCGAGGATCTCCTCGTCGTCGACCATGTCCTTCTTGTTGAGGAACACGACCAGCGCCGGAACACCCACCTGCTTGGCGAGCAGGATGTGCTCCTTGGTCTGGGCCATGGGGCCATCGGTGGCGGCCACCACGAGGATGGCACCGTCCATCTGGGCGGCCCCGGTGATCATGTTCTTCACATAGTCCGCGTGGCCTGGGCAATCCACGTGGGCGTAGTGGCGCTTGTCGGTTTCGTACTCGACGTGGGCGGTGTTGATGGTGATGCCCCGCTCCTTCTCCTCTGGGGCGCCATCGATATCGTCGTAGGCCTGGGCTTTTGCCATTCCCTGGGAGGCCAGGACGTTGGTGATGGCAGCCGTGAGGGTGGTCTTGCCGTGGTCAACGTGGCCGATGGTGCCGATGTTGACGTGAGGTTTGTTCCTCTCGAACTTCTCGCGAGCCATGGAAGGAAAGAATCGGGGGGATGGGGTTGGGTGGTTGGAAAGATCAGGAGTTGCCCTGATTCTTGGAAATGATGGCCTCAGCGACGTTGCGAGGAACTTCCTCGTAGTGGCTGAACTCCATCGAGAAGATACCCCGACCCTGGGTCATGGATCGGAGCTGGGTGGCGTAGCCGAACATCTCGGCCAGGGGCACCTTGGCCTGGACCTTGGACTGCCCGTCTTCGACGGACTGCCCTTCGACCTGGCCTCGGCGGGAGGAAAGATCACCGATGACCGAGCCGAGGTAATCCTCGGGAATCTCGACCTCCACCTTCATCATCGGCTCGAGAAGCACAGGATTGCACTTCTTGACGCCGTCCTTGAAGGCCATGGAGCCGGCGATCTTGAACGCCATTTCCGACGAGTCGACGTCGTGGTACGAACCGTCGACCATGGTGACCTTGACATCGATCATAGGAAAACCTGCGATCACGCCGGATTGGCAGGTCTCCTTCATGCCTGACTCGGCAGGACCGATGTACTCCTTGGGAACGACTCCGCCAACGATCTTGTTGACGAATTCGAAACCTGTACCCGGCTCTCCGGGTTCCATCTCGATCACCACGTGGCCATACTGGCCCTTGCCGCCGGTCTGTCGCGCGAACTTGCCTTCACCCTTGGCACTGCTTCGAATCGTCTCCCTGTAGGAAACCTGAGGAGCACCGATGTTGGCCTCCACCTTGAATTCTCTCAGCATGCGGTCCACCAGGATTTCCAGGTGCAGTTCCCCCATGCCGGCAATCACGGTCTGATTGGTTTCAGGATCGGTGCTGACCCGGAAGGTGGGATCCTCATCGGAAAGGGATTGGAGAGCCTTGGAAAGCTTTTCCATGTCTCCCTTGGTCTTCGGTTCGACGGCAACGGAAATGACCGGTTCCGGAATGAAGAGGGATTCCAGGATGATCGGGTCGGACTCCACGCAGAGGGTGTCTCCGGTGGTCGTGTCCTTCAGACCCAGAACGGCCCCGAGGTCGCCGGCTCGCAGTTCATCCACCTCCTCCCGCTCATCAGCCTTGAGCAGGATGAGCCTGGAGATGCGCTCCTTCTTGTCTTTGGTGGAGTTCAGAACGTAGCTGCCCTTCTGCAGGACCCCGCTGTACATCCTCACGAAGGTGAGTTTGCCATATGGGTCTGCCATCACCTTGAAGGCCAGGGAACTGAAGGGAGCGTTGTCGTCGCAGGCACGACTTGCCTCCGTTCCATCGGGAAGGAGGCCCTGAATCGGGGGGATGTCGACCGGAGCGGGAAGGTAATCAACCACGGCATCAAGAACCAGCTGAACCCCTTTGTTCTTGAAGGCCGAGCCACACAGGATCGGTACCAGACCGTGGTGAATCACGCCATTGCGGATTCCTTTGAGCAGTTGCTCCTCCGTGAGTTCACCGTTCTCCAGGAACGCCTCCAGCAGTTCCTCATCGGTTTCGGCAACCGACTCCATCAGCTTCAGGCGCCAATTTTCGGCCTCTTCCTGCATCGAGGCGGGGATTTCCTCCTCGAGAATGTCGGTGCCGAGATCGTTGGTGTAAATGATCGCCTTGCTTCGCACCAGGTCGATGATCCCCTTGAGATCACCTTCGGCGCCGATCGGCAGCTGAATGGGAGCTGCATTGGCCTTGAGACGGTCCTTGATCTGCTCGTAGACCTTCAGAAAGTTTGCACCGGTGCGGTCCATCTTGTTGACGAACACGATCCGCGGCACGTTGTATCGATCTGCCTGACGCCAGACCGTTTCCGACTGCGGCTGCACGCCGCCCACGGCACAGAACACAGCCACGACACCGTCGAGCACCCGCATGGAGCGCTCCACTTCGATCGTGAAATCGACGTGGCCAGGGGTATCGATGATATTGATGCGGTGATCTTTCCAGCTGGTGGAAATCGCCGCAGCGGTGATGGTGATCCCTCGCTCGCGCTCCTGGGCCATCCAGTCGGTGACGGCGGCACCATCGTGCACCTCACCCATCTTGTGCACAACGCCGGAATAGAACAGAATCCGTTCGGTCGTTGTGGTCTTGCCTGCGTCAATGTGAGCGGCGATACCGATATTTCTGACGCGGTCCAGAGGGTAGGCGCGGGCCACGGGGTTCTCCGAGGTGAGGTCGATAAAATGCGGGCGTTACTCTACAGGCCGGCAAGGAGCTGGCTTGGGACCCGGATCAGCCCTGGTATCCGGATCCTGATGGGGCTCAGTAGCGGTAGTGGGCGAAGGCTTTGTTCGCCTCGGCCATCTTGTGGGTCTCCTCTCGCTTGCGTACGGCACTGCCGGCCTCGTTGGCTGCGTCCATCAGTTCACCGGCAAGCTTCTGGGCCATGCTCCTGCCGTTGCGGGCCCTCGAGAAGTTGACCAGCCAGCGCAGCGCCATGGCGGTTCCCCTTTCCTGGCGCACTTCCATCGGCACCTGGTAGGTGGCGCCACCGACACGGCGGGCACGCACCTCGACCAGGGGAGTGGCGTTGCGCACCGCCGTCTCGAACAGTTCCAGGGGGTCGTTGCCGGTGCGATCGTTGATCAGGCTGAAGGCATCGGAAAGAATCCGCTGGGCAGTGGATTTCTTGCCGTGCTTCATCAGCCGGGCCACGATCATGGAAGCCAGTCGACTGTTGAACTGGGGATCCGGGAGGACGGGACGCTTCTCTGCTGCGTTGCGGCGGGACATGGAACGGAAAAAGGAATGGCGGGAGACGGGGTGCGGAGGGGATCGGAAAGGGCGGCCAAGGGTGGCGCCTCGGGATTCCCCTGGTGAAGGTCAACTCTTGGGAGCCTTGGCGCCGTACTTGGAGCGGGACTGGCGTCGGTCCTTCACACCGGCCGTGTCAAGCGTGCCGCGGATGATGTGATAACGGACCCCAGGGAGATCCTTCACCCTGCCGCCACGGATCAGCACAACGGAGTGCTCCTGCAGGTTGTGGCCGATTCCCGGGATGTAGGCGGTGACCTCGAATCCCGATGTGAGGCGCACCCTGGCCACTTTCCGCAGGGCCGAGTTGGGCTTCTTGGGGGTGGAGGTGTACACGCGGGTGCAGACCCCGCGCCGCTCGGGGCAGGCGCGCAGGGCTGGTGACTTCGTCTTGCGGGTGAGGCGCTGACGCTCGGTGCGGATCAGCTGCTGAATGGTGGGCATCGAGGGCCGGAGTGCTGCTCGGAGAGAACGGGTCGGACGTCCGACCGATTTCGACAATCCGTCACCTTACTGCCCCGTCGTACCCCGCTCGGAACCAGGACCGAAGGCAGCTCCGCAGGCGCAGGTGCGAACCCCTTCCCCGGGCCGCACGAGGAAGCCACCCCCGCTGAGATCTCCCTTGTAATCAATCAGCAGACCCGCAAGCAGGCTCACCTGATCGGGGGGGGCATGGAGGGTGACCCCATCGGCGCGGGCGACTGGCTTCCCCGCCAGATGGCCGGGCCGGAGTCGGATGGCCCACTGTTCACAGCTTCCCTCGATCAGGTCGAGATGCATCAGACCCGGCGTGCCGGCCACTGCTGCCTGTCGGCAGAGTTCGGCAGCTGCGGCTGCGGTGATGCGCAGGCTCTGGCCCCTGGGCACGGCGGTTGAACGGATGGCCTCAATTCTGGCAGCTGCCGTGCGGCGGTTTCAGGTCCCGCTATCCGCCCCCGGAGCCACGGCCGCCCCGCACCAGACCGAGGGCGTTGTGGACCGAGCCGCCGACGCCGCGCCCCTTCACGGTGTGATTGCCGCCCATCACGAGGCCGGTGGAACTGCCTCCATCGAGATTGAGGGCATCCCGCAGTCCGATCTCCCGGAGCGCCAGGGTCGCCTGAGCCAGGGTCGGTCCCGCGTCGTCCACCCCTTCCAGGGTCACGAGCCAGAGGAAACGGCCATCGCTGCCGATCACGGTGCGCGGAGCCCCCTGGCTCAGGAAGCTGGAGCTGAATCCCTCGGCCGCGCCGTTCAGCACCGGGCGGCCGTCCAGGAGCAGCAGGGGGCCTCCTCCCAGCAGGTTCGGCTGGGTGCCGAGGTCGCTGCTGGGGCGACTGGTCAGCTCAAGGGTCTCCCCCCTCCGCCCGGGGAGCGGGGCGCCGGCCCTGGCCACCACGAGCGTGTCCTGCGGACCCAGGCGGATGCCCCGGGCCAGAGCGCTTGCATCGAGCATTGTCTGCACGACGCCGCCACGCAGGAGGATCCCGGATTCCGAACCGCTGAGAGCCCGGTAGAAGGGCCCCCAGTCGGCCGTGTAGCGGCTCAGCCCCCGTTTGACGAAACCGCTGTTCACGAATTCCACGGGCCAGCGCGAACCCCGTTCGTCGGTCAGCCATTCCCGCAGCTCCAGCCTGCCGAAGCGCGGCAGGCTGCGGGGTTCCCAGGCCACCACTCCCCGGTTCAGGATCGGTCCGGAGAGCCAGCGGCCCTGATCCTTGAGGGCCCCCAGGGGAAGCCGGCGCACCCGGTTGAAGAATCCACCGTTGATGGCCACCAGGGCGTCGTAGCGGCGGGCCAGACCGGGAAGGGAGCTGAGTCCCTCCATCCCTTCCGGTCGGCTGAGGGTCCTGAGCTGCAGGGGGCTGGTGCGCGGATCCAGCCGCACCGCGTTGATCCGGATCCTGCGGCTCCCCACCTGGCGCACGATCCGGTCCCAGCGCAACTGGGGGCCCAGCAGCGCTTCCAGTCTCGGATCGATCGTGGCGGATTCCCTCGGGGCACCTGCCGCCGGGCTCGTTGCCGTCGCGGCAAGGTCGATCACCACCCTCGCGGGATTGCCGAGGGTGAACACCTTGCTGGGGGCGCCTCCCCTGGCGGGGGAGAGAACGAGACCATTGCCGGCCTGACGGCCCACCAGGCCCTGCTCTCCCAGTTGCCGCAGCAGGGTGGGGTTGGTCAGGAGTCCCAGCTCCAGGCTGCCCTCGCTGCTGCGCAGCACGGCGGGACCCTCCAGATCCAGCACCACCCGCTGCACCGCCGGTTGGCTGGCGCTGCGCACCCCCAGCAGCCGCACGGGTGGGAGTCGCAGCTCGAGGGAATCGCTGCGCAGGGCTACGGCCACACCGTTCTGCCGGAGGATTCCCGCCACCTCCACGGCCACCTCGTCCCCCAGGGTCCGCTGTGCCGCCGCGGGCACCACCAACCCCCTGCCGAACCACTCGAGGTCGAGGCTGCCATCGGGCCCGCTTCGGCTGCTCACGCCCAGCTGGCCCTGCAGCACCTCCAGCGGCAGCCAGAGCTGGCTGGGACTGGTGCCAGCGTTGCCGACCCAGAGCCAGGCCGCCTGCTGGACACGTCCATTGATGCTGAGCCCCCTCCCGGCCCGCTCGGGGCCCGTGGCGGCGGGGGGCGTCCCCGCTCCGTTCACGGCTCCATTGGCCTGGGGCAGGGGGGGCAGGGGCTCCGGAGCGGCCGAATGGATCTGGGCCGCCGCTGGAGTGCCGGCGACCAGCCCTGCCATCAGAACCACCCAGGGGTTCATCGGAACCTTCGCCATGGCCGCCTCATCCCGAACACGGAAAGTTAGCTCCATGAACAAAGATCAGGAAGCGCCTGCCTAGGATCCGAAATCCTTACGGCCGGTGGGTCTCCCCCTGCCGTGCCGTGGTTCCCGCGGCCTGCTCCGGCAGCACCTCTGCGCCACTCTTCCCCCTGTCGCACCGTCATCGGGTTATGCCTATCCCCTCTGATCCGCACTGGCCCCATTGCGACAGCCCGGCACCGGAGGCGTTGGCGGGGGAACGGGATGCCTGCGGGGTCGGTTTCCTTGCCCACCTGGATGGGCAGGCCAATCACTGGGTGCTGCAGCAGGCCCTGCGGGGTCTGCGCTGCATGGAACACCGGGGCGGCTGCGGCGGAGATGGGGATTCCGGAGATGGGGCCGGCATCCTCACGGCCATTCCCTGGGAGTACCTGGAGGCGGTGTGGCCCGAGGCCGCTGCCTGGTCCACCGCCGTGCGCGGTCTGGCCATGGTGTTTCTCCCGGCCGATCCGATCCGCCGCGAAGAGGCCCGGGGCGTCTGCGAGCAGGAAGCCCACCGACTCGGTCTGCGCAGCATCGGCTGGCGGACCGTACCGGTGGATCCGGCCGTGCTGGGTCCCCTCGCCCGGGAGAACGCCCCTGCGATCGAGCAGTGGCTCGTCGTTGCTCCCGATGCCTCCCCCGACCTTCCGGCCGACGTGGATGGCCTCGAATCGATCCTTTTCCGTCTGCGGCGCAGGGCTGTGGATTACGTGCGGGATCTCTGGGGCCCGGAGACGACCGACCTCTATTTCGCTTCGATCAGTGCGCGCACCGTGGTCTACAAGGGCATGGTGCGCTCGGCGGTGCTGGATGCCTTCTACACCGATCTGCGGGATGAGCGATTCACTGTGAGCTTTGCGGTGTATCACCGCCGTTTCAGCACCAACACCCTGCCGCGCTGGCCTCTCGCCCAGCCGATGCGCCTGCTGGGTCACAACGGTGAAATCAATACCCTGCTGGGCAACATCAACTGGGCCAGCGCGGCGGAGGCCAATCTCGAGGCCGTATGGGGCGAAGCCGCAGGGGATCTGCGACCGCTCGTGAATGCCTCCTTCAGCGACTCGGCCAACCTCGATGCCACCCTCGAACTGATGGTGCGCAGCGGCAGGCCGATCACCGACTGCCTGCTCACGCTGGTTCCCGAGGCCTTCCACGAACAGCCGGAACTCGAGGACCGACCGGCCATCCAGGCCTTCTACGAGTACAACGCCTGTCTGCAGGAGGCCTGGGATGGCCCCGCCCTGATCGTGTTCAGCGATGGCCGCATGGTGGGGGCCACCCTCGATCGCAATGGCCTGCGCCCCGCCCGCTACTGCCTCACCAGTGATGGGTACGTGGTGATGGGCTCTGAAACCGGAGTGGTGGAGCTCGAGGAAAGCCGCATCGTGGAGAAGGGCCGTCTGGGTCCCGGCCAGATGCTCGCCGTGGATCTCGAGAACCGCCGTCTCCTCCACAACTGGGACGTGAAAGAGGAGGCCGCCTCCCGCCTCCCCTACGCCGCCTGGCTGGCGGAACATCGCCGCAGCCTGCCGCCGGGTGACTGGGAGCCGGATCTCCGGCTGGGTGACCTCGAACTTCTCCAGCTGCAGACCGCTTTCGGCTTCACCGCCGAGGATCTGGATCTGGTGATCGAGGACATGGCCGGCCAGGCCAAGGAGCCCACCTACTGCATGGGGGACGACATCCCCCTGGCCGTTCTCTCGAGCAAACCCCACCTCCTCTACGACTACTTCAAGCAGCGGTTCGCCCAGGTCACCAATCCCCCCATCGATCCCCTGCGGGAGAAGCTGGTGATGAGCCTGGAGATGCATCTGGGCCGCCGCGGCTCCGCTCTGCGTCCCGATCCCTCGGGGGCGGCCGTGCTCCATCTCTCCACCCCCGTTCTCAACGAAGCGGAGCTGGAGGCCCTCAGCACCCAGGGTCTGCCCCTGGTCACTCTGTCCACTCTCCTGCCGCTCACCGGTGGCCCCGATGGCCTGGAAGCGGCCTTGCACCGGCTCTGCTTCGAAGCGGAGGCCGCCGTGCGGAGTGGTTGCCAGATCCTGGTGCTCTCCGATCGGGCCGGGGACGGCATCGATGCCGCCACCACCTACATCCAGCCCCTGCTGGCCGTGGGTGCGGTGCATCACCACCTGCTGCGCCTCGGCCTGCGCCTGCAGTGCTCCCTCGTGGTCGATACCGCCCAGTGCTGGAGCACCCACCACCTGGCCTGCCTGATCGGCTACGGGGCCAGTGCCGTCTGCCCCTGGCTGGCCTGGGAAACCTGCCGCCACTGGCTGGTCCACCCCAAGACCCGCACGATGATCGAGCGGGGCAAGCTGCCCCCCCTGACCCCGGAGCGGGTCCAGGCCAACATGCGCAAGGCCCTCGAAGACGGCCTGCGCAAGATCCTCTCCAAGATCGGCATCTCCCTGCTGGCCAGCTATCACGGCGCCCAGATCTTCGAGGCGATCGGTGTCGGAGCCGACCTCATCGCCATGGCGTTCACCGGCACCACCAGCCGGGTGGCGGGTCTGAGCCTGGCCGATCTGGCCAGTGAGACCCTGGCCTTCCACAGCAAGGCCTTCCCCGAGCTGAACCGCACCAAGCTCGAGTTCATGGGCTTCGTGCAGTACCGCACGGGAGGGGAGTACCACCTGAACAGTCCGGAGATGGCGAAGGCCCTGCACAGCGCCGTGGCGGCAGGCCCCGGATACGACCACTTCTCCACTTACCAGCGCATTCTCGAAAACCGCCCGGTCACCGCCCTGCGGGATCTGCTGCAGCTCCGGCCGGCCCCCTCTCCCCTGCCGATCGACGAGGTGGAGAGCGTGGAGAGCATCTGCAGCCGCTTCTGCACCGGTGGCATGAGCCTCGGCGCCCTTTCGCGGGAAGCTCACGAAGTGCTGGCGGTGGCGATGAACCGCATCGGCGGCAAGAGCAACAGCGGCGAGGGAGGGGAGGATCCCGCCCGCTATCACCCGCTGCACGATGTCGACGACCAGGGCATCTCCCCTTCCCTCCCCACCATCCGGGGGCTGCGCAACGGAGACTCGGCCAATTCGGCCATCAAGCAGATCGCCTCCGGCCGATTCGGGGTCACTCCGGAATACCTGCGCAGCGGCAAACAGCTCGAGATCAAGGTCGCCCAGGGCGCCAAGCCCGGCGAGGGCGGCCAGCTCCCCGGACCGAAGGTGGATGCCTACATCGCCTGGCTGCGCAACAGCAAGCCCGGCGTCGCCCTGATCTCACCTCCCCCCCACCACGACATCTATTCGATCGAGGATCTGGCCCAGCTGATCCACGACCTGCACCAGGTCAACCCGGCGGCCAGGGTTTCGGTGAAGCTCGTGGCCGAGATCGGCATCGGCACCATCGCCGCAGGCGTGGCCAAGGCCAACGCCGATGTGATTCAGATCTCCGGTCACGATGGGGGGACCGGTGCCTCGCCCCTCAGCTCCATCAAGCACGCCGGCAGCCCCTGGGAGCTGGGCCTCACCGAGGTGCATCGCACGCTGCTGCAGAACGGCCTGCGGGACCGGGTGCTGCTGCGGGCCGACGGTGGTCTCAAGACCGGCTGGGACGTGGTGATCGCCGCCCTGCTGGGTGCCGAGGAATTCGGATTCGGTTCGGTGGCGATGATTGCCGAGGGATGCATCATGGCCCGCGTCTGCCATACCAACAACTGCCCTGTGGGGGTGGCGACCCAGAAGGAGTCCCTCCGCAAGCGCTTCACGGGACTTCCCGAACACGTGGTGAATTTCTTCCTCTTCGTGGCCCAGGAGGTGCGCCAGTTGATGAGCGTGCTCGGGGTGGCCCGGCTGGAGGATCTGATCGGGCGCACCGATCTGCTCACCCCTCGCTCCGTAGCCCTCACCAAGACCCGCTCCCTGGATCTCTCCTGCCTGCTGGAGCCGATCCCCCAGGCCGGGGACCGCAGCTGGTTGCGGCACGATGCCGAGGCCCACGGCAACGGTCCGATCCTCGAGGACCGGTTGCTCGGGGATGGGGAGTTTCTGGCGGCGATCGAACGCCATGGCCAGGTGGCGCGAACCCTGCCGATCGTCAACACCGACCGCAGCGTCGGCGCCCGCATCTCCGGAGAGATCGCCGCCCGGCACGGCAACCGGGGCTTCTCGGGTCGACTCGACCTCACCTTCGAAGGAGCGGCCGGCCAGAGCTTCGGTGCCTTCCTGCTCCAGGGGATGGAGGTGCGCCTGGTGGGAGAAGCCAACGACTATGTGGGCAAGGGCATCAACGGTGGTTGCATCGTCGTGGTGCCACCCCAGGGCGGAAGCGATCCCGGCGGCAAGGTGATCCTCGGCAACACCTGCCTCTACGGAGCCACGGGCGGGGAGCTGTACGCCCTCGGCCGGGCGGGCGAGCGCTTCGCCGTGCGCAACAGCGGCGCCCGCACCGTGGTGGAGGGTGCGGGAGACCACTGCTGCGAGTACATGACCGGAGGGGTGGTGGTGGTGCTGGGAAGCACGGGCCGCAACCTGGCCGCCGGCATGACCGGTGGCGTGGCGTTTCTGCTCGATGAGGCCGGGGGGCTGGCCGAGCGGCTCAATCCCGAGACCGTGGCCCTCTGCGACCTTTCCACTCCTGAGCAGGAGGCCCTGCTCAGACCTCTGCTGGAGGCCCATCTCGCCCATACCGGCAGCGCCCGGGCGGCGGCGATCCTCGCCGACTGGCCCACCTGGCGAAGACGGTTCAAGCTGCTGGTCCCCCCCAGCGAGAAGCAGACCGTGGGGCTGACCGACCGGGAACAGGTGGCGGCGGCCTAGGGCTTCCTCTCAGCGGGGGTGCTGGCGCATCAGGCGTCGCACCTCGCCGGCGTGGTAGCTGCTGCGGGTGAGGGGGCTGCTCACCACCTGGAGGAAGCCCAGCTCCCCTTCCCCCTGCAGCCGGAACGTTTCGAACTGCTCGGGGGCCACGAACCGTTCCACCGGCAGGTGCTTCGGGCCGGGAGAGAGGTACTGGCCGATCGTCACGATGTCCACCGCGTGGGCCCGCAGGTCGGCCAGCACCTCCCCCACCTCGCTGTCACGTTCCCCCAGGCCCACCATCAGGCCCGACTTCGTGTAGGTGCGAGGCCACCGTTCTCGAACCTGCCGCAGCAGTTCGAGCGAGCGGCGGTAACGGCCCTGGGGACGCACCCGCGGATAGAGCCTCGGCACCGTTTCGATGTTGTGGTTGAGCACCTCCGGGGCGGCCTCCATCACGGCGGCCAGGGCCTCCCAGTTCCCGCAGAGGTCCGGGATCAGCAGCTCGACCGTGGTGCCCGCCGATCGGCGTCGTACCTCGCTGACGCAGGCCACGAACTGGCTGGCACCGCCATCAGCCAGATCGTCGCGATTCACCGAGGTGATCACCACATGACTGAGGCCCAGGCGAGCCACCGCCTCGCCCAGGCGTTCGGGTTCGGAGGCATCCAGGGCCCGCACGCTGCGGTCGAAATCGATGTCGCAGTAGGGGCAGGCACGGGTGCAGCCCGGACCCATGATCAGAAAGGTGGCGGTGCCTCCGGCGAAGCACTCGCCGATGTTGGGGCAGCTGGCTTCCTGACAGACCGTGTTGAGCTTCAGATCCACCAGCAGATCCGCCACCGCTCCGATGCGTTCGTGCTGGGGAGCCTTGACGCGCAGCCAGGGTGGCTTGGGAGACGGGGCTCGGGTGTCGGCACGGGCAGAGTCGTTGCCGGCGGTGGTGCCGGTGGCGGTGCCGGTGGCGGTGCTGCTGGGGGGTGCGCGGAACGGCACGGTGATCGGTGACGGTGATCGAGGAGGAGATCGGAATCTAGGAAGCCGGCTCTGCAGTGCAGCGGTCGCTGACCGGATCCGCACAGGAGGGGCGGGACCTGGCTCGCCGCCATCCCTTACAGTCGCCGGAGCGGGATGTGGCGCAGCTTGGTAGCGCACTTCGTTCGGGACGAAGGGGCCGCAGGTTCGAATCCTGTCATCCCGATTCCAGAGCCCTGCCGACTTTTCCCCTGATCCTCAGGATCGGGAAAGTCTCCCTGGCGGCGCTGCCTGCGCCAGAGCGGCACCCGGGTAGCCGCGGGGTGTCACCACCCGGCCATCCCTTCGGTACGTGCTGGAGTTGCCGATCAGCACCAGGGTGAGCATGTCCACGGTTTCGCAGGGGAGACTGCCCAGGTCATGCTGAGCGATGGCCTCGCCCTCACGCCCGAGCTGGTGGGCGAGCACCACCGGGGTGGTCGCCGGCCGGGCCTCCAGCAAGAGCTCCCGGGCCCGTTCCAGCTGCCAGCTGCGCCCCCGGGAGCGGGGGTTGTAGAGGGCCACGACGAAATCACCGGCGGCGGCTGATCGCAGGCGCCGCTCGATCACGTCCCAGGGGGTGAGTCGGTCGCTGAGGCTGATCGTGCAGAAATCGTGCATCAACGGGGCGCCGACCCGGGCGGCCGCCAGCTGCAGGGCGGAAACGCCGGGATGGACCTCGAAGCTGGGACGCTCCTGCGGGGGAAGGCCGAGCCAGAGCTCCAGGGCCAGCCCGGCCATCCCGTAGATGCCGCTGTCCCCTGAAGAGATCAGCGCCACCGTGAGGCCCTGGCTCGCCAGATCCAGGGCCTCCAGGCAACGTTCCCTTTCCTCGGTGAGGCGGCCATCGCAGCGCAGCTGGTCGGCTCTCCTCAGGGGCTCGAGCAGATCCAGATACAGCCCGTATCCCACCCATACGGTGGCACTGGACAGGACCCGACGAACCTCGCCGGTGAGCAGATCGAGGCGGCCGGGGCCGCTCCCCACCAGGTGCAGGGCCCCCCGCCGGGGGGCCCACTGCTTGGGAGCAAGTGCCACCGCCAGGGTTGCAGCTCCCTGCTCGTCCTCGCCCGCCCGTTCGACCGTCTTCGGCACCAGAAGGGCCGGTTCGAGCTCGGGAGGTGGCCACCCACCGGGGCCCATGGCCGCTGCCAGAGCCGCCGCCTCAGCCACGCTGGCGGTGCCCATGGCCCGTTCGACGGCAGGGGAGGGATGGGGCACGGAGACCGCCGCAAGTTCCTCGGCGGTGAACCAGCGCAGGGGCCAGCCACGACCTTCGGCCAGGGCCAGCAGGGCGGGCTCGTCGTTCTTGCGATCGATGCTGGCGATCCCGGCCACCGCCTCTGCCGCCAGACCTCTTGCGGTGAGGGTGCGTTCCACCAGGCGCTCGAGAACGGGGAGACTGGTTCCCCTCTCACAACCCATGCCCAGCCAGAGGCAGGGCGGATGCCAGCGGCAGCCGGCTCCGGTGTGGGGCCCGATCACCAGTTCCGTGGTCTCCGGGGAGGGAGAGAAAGGGGCTTCGGACAGGAGGCTTCGGGACTCCTCCCCTCTGGGGGCTGCCTCCAGGCACCGCCAGAGATCCAGGCCCCATTCCTGCCGCATCCGCGGGGCACGATCCCCGGCAGCCGCCACCATCAGCCGATCCCAGTCGCCGCCGCCGCGTCGCCATCCCCAGGCGGCTCCGAAGGCGTCGAGGGCGAGCCTGCCCCGGGCGGAGCTGCTTCCCGTGAGCACGGCCTGGCCATCGAGCAGGGCCGCGATCTCTTCGCAGAGCCGCTCGGCTCCGGCGGCGTGACCTCCCAGCAGGGGGACGGCGAACTTCCCCCGGGCATCGACCACCACCACCGCGGGGTCCCTGCTCTTGTGCTGGAGCAGGGGTGCCACCAGCCGGGTGACCAGTCCGCAGGCTCCCACTGCGACCACAGCGCGGGCCCCGGACCAGCGGGCCGCGAGCCACCGGGAAGCGGGCTCATCGGGTGTGTCGCCGGCCGGCTCGCTGCCCCCTTCGGCGCCTGCGGGCCAGCGGATCTCGCTGGTCACACCCGCCTGCTGCAAGCGCAGCAGAACCGGCACGGCCGAGGGGCTGAACCCCATCGCCACGATCGCCCCTTCGCAGTGGTTCATCGGCCGAGCCGGCGACGCAGACGGCTCAGGGGACCCTCAGGCTCCGGGGGGATCCGATCGGCATCTGCAGTCAGCTGATCCGGGGGTGGCGTCAGGCCATCGATGGATGGGGAGCTCTCGTCCGGCTCCGTCTCCACCTCCAGGCGGGGCGCCGCTGGTTCCGGTTCCGCTTCTGGTGACTGCGGTGGTGGTGGTGGGGGGCAGGCAAGGCTTCGGGCGGGGCTTCGGATCCGGCTTCGGACGGGGCTTCGGATGGAGTTCTGGACGGGGCTTCAGGAGCGGGTTCCGGCGGGGATTCAGAAGGGGTCGGCTCCGAATCCGGGGATTCCTCCGGAGGGCCGAGGCGGCTGGCCCCTTCGGAGATTTCGGCACCCTCCCCCTCCCCAGGGGCCGGGGGATCGGCTGCAGCGGGAGGGGCGTTCTCCACTGGAAGGTCCGGAGCGGGAGGCTCCGGCGGGGCTTCCCCTCGCAGCCGGGCCAGATCCGATTCCGGCAGATCCTGCTTCAGCCAGGGAGAAGAACGGTCGCCACTCCCGAGCATCACTTCTGTCACCAGACTGTTGAACGGGGGATTCAGGGGTTCCCCGCGGGGATCCACCAGTTCCAGCTGCAGCGCATTGCTGCCCTGCTGCCAACCCCTGAGCCACAGGGGCGTCTGCCGGTCGATCAGAAAGCTGTCGCCATTCACGGTGACCCGGAGCCGCCAGCTGGCGTCGTCGGGGCGGAGGTTCTGCAGGGGGGTGTCGATCAGCAGCCAATCGAGCAGCACCGGTTCCCCCGGCGAGGGCGCAGCCGGGCTCACGGCCAGAAGCTGCGGACTTCCCTTGACCGGGAGGGAGAGGGGGTTGGCGACGACCCGGTGCAGCCGGAGCTGCTGCCAGGCTCCGGGATCCTTCACGGCCTCCCCCCAGGGCCAGGCGGCATACACCGTGAGACGGTGGCTCCCGGGCGCAAGTGGCGGCATCTCCAGCTCTGTTGTGGTGATCCGACGGGGGGGATCGGTGTCGAGCTGAACGACCAGATGGGGCCCCAGCCCCAGGGCACCGGCCTCCACCAGAGGCCAGTCCTCCACCTGCAGCCGCAGGGTCCAGGCTCCCGGGGGCATCAGAGTCTCCGGCGCCGGGGAGGTGATGGCCAGCCGGGGGGCCCGCTCCTGGAAGGATGCGCGGAACTGCTGCACGGAGCCCGGAGGCGCCACCTCCTGGAGACGCCGGGTGGCACCCGGCCCCTGGACCTCCTGACGCTGAGCTCGTTTCCCCGCCCCGGGCCAGGAGAGGGCGGCGACTTCCGTCGCCGGTACCGTCAACAGACCAAGCGGCAGCAGCAGCAGCACCATGACCAGGGCCGCATGGGGCCAGCGCCGCTGCCTGCCGGTTGCCTTCCTCATCACGCTGCTGCAGCCGCTTGCCAGCCATTCTGGTGGGCTGCCCGGCCGGGAGCCGGGGAGGGGATTCCTTACTGCATGGCCGACAAGATTTTAAACGTCCCTGAATGCAAAGTGATGCCGATTTCTGATTTTCACTGTTGGTAACCTCGCCCCAGAATCCAGTCCCAGCCTGGGAATGACGGGGATTGAACCTTTGTAACTGGGGACCGTGTCGGCTTGTTTTTGGCCCCTATACTTCCGCCAGCGGTCCCCTTTCGGGGCCCAAAGCTCCAGTCATGGCAGGGGTTTCGCCCCTGTTCGACTGGTGCCCATGGCAAGGAAGGAAGCGCCCGGGTCATCCGTGCCGCCCCGTCCTGCCATGAGGCCCACCGGCGGGCCCGGCTCTCCCGGGCTCGCCGAAGGGGTGGACCCTCCACCTCGATTCCGTCCCTCGAGGAACCTCTCGATGACCATCAGCCCACCAGAGCGTGGGAAAAAGGCAAAGGACATGGTCGACCGGAACCCAGTTCCGGCCACGTTCGAGCTTTTCGAAAAGCCCGGCCACTTCGACCGCAGCCTTGCCAAGGGTCCCAAAACCACCACCTGGATTTGGAACCTCCACGCCAACGCTCACGACTTCGACAGCCACACGAGCGATCTCGAGGAGGTCTCACGCAAGATCTTCAGCGCTCACTTCGGCCATCTGGCCGTCATCTTCATCTGGCTGAGCGGCGCCTTCTATCACGGGGCCCGCTTCTCCAACTACACCGGCTGGCTGGCCGACCCCCTGCACGTCAAACCCAGTGCCCAGGTGGTCTGGCCCATCTTCGGCCAGGAAATCCTCAATGGTGACGTGGGTGCCGGCTTCCACGGCATTCAGATCACCTCCGGTCTCTTCCACGTGTGGAGAGCCTGGGGCTTCACCAGCGAGTACCAGCTTCTCTGCACCGCCATCGGCTCGCTGGTGATGGCCGGCCTGATGCTCAATGCCGGGGTTTTCCATTACCACAAGGCAGCTCCCAAGCTCGAGTGGTTCCAGAACGTTGAGTCGATGCTCAACCACCATCTGGCCGGCCTTCTCGGACTCGGGTCCCTGTCCTGGACCGGGCACCTGCTGCACGTGTCGCTGCCGACCACCCAGCTCATGGACGCCATCGATGCCGGCCAACCGCTGGTGCTGAATGGCAAGACCATCGCTTCGGTCGCTGACATTCCCCTTCCCCACGAATTCCTCAACCAGGATCTGCTCACCCAGCTGTTCCCTGGTTTCGGAGCAGGCATCTCAGCCTTCTTCACCGGGAACTGGGCTGCCTACAGCGATTTCCTCACCTTCAAGGGTGGGCTGAATCCCGTCACGGGCAGTCTCTGGATGACCGACATCGCCCATCACCACCTGGCGATTGCGGTTCTCTTCATCGTGGCCGGTCACATGTACCGCACGAACTGGGGTATCGGCCACAGCATCAAGGAAATCCTGGAAGGCCAGAAGGGCGATCCCCTGCTCTTCCCGGCCCCCAATGGCCACAACGGACTCTTCGAGTTCCTCACCACTTCGTGGCACGCCCAGCTGGGCCTGAATCTGGCTCTGTTCGGCTCGCTCACGATCATCGTGGCGCACCACATGTATGCGATGCCTCCGTATCCCTACATCGGTGTCGATTACCCCACCCAGCTCTCGATCTTCACCCACCACATGTGGATCGGTGGCTTCCTGATCGTGGGCGCTGGTGCCCATTCGGCCATCGCACTCATCCGTGATTACGACCCGGCCAAGAATATCGACAACGTGCTCGATCGGGTGCTCAAGGCCCGTGATGCCTTGATCAGCCACCTCAACTGGGTGTGCATCTTCCTGGGTTTCCACAGCTTCGGCCTCTACATCCACAACGACACCATGCGTGCCCTGGGAAGACCCCAGGACATGTTCAGTGACAGTGCGATTCAGCTGAAGCCGATCTTCGCCCAGTGGATCCAGGGTCTCCATGCCGCTGCCGCTGGAACCACAGCTCCCAATGCCCTTGCGGGTGTGAGCGAGGTGTTCAACGGCACCGTTGTGGCCGTCGGCGGCAAGGTGGCCGCTGCGCCGATCCCCCTGGGAACGGCCGACTTCATGGTCCACCACATCCACGCCTTCACGATCCACGTCACCGTGCTGATCCTGCTGAAGGGTGTGCTGTATGCGCGTAGCTCCCGCCTCGTTCCCGACAAGGCGAACCTGGGTTTCCGCTTCCCCTGCGACGGCCCCGGCCGTGGCGGCACCTGCCAGGTGTCGGCCTGGGACCATGTGTTCCTCGGCCTGTTCTGGATGTACAACTCCCTCTCGATCGTCATCTTCCACTTCAGCTGGAAGATGCAGAGCGACGTGTGGGGAACCGTCAACGCCGACGGCAGCGTCCAGCACATCACCAACGGCAACTTCGCGCAGAGTGCCATCACCATCAATGGCTGGCTGCGTGACTTCCTCTGGGCCCAGGCCGCACAGGTGATCAACAGCTACGGCTCGAGCTCCAGTGCCTATGGCCTGATGTTCCTCGGTGCCCACTTCGTATGGGCCTTCAGCCTCATGTTCCTGTTCAGCGGCCGCGGCTACTGGCAGGAGCTGATCGAGTCCATCGTCTGGGCTCACAACAAGCTGAGGGTTGCACCCGCCATTCAGCCGCGGGCGCTTTCCATCACCCAGGGCCGTGCCGTCGGTGTGGCCCACTATCTCCTGGGCGGTATCGCAACCACCTGGGCTTTCTTCCTGGCCCGCATCGTCGCGGTCGGCTGACCTCCACCTGACTTTCCCAATGGCAACGAAATTTCCTTCGTTCAGCCAGGGTCTGGCACAGGACCCGACAACCCGCCGTATCTGGTACGGCATCGCCACGGCTCACGACTTCGAGAGCCATGACGGAATGACGGAGGAGCGGCTTTATCAGAAGCTGTTCTCCACCCACTTCGGTCATCTGGCGATCATCGGCCTCTGGGTTTCGGGCAACCTGTTCCATATCGCCTGGCAGGGCAACTACGAGCAGTGGGTCGCCGATCCGCTGCATGTCCGTCCCATCGCGCATGCGATCTGGGATCCCCACTTCGGCCAGGGCGCCATCACCGCCTTCACCCAGGCGGGTGCCACCTCCCCGGTGAACATCGCTTACTCCGGTCTGTACCACTGGTGGTACACGATCGGCATGACGACCAACACGGAGCTCTACCAGGGTTCCATCTTCATGCTGATCCTGTCGGCCTGGGCCCTGTTCGCCGGCTGGCTCCATCTCCAGCCCAAGTTCCTGCCTTCCCTGGCCTGGTTCAAGAACGCCGAATCCCGCCTCAATCACCATCTGGCGGTGCTCTTCGGCTTCAGCTCCATCGCCTGGACCGGTCACCTGGTCCACGTGGCCATCCCCGAATCCCGGGGCCAGCATGTCGGCTGGGACAACTTCCTTTCGGTGTCCCCCCATCCCGCCGGTCTGGCGCCGTTCTTCACCGGTAACTGGGGCGTCTACGCCCAGAACCCCGACACCGCCAATCAGGTGTTCGGCACCGCTGAAGGCTCCGGCACGGCGATCCTCACCTTCCTGGGAGGTTTCCACCCCCAGACCGAGGCCCTCTGGCTCACGGACATTGCGCACCATCATCTGGCCATCGGCTGCATCTTCGTGATCGCCGGCCACATGTACAGGACAAACTTCGGGATCGGCCACTCGATCCGCGAGATCCTGGAAGCCCACAACCCTCCCAAGGGCACTCCGTTCGGTGGTGCACTCGGTGCTGGTCACAAGGGTCTCTACGACACCGTCAACAACTCCCTGCACTTCCAGCTGGGTCTGGCCCTGGCCAGCCTCGGGGTGATCACCAGCCTGGTGGCGCAGCACATGTATGCGCTGCCTTCCTATGCGTTCATCGCACGGGATTACACCACTCAGGCCGCGCTCTACACGCATCACCAGTACATCGCCATCTTCCTGATGTGCGGTGCCTTCGCCCACGGTGCGATCTTCTTCATCCGCGACTACGACCCGGAAGCCAACAAGAACAACGTGTTGGCTCGCATGCTCGAGCACAAGGAAGCCATCATCAGCCACCTCAGCTGGGTTTCCCTGTTCCTCGGATTCCATACCCTGGGTCTCTACGTCCACAACGACGTGGTCGTGGCTTTCGGCACCCCCGAGAAGCAGATCCTGGTGGAGCCTGTGTTCGCCCAGTTCGTGCAGGCCGCCAGCGGTAAGGCGCTCTACGGCATGGATGTGCTGCTGGCCAATCCCGACAGCCTGGTCAGCAATGCACCCGGCCCCGGCGCCGTCTGGTTGCCCGGTTGGCTCGACTCCCTCAATGCCGGGAACAACTCCCTGTTCCTGCCGATCGGCCCCGGAGACTTCCTGGTGCACCACGCCATTGCGCTGGGTCTGCACACCACCACCCTCATTCTCGTGAAGGGTGCCCTGGATGCCCGTGGCTCCAAGCTGATGCCCGACAAGAAGGACTTCGGCTACTCCTTCCCCTGCGACGGCCCCGGCCGTGGCGGCACCTGCGACATCTCCGCCTGGGACGCCTTCTATCTGTCGGTCTTCTGGGCCCTGAACACCGTGGGATGGGTCACCTTCTACTGGCACTGGAAGCACCTCGCCATCTGGCAGGGCAACGTGGCCCAGTTCAACGAATCCAGCACCTATCTGATGGGCTGGTTCCGCGACTATCTCTGGCTGAACAGTTCCCAGCTGATCAACGGGTACAACCCGCTCGGCTCGAACAACCTGGCCGTCTGGGCCTGGATGTTCCTCTTCGGTCACCTCGTGTGGGCGACGGGGTTCATGTTCCTGATCTCCTGGAGGGGGTACTGGCAGGAACTGATCGAGACGATCGTGTGGGCGCACCAGCGCACGCCGCTTGCCAATCTGGTGGGCTGGCGTGACAAGCCCGTGGCTCTCTCGATCGTGCAGGCTCGTGTGGTGGGTCTGGCTCACTTCACCGTGGGTTACATCCTCACCTATGCGGCCTTCCTGATCGCCTCCACTTCCGGCAAGTTCGGCTGACGTTCCTCGCGCCCGAACCGCCACCTCGATGGACGACTCTCCCCCGGCTCCGGCCGGGGGTTTTTTGTGGGATGTATGAGTCGGCTCCAGACTCCTCAACCTTCAACCTTCAACCTACCCAACCTCAACCACGTCCACCGATTTCGGCAGTGGGGGAGCGCAAGCTGGTTGGGGGAGCGGAGACCCGGTTGTCTTTGCTGCCTCAATCCCTGCACCTTCTCGCTGGCTTCAGGGGGCACCCCAGGAGACGTCTTGTCGTGGATCTCCAGGCCGCTTTCCTCCACGCCGCCACAGATCCAGGCCGGTCTGCCAGCGTGGGCAGGAAACCCCATCTCTTCGGTCCATGAAAAAGCCCCACCCGGGAGGTGGGGCTTTCAAACGTATCGATCCAGATCGGGCGACGGGATGCAGCCGTGGGCCTGAGGACGACCTCAGCCGGCTCCGCCTCCACCAGCGATGTTCATCAGGGGAGACACCACTGCGGCGCTGGCCAGGAACCAGGCGAAGGCGGCTCCGCCGCAGCCGCCCAGCCAGAATCCGCTGGCGAATTCCGCCCAGCCGGCCTTGGTGAAGAGATCGGCGGGAGGATTGTCGATGGTGGCATCGGGGGGTTGAACGTTCGGTCCGGTACCGGCGGTGCCGTAGATCGAGAGGCAGATCGTGAGGATCGACACCAGCCCGATGGCGGCCAGCAAGCCCGCCGTGCTGGCGTATTCGGTGGAACGGAGTGGGCCGGTCATGGCGAAGGGCCCGTAGAGGAGGAACCCGTGGGCCATGCCCACCTCCAGACCCCGGCGGTTGGGGGAAAGGGAGGGCCGGTAGGCGGGAAGAGCGTTCAGGAACGCCTTGCTGAAGTAGCTGCTGTTGACGGGTGTGGCCAGATTGCCGACACAGGGGTCGGCCACGGGGGTGACGGTCATGGGGTCGTCAGACGGTGGGGGCGTGGGGGGCGAGCGTGTGGGGCGTTCGGTGAGGAACGGCTTGCCGGGCCTTCAGGGGCCAACCCGGAAGGCGGCAGCCTGGAGCTTCACTCGCGGGCTTCGATCACGTTGAACAGCAGGGCCATGGCCACGGCCGGACCGAGGATTCCCACCAGGGGAACCAACACGGAAGGCATCCAGGCTGCGGCGAATTCTCCAGTCATGGCTTGGGCCAGTAAGAACCGCCGGTACTGTACGGATGGCATCCAGCCTGGCTTCTGGGCTGCCGAAGGCGCGACATAAAAGTTCAGCTCCTGCCCTGGGTGCCCTCCAGCTCAGGCGGGGGCTCAGCTGACTGCCGTGCCTCGCAGCGTGGCCCGGACCCGGTAGATCGGTCGCCCCTGACTTTCGTGATAGGTGCGCATCTGCAGTTCCGCCAGCAGACCGAATCCGAACAGCTGCACCCCGCTCAGAATCGCCAGCACGGCGAGCAGCAACAGGGGCCGATCTCCGATGTCGGTGCCCAGCAGCAGCTTCTCGCCCACCAGCCAGAGAGCGATCAGGAGCCCCATGCCGAGGGACACCAGTCCGGCGAATCCGAAGACGTGCATCGGCCGGGTGAGGAACCGCTTCATGAACCACACCGTGAGCAGATCCATCAGCACCCGGAAGGTGCGATCGATGCCGTACTTGCTCGTGCCGTAGCGACGGGGGTGGTGGTTCACCTTCACCTCGCCGATGCGGGCCCCCTCGATGTAGGCCAGGGCGGGGAGGAACCGATGCAGTTCCCCGTAGAGGTTCATGTCGGTCACCACTTCCCGGCGATAGGCCTTGAGGGAGCAGCCGTAGTCGTGGAGCCGCACCCCTGTCACCCGGGCGATCAGCCGGTTGGCGAGCAGGGAGGGCAACAGGCGGCTCAGGGCCGCATCCTGGCGCTGATGCCGCCAGCCGCTCACCAGGTCGTACCCCTGCTCCTCGAGGGTGGCCAGCAGCAGTGGAATGTCGGCCGGATCGTTCTGCAGATCGCCATCGAGGGTCACGATCACAGCTCCACGGCAGGCATCGAACCCTGCCGCCATGGCGGCCGTCTGGCCGTAGTTGCGCCGGAGGAGCACCGCCACCAGCTCGGGCACGCTCCTGGCCAGGTCCCGCAGCAGTTCAGGGGTCCCGTCCCGGGAGCCGTCGTCCACGAGCACCAGTTCGAAGGGCCGACCCAGGGGGTGGAGGGCCTCCAGCAGCTGTTTCACCAGGAACGGCAGGCTGGCCTCCTCGTTGTAGAGCGGCACCACCACCGAAAGGGCCGGTGCTGCTCCCATGGCCTGCGGGGAAGGCTCCGGCGGCGGCGGCGGAGGCTCGCTCATGGCCACCGGGCCTGGGGAGGATGGGGGAGTCTCCGCCATGGGAAAACCGGCTGCAGGGTGCAGAGAACTTAGGGAGGCAGGGGACTGCCGTCATGGCTGTGCATCACCCTTCCGGCTCCACGCAGTTCGCTCCGGTAGTGACAGGCCACCGGATCGGGGTTGCGGGGATGGAGATCGTCGATGCCGATGCCATCCCGGCCGTGCTGCCGGCCGGAGCTGTGCAGGTAGCGGCCCCCTCCCAGGTGCAGGCCCACGTGGGTGCAGCGCCGGGGAGTGCCGAAGAAGATGAGATCGCCCCGTCGCAGCAGACTCGTCTGCCCCGGTCGTACCGCCACGGGCCGGCAGAAGCGCTCCTGCAGGTAGGCATCCCGGGGAAGCCAGATGCCGGCATGGGCAAAGGCGGTCTGGATCAGGCCCGAGCAATCGAAATCCGGTCCGAGGGTGCCCCCCCACAGGTACCGGTTCGGGCGGCCCATGGCTTCCTCCGCGAACGCCACGATCTCCTCCATCCGGCTGGAGATGACCATTTCCGTCACCCTGGAGAGCGGTCTGGGCTGGGTTGGGCATCCCCGGCTCAGGAGGCCCTCCGCATCGATCCAGCAGGGGTAGCCGTCCTCAGACAGCCGCACCCGCAGCCGCCGGCCCGCCGGCCCCTGGCCCGGCCTCAGGGCGTCGGGCCCGAGGATGCGCAGCTGACGACCGGCGGCGATCTGGGTGGCCAGGCCGGGGCCCCGCGCCTGGCTGTAGGCATCCAGGGGGGCCAGCACCTGCCAGTGGCCGCCAGCGGAGAACTCCTGGGATCCCCGCGGGGTGCCTAATGTCCCCATCGCCTGTAGCCCGTGGTGATGGCGTTCTACATCCCGGATCCGGCCATGGGCCAGATTCTCGATCGCATGGTTCGGGAACTGGAGAAGCGCGGACGTTCAGCGCTGGGGCAGGAGCTTTCGATCACCTGGCTGCGCTACCCCTCCTCCCTGCGGCACAGAGCAGACAATCTGACCGAGGAGGAATTCTGGGATCTGCCGGTGAGCGGGGCCAGCTGGGGCGGCGGGGAGCTGCACTATCCGGCCAGCGTGGTGAAACTGGTGTACCTGGTGGCCGCCGAGGCCTGGATGCAGCGGCAGCTGATCGAGGACGGCACCGAACTGCGTCGCGCCCTCGACGGCATGATCCGCGACTCCGGCAACGACGCCACCGGCCTGGTGGTGGATCTGCTCACCGGAACCACGAGCGGGCCCGCCCTGCCACCGGATCGGTTCCGCAGGTGGTGCAGCCAGCGGCAGCTGGTGAACGACTGGCTGGCGGAGCAGGGATGGCCCGAGCTGGAAGGGTGCAATGCCTGCCAGAAGACCTGGGGAGAAGGTCCCTATGGCCGTGAGCGCGACTTCTACGGAGAGCGGCTGGAGAACCGCAATCGCCTCAGCACCGATGCGACAGCCCGTCTGCTCCATGCCGTGATGGCGGGGGGGATGGTGTCCCCCCCGGCCTGCCATCGGATGCGGAGCCTGCTGCGGCGATCCCTCGATCCCCTGGAGCGGGCAGCGGATCCCGAAAACCAGGTCGATGGATTTCTGGGCGGGGGGCTGCCCAGCGAGGCACGCCTCTGGAGCAAGGCGGGCTGGATGAGCCAGGCACGCCATGACGCCGCCTACGTGGAGGCGGAGGGCTTTGCTCCCATGCTTCTGGTGGTGTTCAGCGAAGGGGAACGCTGGGCCCGCGACGAGAACCTGCTCCCCCGGATCGCCACCAGTCTCCTGGAGGCATCCCCGCTGGGATGAGAACGGTGGGGGAGTGTTCGCCCTGGCGACGCTGCTGCATCGAGCTGCGTCGCCTGAACCTGGAAACGGAGAGGGAGGGATTCGAACCCTCGACAGAAGTTGCCTCCTGTAACTCCTTAGCAGGGAGCCGCTTTCAACCGCTCAGCCACCTCTCCAGCGGCATGTAGAGCTTATCAGCGCCCGGAGCGTTGGCCAGCGGCACCTGAGTTCAGCCCCCCGCCTTCTCCCTGGGAGGCCTGTCGTCCTCTGCCGGGCCCCTCCTGCACGCCGGGCCAGGGGAGCTGCACCCACTGCGGCTCGAGCCGGGTCGAAGTGAGCCCCGTCGGCCCATCCACTCCCCGGCGTGGCTGGCTGATTGTTTGTAACTTTCCTTGAGCCCGATCTTCCTGCACGTCTGCGTTCACGTCCAACGGCTGGGGATAGCGGGGCCATCCGGGCGCACATTGATTCCGATGATCCCACCAGGATTACCGATGTGGGCGTATCGGTTCTGGAGGAAACCCCCCGGCTGGTCCCTTGCCGGAAGTTCCCTTGGAAACTGTCGACCCCAGTTCAATCCTCGAGTCGGATTGCGCGATTCCAGCCGTTGCGATCCCCTGAATCGACGACGGTATCGTGGTGACAGGCTTCGCAAGTCATGGCACAGCAACTGGTCCGCAGACCATCACCTTCGATCAGGGAAATCTCTAATTTAGATGAGGGGGATGGTGTTCGATGGCCAGGCTCTCCTCACCGATGATCAGCTCAATGAGAATCTGAGCCTGGAGGCCTTCGGCGATTTCGACCAGGATGGCGATACCGATCTCTACTGGCGAACCTTCGATGGGACGCCTTGGCTTCGCATGCTCCTCCATGCCGACGGCAACACCCAGTCCGTCAACGACCAGAGCGTTGATCCGACGTAAGACACGTTGAAGGGACTCCGTCTGGATTCCCTCATTCCGGAAATCATCGCCGGAAGTTCTTGCTCTCCTGCCACTACGGGGTGGGCTGCTGCCCCTGGGAGTCGTGGGTGAGACGGGGTACGCGGTGCTTGAAGCCACAGAGGATCTCCCAGGGAATCGTGCCGCAGCGATCGCTCCAGTCGGCAGGGGTGATCGATTGCCGGCCCTGCTCACCGAGCAGGGTCACCACCGAACCCACCTCCAGGTCAGGGGCTTCCGTCGCATCGACGATCATCTGGTCCATCGTGATCATGCCCACCTGGGGCAGGTGCATCCCCTGGAACAGCACCTCCATCCGATTGGAGAGCTGGCGGGGCACGCCATCGGCGTAGCCGATCGCCACAACCGCCAGGCGGCTCGGGCGTGAGGTGCGGAATTGATGCCCGTAGCTCACGCCGACTCCGGCGGCCACATCCCTGAGCAGGGTCACCCGGGCATGCACCTGCATCGCCGGCTTCAGAGGCACCACCTTGGCCAGGTGCGTCGCCGGGGCGTGACCGTAGAGGGCCAGACCCACCCGGACCAGGTCGTAGTGGAGGCTGGGGCTGCGCAGGGTGCCGGCTGAATTGGCGAGGTGCCGACAGCCTCCCCCGAGGCCCTGCTCCCGCAGGGAGGTGAGCACGGTCTCGAACCGTTGACGTTGCAGGCTGGTCAGGCCCTCATCCTGGGCGGGTTCGGCGTCGGCGCAGGCCAGGTGGGAGTAGACCCCGCACAGATCCACCGCCTCCAGCCCGGCCAGCGCCGCCACCAGCCGGGGGCCCTCCTGCCAGTCCGCTCCCAGGCGGGCCATGCCCGTGTCGAGCTTCAGATGCAGGGCCATGGGCCTGCCCGTGCCGCTGGCCAGGTTCTGGCAGAGCAGGGCCTCACGCATGCTGCTGATCGTGGGCATGAGCTGCCAGCGGAGACAGCTGCGCAGCTCCTCGGCCTGGGTGAGATTTCCCATCACCAGCACAGGCGCCGTGATGCCGGCGCGGCGCAGTTCCACCCCTTCCGCCAGGGTGGCGACGCCGAAGCTGCCGGCCCCGCCGGCCAGGGCAGCCTGGGCCACGGGCACGGCGCCATGGCCGTAGCCGTCGGCCTTCACCACCGCCATCAGCTCGGTGGCGGGGGCGAGAAAGTTCCGCAGGGCACGGGCGTTGGCCACGATGGCCGATGTATCCACCTCCACCCAGGCACGTTGCCGCGACTGGCCGATCTCGTGCGGAGCGGGTACAGGAATCAGGGGGGAGGTGGACATCAGCTCGGCTGCATCCTGGAAACCCGGCAGGCGGGAGCGTTGCGGCACACCTTGGAACCGGGAATGTTCCCGTTAGCATGCCGCCGAACCCGATGGGTGGCATGGGCCACGTACTCGTTCTCAATGCGTCCTACGAGCCGCTGAACATCACCACCTGGCGCCGGGCCATGGTGATGCTTCTCAAGGGGAAAGCCGAGGGGCTGGAGCACGACCTCCACCGCCGGGTCCGTCCCGACACCCTTCTGCCGACGGTGATCCGCTTGCGCCAGTTCGTGCGGGTTCCCTACAAGCAGCTTCCCCTCACCCGTCGCAACGTCTTCCAGCGCGATGGCCATGCCTGTCAGTACTGCGGTTTCAGCGGCGAGGCCCTCTCCATCGATCACGTGGTTCCCCGCAGTCGCGGCGGCGCCGACACCTGGGACAACGTCACCACCGCCTGCCTGCCCTGCAACGTGCGCAAGGGTAACCGCACCCCCAGGGAGGCGGGCATGCCCCTCAGCCGCGAACCGCGCCGTCCCCTGAGCAGCCTCAGCTTCGAGGCCAGTCGACGCATCCGGGCGGGCCAGCACCAGGAGTGGGCCAAATACGTGATCGGCGCCTGAGTTCACCGCTTCTCAGCCCTCGATGCCGCTGGCCCTTCGCGCCAGTTCCTCCATCTGGCGGTTCTGTTCAGCGGTGATGCAGGCCCCGATGAGTTCCTGAAGTTCCCCTTCGAGGATCGGTTCGAGGGAGAAATTGCGACCCAGGCGATGGTCGGTGACCCGGTTGTCCTTGGCGTTGTAGGTGCGGATCTTCTCGCTGCGGTCGCCGCTGCCGATCTGGGACTTGCGCTCATCCCGCTCGGAGGCTGCCGCCTGGGCCCGCTCGCGCTCGAGCAGTTTGGCCCTCAGGATTTCCAGGGCCCGCTCACGGTTCTGCAGCTGGGAACGTTCCTGGGTGCAGAACACCCGGATTCCGGTTGGTTTGTGCAGCAGATCCACGGCCGTTTCCACCTTGTTCACGTTCTGGCCGCCGGCCCCCCCCGATCGAGCTGTGCCGATCTCCAGGTCCCCCGGATCGATCTGCACCTCCACCGGATCCGCCTCCGGCATCACGGCCACCGTGGCCGTGGAGGTGTGGACCCGCCCCTGGGATTCGGTGGCAGGGACCCTCTGCACCCGATGGACGCCGGCTTCGAACTTCAGCTGGCTGAAGACGCCGTCGCCCCGGATCGCCAGGATCAGTTCCCTGTAGCCCCCCAGGTCGGCTGCCGAGACACTCACCGGCTCAACCCGCCAGCCCATCGCCTGGCCATAGCGTTCATACATGCGGGCCAGATCCCCTGCCCAGAGGCAGGCTTCGTCGCCGCCTGCCCCGGCACGGATCTCGAGCATCACGCTGCGGTGATCCCGCGGGTCGGAGGGGAGCAGAGCCAGGGTGAGGCGGCTGCGCAGTTCCTCGATGGCCGGGGCCAGGGTGCCGAGTTCATCGCTGGCCAGTTCCTCCATGGCCGTGTCGCCCCGGTGCTCTCGCAGCAGGGCCCGGGCCTCGTTTTCCTCCCTTTCCAGCTTCAGCAACTGGCTGTGGTCAGCCACGAGAGGCTCGAGCCGTGCCCGCTCCCGGGCAAGGCTCTGCAGCTGGGCGGGATCGGAGGCGATGGAAGGATCGGCCAGCTGTCGTTCCAGGGTCTCGAAGGTGCGGCGGGCCGCTTCGAGTTGATCATGCAACTGGGAGAGATCCATCGCCCCTGGGCCGTAAGGGCTCAGGCCGTGGCTTCCGCAGGCACTTCCGTGGTGCTGTCGGTTTCAGGAGCGGGCTTGGCCGCCTTCTTGGCTCCGGAAGCGGACTCGACGCTGCCCATGCCGTACTTGCGCATGAAGCGATCCACCCTTCCTTCGGTATCGAGGATCTTCTGGGTGCCGGTGTAGAAGGGGTGGTTGCCGCTCCACACATCGACGTGAATCTCCGGCTGGGTGGAGCCGGTGGTCATGACCACCTCGCCATTGCAGATCACCTTGGCGTCGGGATACCAGGTGGGATGGATGTCGGACTTGGGCATGGTGGAAATCAGCGCTTGGAGAACTGGGGGGCCTTGCGGGCTTTCTTGAGGCCGTACTTGCGGCGCTCCTTGGCGCGGGGATCACGGCTGAGGTGCCCCTCGATCTTCAGGGGTTTGCGATTGTCCGGAGAGAGGTCGCAGAGGGCGCGAGCGGCCCCCTGCTTGATCGCATCCGCCTGGCCGGTGAGTCCGCCCCCGCGCACATTGACGAGAAGGTCATACTGGCCCTCGAGGCCGAGGGTCTGCAGGGGAGCCTTGACCGACGCCAGGTAGACGGGGTTGTAGTTGAGGTAGTTGTCTCCGGGACGGCCGTTGATCGTGACGCTGCCGCTGCCGGGCACCACCCGCACGCGGGCGACAGCCGTCTTGCGGCGACCGGTACCCCAGTAGACAACGCGGTTGGAGGAAGAGGTCATCGGGCTGTGGCGGCGGGGTCGAGGGCGAGGGCCTGGGGTTGCTGGGCAGCATGGGGATGCTCGGAGCCCTTGTACACCTTCAGCTTGCGGAACAGCTGGCGGCCCAGGGCGTTGTGGGGAAGCATCCCGCGAACGGCCTTCTCGATGATGCGCTCGGGAAGGCGGCTCTGCAGGTGGGTGAAGGTTTCGGTCTTCATCCCACCGGGGCGGCCCGAATGACGGCGGTAGATCTTCTGGGTGGCCTTGTTGCCGCTCACCCTGATCTTCTCGGCGTTGATCACAACGACGAAATCACCGGTGTCGAGGTGGGGAGTGAAGGTGGGCTTGTTCTTGCCGCGCAGCACCTGGGCTACTTCGCTGGCGAGTCGGCCGAGGGTCTGATCCGCCGCATCGACCAGATACCACTGGCGATCAAGCGAGTCTTGGGAAGGCTGAATGGTCTTGTTCATTGCGCCGGAGGGGGCAGCGGCAGATAGGACTGCCACTGGAGGAGTGCGTAGGGCCGGTCGGGAGGCCCATCCCTGCCGGCGAAGCCGGATGGATGGATCGACCTTACCGCCTGAACGGTGAGACCCTTGCCGGGCCTGTGGGACAGGTGCGGCTGGAGTGGCCGGGGTGGCCTGATCGGGTACGCACCGGAAGGAAGAGTCCGCTCCTCCCGGGTCAGAAGGAAGGGGAATCGCTTGTTTCCAGACGAAACCTCGGTTGACAATCATACCAGGCGTGCCTGGGGAAGACTTCCTCGCCATAGCCCACCCGCAGCAGACAGAGGCCATGGGGCGGGGCCGCCTCCTTCACTTCGCTGCGGGCCCGTTCCCGGTGGCGCCGCAGGAAGTCGTCAATGCCGATCCGGCCTTCCCCCACGGCCACCAGCTGGCCCATCACCAGACGCACCATGCCGTAAAGGAAACCGCTCGCCTGCAGCTCCGTCACCACAAGGTCACCCTCCCGCTTCAGGCTCACCTCCTGCAGGTTCGTGCGGGCGTGGGCCCGGCGACTCCCGGCTCGCTGAAAGGCGGAGAAATCATGGTCACCGAGCAGCCCCTCAAGGGCAGTCGCCATCGCGGTCTCATCGAGTCTGCGGCGATACCGATGCCAGCTCCAGGGAGCCAGGAACAGGTTCGGTGTGCGGGCGTTGTAGATCGTGTAGCGATAGCGCCGGTAGCGGGCCGAGAAACAGGCATGCCAACTGGGCTCCACCTGCGCGGCCGCCCGTACCCGGATCGTGGGGGGGAGCCTGCCGTTCAGTGCTCCCGGCCAGCGCTGCGGGGGAATCGGACCGGCCGCATCGAAATGAACCACCTGGCCCGCCGCATGCACACCGCTGTCGGTACGTCCCGCTGCCACCGCACGAACGGGACGACGGGGGTCAAGGGCGGCGATGGCTTGCTCGAGCTGCTCCTGCACACTCACGAGACCGGACTGCCTCTGCCAACCATGGAAGGCCGAGCCGTCGTACTGCAGGCAGAGGGCCATCCGGGTGCCCCGCTCCTGGTTCGGAGGGCTGGAGGCGGAGGAGCCGGGCGAGGAGGGGTTGGGCGGGGTCAGACCAGTTCGATGATGGCCATCTCGGCATTGTCGCCGCGCCGCCGCACGGTGCGGAGGATGCGGGTGTAGCCACCCTGGCGGTCGCCGTAGCGGTCCTTCGCCTTGTCGAAGAGGGCGTGCACCAGCTGTTTGTCGTAGATGTAGCCGATGGCCCGGCGACGGGAGGAAAGACTGCCTTCCTTGGCCAGGGTGATCATCCGTTCCGCTTCATCGCGCAGGGCCTTGGCCCGGGCCCTGGTCGTGGTGACGCGGCCTTCGCGGATGAGCTGGGTGGTGAGTCCCCGAAGCAGGGCCTTGCGCTGGTCGGCGGGGCGACCCAGAAGGGGAACTCGGCACTGGTGGCGCATGGGAGGAGGGGGAACGGGAGACGGACGGGGAGGGGGGGCGAAGCGAAAGGGTCGCTCAGGCGCTGGTGCGGCTCTGGGGAAGGGAGATGCCGATCCGCTCGAGGGCTTCGATCACCTCATCGGCCGACTTGGAGCCGAAGTTCTTGATCTCCAGGAGGTCTTCGTAGCTGAAGCCCATCAGGTCGGAGACGGAGTTGACCTGGGCCCGCTTGAGGCAGTTGTAGGCCCTTACCGAGAGGTTGAGTTCCTCCAGGGGGATCTGGGCTTCGGCGGAAGGCTCGGGCTCCACCCCGGGTTCCTCGACCATGGTGAGGCTCGCCAGGGGCTGGAACAGGGAGATGAGCAGGTTCGCGGCCTGGGCCATGGCGTCATCGGGGGTGATGCTGCCATTGGTCTCGATTTCCAGGCGCAGACGCTCCCGGGCCGAACCCCCTTCCCCGACGGCCGTTTCGTCGACGCTGTAGTGCACGCGGCGAACGGGCATGAAGACCGCATCGATCTGCAGCAGATCGATGGCACTGGTGTCTTCGTTGTGGCGATCGACGGGGCGGTAGCCGATGCCTCGTTCGACGTGCACCTCCATCTCCAGACTGTGGCCATCGGCCACGGTGGCGATCGGCCGGTTGCCGTCGATCACCTGGACCTGGGAGGAGAACTGCAGATCGGAAGCGGTGACGGTGGCAGGACCATTGATCACAAGCCGACCGATCTCCAGCTCACGGGTGCGGCTGTTGACCGGAATTGACTTGCAGTTGAGCAGGATGTCGAGCACGTCCTCGACCACGCCGGGAACGGTGGCGTATTCGTGGTTGACTCCGGCCAGCCGTACGGCGGTGATGGCACTTCCCTCGAGGCCTCCGAGCAGGGCGCGGCGCAGGGCGTTACCGAGGGTGGTGGCCTGACCCCGTTCCAAGGGGCCGATCACGAAGATGCCCGTCTGGGAACGGTCGTCGGCGACCTGGTGCTCGACCCGATCGATCTGATAGTGCAACACGGACGTGGGAGACGGGTAAGTGAACGTGGCCGCAGGAATGGCCTTGGGGGGGAAGGAACCGGCAGGGAGACAGGCCGGGGGATCAGACGCGCCGGCGCTTGGCTCGGCGGCAGCCGTTGTGGGGGAGGGGGGTGACGTCCCGGATCAGGGTGATCTCGAGGCCGGCCACCTGCAGGGCCCGGATGGCGGTTTCCCTGCCGGATCCGGGGCCCCGCACCAGCACCTCGATCTGGCGCATCCCCTGCTCGAGGGCGCGCCGGGCAGCTGCTTCAGCCGCGGTCTGGGCGGCGAAGGGGGTGCCCTTGCGGGCTCCCTTGAAGCCACTGGCCCCTGCGGAGGACCAGCTGATCACCTCACCCGCGGAGTCGGTGATCGAGACGATCGTGTTGTTGAAGGTGCTCTGGATGTGGGCGACCCCATTGGGGACGTTGCGCTTGGCCTTCTTGGGGCCGGTCTTCTTGGCTGGCTTGGCCATGGGGGAAGGCCTGCTGAGGCAGGGGAAAGGGGCGGATGGGGGGGCTGATGGTGCTCGCCCGGGACAGCCAGGAGGCCTGGCCTGCAGTTCCGGGAGACGACGGGTGGCTTACTTCTTCTTGCCGGCGACCGTCTTGCGGGCGCCCCGCCGGGTACGGGCATTGGTGCGGGTGCGCTGTCCACGAACGGGAAGTCCCATCCGATGGCGCCGTCCCCGCAGGCAGCCGATGTCCTGGAGGCGCTTGAGGGCCATTCCCTCCTCCCGGCGCAGGTCCCCCTCGAGGATGTAGGCCTCGGCGGCACCGCGCAGCTTCTGCACATCGGCATCGCTCAGATCCTTGACGCGGGTGTCAGGGTTGACCCCCGTCTTGGCGAGGATCTTCTGGGCCCTGGTCAGACCGATCCCGTACACGTAGGTGAGGGAGATCTCGATCCGCTTGTCACGAGGGATGTCTACACCGGCGATCCGAGCCACGTTGAGGAAACCTTTGGAGAAAGAGGAAGGGGATGAATCCGCCCTGGGGCGGAGGCGGGAGAGCAAGGCTCAGCCCTGACGTTGCTTGTGCTTGGGATTGGTGCAGATCACCATCACCCGGCCGTGGCGACGGATCACCCGGCACTTCTCGCACATTTTCTTGACTGAGGCGCGCACCTTCATGGCGCTTCTCCCCCCGAATTTGCAAACAGCCACCGTATCACATCAGTCAACCAACACCCCTTCGATCCGCTCGCTGATGGCGTCCACCGTGCCGCTGGCTTCCACCGCCTGCAGCAGGCCCCGACTGCGGTAGTGGTGGATCAGTGGTTCCGTCTGCTCCCGATAGACCGTCAACCGATGACGGATCACCTCCTCGTTGTCATCGGCCCGTCCCCGGTCGAGCAGACGCCGGATCAGCACGGCGTCATCGAGTTCCAGGAGAACGACCAGTTCGATCCGCTGATCGAGCTCTGCCAGCAGGGCATCGAGGGCTTCGGCCTGGGCGAGGTTGCGGGGAAAGCCATCGAGGAGCCAGCCCCCTTCCCATTCCTCGAGGCGGCTGCGCACGATCGCCAGCACCAGGGTGTCGCTCACCAGCTCCCCCCGGGCCATCACCGCCTCCGCTTCCTTGCCGAGGGCGCTGCCCGCCTGCACCTCGGCCCGCAGCAGGTCGCCGGTGGAGAGATGGAGAAGGTGATGGCGCCCGGCCAGCTGCTGGGCCTGGGTGCCCTTGCCGGCTCCGGGAGGGCCGAGGAAAAGAAGGCGTTGCTTCATCGGGAAAGGACGGGAAAGGAGTGGAGAGGGTTGTCGTCGTGGCGGCAGGCTGCCGTCACTGCCGCACCATGCCCTCGTACCGCTGGGAGATCACGTAGGTCTGCACCTGTTTGGCGGTGTCGATGGCCACGCCCACGAGGATCAGCAGGGAGGTGGCTCCCAGGCCCTGGAAGGTACGCACCTGGGTGGCCCCTTCCACCGCCGAGGGAATGATCGCCACCGCCCCCAGGAACAGACCCCCCAGCAGGGTGAGGCGGTTCTGAACGCCGGCCAGGTAGAGGGCCGTGGCCGAACCGGGCCGAACCCCCGGGATCGCCACCCCGCCCCGCTTGAGGTTGGTGGCGATATCCACCGGGTTGACGGTGAGCGAGGCGTAGAAGAAGGCGAACCCGCAGATCAGGGAGAAGAACAGCAGGGCGTAGAGCCAGGGGGTGCTGCTGTTGGGATTGAGATAGCCGGCCAGCCGGATCAGCCAGGGGTTCTTGGTGAGATTGGCAATGGTGAGGGGAAGAAACACCACGGCCGAGGCGAAGATGATCGGCATCACCCCGCCGGCGTTGAGTTTCAGGGGGAGGTAGCTCTGGCGGGCCGTGAGCATCCCTGCCCCCCCCACCTGACGCTTGGCGCTCACGATCGGGATCCGGCGGCTGCCCTCCTGCACGAAGATGATGCCCACGATCGTGACCAGGAACACCAGCAGCAGGATCACGATGCCGCCCACCGTGCTGCGGTCGCCGCTCTGGGCCAGTTCGATGGTCGATCCCAGGGCCTTGGGCAGGGTGGCCACGATGTTGATGAAGATCACGAGCGAGGCGCCCTGACCGATGCCCCGCTCGGTGATCACCTCGCTGATCCACATCACCACCATCGAGCCGGTGACCAGGGCCAGGCTCGTCTGCACGACGAACAGCCAGTCCGGCAGTCCCGGCAGGGCGTACTGGCGCAGGATCATGGCGAACACCACGCTCTGCAGAATCCCCCAGCCGAGGGCGACGTAGCGGGTGATCTGGGCGATCTTGCGGCGTCCTGCCTCGCCTTCGTTCTTCTGGAGATCCTCCAGCTGGGGCAGGGCTGCGGTGAGCAGCTGCAGGATGATCGAGGCGTTGATGAAGGGAAGGATGCCCAGGGCGAACACGCCCAGGGTGGAGAGGCCCCCACCGGTGAAGATGTCGAGGAAGCCGATCAGCTGTCCTCCCTGCTGCAGGAATCCCTGGAAGGCGACCCGGTCGATTCCCGGTACGGGGATGTAGATCCCCAGGCGCACCAGCAACAGCAAGGCCAGGGTGGTGATCACCCGATCGCGCAGCCCCTTGGCCTGGATCAGCTGGGTGATGATTTCAGCGGCGCTCGGGTTGCGCCCCCTGCTGACGACCATGGCGGGAAGGGGGGGAGGGGGAGAAGGGAACGTACGGAAAAGCCGCCGGCCCGGAGGGCAGACGGCTTCAACTTAGGAGTTGGGCAGGCCGGGCTCAGCCGCTGATCTCGCAGCTGCCGCCGGCGGCCTCGATCTTGGATCGGGCCCCGGCGGTGAAGGCAGCCGCCTGCACGGTGAGCTTCACGGCCAGCTCGCCATCGCCAAGGATCTTGAGGGGATGCCTGGGGCTGGTGACCACCCCAGCCTCGACCAGGCTGTCGAGGGTCACGGTGCTGCCTGCGGGCAGGTCGGCGAGTTTCCCCACGTTGATCACGGTGAACCGGGAAGGATTCACCAGTGGGAAGTGCTTGAGTTTCGGAATGCGGCGATAGAGAGGCATCTGGCCGCCTTCGAAACCAGGTCGGGTGGATCGACCCGAGCGGGACTTCTGACCCCGCATGCCGAAGCCGCAGCTGGCCCCCTGGCCGGCGGCGATGCCGCGTCCCTTGCGCAGTTTGCGGCGTCGGGCCCCGGGCTGGGGCTTGAGGGTGTTGAGCTGGTGGGTGGTCATGGGGAATCTCAGGAGTAGATCTGCTCGAGGGAGATGCCTCGCTCTTTGGCGGTCTCCTTGTGGGTGCGCAGGGCCTCGAGGGCCACGATGGCGGCGCGGGCGTTGTTGAGCGGGGTCTTGGAGCCCAGCCGCTTGGCCAGCACATTCTTGATGCCGGCCAGCTCCAGCACGGTGCGGATCGATCCGCCCGCGATCACCCCCGTGCCGGGCGCGGCGGGACGGATCAGCACGCTGGCGGCCCCATCCCTGCCGGTGCTGTCGGTGGGCACGGAGCTCGCCCGGGTGAGGGGCACCTTCACCAGATGCTTCTTGCCGTCGGCCACCCCCTTGCGCACGGCGCCGATCACGTCGCCGGCCTTGCCGACGCCCACGCCCACCTGACCGCGTTCGTTGCCGACCACGACGATGGCGCGAAAGCTCATCTTCTTGCCGCCCTTCACGGTCTTGGAGACCCGGCGGATCTGCACGACCCGTTCCTGCCATTCGCTGTCGCGTTCCTGGCCGCGGCGGTCGCCTCCCCGCCGGCCCCCGCCGCGGCGGTCGCCTCCCCTGCCTTCGCCCCGGCCCCCCCGCCGCTCCTGCTGCTCACTGGCAGCGGCGGTGACGGGGGCGGCGGAAGGAACGTCGCTGGACTGGATCTCGGTGTTGGTTTCGGTCATGGTGAGAGCAGGGTCAGAACTGAAGGCCCGCTTCCCGGGCGGCCTCGGCCAGGGCCTTGACCCGACCGTGGTACAGGTTGCCGCCGCGATCGAAGACCACCTGCTGGATGCCCCTTGCGAGGGCACGTTTGGCGACCAGTTCGCCTACGGCCATGGAGGCATCGCAGGTTCCACCGGCCTTGAGGCTGGGGCGCAGGTCCTTGTCGAGGGTCGAGGCTGCACAGAGGGTGGTCTGGGCGGCATCGTCGATGACCTGGGCGTAGATGTGGTTGTTGGAGCGGAACACCGCCAGCCGCGGCCGGTCGGCGGTGCCGGAGAGGTGACGACGCAGGCGGCGGTGGCGCTTCTGGGTCTGCAGTTTGCGGGAAAGGGAAGACATGGGGAATCAGATGGACGATGCTCGGGCAGACCTCATTTCTTGCCGGTTTTGCCGGCCTTGCGCAGGATCCGTTCACCCTCGTACTTGATGCCCTTGCCCTTGTAGGGCTCGGGGGGACGGATGCCGCGCACCTTGGCGGCCTCGTTGCCGACCAGTTCCTTGTCGGCGCCGGAGACGAGAACGGAGGTGTTGTTCTCCACCGCGAAGGTCACCCCCTCGGGAGGAACCATCTCCACCGGGTGGCTGTAGCCCGCATTGACCACCAGTTTCCTGCCCTGCACCTGGGCCCGGTACCCCACGCCCACGATTTCGAGCTTGCGGGTGAATCCCTGGCTGACGCCCTGGACCATGTTGGCGACCAGGGTGCGGCAGAGGCCGTGGCGCTCCCTGGAGCGACGGTTCTGGCTGGTGGGGATCACCACCAGGGTGTCCCCCTCCTGGGAGACGGCGACCCCATCCGGGAGGGTGCGGTGCAGTTCCCCCTTGGGACCCTTGACGCTGACCGCCAGGCCATCGAGGCTGACGCTCACCTTGTCGGGGATGGGGATGGGGGCCTTGCCGATACGGGACATTGCTGGAACTCCTGGAGATCAGTAGACGTAGCAGAGCACTTCACCGCCCACGCCCTGCTTGCGGGCATCGCGGTCGCTCATCACCCCCCGGGAGGTGGAGATGATCGCCACCCCGAGTCCACCGAGAACCTTGGGTAGCTGGCGGGTGTTCTTGTAGATGCGCAGGCCCGGCTTGCTCACCCGCTGCACGCGGCGGATGGTGGGCTGGCGATGCTTGCCGCTGTATTTCAGCTCCAGCACCAGCTGCTTCTGAATGCCCTCGCCTTCTTCGGAGATGTTGGCGATGAAGCCTTCGTGCTGCAGCACGGTGGCGATGCTCCGGGACATGCGCGAGGCAGGAATCCTGGTGCTCTCATGACGTTTCTCACTCGCATTGCGGATGCGGGTGAGCATGTCGGAAATCGGGTCGTGGTTGGCCATGGTCAGGTCCGGAAGAGGGCTCAGGTACTGCGGAACGGCATTCCCATCTCGCGGAGGAGGGCCCGGCCCTCTTCGTCGTTACGGGCGTTGGTCACGATCGTCACGTCCATGCCCCGGATGGCGTCGATCTTGTCGTAGGAGATTTCGGGAAAGATGATCTGTTCCCGGATCCCCAGGGTGAAATTGCCCCGGCCGTCGAAACTTCTGGGGCTCACACCACGGAAATCGCGGATGCGGGGAAGGGCAAGGTGAATCAGGCGCTCCAGGAAGGCATACATCCGCTCGCCCCGGAGGGTCACGGTGACCCCGATCGGCATGCCCTGGCGGATCTTGAAGCCGGCGATGGCCTTCTTGGCGCGGGTCACGATCACCTTCTGGCCCGTGATGGTGGCCAGCTCGGCGATCGAGGCCTCCAGAGCCTTGGCGTTCTGGGCGGCTTCACCCAGGCCCCGGTTCACGGTGACTTTCACCACCTTGGGAACCTGGTGAATGTTGGAGAGGTTGAGATCCTTGAGCAGCTTGGGCTGGATCGTCTCCCGGTAGCGCTGTTTCAGTGACATGGGGGAGGAGAGGGGGGGTGCGCTTCTGGTCGTGGTCAGAAGGCGGAAGGGGAACGGAGGGGAGAAAGGGAGATGGAGAGTGGGGGAGAAACCGGCAGGTGGGGGGTGGACCGGACGGGAAGGGGGCTCAATCGAGGATCTCGCCCGTTTTCTTGAGGCGGCGTTTCTTGGTGCCGTCCTTCTCCACCACGATCTCGGCCCGGCTCGCCACCTGCTGGGAGGTGGAGTAGAGCATCACGTTGGAGGCGTGCAGGGAGGCTTCCTCGGTCACGATGCGACCGGTCTCGCCTTCCTGGGTGGGCTTCACATGACGGGTGCGCAGGTTGATGCCCTGCACCACCACACGGTTCTCATAGGGAAGGGTGCGCAGCACCTCGCCGGTCTTTCCCTTGTCCTTGCCGGCGATCACCTGCACGGTGTCGCCCTTGCGGATCCGCATCTTGATGCGTTCGGCGGCCTTGGCTCTGGGGGTTGCGGTGGCCATCTCAGATCACCTCCGGAGCGAGGGAAACGATCTTGGTGTAGTTGCGCTCGCGCAGTTCGCGGGCCACGGGCCCGAACACCCGGGTTCCCTTGGGGTTGTTGTCGGTGCCGAGAATCACGGCGGCGTTGTCGTCGAAACGGATGGCGTTGCCGGTGTCGCGGCGCAAGGTGGCCCGGGTGCGAACCACCACGGCCTTGACGACATCCGACTTCTTGACACCCATGTTGGGCATCGCATCCTTCACGGCGGCAACGATCACATCGCCCACGTGGGCATAGCGACGGTTGCTGCCCAGCACACGGATGCACTGGATGCGCTTGGCGCCGCTGTTATCGGCGACGTTCAGATAGGTTTCCTGTTGGATCATCTTGGTTCTCTCCTCAGCGGTTGCTGGCGGGGTTGAGAACCTCGGCCACGGTCCAACGCTTGGTGCGGCTGAGGGGTCGGGTTTCGGTGATGCGAACCCTGTCACCCACGCGGCAGCCGTTGGCTTCGTCGTGGGCTTTGTAGCGGGTGGTGCGGCGCACCGTCTTCTGATAGATGGGGTGGGGGAAGCGGTTCTCCACCGCAACCACCACGGTCTTTTCCATCTTGTCGCTGACGACGATGCCGACCCTTTCCTTGAGTGCCATGGGATTGGTGGGGATCAGGAGACGGCGGAGCGTTGCCGCTCCTTCTGGACCGACAGCAGGTGGGCCAGCTTGATGCGGGCCTCCTTGAACCGGTGGGGATGTTCCAGCCGCCGGGTGGCCTGCTGGAAGCGGAGATCGAAGAGTTCGCGGCGGGTGCCGTCGATCTGCTCGATGATCTGCTCGTCGGTGAGGGATCGCACCTCGGCGATCTCGGGTCGTGCCATGGTCAGGACTCCACTGCGAGGGTGGGTTCGGGGGCGGCCGCGGGAGCCTGGTTCGCCTCCTGGTCGGCCAGGGTGAGGAACTGGGTCTTCACGGGCAGTTTGTACTGGGCCAGGCGCATGGCCTCCTTGGCGATGGTTTCGGTGATTTCCTCACCGCCCATCTCGAAGAGGATGCGACCCGGCTTGATCACGGCCACCCAGAACTCCGGGTTGCCCTTGCCGGAACCCATGCGGGTCTCGGCGGGGCGCATCGTGACGGGCTTGTCGGGGAAGATCCGGATCCAGATCTTTCCGCCCCGTTTCACGTAGCGGGTCATCGCCCGGCGGCTGGCCTCGATCTGGCGGGAGGTGATCCAGCCACATTCGAGAGCCTGCAGGGCGAACTGCCCGAAGGCGATGGTGTTGCCGCGGGTGGCGACACCGCGCATGCGGCCTCGCTGCTGCTTGCGGAACTTGACGCGTCTTGGACTCAGCATGGTTCAGACCTCCCTCACTCCTCGTTGGAGCGATCTTCGAACTGTTGGGGCCGCCGGCTCGTGCGGCGCCTGGGGGCTCCACCCGCCGGCAGCTGTTCCTGCTGGCCGGGGAGAACCTCGCCCTTGAACACCCACACCTTGATGCCCAGAACGCCGTAGGTGGTGGTGGCGACCTTGGTGGCGTAGTCGATGTCGGCCCGGAGCGTGTGCAGGGGCACCCGACCCTCCCGGGTCCACTCCGTGCGGGCGATCTCCGCCCCGTTGAGGCGGCCGCTCACCTGGATCTTGAGACCGAGCACGCCGGCCCGTTGGGCCCGCTGCACCGCCATGCGCATGACGCGTCGGAAGGCCACCCGCTTCTCCAGTTGCTGGGCGATGTATTCGGCCAGCAGGAACGCGTCGGCGTCGACCCGCTCCACTTCCACCACGTTGATGCGCACCTGGCGGCTGGCATCACCGAGGGTGCTCTGGATTCCGGTGCGGAGCTCTTCGATGCCACTGCCCTGGCGGCCCACGAGCACACCGGGACGCGCGGTCTTGAGCTCCACCTCCAGCTGGTCGGCCTTGCGGGCGATCAGCACGTCGCTGATGCCGGCCGAGGCGTACTTCTTGTGAATGAAGCGGCGGATGCGGTCATCCTCCTGGAGCAGGGTGGGATAGGTCTTGCTGGGGGCATACCAGCGGGAGCGGTGATCCTGGGTGATTCCCAGGCGCAGGCCTGTTGGATGGATTTTGTGTCCCATCGGTGGGTGTCCTCGGGGAATCAGGCGGAGGGAACCGCCACACCAATGCTGATGTGGCAGGTCTGTTTCTTGATCGCGTAGGCGCGACCCTGGGCACGGGGCCGGAAGCGCTTCAGGGAGGGGCCCATGTCCGCCGTGGCCTGGCTGATCACCAGGACGGCGGGATCGAGGCCGAGATTGTGCTCGGCGTTGGCCACCGCGGAACGGAGGACCTTGGTGATCGGGCCCGTGGAGCGGTAGGGCATGAACTCGAGCATGATCAGGGCGTCGCGATAGGTGCGACCCCGGATCTGATCGAGCACACGGCGCACCTTCGACACGGAGCCGCGGATGTAGCGGCCGTGGGCGAGGGCCTGGCTCTCGAGGGATTGGACTCGGGTGGTTGTGGCCATTGGATCAGCGTCCTCCCTTCTTGTCTTTGATGTGGCCCCGGAAGGTGCGGGTGGGCGCGAATTCGCCCAGCTTGTGGCCCACCATCTGCTCCGTCACGTAGACGGGCACGTGGGCCTTGCCGTTGTGAACGGCAATGGTGTGGCCGATCATCATCGGCAGGATCGTGGAGGCACGTGACCAGGTCTTGATCACGGTCTTGTCCTCGGTGGCGTTCTGCTTCTCCACCTTGCGGAGAAGGCTGTCGGCGACGAACGGACCTTTTTTGAGTGAGCGTCCCATGGCGGATTAAGCGAACGGCAGAGCGGTGTGGATCATCAGGAATCGCGTCCGCCACGTTTGCGTTTGGAGGTGCGGCGACGTTTCCGGAGCACGAACCGGTTGCTCGGCTTGTTGCGCTTGCGGGTCTTGTATCCCAGGGTCGGTTTGCCCCAGGGGGTCACAGGGCCGGAGCGGCCGATGGGAGCCCTCCCCTCACCACCACCGTGGGGGTGGTCGCAGGGGTTCATCACGCTGCCGCGCACTTCCGGGCGCCGCCCCAGCCAGCGCTTGCGGCCGGCCTTGCCGAGGCTGGTGTTGCGTTGCTCGGAATTGCCCACCTCCCCGAGAGTGGCGTAGCACTCACGGCGCACCAGGCGAACCTCGGTGGAGGGAAGCTTGAGGGCCACGTAGTCGCCTTCCTTGGCCACCACCTGGGCGCTGGCCCCGGCGGTGCGCACCATCTGACCGCCGCGCCCGGCGTAGAGCTCCACGTTGTGGACGCTGGAGCCGAGGGGAATGGCCGACAGGGGAAGGGCGTTGCCGTTCTCGATCGGTGCCTCCGGCCCGGAGACCAGGCTCTGGCCCACCATCACCCCGGCGGGCGCCAGGATGTATCGCTTCTCGCCATCGGTATAGAAGAGAAGCGCCAGGCGGGCGTTGCGGTGGGGGTCGTAGTGGATGGCGGCGACCCGGGCGCTGACCCCATGCTTGTCGCGGCGGAAGTCGACGATGCGATAGAGGCGCTTGTGACCGCCGCCGCGGTGGCGGCAGGTGATCACGCCGCGGTTGTTGCGCCCCTTGCGGCGATGCTTGGCCACCACCAGGCCACGCTCGCGGCCGCGACCGGTGATGTCGCTGAAGTCGGTGACCACCAGGGTGCGCGTGCCTGGGGTATTGGGTCTGTAGTTGCGGATTGCCATGTGGTTTCAGACCCCTCAGGACTCAGGGAACAGTTGGATGGTGCTGCCCTCGGCGAGGCGCACCACCGCCTTCTTCACCTGGGCACGCTTGCCGGCGAAGCGCCCCACCCGCCGGCTGCGGCGGGGGGGATTCATGGTGCTCACCCCGACGACGCGAACGTCGAAGAGCTGCTCGACGGCGGCCTTGATGTCGGGCTTGGCGGCCCGATGGTCCACCTCGAAGGTGTACTGGTTGAGCTCGAGGGCCCGGGTGGCCTTCTCGGTGATCAGCGGCCTGCGGATCACATCCGCCAGCCGGCCGGTGAAACGTTCAGCCATCGCCGTAGACCTCCTGAATCTTCACGAGTGCCTCCTCGCTCAGCACCAGCTTGTCGGCGTTGAGGAGATCGAACACGTTGAGCTGATCCGCTGCGATCAGCTTCACCTTCTCGAGGTTGCGCACCGAGAGCTTCACGGCCTCGGAGGCCCCGTCGAGCACCAGCAGCACTTTGGTGCCGGCATCGATGCCGAACCGCTGCAGGGCAGCGGTGATCTCGCGGGTGCGGGGACGATCCAGCCCGGAGGCGAATCCCTTCACCACCACGATCTGCTCGATCCGGCTCATCAGGGCCGTGCGCAGGGCCAGCCGACGCTCCTTGCGGTTCATCGACAGCTCGTAGCTGCGGGGCTTGGGCCCGAAGATGATGCCACCGCCCGGTCGCAGGGGAGTGCGGATGGATCCCTGACGGGCCCGACCCGTTCCCTTCTGCTTGTAGGGCTTGCGACCACCGCCGGCGACCTCGGCCCGGGTGAGGGTGCTGGCGGTGCCCTGGCGGGCGTTGGCCAGCTGCCGCACCACGGCGCGATGGAGAAGATCGGAGGCGGAGGTTTCCCGGGCGACCTTCAGGTCGAGGGAAGCCTTGCCGCTCTGCTTCCCCTGCCAGTCGCATACAAGACAATCGGCCATCACTTGGTTCCTCCGCTGGTGGCTTTGTCACCCACGCGCCGGGCCGGGCGGATGTCGAGAAGGGCCCCGGGCTTGCCGGGAACGGAACCCTTGAGGACCAGCAGATTGCGTTCGGAGTCCACCTGCACGATGGTGAGGCCCCGGGTGGTGATCTGCTTGCCGCCGTAGCGGCCGGCCATGCGCTTGCCGGGATAGATGCGGCCGGGAGTGGTGCCGGCTCCGGTGGAGCCCGGCTCCCGGTGGTTCTTGGAGCCGTGGCTCATGGGGCCCCGGCTGAAGCCATGGCGCTTCTGGTAGCCGGCGAAGCCACGGCCGATCGTGTCGCCGCTCACATCGACCTTCTGGCCGGCCTCGAAGGCGGCCACGGTGAGATCGCCACCGAGGGTGAAGCCATCGACGGCCTCGACCCGGTATTCGCGCAGGTGGCGCAGCGGTTCGCTGCCCGATCGGGCGAGGTGACCGCGGGCCGGTTTGTTCACGAGTTTCTCGCGAATCTCGCCGAAGCCGATCTGCACCGCGGTGTACCCGTCGGTGGCTTCGCTCTTGAGCTGGGTGATGCGGCAGGGACCGGCCTCGATCACGGTGACCGGGATGGATCTGCCTTCTTCATCGAAGAACTGGGACATGCCCAGTTTCTTCCCGAGTATGCCGATGGACATGGGAGGGAACAACGCCAGCGGGACGACCGCTTGCCCGTGCCGCAAAGCACAGACGGAGCGGAGAACGCTGAATTCGTGAGATCGCAGGTGGGGCCGGAAAATCCGGAGCTAGCGAGGCGAATCAGCAGGCTGGGACTTGAACAGGAGAAAAGGAACCGGGTGGAGCCCGGTGCCGTTGGCTGCGTTCAGTATCCCGGCGGTTCCTGACAGGATCGAAACCCTGCCGGCACCGCACTGGCCGGAAGGACCATCACCACGGACGGCCCCGTACCGGATTCCGGAGGCCCGGCTAGCGGACGGGCGCGGAAGTTCGGCACAAGCAAACAATGTAACCCATGGCCCTGCGCCGACCACCAGAGCGGGAGGGAAGACTGCCAGAATTGTTCCCATTCCGCCTTGCCTTTCCATGCCTCTGCTGCTCACCGGCCGTGGTTTCCGCAAGGATCTGGAGCGAGCCGGAGCCCTGGCCCTGTTCGCCCCCCTCGAAGGCGGTGCCGAAACCCGTCTCCTGCGTCGGCTGCGGGCTGCCGGCTACCGGGCCCAGATGACCTCGGCCCGGGGTCTGGGGGATCCCGAGGCGTTCCTGTTCCGCCTGCACGGCATCCGCCCCCCCCACCTCGGACACCAGAGCGTGGGTCAGTCCGCCGCCGTGGGCCAGGTGCAGCAGGTGATGCCCCTGCTGGGAGCCCAGCTGGAAGGCGAGGCTCCCATGCTCCTGTGGCTGCTCGAGGGCCAGGTGCTCTCCTCGGCGGAGATCGCCGCCCTCTGTGGCCTGAGCCGCAGGGAGCCCCGGCTCAAGCTGGTGGTGGAAATGGGAGGGTCCCGGGCCCTGCGCTGGCAACCCCTCGAGGAGCTCGTTGCCGCCGCCTGATTCTCTTCCTGGCCGGGGTCTGAGCCCGGAGCAGGCCCTGGCGGAGGGCCGCTGGGTGAAGCTCATCGGCGGGGCCAGCAACCAGGACCTCGCGGCCCTCGAGGATCTCGCCGGCATCTACACCCTGGCGGGGGTGCACTGCATCGATGTGGCCGCCGACGGGGCGGTCGTGGCCGCGACCCGCCGGGGCATCGCCTGGGCGGAGGAGCGCGGGGCTGCCCGACCGTGGCTGATGGTGAGTCTGAGCGACGGGTCCGATCCCCATTTCCGCAAGGCCTGGTTCGATCCGGACCGCTGCCCCGCCGATTGCCCGCGGCCCTGCGAGCGCGTCTGCCCCGCCCAGGCCATCGATCCTGCCGGGGTACGGCCGGAGCGCTGCTACGGATGCGGCCGCTGCCTGCCTGCCTGCCCCCTCGGGCTGATCGCCGAGCGGCCCCAGGTGCTGGCCCCTGAAGCCGTGGGCTCCCTGTTCGCCCGGCTGGCTCCGGATGCGGTGGAGATCCATACCCGCATCGGCCGCGCAGAGGCCTTCACCGCCCGGCTGGCCCAGCTGGCAGGGGCGGGTCTGCAGCGGCCCCGGCTGGCGGTGAGCAGCGGCCTGGAGGGTGGCGGCGCCGCCGGTTCCCCCCTCCCCACGCCTGAGACCCTGGCCTCGGAGTTGTGGCAGCGGTTCGCCCTGCTGCGCCAGGCGGGCCTCACTCCCCTGTGGCAGCTGGATGGTCGACCGATGAGCGGGGATGTGGGAGGGGGCACGGCCCACGCCGCCGTGCGGCTGGTGCAGCGGCTGGGTCCCCTGGCCCCCCCCGGGCCCCTCCAGCTGGCCGGGGGGACGAATGCCCGCAGTCTGCAGCTGGTGCAGCGACTGGGGCGGGGCCTCCCCCCCGTGGCCGGGGTGGCCTTCGGCGGAGTGGCCCGTCGCCTGTTGCGCCCCTTCCTGGAGGAAGGGGCTCGGCAGGACCGCCGGTTGCTGGATCTGCCCCACCTCTGGCCCCGGGCGCTGGCTGCGGCGGAGGCGCTGGTGCTTCCCTGGTTGCGTCGTGGCGCCGGGGGACCCGGTTAGAACGGCAATCCCCCTTCCCCGTGCCCTGACCTCCCTGCACGTTCCTGCTTCCGTTCCCTCTCCGTCCCCCCCTGCACCCCAGGGCATCACCGACGACCTCGATCGGCTGCTGGAGGTTCTGCCGGTGGGGGTGCAGGAGGCCCTGCGGGACCCCGACCGGCGGGATCAGCTGCTGGAGGTGGTGCTCGATCTGGGCCGGGTGCCCGAGGCCCGCTATCCGGGGCGGGCGGTTTCCCTCGGAGAGGCGCCGGTGGCAAGGGAGGATCTGGCTTCGGTGCTGGAGCGACTCGGACCCTTCGGCGGTGACAACCGGGCCGGCATCGAGCGCACCCTGCACCGCATCAGCGCCATCCGCAACCGCACCGGCGAGGTGGTGGGGCTCACCTGCAGGGTGGGCCGGGCGGTGTACGGCACGGTGGCGATGGTGCGGGATCTGCTCGACACGGGCCAGTCGCTGTTGCTGATGGGGCGTCCCGGAGTGGGCAAGACCACCGCCCTGCGGGAGATCGCCCGGGTGCTGGCCGACGAGCTGCAGCGCCGGGTGGTGGTGATCGACACCAGCAACGAGATCGCCGGGGATGGGGACATTCCCCACCCCGCCATCGGTCGGGCGCGGCGCATGCAGGTGGCCCGGCCCGCCCTGCAGCACCGGGTGATGATCGAAGCCGTGGAGAACCACATGCCGGAAGTCATCGTGATCGATGAGATCGGCACCGAGGAGGAGGCCCGGGCGGCCCGCACCATCGCCGAGCGGGGGGTGCAGCTGGTGGCCACCGCCCATGGCAACGAGCTGGCCAACCTGATCAAGAACCCCACCCTCAGCGATCTGGTGGGGGGGATCCAGTCGGTGACCCTCGGCGACGAGGAGGCCCGACGGCGCCGCACCCAGAAGACCGTGCTGGAGCGCGCCGCCGAACCCACCTTCCCGATGGCGGTGGAAATGCACAGCCGCCATCGCTGGCTGGTGCACCGCGATGTGGCCGGCACCGTGGATCTGCTGCTGCGGGGGCAGAACGCCCATCCCCAGATCCGCGAGATGGGCGCCGATGGGCAGATGCAGCTGCGCTCTCCCCTGCCTCCGTCCCCAGCCAGCCCCACCAGGGGGCCGCGCGAGGGACGGGCCTTCCCCTCCCCGCTCATCGCCCGTCAGCCCCTGCCCGACCCCGCCGCCCCGTCGCCCCACCGACTCCAGGAACCCGATTCGGCTGCGCCTGCTTCCTGGGGGGAGCCGACCGGGGACCTGCGTCTCTACGGAGCCGGCCTCTCCCACCGGGACCTGGAAGCGGCGGCCCGCAGCCGGGAACTTCCTGTGCAGGTGGTGGAGACCCTGGAGCAGGCCGATGCGGTGCTGAGCCTGCGGGGCGGGCTGGGCCGCCAGCCGGAGCTCCGCCGCCGCGCCCGGGAGCTGGGATTGCCGATCCTGGTGATCAAGTCCGACAACCTGCACCAGCTGGAGCGGGCGATGGAACGGCTGCTCGAGCGCCGCCAGGCCGGCTCCGGAAGCGACCCGGTGGAGGAGGGGGATGCTTCCACCGCCGCCCGGCTCGACGATGCCCATGCCGCCATGGAGGAATGCCGGCTGGCGGTGGAGCAGGTGGTTCTTCCCCAGGGGAGGCCCGTGGAGCTGCTGCCCCGCAGCGAAAGGGTGCGGCAGATGCAGGCCGAGCTCGTGGGGCGCTATCGCCTGCGCAGTGCCGTGTTCGGCCGGGGTGTGCAGCAGCGGCTGCGCGTGTTCCCGGCCTGATGGGGAAGCCCTGGATCGGCGCCCGGCCGGAGCGCCGGTGGCCGAGTTGACGAAGGACGGGGCGCTGTGGGTAACTAGCTTGTCTGCAGCGGATTCCGCTGTCCCTGGTCTCTCGACCAGTCTCCCCATGGCCGGTCACGCACCGGTCAACGGGCCCGCATCAAGGGGCCGTCTTCATTGGGCCGTCGCCAAGTGGTAAGGCAGCGGGTTTTGGTCCCGCCATTCCTAGGTTCGAATCCTAGCGGCCCAGTTTCCTTCTCTTCTCCGTGACCACGAGCCCCCTGGTGGTGTTCGACTTCGATGGCGTGCTGGTGGACGGCATGGCGGAGTACTGGTGGTCGGCCCGCCGCGCCGCCCTGGCTCTGCCCCGGACGGGTCCGCCCCTGCCCCTGCCGGACCTGGCGCCCCCCGGTTTCGCCCGGCTGCGGCCGCTGATCCACAAAGGCTGGGAGATGGTGCTGATGGCGGCCGAGCTGGGGCGTGACGACTTCGACCTGGAGGCCGCCCTCGCCCATTACGACCGCTGTGTGCCCGAGGCTCTCCGGCGCTGGGGCTGGCATCCCGAGCAGTTGCAACGGGCTCTGGAATCGGTGCGGAGCGCGGCGATCGCCACCGATCCGGAGGGCTGGCTGGGACTGCACCGTTTCTATCCCGGAGTGGTGGAGCGGTTGGGCGAGCTGAAGCGGGAAGGAGCCGACTGGGCCGTGCTCACCACCAAGGGCGGGGCGTTCGCCGCCCGGCTGCTGGCCGCCGCCGGTCTGACCCCTGCCCGGTTGTATGGCCACGAACAGGGCAGTAAGCCCGAGGTGCTGCTGGGGCTCACGGCCGAGGCCGGGGTGCGGCAGCCGGGGGGCGGGGCGGTACGGCCGCTCTGGTTCCTCGAGGATCGTCGCCCCACCCTGGAGAGGGTGAGGGCCACCCCCGGCCTCGAGGACGTGCGCTGTTACCTGGTGGCATGGGGATATCTGGCTCCCGGCGATGGCGACGGTCTGGAGGCGGCCGGCATCCGCTGGCTGGAGCGGGAGCGCTTCGTGGCCCCCCTGGCGCAATGGCCCTGAACCGCTAGAGTACGCCCGTACTAACGAGCAATTGATACGCCGGTCCTCTTTGGTGGCACTTGCTTCCCAGAGGTCGCAGGATGGCGCCCGGCTCCGGGTCGGCCATCGTTCCCCGCCACCGGCTTACCCGCTTCCGCCTTCCGCGGCCCGTTCCATCGCTGTTTCCCTCCATGCCTGCCGAGTCCAAGGCCGCTGCCACCGTCCCTGCTGCCACCCCGGCCGGGGCCTCTTCCCTGTCCACCGGTCGCTTCGCTTCCGCCTCCGCCGAACCCCGCTCCGGCGCCGATGCCCGGGCGGCGGCGGAGCGGGACAAGGCCCTTGGCCTGGTGCTGAACCAGATCGAGCGCAATTTCGGCAAGGGGTCGATCATGCGCCTGGGGGATGCCTCCCGCATGCGGGTGGAGACCATCTCCACCGGCGCGCTCACCCTCGATCTGGCGCTGGGGGGCGGCTATCCCAAGGGCAGGGTGGTGGAGGTGTACGGCCCGGAGAGCTCGGGCAAAACCACCCTCACCCTTCATGCGATCGCGGAGGTGCAGCGGAGCGGCGGTGTGGCCGCCTTCGTGGATGCCGAGCACGCCCTCGATCCGGTCTATGCGGCCTCGCTGGGGGTGGACATCGAGAACCTGCTGGTCTCCCAGCCCGATACCGGTGAGATGGCCCTGGAGATCGTCGACCAGCTCGTGCGTTCGGCCGCCGTCGACATCGTGGTGGTCGACTCGGTGGCGGCGCTCACGCCCCGGGCCGAGATCGAGGGCGAGATGGGCGATCTGGCGGTGGGCAGCCAGGCCCGGCTGATGAGCCAGGCGATGCGCAAGATCACCGGCAACATCGGCAAGTCGGGCTGCACGGTGATCTTCCTCAACCAGCTGCGGCAGAAGATCGGCGTCACCTACGGCAACCCGGAAACCACCACCGGCGGCAACGCGCTGAAGTTCTATGCCTCGGTGCGGCTCGACATCCGCCGCATCCAGACCCTGAAGCGCGGCACGGAGGAATACGGCATCCGGGCCAAGGTGAAGGTGGCGAAGAACAAGGTGGCGCCGCCCTTCCGGATCGCCGAGTTCGACATCCTCTTCGGCCGCGGCATCAGCACCCTCGGCTGCCTGCTCGATCTGGCCGAGGAAACCGGGGTGGTGACCCGCAAGGGGGCCTGGTACAGCTACGAGGGAGACAACATCGGCCAGGGTCGCGACAACACGATCGTCTGGCTGGAGCAGAACCCCCAGCAGAAGGAGGAGATCGAGCGGATCACCCGCCAGAAGCTCACCGAAGGAGCCGATGTGACGGCCAATTCGATGAAGCCGCTGGCGGCGGCGGCCAAGCAGGCGGCTGCAGGGGCCCCTGTCTCTGCCCAGGGTGGATCGACGGCCTCGTCGCTGGCGGAGGAGTTGCCTGCCGCCAGCTGAGCGGGAACGGCGTTTCCCCGGCAAGGGGGAAGGGCCCCTGGCCCCTGGGAAGTGCCAGGGGCTCAGGAGGTCAGGCGGCCTCGGGGGTGCTGCTCTCGGCACCCGGGAGGCCGGCCAGGGGCGGCGATTCGGCCAGATGCAGGGGAGACTTGAGCATCTCGGCCATGCGCTGGAGCTCCTGAATCGCTTCGGCCCCTTCCAGCTTGACCAGTTCATGGCCATCGCGGGACTCCACCCAGCTGATGCCGAAATCCGACACCAGGAAGCGCACCATGTGGTTGTCGCCGAGGTCGGCGACGAAGGAGGCTCCGTGGCCATCACGGCCGTCGCCGCAGATGTAGCAGGAGGCAGCACAGCCTCTTTGCTGGAGGCAGGTGGCCAGGGCCTGAAGGCTCAGCACCAGATCCTTGACCACCGAGCGGTACTGCGCGGCGAGACGGGCAAACATGACGACCCCGAGGGCAATGGCGGGATCCTAATCTTTTCTTCTGATTCTGGCCGGCCAGGAGCGCCCGGGTGAGAGTATCGGCACGTTCCCCGCAGTGGGAATCAGCCGTCGGCCAGGGTCCACCAGCCGGCGGCGGGACCGACGAAGCGAACGGTGACCCAGAAGAGCACCAGGGCGGCAATGCCGATCCAGGCTCCCCGCGTGCTGAGGGCCACGAAGCGATCGGCCTGATTGCGGGTGAGCGGCAGCCAGGGAAGGATGCGGGGAGAGGTGTCGGCCGCCGCCTTGCGGGAACCGGCGGAACCCCCTTTCTCCTGGCGTGGGGGCAGTCCCTGGGCGGCGCGACGCTTGGCTTCCCCCATGGGGATTTCTCTCGACTGGGTGCAGGCTACGGGTCTGGCCCGGATGAAAGCAGGGCCGGGGGGGTCAGTCGGGCCGGAGGCGGGCGAGCTGCACCCAGGGCTCGAGGGCGGTGAACACCTGTCGACCCCAGCTGCGGCCCCGCAGCCGGCCATCGAGAAGGGCGAGGCGGCCGCCGCTGCGGCGCAGGCCGGCCACGCCCCGCTGCAGGCGGTTGAGGGCATCGGGCAGCAGCAACTCCCGGAACCAGTCACGGCCCTGCTGCCGCAGCATCGCCACGCGAGCCGCGGTGAGGGGGTCCTCCAGGCTGGCGATCGGCAGCAGGCCCACGATCACCTGGCAGGGAAGGGGCAGGCGTGCCTGCCACTGGAGCCACCAGCTCCAGCTGCAGCAGAGCACACCATTGCTCTCGGGGGCGGTGCACTCCTCGCTCACCCGGCTGCCGAATTCGGCAGCCAGGCCGCTGGCCAGGGTCCTGCGCAGGGCCGGATCCTCCAGGAGCACCACGGTGAGGCCGGCCTGGCCCAGCACCAGGCGGCGGCCATGGTCAAGGAGGTGTTCGCTGAAGTGGGGGCTGTTGGGCAGCGGCTGTCGCAGCGGTGCATAGAGGGGAAGGGGATCGGCGAGGGGTGGATCCCCCAGATCCACCACCACCTGGGGCGAGAGTCCCAGGCCGGCGTCGCTGGGATGGTGGCCGGAGGCCCGGCCGATGGCCAGTTCACCGATCAGCACGGCGCCCCGATCGTCCAGCAGCCCGCCCAGCTGCTGCAGGGGTTCCAGGGGCTGCCGTTGGAGCTGCCACTGCAGCAGGGTGGGATCCACCCGGGCCCAGCCGGTCCAGTCCGGCCCGCCGGCCTCCCGCCAGTCGCCCCAGGGAGGGGGCAGGGGTTCGAGCAGGCCCAGCAGGTGGCGCAGGGGTGCCTCATCCTCGGCGGCGAGGGGCACGAGATGGCCGGGCGAGCGGGGATGGCACAACACCCGTCGGTTGAGGCGCTCATGCAGGTTGAGCAGGCTGTCTTCGGCGGCGGGATGGGAGCGCCGCAGGCTGTCCCAGTCGCCGGGATCCAGCGTGAGCGACATCGCGGCGCGCAGGTGCGGCTCGAGGTTCTCGGCTTCCGGGATCACCAGCTGCCGCTGCCCCAGCTGCCCCTGGCGCCAGGCCTCCAGGAGTTCCCTGGGGGAGAGCATCCACAGCCTTGAGGAAGGGGGTGGGGTGGGGCCTTCCCAGCAGGGCAGGGCCAGGCCCACCGAGCGCAGACGGGGCCACTCCACCTGCAGCAGCCGCTGCCGTATGGCATCGCTCACCACCAGCGCCAGGGGAGCGTCGCTGAGGGCGAGGGGCACGAGCAGGCCGATCCACCAGCTGGGGTCGGTGCCCGGGGCGAGCCGGACCAGGGTGTGGTCGGCCCGTCGCAGGCTGCGGGCCACCAGCCGGCTCAGGGTGAGGTGGTGAGGCCAGCGCGGTGAACCCTCCTGTTGCAGGAGGGCCTTGAGCTGCTGGTGGGCGCTGGCTTCCAACATCGACGGATCGTAGGAAGCTGGCTGCAGGTGCACGGCAGCGACGATGACAGCCCTCTGGCGGCGGGACCCGGTAGGGATCGTGGGGCTGGGGCTGATCGGAGGTTCCCTGGGGCTGGATCTCCAGGCCGCCGGAGCGACCGTGAAGGCCCTGGTGCACCGGGAGGCCACGGCGGAGCGGGCACGGCAGCGGGGTCTGGCAACTGCCGTGAGCACCGACCCGGGGGTGCTGGAGGGGTGCGGGCTGGTGCTGCTGGCCCTTCCGCTCGATCGACTGCTGGAGCCGGATCCCGCCCTGGTGGCGGCGTTGCCGGCAGAGGCGGTGCTCACGGACGTGGGTTCGGTGAAGGCACCGGTGCTGGCGGTGTGGGAGGGGCTGAAGGGCGGTCGGTTCGTGGCCGGCCATCCCATGGCGGGCACCGCGGCGGCCGGCGTGGAGGCGGGGGAGACGGGTCTGTTCCGGGGCCGGCCGTGGGTGGCCACGCCCACAGCCGCAACGGATCCGGAGGCCCTGGAGGCGGTGAAGGAGCTGGCCCTGGCGGTGGGCGCCCGCTGGCTGTGCTGCGGGGCGAGCGAGCACGACCAGGCGGTGGCCCTGATCTCCCACCTGCCGGTGCTGGTGAGCGCGGCGCTGCTGCGGGCCGCCGATCGGGGTGCCCATTCAGAAGGGGGGATCGTGGCGGGTCTGGTGCGGGAACTGGCCTCGAGCGGCTTTGCCGATACGACGCGGGTGGGGGGCGGCAACCCCGCGCTGGGCACCTGGATGGCGAGCAGCAACCGCCTGCCGGTGCTGGCGGCCCTGGGCCAGTACCGGCAGGCGTTGGCCGCACTGGAGGCGCTGGTGGAGCAGGCGGAGTGGGGGCAGCTGCAGCAGGCTTTGGCGGAGTGTCAGCAGCTGCGGCCGGAATTTCTGGAAGGAGTTGGACCCCGGCCAGGGCCTCCCGCAGCGGCAACCGATTCGACAGCCAGGAACTCCTCTCCCTGATGTCTGCCATCTCCGTGGAGCTTCTCCGTGCATGGGTGGCGTCGCCAGCCAAGGACATCACGGGTACAGCGCGTGATGCAGCGCTTCTGTTGCTGGGGCTACGATTAATCCTATTTCCATCCACATTCAATAGAATCCTTGTTTCTGCTGGTTTTGAAGAAGGCAGTGTTGCTGGAATGAAATGGAAGTCAAAACTGCATAGTTCTGATCAGGCTCTGAATTTGCAACAAGTAAGATTGCTGAACTTCAGAAGTGGTTGATGTCAAATCAAGAGTTGCTGAAGCAGGCTCAGCCAGGGATTGCTGATCAAGGCCTGGCTGCCAAGGTGGCGAAGGTTGTTGACGGGAATGTCGCGGTGGAACAATCTGCGTCGGTAGTGCAGAGAGGCTCTGCAGGAGTGATCAATCTCAGCGATTCCTACGATCTCGTGAAGGGTTCATTTTTAGCGAAGTCAACCAACTCGGCGATCGAGTCCATATCGACCCAAGGCCAACTGGTTCTTGGGGCGCTGAAAAGTGTGAGTTCCTGAAGCCCGTATGTGCGGAAGCATGCCTGAGTGAATGTGACAGGTGCTTCAAGCACGTTTTGTTTGATGAGCTGCTATGGTAAGAAAGGAGGGTATGTCTTGGTCTTCGCCTTCGATCCAAATCCTTCCCTGTCCTTTCTGCCAGGGCCAAACGTCTGAGAATTGCCGTCATGCGCGGAAAACCGAAAAGATGCTGTAGAGTGATCAACACTCTGCTCGCAACTGATGATGCAGGCAGAGTCAGCATTGGCCGGACTGCATTCCGGCGGTCAATGTCAAAACAGGACGATGCTATACTTGATACGCAATTAAATTGATCGGCAGGGACTCACCTGCTGACGAATCACCATTTCATGGAGAGAGCAAGCCAATGCCTAACGAAACAACCAAACATCATCTTGCTTGTGACTGATGACACAGGCTATGGCGATCTCGGTCCATATGGCGGCGGCGAAGGGCGGGGGATGCCAACCCCAAACTTTGATCGACTGGCGGCTGAAGGCATGACCTTCTTTTCCTTTTATGCCCAGCCGAGTTGCACACCGGGTCGGGCGGCCATGCAGACGGGTCGCATTCCCAACCGCAGCGGCATGACCACCGTGGCCTTTCAGGGGCAGGGCGGCGGCTTACCCGCCGCAGAGTGGACGCTGGCCTCCGTGCTGAAACAGAGCGACTACCGCACTTTTTTCACGGGAAAATGGCACCTGGGTGAGGCAGATTACGCGCTGCCCAATGCCCAAGGCTACGACGAGATGAAATATGTTGGCCTTTACCACCTGAATGCCTATACCTATGCCGACCCCACCTGGTTCCCGGATATGGATCCAGAACTACGAGCCATGTTCAAAAAGGTTACTAAAGGATCGCTATCCGGCAAGGCAGGCGAGGAGGCGAAAGAAGATTTCAAGATTAACGGTCAGTACGTCGATACACCTGAAAAGGGCGTTGTAGGGATTCCCTTCTTCGATGGATATGTTGAGAAAGCAGCGATCGAGTTTCTGGAAGAAGCTGCCAAGGACGATCAGCCTTTCTTTCTCAACGTCAACTTCATGAAGGTACACCAGCCCAACCTGCCGCACCCTGACTTCATTCACCAATCGCCCTCGAAGAGCAAGTATGCGGACTCGATCGTCGAGCTGGATGCCCGGATCGGGGCCATTATGGACAAGGTGCGGGATCTTGGCCTGGAAGAGGATACGCTCGTTTTCTGGACGACCGACAATGGGGCCTGGCAGGACGTCTATCCTGACGCCGGCTACACGCCATTCCGGGGCACGAAGGGGACCGTCCGCGAGGGAGGCAACCGGGTCCCCGCCATCGCCTGGTGGCCAGGGAAGATCGCGGCAGGCGTGAAGAACCACGATATTGTGGGCGGTCTTGATCTGATGGCAACCTTTGCTGCCGTCGCAGGGATTTCGCTACCCACCAGTGATCGTGAGGGACAACCGATCACCTTTGATAGCTATGACCTGTCTCCGTTGCTGTTTGGCACCGGTAAGTGTGAGCGTAAATCCTGGTTCTACTTCACCGAGAATGAGCTGACACCGGGGGCAGTACGGGTGAACAATTACAAGGCTGTGTTTAATCTGCGGGGTGACGATGGAGGAACCACCGGAGGGCTGGCCGTAGACTCCAACTTGGGATGGAAGGGTGCTGAGAGTTATGTTGCAGTTGTACCGCAGTTGTTTGACCTGTGGCAAGACCCGCAGGAGCGCTATGACATCTTCATGAATAACTATACAGAACGGACCTGGATGCTGGTCACCATCGGCGAAGCGGTTCAGCAACTGATGAAAACCTATGTGCAATACCCACCTCGTAAGATGCAGAGTGAGGGGTATGCTGGCCCGATTACGCTCACCCAGTATGAACGCTTCCAGCATATCCGGGAAATGCTCGCGAACGAGGGAATACATATACCATTGCCCACCGGCAACTAGCCAAGAACTGTTGGTAACCCACTACCGGCGTAACTTCCATGCCCCCTTGGGGAAACGTACCTGCCAGTCTCAAGTACTGGCAGGTTTTTGTTGCCTTATTTGATGCGCACCCCAGAGCAGGCACAACGAACCGTGCCCGCTTTGGCGATGTCAACTGGACTCCCTGCTGGTCATACAAACTGGTATCCCTTCTGTGCGGCAACTCGATGGAGCTGACCCGAGCAACTGAATCGGGCTCTTTGATGGGCTCTGAGCACTGGCTGGGCGCCTGTCTTAAGGCAATGAGCCTTCGCCATGCATGCCATTCTGACTGACATCACGCGCTTGTATGTGAAAACGAGTGGCCACGAATCCATAGGGACCATGTGGCTGCAGAGCGAGCAGCTGCCGGGCTTCATAACGGCTCGCAGACACTTCTGCATCGATCCTTACTGGCACCTGGTCACCTCCCCCAGTCATCACGGTCAAATGAGACCTATGACCTCCGTTCCAGCCATAAGCATCCTCACTAACTGGGAAGCAACCATCTCGGCTTCGTCGTGAACAACCAGAAGGCTGAGGAAGTATGTCAGAGAGCCAAGGGCGTCACCCTGGAACCGGAGGCACGGGATCGGAGCTGCTGTTATCCCTGAACCGGGCGCTATACTTGGGATAGCCCAATGACGGATCTGTCGCGGTAGAATGACTTTGGGATCGACCACGATGGGGGAGAGCCGATTCGTTTGCGCCCAATGATGCGAATTCGAGCAGCAACACATTTGGATCGGGACGACGTCTGTGCGGTCCACCTGTGTGCCTTCTCCGAAGTGGAGGGGCAGAAGGTGTCTGCTCTGGCGGCGAATCTGCTGCGTGAAGAAACGAATCCGGAGACGATCTCCCTGGTGGCGGATTTCGATGGAGCCGTGGTGGGTCATATAGCCTTCAGCCCGGTATCCATTGGTCGCGATCAGAAGCGTATCGGTTATATCCTTGCGCCGCTCGCCGTGAGGCCCGACTATCAACAGCGCCACATCGGCTCTGCGCTGATCGAAAGCGGCATGGAGCGATTATGGAAAATGAATGTCGGTATTGTGTTCGTGTATGGCGATCCAGGCTTTTATGGCAGATTCGGCTTCACTGCAGATCTCGCCTCACGGTTTCAAGCGCCTTACGAGCTGGAGTTCCCTTCCGGGTGGCAGGCCATCGCCCTTGATCCGGATCTCCCTGCGGATCCGGGTGCAGAATTATCTTGTGTTTCCCCGCTCAGAGATCCAGAGCTTTGGTGACAATCCTGGAAACAGTAGACTTCTGTGAGCGGGGCAATCCTTCCGGATGTGAAGCGATGCGGTTGCTGTCAAGCTCAAGTCTCAGGGGATTCTGCTTGAATCAACCCGCCCCCACGCTGCGGAACCTGACGAGCCGATGAAGGCACTGAGCAAGAAGCAATCCCTCCCGTCTGTCCTTTCCCTGGGCTTTCTCATCGTGTGCGGGACCCTTTCGCCTGCGCAGGCTGCCGATGCCCTGCCCTCCTGGAGGGAGGGCAGGGCCAAGCAGTCCATCATCACCTTCGTCACGAAGGTGACCCGGAAAGGCTCGCCGGACTATGTGCCGGCGGAACTGCGTGTCGCCACCTTCGACAATGACGGCACCCTCTGGGCCGAGCAGCCGATGTATACCCAGTTGTTCTTCGCCCTGGACCGCGTCAAGGCCCTCGCTCCCCTGCATCCGGAATGGAGGTCGCAGGAACCCTTTGCTTCGTTGCTCAGGGGCGACGTGCACAGGGCTCTGGAGGGAGGCATGAAATCGGTGGAGGAGATCGTGATGGCGACCCATGCGGGCATGACCACGGAGGAGTTCGAGAACGTGGTGAAGGAATGGATCGCCACCGCGAAGCATCCAGTCACCAAGCGGCCCTACACCCAGATGGTGTATCTGCCGATGCTGGAACTGCTCGCCTACCTCCGCGCCAACGACTTCAAGACCTTCATCGTCTCTGGTGGGGGTATCGAGTTCATGCGCCCGTGGACTCAGGCGGTCTACGGCATCCCTCCGGAACAGGTGGTGGGCAGCAGCATCACGACGAGATTCGAGAACCGCAACGGCAAGGCGGTACTGGTTCGCCTGCCGAGGCTCAACTTCTACGACGACAAGGAAGGAAAACCTGTGGCCATCAACTTGCATATCGGTCGACGGCCGATTGCTGCCTTCGGAAATTCCGACGGGGACCTGCCGATGTTGCAGTATGCCACCACCGGAGAGAGAGCAGGATTTGCTCTGTACGTGCACCACACCGACGCGGAGCGGGAGTGGGCCTACGACCACCCCTCTCCCGTGGGACAGCTCAGGAAAGGACTCGAGGAGGCACGAGCGAAAGGATGGACCGTTGTGGACATGAAGCGCGACTGGAAGGTGATCTTTCCGCCGGAGGAGACCCCCGGCATGGGCCGGAACCCGGCAGGGCACCCTTCCCGGTTCGTGGATGCCAGGGAACAACGGGATCCGATGCCGTGAGTCATCCTGCTCGTGCCCGAAGACCAGGACCGGTGGATCGACTTCCGGACTTCGCCGGCTGCATCACGAAGGGCATCCCTTCAGTCGAAGGAATGGATCACGATCTTTCCCTTCGTCTTTCCCGATTCGATCAGCGCATGGGCGGCCCTGATCGTGGCGGCGTTGATCGGGGTGAGCACCGTGCTGAGGGTCGTGCGGAGGCGTCCCGCATCGATTTCCCCGGCCACATAGCTGAGCAACCGATGCTGTTCCAGCATGTCCGGTGTTGTGAACATCGAGCGGGTGAACATGAATTCCCAGTGAAGGCTCGCTGCCTTGGTCTTCATCCCCTGCATCGGCATGGCCAGGTGGGTGTCATCAATGCAGACAATTCCTCCCTGGGGACGGATCAGCTCAACCGCTGTCTCCCAGTGGCGCATGTCTTTGATGATAGCAATATGATCCACATAGTGAAGGCCGAGCCGGCGTACCTGCTCCACCAGGTCGCCGCGGTGATCCACCACATGATCCGCTCCCAGCTCCCTCACCCATGCTTCCGTCTCCGGCCGGGAGGCCGTGGCGATCACAACCAGCCCGGCCGCCTTGGCGAGCTGGATGCCGATCGAACCGACGCCACCTCCGGCTCCGATGATCAGAAGCGACTGCCCGGTATCGGTCCCATCGCGATCAATGCGCAGGCGGTCAAAGAACGACTCATAGGCGGTGATCGTGGTGAGTGGAAGTGCCGCGGCCTCGGCAAAGCTGAGGCTCTTCGGCTTGACTGCCACGATGCGTTCATCGACCAGCTGAAATTGGGCGTTGCATCCCGAGCGGGTGATGTCGCCGGCATAAAACACTTCATCGCCGGGCTTGAAGTGGGTGACCTCCGGGCCGACGGCTTCGACGATGCCGCTGGCATCCCAGCCAAGCACACGGGGATTCGCCTCCACCTGGCTGTTCGCTCGGCGGATCTTCGTGTCCACCGGGTTCACGGATACGGCCTGGACGGCCACCAGCAGATCTCTGCCCGCAGCCGTGGGTTTCGGTAGCTCAACATCAAGAAATGCATTCTCATCTTCCACGGGTAGATAGTGGGTGAGAGCGACAGCTTTCATGAGAGAGTTCCGTGGATTCATGAGAATCCAACCAGTTTCTGGATCCAGACTAGATCCCCCGCAACGGTTGGGCCAGAGAGCGCTTCACCACCCTGAACTGCGGGGACCTGCGTGGATCGCCCGGGGTACAACCTGGTGGAAGCCCGATCCCGCTAAAGTTTGACGGGAATTCCTTCGCCGTCTCTCTTCCTTCACCTGATGGCAGGGGAGGCATGTCTTTTTTCGCTTCCTCCGGGTACAGGTCCTCTCCATTTCATTGGGGGATTTCCCGGTCCACTTCCGCCCGCGTTCATGGCTCCGCACACTCCCCTCCGGCTGGTGCCCGGCCGGGGCTGGTCCCTGGCCGCCCTGCTGCTGGGCCTCTCCGGCAGTGCCCTGGTGGGCCCGGGCCTCTCCGGTTGTTCGGCTCAGCCCCATGGGAGCTCTCCCGCTTCCCGTGGCCCGGCCCCGAAGGTCCTGCTCAGCCCCGATCCCGGCAACCTGCCCGTGGAGCGCGTTGCCCTGATTCCTGTCGTGGAGGGGCTGGAGCACCCCTGGGGCATGGCCTGGTTGCCCAATGGCGACCTGCTGATCACCGAGCGCCCGGGGCGCCTCCGGATCGTCCGCGCCGGCAGGCTCGATCCGGTTCCGGTGGCCGGCGTGGCTCCGGTGGCGGATGTGGTGGCCCACCAGCTCTTCGCCTCCAGCCAGGGGGGGCTGCTCGATGTCGCCCTCCATCCCCGCTTCTCCGAGAACGGCTGGGTGTACTTCAGCTACGCCCACGGCAGCCAGCAGGCCAACGGCACCCGTGTCGCCCGGGCCCGCTTCGACGGCAGGGTGCTGCGCGACTGGCAGGTGATCTTCCGGGTGAACCGCGACAAGTCGGGCGGGCAGCATTTCGGCTCCCGGCTGCTCTGGCTGCCGGATGAAACGCTGCTCGTGTCGATCGGCGATGGCGGTAACCCTCCCCTCAGTCTCGATGGCCAGTGGATCCGCCTCCAGGCCCAGAACCCGGCCAGCCACCTGGGCAAGGTGATCCGCATCCGCGAGGACGGCTCCATCCCCGCCGACAATCCCTTCGCCGCGTCGGCCGCGGGCACCGCTGCAGCGAAGGCCGATCCGGCCGTCTGGAGCCTGGGCCACCGCAACATCCAGGGCCTGGCCTACGACCCCGTGCACCGGCGGGTCTGGGCCACGGAACATGGCTCCCGCGGAGGCGACGAACTCAACCGGCTCCGGGCCGGCGCCAACTACGGCTGGCCCCGGGTCTCCCACAGCGACGAATACGCCACCGGCCGCCCCGTGGCTTCCGCCACCACCGCGCCCGGCATGGTCGACCCCCGCCGGGTGTGGATGGCCACCATCGCCCCCTCCGGCCTGGCTGTCTACACCGGTGATCGTGTTCCCGGCTGGCGCGGCAACCTGTTCGCCGGTGGCCTGGTGGCCCGCGGGGTCCGTCGCCTGCAGCTGAATGGGGCGGGCGAGGTGATCGGCGAGTCCGTGCTCCCCATCGGCGCCCGGGTGCGCGATGTGCGCCAGGGACCGGATGGGGAGCTCTACGTGCTCACCGATGAGGCGCAAGGGCGGTTGCTGAAGATTCGCCCGGCTGCCCGGCCAGTCTCCCCCTAGTGCGCACCTATCCGGGCTGCGGGATCTGCCGGCCGGTTCGCAGCGCCGGCCGGGCCGCCAGGGTGTGGATCCCGGCCACGTCGGCCTGCTGCTGCAGCTGGCGATCGAGAACCGAGAGAAGCCGCTTCGACTCCGTTTCGGAGCGGGTGCGTGCTCAGGGCACCGTCTCCGGGGCGGAATGGCGAACGTGCCCGGGCTCAGCCAGGTGGACCCGGAGCGCCAGGAGCTTGCCTCCGGGGCTTCAGGCGGTGGAGAGATCGATCCTGGGGTGCTCCATTCGGGTGATTTCCTGGCGGCACTCTGCTCACGCCTCGCCCATCTCGGCTTCCACCACGTTTCTGGCGAAGTCGCCGTAGTGGCCGCCGATCTGTCGGGCCATGGTGTCGGGAAACACGTGGAACTCCCCTGTTTCCAGAGCCTTGAGGATGGCTTCCGCCACCAGGGAAGGGGGTTCGGCGATGGCGGTGAGTCCGGCCGCCTCCCCCATGTCCGTTGCGATCGGTCCGGGATGCACGCTCACCACGGCGGTGCCCTGCTCCTGCAGCAGGTCCCGCAGGGCCTGGGTGATCGCGTAGGCGGCCGCCTTGGAGGCCGAATAGGAGGCGAAGTGGGCGAATGTTTTCATCGACGCCACCGAATTGAGCTGGACGAAGGCGCCGCCTCCGTTGCGAGCGAGCACGGGCGCGAAGGCCTGGGCCATGAGGATCAGGCCCTTCACATTCACCTCCATCAGCAGCTCGAGGCTCTCGATGGCGTTGCCATCGAGGGGGGAAGCGCCCAGGAAGGCTCCGCCATTGTTCACGACCACCTCCACGTCGCTGGCCTGCGCCGCGGCGGCCTGGATGCTGGTGGCATCCGCCAGGTCGATGCGGATCGGCACCAGCCGATCCCCATGGCTGCTCACCAGCGCCTCGGCCTTGCCGAGATCACGAACTCCGGCATAGACCCTGGCGGCGCCATGGCGCAGAAACGTGTCGACCAGCACCTTGCCGATGCCACGGTTGGCGCCGGTGATGAGCACGGTCTTGCTCTGGATGGAAAGGGTCATGGTGGATGGTGAGGGGTGAGGGCGGGGGAGACAGAATCCTTGACCAAATGGTCAAAGAAGCGGAAAAAAAGAGCTCAGCTGTTCTCCAGCAGGCGGATCAGCGATTGCGAGGCGCCCTTCAAGGTGGAGTCGTCGTCCATGACGCGACCCAGCAGGGCGATGCCCTGGGTGGCGCAGAGCAGCAGGCTGGCCAGCTGGCGGGGGTGGGCGGAAGAGCCCAGTTCTCCCGCTGCCTGGGCCCGCTGCAGGGTGGCGGTGAAGGCATCCTCCAGTTGACGGACGTAGCCCCGCAGGGTTTCAGCGACCAGGGTGTCTCCGGTGCTGAAGTCGGCGATGTTGGTGCCCAGCATGCAGCCCGGGCTGCCGGGTTGGCCGTTGATCCGCTCGAAGTCCGCCAGGAGCTGCTTCAGGTTGGCCAGGGGCGAGCCCGGGGCCTCGAGCCTGCGGTGGATCCCCCGCAGGGTGGTATCGGCGTAGTGCCGCAGGGCCTGCAGAAACAGCGATTGCTTGTTGCCGTAGGTGTCATACAGGCTTTTCCTGCCGATTCCCATCCGCTCGAGCAAGGCCGCAAGGCTCGTGGCTTCGTAGCCATGGGCCCAGAACACCTCCATCGCCCTGGCCAGGGCGACCTCCGGATCGAATTGCTTGTGGGGTCCGGGGGGCATCGGCGGCGACCTCCTGCCGTGGGGCGAATCGCATCCCCATCCTGCCCCAACCTGAACCGATCGGTCAAGATGATGTCGGCGATCAGGGCGCCAGGGTGAGGTCCTCTCCCCGGGCGGCCAGCAGCTGCCGGCTCGCCATCAGCGCCGAAAGGCTCACCCCGGCGGTGCCCTCGCCGGGATGGATGGAATCACCGCAGAGCCACAGGCCGGGCAGCGGGGTGCGGCTGGCCAGCCCGAACGGCCCGAAGCGAGAGGGGTGCTGCCCGAGTCCGCCCACGTAGCCCCAGGGTCTGCCGGTCCACCTGCGGAACCCCCGGGGCGTGGCCAGCTCCCCGTGGAGCCACGCCTGCGGAGCCACCCCCAGCAGCTGCTCCAGCCCCGCCTCGATCCCCGCCCTCGCCTCGGCCTTTTGGGTCCGACAGGCCTCCTGCTCCCCCTCGAACCAGGGCCGCGCGGCCGTGAACACGCTGGCGATCACGGTGGCCTGGCCCGCCGGCGCCCGCCCATCCCCTTCCTGGCTCACCGAAACGAACAGTGAGCCCGGCTCGGGCCAGTCCAGTTGCAGATGGGAGGGGCAGTCGGCGGGCAGCAGCCCCCGATCCACCGCTCCGTAGAACACCAGGGCCCCGCTCGGCTCATTCAGGGCCTCCAGGCGTCGCCGGTAGCCCGCCGGCAGTCCTTCCCCCAGCAGGCCCGGCAGGGCCTGGGGCGGCAGTGTGACCACCACATCCCTCGCCCCCATGCGGAAGCCACGACCGCGCACCTCCCAGGGGCCTCCCGCCCCGGCCGGAGGAAGCAGCTCTTCCACCCGCCGGCGCAGACGCAGCCGGCCACCCGCCTGGCTCAGCCCCGCCTCCAGCGCCTGGCTCAGGGTCTGCATCGAGCCTCCCAGGTGCCACAGGCCCAGGGGCTCCTGCACCATGGCCAGCACGGTGGCGCCATAGAGCGCGGCGGTGCGGTCGGCCGGCTCCTGGGAGTAGAGCCTCAGTTGCAGGTCGAGAAATCGGCGCAGGCGCCAGTCTCCGCCGCAGCCGCTCCAGCGCAGCAGGTCCCCCATGGTGGCCCGGATGAGCAGTCCGCTCAGCAGCGTTCCCGGCCCGAGGGCCCCCAGCAGCTGGGCCAGATCCCAGCCGTTGCGAGGCGGCAGCACCGGATCCCTGGCGGCGAAGGCCCAGCTGGCCCGGTGCAGGGTCTCGCACAACGCCCAGAAGCGCTCGCTGCCGGGGAACTGTGTCTGCCGCTCCTGCCTCCACTCCCGGGGATCGCGGGCGATGCGCACCGGTCGGCTGCCGTCGGCCAGATCCACCACGCAGCCGGGATCCAGCGGTGTTGCGACGGGGGCGTCCACCTGCAGGTGGCGGAAGATCCGCTCATGGATCCCCCCCGGCTCCAGGCCCGCCACCTGGGTGGCGCCCACATCGAAGGTCCAGGGCCCCCGCCGGAAGGTGCCGGCGCAGCCCCCGCTCTGGTGGTGGGCCTCCAGCAGATCCACGCCCAGTCCCTGCTTCGCCAGCAGGGCTGCTGCCGTGAGGCCGGCGATGCCCGCCCCCACCACCACCACATCCCGTGCCTCGCCGCCGTTGCCGGCCTCCGGTGCCATCCGGGCATGCTGGCAGCCGTTCCCCGCCCCCGCGAGATGGCTGAGCAGGCTGCCGATGCCCTGGCCCGCTGGCTGGCCGAACGGTTCGAGGCCCCGCTGGTGGACCGCTCCCCTGTGGGCGGCGGCTGCATCCACAGCGCCTGGTGCCTGCGCCTCGCCGATGGGCGAAGGCTCTTCGCCAAGACCGGCCGTCGCGAGGCCCTGCCCCTGCTGGAGGCGGAGGCAGAGGGGCTGGGGGGCCTGCGGGCGGTGGCCGATCCCGCCCAGCTGGTGGTTCCCGAGCCCCTGGCCCTCGGGCTGGCGGGGGAGCAGGCCGTGCTGGTGCTGCCCTGGCTGGAGCTGGGGCGAAGCTCCCCCGGGGCCTGGCGGCGCCTGGGGGCGGGGCTGGCCGACCTGCACCGCCAGAGCCTTGCGGCCGTCACCGCCAGGGACGACCGCCCCGGCCGCTTCGGCTGGGAGCGCGACAACTTCATCGGCTCCGGTGCCCAGGGAAACGGCTGGTTCGAGCTCTGGGGGCCGTTCTTCGCCTCACGGCGACTGGCCCCCCAGCTCGAGCGGCTGGCAGCGAAGGGGCACTCCCTCAGGGGGGCGGGGGACCTGCTCGAACGGGTGCCCGCCTGGCTCGGCTCCCACGGCCCCGAGCCCTGCCTGGTGCATGGGGATCTCTGGAGCGGCAATGCCTCACCCCTGGCTGATGGCCGGGGTGCCCTGTTCGATCCGGCGGCCTACCGCGGCGATCGGGAGGTGGATCTGGCCATGGCCCGACTCTTCGGAGGGTTTCCGGGCGAATTCTTCGCGGCCTACGAGGAGCGCTGGCCCCTGCCGGCGGATCACCACACCAGGGTGGATCTCTACAACCTCTACCACCTGCTCAATCACGCCAACCTCTTCGGTGGCGGCTACCACCGGCAGGCCCAGAGCTCGATCGATCACCTCCTCAGAACGATGCCCGGCTGAGGGGTGTCAGCCGGGCGGAACGATCGGAGGGCGCGAGGAGCGTGGCTGGAGGCTGCGGGCAGGCCGTGTGCTCCCCAGCCTCAGCCCAGGTACTCCTGGCGAAGATGCTGGACCCTGCCGTTCAGGGCGGCGCGCTTCTCGCTGGTGGTGAGGTTGTCCCAGCCCCACTTGCCCACCACGACAAGACCGAGCAGCTCCAGCAGGCCGGGAACGATCGGCAGCAGGTTGATGGTGTCGAGCACGCCCTTGATCAGGATCTGAGCCACGATCACCGCAAGGATCACACCGAGGGCTTTGCCGATGCGGCCCACCTGGTGCCAGTCCACCTTGTCGAGGGACTCGTTCACCTTGCCGAGCACGTCCTTGTAGCGCTCGCTGAAGTCGGCTCCCGCCTCCTTCATCGCATCGTCAATCGCATCCACCTTGTCGTCCACAGCGTCGACAACGTTTTTTCCGAATTCCTTCAGTTCGGTGCCGGCGTCGCTCATGGAAGGGCAGGTTTGAAAGGATCAGCTCACAAGGTACCCCTGTGGAGCAGCGAATGCCAGGGGAAGTGCGGATCGGTCGGCAGGCGCTGACCGTTCTGCAGAGGGTGTTGGCCGTTCCCGTCCCGGAGGAGGGCTGTGCTCTGCTCCTTGGCGAACCCGGGCTTGCGCAGGTCTCCAGCCAGGAGGGGAGAGGTAATCCCTGGCGGCTGCGCCGGACCTGGCCCTGTCGCAATGTGTGGCAGCCGGCCGGGGAGCGCACCCGGCGCTTCGCCATCGACCCGAGAGAGCAGTTGCTGGCCCAGAAGTGGGCGCGGGGCCATGGGCTGCAGGTGCTGGGTTCGGCCCACAGCCATCCCGGCGGCCAGCCGGTGCCCTCCTTCACCGATCGGGACTTCTGCTTCGCCCCCACCCTGATGCTCATCCTGGCCCTGCCCCCGACATCCGCCTCTGCCGGGGGAGCGGGCTGGCCGGCGGAAGCGGAGCTGGGCTGCTGGTGGATCCCCGACCCCGGCCCCGGTGAATGGGCCCAGCCCCGGCAACTGACGTGGAGAATGGAGGACTGAGGGCGCGACGGTTCCGTCGCCTCGTTTCAGGTTCGCTCCTCCGCTCCCATGCTTCCTCCCGACACCAGCGGCATCCAGCTCAGCCCCGATGAGGTGGCCCGCTTCTCCCGCCACCTGATCCTGCCGGAGGTCGGGATGGAAGGGCAGAAACGGCTCAAGGCGGCCTCGGTGCTCTGCGTGGGCACCGGCGGGCTCGGCTCACCCCTGTTGCTCTACCTGGCGGCGGCCGGCGTGGGGCGGATCGGCATCGTCGACTTTGATGTGGTCGACCACAGCAACCTGCAACGGCAGGTGATCCACGGCACCAGCTGGGTGGGCAGACCCAAGATCGAATCGGCCAGGCACCGCATCCTGGAGATCAATCCCCACTGCCAGGTGGATCTCTACGAGACGGCCCTCACCAGTGAGAACGCCCTGGAGATCATCGAGCCCTATGACCTGGTCTGCGACGGCACCGACAACTTCCCCACCCGCTACCTGGTCAACGACGCCTGCGTGCTGCTCGACAAGCCCAACGTGTATGGCTCGATCTTCCGGTTCGAGGGCCAGGCCACGGTGTTCAACTACCAGGGAGGCCCCAATTACAGGGATCTCTTCCCCGAGCCGCCACCGCCGGGCATGGTTCCCTCCTGCGCGGAAGGCGGAGTGGTGGGCGTTCTTCCCGGCATCATCGGCGTGATCCAGGCCACGGAGGCCGTGAAGATCATCACCGGTCTGGGCACCACCCTCAGTGGCCGCCTGCTGCTGTTCGATGCCCTGAAGATGAGTTTCCGGGAACTGAAGCTGCGGCCCAATCCCGAGCGGCCCGTGATCGAGAATCTGATCGATTATCAGGAGTTCTGTGGTGTGGGTGGCACCTCCCCCGGGCAGGAGGAGGCCGGCGCCGTGCCCAGCATCACCGTGGCCGAACTCCAGACCCTGATCAACGGTCAGCTGGAGGACATCCTGCTGCTGGATGTGCGCAATCCCAACGAAGCCGAGATCGCCGTGATTCCCGGTTCGGTTCTCGTGCCCCTCGATCGCATCGAGAGCGGTGAAGCCATCGAGGATGTGCGCCGCTTCGCCGAGGGCAAGAGGCTCTACGTGCACTGCAAGCTCGGGGGGCGCTCCGCCAAGGCGCTGATCGCCCTGGGCCGTCATGGCATCGAGGGCGTGAATGTGTCCGGCGGCATCGATGCCTGGAGCCAGGAAGTGGATCCAGCGGTCCCTCGCTACTGAGGCCTCTGCGGAGGCAGCCACGGGTGCGGTGCAGCGGGACCGTGCCGCGGGAGCGGTGCCGGGGCAGCGGCTGCTCGCCCTCGAGAGCCGGTTCCCCCTTCCAGCTCACCGTGCTGGCTGCAGGGTGATCGCTTCCCGGTTCTGCTGCAGACCCCTTCAGTGGCGGCAGAACCCGTTCAGTAATCGACGCCCCGCTTGAGATCCACGCCGCGCTCGGCGTAGTGCTTGTGGCACACCATCTCCGAGTGCACGCTGGCCAGATCGAAGTAGGCCGGGCGGCTCTTGCAGCGACCGGTGATGATCACCTCCGTTTCGGTCGGCTTGCGCAGCAGGGTCTGCAGGATCGGCTCCACCGGCAGCAGCTCCAGATCCACCGTGGGATTGAGCTCATCGAGGATCACCGTCTTGTACAGGCCGCTGGCGATGGCCGCCCGGGCGATCTCCCAGGCCCGCTCCGCTTCCACATAGTCGATCGGCTGCTGCTGGCCGCGCCAGACGATGGCATCGCGACCGGAGCGCAGGTGATCCACCAGGTGGGGGTAGCTCTCCCGCAGGGCGGCGATGGCCGCATCCTCGGTGTACCCGCTGCCGCCCTTGAGCCACTGCAGGATCAGCACGCGGTGGCTCTTGTCCTGACTGATGCCCCGGCCGATGGCCTGCAGGGCCTTGCCCAGGGCGCTGGTCGACTTCCCCTTCCCCTCGCCGGTGTAGATCTCGATGCCGTCGAGCCCCGTTCCCTCCAGCTGGCTGCCGTCCCCCTCGTCGGCAAAGCGGCGGCGGTGGGCCCGCATCTCGGAATGCAGATCGGCGAGCTGCACCAGCTGGGGGGGAGCCCCCCTGCCCGTGCAGATCACCTCCATCCCGGGCGGTTTGGCGGAGAGGGTGCGCACCACCTCGGCCGGATCCAGCAGGCCCAGGTCGAGCACGGGGTTGAGTTCGTCGAGCACCACCACGGAATAGAGGTCGCTGGCGATGGCCCCCCGGGCGATGTCCCAGCCCCGCTGGGCCTCCTGCCGATCGAAGGGGGTCGCCTCCTCGGCACTGAAGAACTCCCCCCTGCCCGTGCGCACCTGATCGATCAGGTGGGGGAAGCCCTGCTGCAGGGCCTCGATGGCGGCGTCCTCGTCGTAGGAGCGGCCGGGGCCCTTGAGGAACCGCAGCAGCAGCACACGGGTTCGCTTCCGTTCGCAGATGCCCAGGCCGATGGTGCGCAGCACCACCCCCAGGGCTGCCTGGCTCTTGCCCTTGCCGTCGCCGTCGTAGACGTGCAGCTGGCCGTGCACCCGCTCCTCGCTGCCCGCCGCCGTGCGGATCCCGATGCCACGGCCCGTTCCCTTCTGCGCTGTCCGGGTGGTGCTCGAAGGTGGAGTCATCGGCCGTCCGGTCGGAACCGGATGCTACCCAGATCCCCCGGAGGCTTCCGTCGCCCCGGAATCTTGCCAGGATCCTCTCCATGCCCTTCACCCTGCTGGAATCGATCCCCTCCTCCCTGGAGCGGTCCCTTGCCGATCTTCGGTTGAGGCTGGAGGCCTTCGAGCGGGTGGTGGTGGCCTATTCCGGCGGCGTCGACAGCAGCCTGGTGGCCGCCCTCGCCGTGGATCAACTCGGCGAGGGGGCCTTGGCCGTCACCGGCGTCTCCCCCGCCCTTGCCCCCCACCTGCTCGAGGAGGCCCGGGACCAGGCCCGCTGGCTGGGGGTGCGCCACCGGGAGCTGACCACCGCCGAACTGGCGGATCCCATCTACGCCAGCAATCCCGAGCACCGCTGCTATGCCTGCAAGCGGGAACTGCATCAGCTCCTGGTGCCGATTGCCGCTGATGCCGGCCGCGCCCCGGTGCTGGATGGGGTGAACCTCGATGACCTCGGCGACCATCGTCCGGGGATCCAGGCCGCCCGTGAGCATGGGGTGATCTCCCCCCTGGCCGATGCCGGCATCGACAAGGCCGGCGTGCGCCGGCTTTCCCGGGCCCTGGGCCTGCCCTGGTGGGATAAGCCCGCCCAGCCCTGTCTCGCCTCCCGGTTCCCCTACGGAGAACCGATCAGCGCCACCCGCCTCCGGCGGGTGGCGGCCGCGGAGGCCTGGCTGCGGGAGCGAGGCTTCCCGGAACTGCGGGTGCGAAGCCAGGGTGAGGCCGCCCGGATCGAGCTGCCCGCCACCCTGCTGCCGGAGGCGCTGGTGCGGATGGCCCAGGGAACCCTCAGAGAGGAGCTGGTGGGCGCCTTCACTGCCCTCGGTTTCCAGGCGGTGGGGCTTGACCTGGAAGGGCTGGTGAGCGGCAAGCTCAACCGGGCTCTGGGTGGCGCCGCCAACCCTCCCCCTGGAAGCGGCTGATCAGGCCGCTGTCAACAGGGGATCGCGATCACTCTCCGCCACGGAGGAGGGTGTCTCGCGCCGGAAGCTGGTGAGCTTGTGATGGGCCGCCAGCAGTTCGCTGACGAGCACCTGGCAGGCCCGTTCGGGCATGGTGTGATCCCCGCAGGTGAACACATCCACAGCGGCATAGCCGGATTCCGGCCAGGTGTGGATGGAGATGTGAGATTCCGCCAGGAGGGCGAGACCGGTCACACCCTGGGGCTCGAAGCGGTGGGTGATGAGGTTGAGCAGGGTGGCGCCGGCACGTTTGGCTGCTGTCGTGATGGCGTCCCTGAGAAAGGCTTCGTCGTCGAGCCTGGCGCTGTCGCAGTCGTAGAGCTCGAGGATGCAGTGTTTGCCGACCGCTTCGGTGGTCGGTGGTGGGCAGAGGGGTTGGGAAGAGGCTCCGTTCCATCCCGGGTTGGGGTGGAGGCAGGCAAGGCTCTGGTTCATCGAATCCAGGCAAACAGGTCCTCACCATACGCGCCGCTCTGCAGGCAACTGTTCGGTGGAGACACCAGCGGCCTCACAGCGCCCGCAGGCTTCCCGCCTGCATCTCCACCACCTGGCAGTCACGCCTCCAGCCGCCACCGAAGGCATCGAGATGGGTGGCACTCACCAGGCACTGGTGTCCCTGCCCGGCGGCCTCCAGCAGCAGCTGCTGCCTGCCGGGATCCAGCTCGGCCAGCACGTCATCGAGCAGAAGCAGGGGTGGCTGCCCCACCACCTGTCGCACCAGTTCCAGCTCCGCCAGCTTGAGGGCCAGCACGAGGGTGCGTTGCTGCCCGGCCGAGCCGTAGCGGCGGGCCGGTACCCCTGCCAGGAGCAGGTCGATTTCGTCCCGGTGGGGTCCGGCCAGGCATTGCCCCAGCCGTTCCTCCTCGTCCCGCTGGGCCCGCAGCTGCTCCTGCAGAGCCAGCCGCCAGGGTTCCTCCCCTTCCTCCCCTTCCAGATGACTGCCGCTGCGGTAGTGGAGCTGAACCGCCTCCTTGCTTCCGCCCAGCTGCTCCTGCCAGGCGGCCGCGAGGGGGTGGAGACGCTCCAGGGCCCGCCGCCGCCGCCGGTGCAGACGCACGCCGACCAGGGCCATCTGCTGATCGAAGGCGTCGAGGAGTTCCGCCCGCTGGCCCCTGGCCAGTCCCCGCCGCAGCAGCTGGCTCCGCTGTCGCAGCAGCCGGCCGTAGCGGCTGAGCAGGTCCCCGTAGAGAGGTTCCAGCTGCAGCACCACCCGATCGAGCCACTGGCGCCGCTGCGCCGGTTCCCCCCGCACCAGCTCCAGATCGAAGGCGCTGAAGCCCACGCAGCGCAGGCTCCCCACCAGGTCGATCTGCCGGCCCAGCACCTTGCCGTTGCGCCGGGCCAGTCGCCCGCCGCTGCGACGCAGCAGCAGTTCCAGCTCATCCCCTTCGCTGGTGCTGCCCACCAGTCGACTGCCCGGCAGGCCGTGGCCGATCAGTTCCCGGTCGCTGCTGCAGCGGTGGGACCGCAGGCTGGTGAGCAGCTCCACCCCCTCCAGCAGATTCGACTTGCCCTCTCCGTTGCCACCGATCACCAGCAGGCGGGAGGCCTCGAGGCTGAGATCCAGGGAAGCGATGTTGCGGAACTGGCGCAACTCCAGGCGCCGCAGACGGATCGGGCCGGACAGGCCTGAGGCTAGGATCCCTCCCACAGGCGCACCCGGTTCCAAACGAGGGGTCCCCAGCGATCCCTCGATGTCAGAACCGGTCCTGGGCTTGGGCATGTAGCTCAGTTGGATAGAGCATCAGATTCCGGTTCTGAGTGTCGGGGGTTCGAGTCCCTCCATGCTCGCTTTCCAGGCCATCCGGCCTCCCACCTCTCCCTCTCCATGGCCGGATCCGTGGGGAGCTCCCAGACCCCCCTCATCCCTGCCCCAGCCCGAGCCCCATGGCGCGGATGCCGCCGGGATCCACCACGAATCCCATCCGGGTGAGGGCCTTCAGGGCTTCCGGTGGGGCGGAGAGGGAGATGCTGCATCCCCCCAGTTCCCTGCGCAGCCGGGCCAGAGCCACCTGAACCAGGGCTGCCAGCACCTCAGGCCGGGCAGGATCGGCCGGGTCGCTGAGCAGGTCCCAGAGATTGGCGTTGAGGGCCTGATCGCTCGTGGCCCTCACGAAGCCCACGAGCCGGCCGGAGCCGTCGACCACGGCCAGGTGCCAGGCACTGCGATCGAGAACCCTCTGCCAGCGCTCGGGCAGGCGGGCAGGCTCCCCGCACACCTCGAGAAGGTGATTGAGTGCGTCGCTGCTGAGTTCGGGCTGGCTCAGCAGTTTGTACCCCTCGCGCAGAAGGGGGAGTGGCGCTGGACTGCGGAAGGGAATCAAGAGGGAGGAGATCGGGTTCCCGGGGCTCAGCCGGTGTTGCGCATGCCGGCGGCGATGCCGTTGATCGTGAGCAGGGCGCCCCGGAGGAGCTCGCTCCGGCTGTAGGTGCGGCCATCGCCGCCGCTGGTCGCGCTCGCTTCACTCATCGGAGGCTGGCGGTTCTGATCCCGCAGACGGCGCAGCAGGGCCACCTGCAGGAATCCCAGGGGAATGATGGTGCGGTTGCGCAGATCCACGGAGAGCTGCAGGGCCGGATCGCCGTCGAGCAGACGGCGGTGACCGCTGATGCGTTCCACGAGATCGCGGGTGAGGCCGTATTCGCTGGCGATGGAGGCGAAGATGGCAGCGAAGGTCTCGCGGTTGTTCGGGCGACCGAGAGAGACCACGTAGTGGTGGGCGAGCTCCAGATCCACCTTGGAGAGGGTCATCTCCACCTTGGAGATCAGCATTCGGAAGAAGGGCCAGCGCTGGTAGAGCAGCTGCAGCAGCTCCATCTGCTCCGGATCCTGGCTCACCTCCTCCTGGAGGGCCGTGCCCACTCCATACCAGCTGGGCAGCAGGAAACGGCTCTGGGTCCAGCCGAAGACCCAGGGGATGGCACGCAGGCTCGAGAGGTCCCGGGCTCCGCTTTTGCGGCGGGCCGGACGGCTGGAGATCTGCAGTTTGCTGATCTCCTCGATCGGGGTGACCTGCTGGAAGAAAGGCACCAGGTCGGGATTTTCGTGCACCAGGGCCCTGTAGTGCTTCCGGGATCGGGCGGCAAGCCGCTCCATCAGGGAATTCCAGGTCGGTGTGTCATCGAGTGGCGTGCTCACCATGCTGTTCTGCAGCACGGCGGTGGTCACGGTCTCGAGGTTGTAGAGGGCCAGTTCGGGCAGGGAATATTTGGAGGCGAGAACCTCTCCCTGTTCGGTGATCTTGATCCGGCCCTGCAGGGTGCCGCTGGGCTGGGCCAGGATGGCCTGGTAGGCAGGCCCGCCACCGCGACCCACCGATCCGCCGCGGCCATGAAAGATGCGCAGGGCCACGGAGTGTTGATTGGCGAGCCGCTGCAGGGCGATCTGGGCCCGGTGGATCTCCCAGTTGCTGGAAAGGAACCCGGAATCCTTGTTGCTGTCGGAGTAGCCCAGCATCACTTCCTGGAGCGGCTGGCCGGAGGTGCCATTGCTGATCAGCAGCTCCCGGTAGAAGGGAGTTGCGAACAGCTGTTCCATCACTTCCGGTGCCCGCTGCAGATCTTCCACGGTCTCGAACAACGGGATCACATGCAGCGTGGAGCGCTGCACCAGGGGATCGAGGAGTCCGGCTTCCTTGGCCAGCAGCAGCACCTCCAGCAGATCCGAGACCGTGTGACTCATCGAGATCACGTAGGTGCGGCAGATGCGGGAGCCGAATTCCTGCTGCAGACGCTGCACCATCCGGAACACCGCGAAGGTCTGGGCGGTGGCCTCACTCCACCGTGCCGTGCCGGGAAGGAGGGGCCTGCGGGTCTGCAGCTCGGAGAGCAACCAGGCCACCCGCTGGTCTTCATCCATCTCGCCATAGGGCACCGGCAGCTGCAGGTAGCGGGTGAGTTCGTCGATGGCGTCGCTGTGCCGGGTGCTCTCCTGGCGGATGTCGAGGCTGGCCAGGCAGAAGGCGAAGATGTGCACCTGGGTGAGCAGATCGGCCAGGGATTCGCAGCTCAGCCCGGTGGCATCGAGGCTTTCCTTCAGCAGTTCGAGGTCGGTGCGGAATTCCTCCACCGAGCCGTAGTGGAGCTCCTGACCGGTGGCAGGGGAGGGGAGGCTGCCGAAGCCTTCCTGGAAGCCGGTATGGCCGTCGCAGGGGGATTCCCAGCCCGCCTCGGATAATTGCTGGTTGCGCAGGTGGGTGAGACGCAGACGCTCGAGGGTGTAGCTCAGCTTCAGGCGGTAGGGCTCGAGGCGGTAGCGGGCTGCCCGCTCCTCGTAGATCTCGGGAAACCGCAGCCGGTCCATCTCCAGGGACTCCAGCAGGGACGGACTGACCTGGCTCCACTGCATCGAGATGCTCAGCTGATCCCGCAGGTCCGACACTGAACGGATGTAGCGCTCGAGCATCAGCTGGCGCTGATAACAGGCAGTTCTCCAGGTGATTTCCGGCGTGACCGAGGGATTGCCATCCCGATCGGATCCCACCCAGGATCCGAACGTGCAGAAGGCGTCGCGCGGAGGTTCCACGTCGGGGTAACTGGCGGCCAGTGCTGCCCGGATCCGTTGCCGCAGCAGCGGCATCGCATCGAAGAGCACCTGCTGGAAGTAATGCAGGGCGTAGTCGACCTCATCCAGCACCGAGGGCTTGAACTGGTGCAGTTCGTCGGTGCGCCACCACAGTCGTATTTCCTCCTCCAGTTGCTGCCGCAGCCGCTGGTCATCCTCCGGATTGGCCTCGTTGCCATGCTGGAGTTTCTGGATCAGGGCCGCCACGCGCCGCTGTTTGTGGCGCACCGTGTGGCGCACGATCTCCGTGGGATGGGCGGTGAACACCAATCGGATGTCGAGCTCCCGCAGCAGGTTCTCCAGCTGGGCGGGGGGCACGTTGAGGGCCCGCAGCCGCTCGAACAACTCACGGAAAGTGGCCGGTTCGCTCTGGCTGGCCAGGGGGGGGAGGAAGGGATCGCTGGGGGCCGAGGTCGGTGCGGTGCGGAGGCTTTCGAGGTAGCTGTCCTCCTCGATGTGCTGCTCCAGGATGTTGACCAGCTGAAAGTAGAGGGAGAAGGCCCGGGCGGCGGCGATGGCCTCAGCCAGGTCCATCTCCCCGATCAGCTGAACGATGCCTTCCGCATCGCCGGTATCGAGGCTGGCCTGCTCATCGCTCTGGACCAGCTCCGGCGGGTTCAGGGGGCCGCTCAGTTCCTTCAGGCGCAGCAGCCTCTCCACCTGATCGGAGGGACACTCGCTGCGGAGCACCGTGAGCCACAGATCCTCCACCAGTTCCAGACGCTCCCCCAGCAGGCGGATCACCCCGGGAGGCGTCTCCGGGGTTGCCGCTGGGGGCAGGGTGGAAGGCTGCCGCATGGGGGCAGGCAGGGCGGCGGAGGTCTGCATGATCATCCCAGAGCGTACGCAGGATCCGTGGCGAGCAAGGTTTGCAGGCTGCGTTCCTGGGCAGCCATCTCGATTGCTTCCGTCCGGAGGATGGAGCCGATGGCCTCCCCGGAATGATGCCGGGCCAGCCAGCGCATCGCCTGATTCCCCTCACTGAGAACCTGGCGCAGGGGCACCAGGGTTTCGGTGAGCCCGAGGGACGCCGCCAGGTCGGCCATGGCCTCCAGGTCCTGCAGGATCCACTGGCGGGCCTGGATCCGAGTGCCGTCGCGCCAGTGCTGCAGGTCGGCATCCAGGCTGGCCCGGGCCACGGCCGCATCATTGGCATCGGCCAGCTCCGCCAGTTCCCCGGGATCGAGCAGGCTCGCCTGCAGGGGGTCCTGGCCGGTCGGGTCGGCCAGCAGCTGGTGCACCCGCAGTTCCGCAAAGGCCGTCACCGCCACCAGCAGCAGGGGGTCGCTGATCAGATCGCAGATGCGGATCTCCAGACGGTTGAGATCGTGGGGGCGATCCTCCCCATTGGGCCGGACCGACGTCCACAGATGGCGGACGTTGCGCATCGCGCCTGCCGCCAGCTGCTCACCCATCCAGTCGATGTAGTGCCGGTGGTCGATGAACAGGGGGACCTTGGCGGGAGTGAGGGGGAACTGGAGCCAGCGCTGGGAATGGGCCCCGGTGGCCCGGCCGTCGAGGAAGGGTGAGCTGGCACTGAGGGCGAGCAGCAGGGCGGCCTCGCTGCGGAGCAGGCGCAGCGAGGCGAAGAGGGAATCCATCGCCGTGATCCCCAGGTTGATGTGCACGCTGGCCGTCACCACCCGGGTGCCGTAGGTCGTGGCGATGTGCGAGTGGTAGGGGTTGGAGGGATCGGAACGCTCGAAATGGTGGCTGTCGCCCCGGCTCAGGGTGCTGCCGGGCAGCAGGGTCAGCCCCCTGGGGGCCAGCCATTGCCGCAGCCTGAGGCGGGGCTCCAGCAGCAGGGCGAGCTGGTGGGCGTAGTCGGCATGGGGACGGGTGGTGTACTCGAGGTTGCGATTGTCCGGTTCGGTCACGAATCCCTCCAGCGCACGGGCTGCTTCGGCCGCGCATCCCACCACCACCCCATCGGGGCGACCCGTGTACATCTCCACCTCGAAGCCCTTGAGCAGCAGAGCGTCCTTCATCACGCCACGCCACCGTTCGCCCGGACGGTTGTCCCCAGGCAGGCCAGCGCCTTGAGCATGCCCCGCGCCTTGTTGAGGGTTTCCTGGTACTCCGCCGCCGGCACCGAATCCGCCACGATTCCGGCACCGGCCTGAACCTGAACCCGCCATCCCCCTTGCGGGTCTGGCAGCACCACCATTGTGCGGATCGTGATGGCGGTGTTGAGGGCTCCCCCCAGGTCGACGGCGCCGTACACACCTGAGTAGGGCCCCCGGGCATCCGGTTCGAGATCGTGAATCAACTGCATGGCCCTGATCTTCGGTGCCCCGCTCACGGTTCCGGCGGGAAAGCAGGCCATCAGCAGATCCCACACGTCCCGTTCCGGATCGAGCCTCCCCTCCACCTGGCTCACGATGTGCATCACGTGGGAGTAGCGCTCGATCACCATCAGATCTCCCACCACCACGCTGCCGGGGCTGCAGACCCTGCCGAGATCGTTGCGGCCGAGGTCGACCAGCATCACGTGCTCGGCCCGTTCCTTGGGATCCGCCAGCAGTTCATTCTCCAGTTCCTCGTCCTCCCGGTCGTCCAGGCCCCGGGGACGGGTTCCGGCGATGGGGCGCACGGAGGCAAGGATGGCGCCGTCCTCGCGGGGTTCCGCCTTCACCATCACCTCCGGGCTGGATCCGATCAGATACCAGTCGCTGAACCGGAAGAAGGCCATGTAGGGCGAGGGATTCACCATCCGCAGACTGCGGTAGAGCTCGAAGGGATCCCGTTCGATGTGGGTTTCCAGCCGCTGGCTGAGGACCAGCTGGAACACGTCGCCGGCGGCGATGTGGTCCCTGGCCGCGGCCACGGCCCTCTCGAATTCATGGCGTTCCCGGTTGCTGGTGATGGCCAGATCGATGGCTGACGGATCCTGCTCCCGCCACTCGAGGGGAACGACACTGCTGGAGAGCGGCGCGTGCATCCGCGTTTCCAGGCTGGCGATCCGGGCCGCGGCCTGGAACCAGGCCTGCTCAGGGTCGGTCGCTTCGCTGAGGTCGGCATAGGCGATCGCGGTGATCTGGCGTTTCACCTGATCGAAGACCAGCAGATTGTCGGCCAGCATCCAGCACCCGTCGGGAGGCCCGGCCGGATCGGTGCCATGCACCGGCACGCTGGGCTCGATCCAGCGGATCAGTTCGTAGCCCCAGAAGCCGAAGAGCTGGCCCACCGGTGGCAGCCCCGGCACCCGCTCCGGGCGGAACGGTGCCAGGCACTGGCGCAGCACCTGGAAGGGATTGCCCTCCAGGCTGTCGCGGCGTCCGCTGCGCCAGAGGCGCTCGCCGTTCTCGCCGCGGCAGGTGAGGGTCCAGAGCGGATCGGTCACCACGAAGCTCCAGCGACCCACGCGCTCGCCCCCTTCCACCGACTCCAGGAGCACGCCGTGGCGGCCGTCGGCTCCCACCTTCAGCCAGGTGGTGAGCGGGTGTTTCCAGGTCGGCCGGCCAGCGCTTCCAGAGCGGGATCAGGGTGCGGCCAGCGAACCCTTCCCCGCCGGGGGCCGCCCGGGAGAGAAAGGCATCTCGATCGGAGGGGCAATCAGAACCCGGCATCGCGGCGACAGGCAGGCAAAAAAAGCGGGGCGCCTGGCCCCGCCATCATCGGTGGTCGCCTGCTGCGATCAGGAGTCGTAGGTGTTCCTGCCGCTGAACTTGAGGCTGGCAGGATCGGGATTGGCGCCGATGCGGCGAGCGTTGTGGCCCACCATCTCCCGGCCTTCGTTCACTTTCTCAGGGAAAACGCCATCTTTGGGATGGAGGTATTCGGTGTCACCGCCGGGGTAGATCCGGTAGATCTTGTAATCCTCGATCCTTGGTTTGAACTTGGTGCGCAGCTGGGTGCCGAGGGCGAGGCACTGTTCCTTGCGGGCGAAGTACATGAGGTTTTCACCCTCGTTCATTTCCGCTGCGCCGCCCGTCGGCAGTTCGAAGGCCTGGGCCTTGGGGCTGCTCCAGGTGATCGCGTACTTCTCCTCGGTTTCAGCCGAATTCAGCAGACCCCCTGTGCTGCCGATGTACTTCGGGAGTTGACCGTTGAGGGCCGTCTCGGGCATGGCTGGAAGACCGTTTCAAACGGAAGTTAGCACTGTCGTTTCGGGCCCTTTCCGCGCCGCTCGCCAGTCTTCACACCCGTCAACAAACGGGCCGCCCCCCTTTCCTTCAGCCGATGGGTTCGGCCACGGGGAAGAACACCGTGAGGCTGGTGCCTCCTCTCTCGGTGAGCCTTCCCCCCAGCCGGTGAAACAGCTGCTGGGTGGCCTGGCGGCTCAGCTGCAGACTGCCGGTGGCCGGGTTCCAGCTGAGCACCGGGCCCACCCGTTCGCTCTCCTCCTGCGGGGTGGAGCGTGAAGCTCCCCCCTCGCCACCGCCCGGGTCCGCGCTGCTCAGCCGGAGCTTGAGGCGCGATCCCGCCGGCAGCAGACTGAGGCGCACCTGGCTGCCGCCGGGCAGGCTGCGGCTGAAGCGGTCGATCAATCCGCCCAGCATGGTCTCCAGCCGGTTGGGATCACTGAGCACCGCTGGAAGATCACTGGCGATGGACAGGTGAAGGGTGAGGCCCCGGCGAGCCAGCTGCCGCCGCCAGAAGTCCTCGAGCTGACCAAGGAGGTGGCTGAGATCGGTGCGGGCCAGTTCGCTGGCGGTCAGGGGCTGGCCGCTGCCGGGTCTGCGGTGCAGTTCGGCTGCGAGGAAGATGAGCCCGAAACGGTCGATCTGCTCGTTGCATTCGGCGTCGATCTGCTCCAGCCGCTGCCGCACCACCCTGGGCAGGTCCTCTCTTCGCAGCAGGGAGCGGATCAGGGTACGGATCGTCGCCAGGGGGGTGCGCACCTCATGGGTGAGGGCCTCGAGCAGGGCCAGCTCGCCGTTCACCGCCTCGGGCGGCTCGCGGCCGCCACCCTGCACCAGCGGCTGGAGGGTCACGCTGGGGGCGATGTCCGCCAGTCGTTGCGCCAGCAGCGGCCAGAACCGCACACCGAGTCCGGGGTCGTTGTGGAGCGTTCCCAGGTCCCGCAGCTCCGAGCGCAGGCGCTGGGCGGAGGCCGGGTCATCTTCCTGGAGGCGGCGATCCAGCAGATCGAGGGCCGCCGAGAGCACGGCTGCCTCGAAGCGCACCAGCAGCCGGCGGGCCTCGGGGGGGCCATCCAGTGCCAGGGCCACCTGCAGCCGGGGCGTGATCAGCACGAGCACCGGATCGGTGCCATCCTCCTCCCGCAGGGGGAGACGGCGCAGGCTGCCGGGGAGGCCCGACCCTTCCCGGCTCCCTGGGCGGCAGGCGGATCCCGGCAGCAACGGCGCAGCGGGAGGCAGGAGGTCGTCGATCTCCCTTGGGGCCCAGACCCATCCCTGCAGCGAGTGCAGCAGATCGGGTTCGTAGAGGGCCGGCAACGGGGCCGCCAGCCAGACACCCTGTCGCCCGGGCCGGGCGGGGAGCAGATCCTCCTGCAGGGTGGCCAGGGCCGCCCACCACTGCCGCCGGACACCGTCTTCGTCACTCCTGCCGGGCGGGACGCCTTCTCCCAGTCGCCGCCGCAGGTCCTGAAGACTCACCACCAGCGATGGGTGGCACGGTTGCGTCGGGCCACGGACGCGCACAGGCCCAGGGCGATGAAGTTGACCAGCAGGGCGGATCGGCCGTAACTGAGCCAGGGCAGAGGGATACCCGTGATCGGGCCGAGGCCGATGGTCATGTTGATGTTCACCACCACCTGGAACATCAGCATGGCTCCGACACCCACCACCACCAACGACTCGTAATCCGTGCGGGCTCGGGAGGCAATCTGCAGCAGGCGGCCCATCAGCACCGCAAATCCCACCACCACCAGCACCGATCCCACGAAACCGGTCTCCTCTCCCAGGGCGCTGAAGATGAAGTCGGTGTGCTGTTCCGGGATGAAGCGGAGGCGGGTGAGCGATCCCTGCATCAGGCCCGTGCCCCACAGTCCCCCGGAACCGATGCCCACCTTGCTCTGGAGGAGGTGATATCCCCCGCCCAGGGGATCCTGGGAGGGGTCGAGAAACATTGTGAGCCGCTCCCTCTGGTGTTGCTTGAGTCCCTGCTCCCACAGCCAGGGGGTGGCCACCGCAGTGCTGCCCTGAATCAGCGTCACGATGGCGAGGCCGATGCGCTTCCAGGGCAGGGAGCGCCAGGCGAGAAGGCCCATCAGCGGGATCCAGAGCAGCAGCCCCCAGGCGAACACTCCCGAGAGGATCGCCGTGATCAGGGGCGAAAGCAGCAGCACCAGCCAGGCCAGCGGCATGCAGGCCCAGAAGAGCATCGTGAGCAGCACGGCTCCGAACACGAGCGAGGTGCCGAGATCCGGCTGGATGAACACCAGCAGCCAGGGCAGGGCGATCATCCCCGTGGGTCGCAGCAGATCGACCGGCCGCTCCACCGGAAAGCGGGAGAGCACGCCGGCCAGCAGCAGGATCGCCGCCAGCTTCGCGAACTCCGATGGCTGCACGTAGAAGCCGCCGATGTTGATCCAGCTCTGGGCGCCCATCGCCGAGGTGCCGATCAGGCGAACCGCCGCCAGGCTGGCCACCATCGCTCCGTAGATGGGCCATTGCAGGGGGATCAGCCGTTCGAGGGGCAGCCGGGCCAGCAGCAGGGCCATCGCCATCCCGACCGCCGCCGTGATCCAGTGCTGATACCAGTCGGCGTAGTTCGCCTGGCGCTGGGTGCTGGCGATGAGGATGCCCGCCAGGAAGGTGAGCGCCAGCGGAACGCCCCAGAGAACCAGGTCCACCTCCTCGAGAGGGCCCTTGCGCCGGGATCTCTGCCCCGAGTAGCCACCGCGACGGGCGCCCAGGGTCGTCACCGGTTCAGGCCGCTATGGGGTGCAGGCCACAGAGGTTGCCCAGCCGGGCAGCAAGGGCCTGAAACGCTTTCGCGCTCACCGACTCCGGTGCGGTGAGCACCACGGGAAGGCCTGCATCGCCCCCTTCGACCACAGCCATCTCCATGGGCAACTGGGCCAGCAGGGGCACCCCGGCCTCCTCGGCAAGGCGCTGGCCCCCGCCACTGCCGAAGAGGGCATAGCGGCGCTCGGGCAGATCGGGAGGCACGAAGGCCGACATGTTCTCCACCACTCCCAGCACCGGCACCCCCATCTGCAGGAACATCGCCAGGCCCCTCCTGGCATCCTGCAGGGAAACCTGCTGGGGGGTGGTCACAATGACCACCCCGGCCATCGGCACCGCCTGGGCGAGGGTCAGCTGGGCGTCTCCGGTGCCGGGCGGCAGGTCCACCACCACCACATCCTTCTGACCCCAGTCCACCTGATACAGGAACTGACGGATGATCCCGTTGAGCATGGGGCCGCGCCAGATCACCGGCTGGTTTTCCTGCACCAGAAGCCCCATCGAAACCATCGAGATGCCGCAGGCTTCGATCGGCGTGAGCACCTGTTCGCTGCCGCTGCCCCGGACCTCCGGGGTGCGATCGGCCACGCCGAGCATCGTCGGCACGTTCGGGCCGTAGATGTCGGCATCCAGCAGGCCCACCCTCAGGCCGGATGTGGCGAGGGCACAGGCGAGATTCACCGCCACCGTGCTCTTGCCGACCCCCCCCTTGCCGCTGCTCACGGCGATGATCTCGCGGACCCCGGGAATCCCCTGCCGCTGGGGGAGTTGTCCCGGTCCGTGGCCCGCCCCGCCGATCTCCCCGGAGGAAGGCCGCTGACCCTGGCCCGCCTCTGGGGCGGCAAGTTCGATCTGCAGGTCGTCGATGCCGTCGAGCGCCAGCAGCACCCCCCGTGCCTCGGCGGCGATGCGGTCCCGCTGGCTGGCTGCGAAGCCTGGCAGGGCCAGGCGGAAGACCGCCCGGTTCGCCTGAAGCCGGAGCTCCTGGATCCAGCCCAGGTCGAGCAGGCTGCGGCCGCTGCCGGCATCCAGCAGGGAGGAGAGAGCCCTGCGGGCCTCATCAACTGTGGCCATCCGGCTCCGGATCCGCAACGAATCCGGATCCTAGAAGGGGTGCTGCTATCGCTGGCCCAGGTGACAGAGGCTCTCGAAGTCTTGTGCCGGCACCCCCCAGGCTGGAATGGTGAAACCACTTTCCGCACCCCCGGCGCCGCCCGACATGGAGATGTCTCCACCCTCCGATTCCCGCCAGCGCGCCCGCACGCTGCTGATGGGGCTGCAGGACTCGATCTGCGCCGGTCTCGAGAAACTCGATGGGCAGAGTCGTTTCCAGGAGGAGAGCTGGGAACGGCCGGAAGGCGGTGGCGGCCGTTCGCGGGTGATGAAGGAAGGACGGGTGTTCGAACAGGGGGGGGTGAACTTCTCCGAGGTGGAGGGGGATCGATTGCCTCCCTCGATCCTCAGCCAGCGACCCGAAGCCGAAGGCCATCGCTGGTTCGCGCTCGGCACTTCGATGGTGCTGCACCCGCGCAATCCCTGGGTGCCCACGGTTCACCTCAACTACCGCTACTTCCAGGCGGGGCCCGTGTGGTGGTTCGGGGGGGGAGCCGATCTCACCCCCTACTACCCCTTCCTTGAGGATGCCCGTCATTTCCATCACACCCTCAAGCGGGCCTGCGATGGGGTGGATCCCGCGTACTACCGGGTGTTCAAACCCTGGTGCGACGAGTATTTCTTCCTGCGCCACCGGGGGGAAACCCGAGGGGTGGGGGGGATCTTCTACGACTATCAGGATGGCGAAGGTGTGCTGTACAAGGGGTCGGATCCCGAAGGGCCGGCCGCCGCTGCCGCTCGTGACGTCGGACCTGTGGCGCAGGACTGGGAGAAGCTGTTCCGCCTGGCCTCCGCCTGCGGCCATGCCTTCCTGCCCAGCTACGGGCCCATCGTGGAACGTCGTCAGGCCATCCCCTGGGGGGAGCGGGAGCGGCAGTTCCAGCTCTACCGCCGCGGCCGCTATGTGGAATTCAATCTGGTGTTCGACAGGGGAACGATCTTCGGTCTGCAGACCAATGGCCGCACCGAGTCGATCCTGATGTCCCTTCCCCCCCTGGTGCGCTGGGAGTATGCCTACGCCCCTGAGGCCGGCAGTCGGGAGGCGTTGCTCACCGAGGTGTTCACCCGGCCGCAGAACTGGTTGGAGGACAGGGAACTGGAGGAACGCTGCCGCCCGCACCAGGCGCTGGCGTAGGGGTCACGGCCTGGTGGCCGTGGTCGCCGGCAGGTTGCTGCGGCCCAGACCCGCTTCCAGCGCATTCACGACGCGGGTGGCGATGGTCTGAACGGAGCGGGCGCGCAGGGCCGGATCCCGCAGGCTCGCTTCCAGGCGCCCCTCGAGCTTGCCGATCTCCAGAAGGGCAATGCCGCGGCGGGGGCCACCGAGGCCCTGTCGGAAGGCCATCGGGTACCCGCCGAATTCCTGGGCGAGGCTCTCATCGATCCGGCTGAAGGGGCGATGGATCGGGGGGATCAGTCCGGAGCCCACCCCATCGGGCCCGTAGGCGTCGAAGTGGATCTCCATGGCATAGCCCCCGGCGGCGACATGTTCCCTGCCCACGCTCCAGTTGGTCCCCGGCGCATCCCCGTCCTCGATCGTGCGGTAGGGAGGGCGGTAGTAGCGGATGTCGAGGCCCCGCTGCCGGCCCAGCGTCACCACCGCCTGGGCGATGACCATGTTCCAGTACAGCTCGTCGCTGATCCCGGGATACATCGGAGCGGCTCCCCGCAGGGCGACGAACTCACCGCTGGTGCCGGGTCCGGCGATGTACTGGGAGTCGGCGTGCCCGGCCATCACCAGGATGGGGGTATCGGGCGAGACCTTGCGCAGGCCGACCCAGTCCCTGGGAAGCCGGCTGCGGCTGCCGGTGAGGGGATCCACCTGGGGCCGCGCCGCGGGGTTCTGGCGGCTCGGGTAGGCGACGCTGCCCCGATTGGCCAGGGGAGGGGCCTCGATGGCGCCGGCGGCAGCGGATGCCAGAAGGGCGGGGATCAGCAGGAAGGGGGGCAGGCGGACAGGCATGACAGCAGGAATTGGGTTCAGATCGGTGAGCTGAGCAGGGCCCCGTCGCTGGCGAGCTGGAGAGTGGTTCCCAGCTCCGTCTCCAGGGCGATCAGCTCATCGCGGTGGGCCCGCAGCCGCAGGGTGCTGCCGCCGCGCTCTCCTTCCTCCCTGCCGAGCAGAAGCAGCTCCAGGCTCTCCGCCCGCTCGGCCCGGCGCAGGTAGAGGGCTCCCGCGAGCGGACCGAGCAGCCCCAGGGACAGGGGCCACCAGGCCAGCTGGGGAAGGACCTGCCGCAGCACCAGGCCCAGGCAGGCCGCCCCAAGTCCTCCCAGCAGGGAGAGCAGCAGGGCGAGGGGAAGGCTGGCGCGCACCTGGCCGCGGAAGCGGAGCAGTCTGCGCTCCGGATCGCCGGAGTCGGTTCTCCAGCCCCTCTGCTTCAGCCAGTGGGTGAGCCCCTCGAGCACCTCGATCGCCGGTCGGGGGGAATGCACCTCCACCACCGTGGTGCGGTCCTTGCTGGCGGCCCGCAGGAAGAACACCAGGCCGATGGCCAGCAGGAGGGTGAGCAGCAGAGTGGAGCCCAGGGTGGGCATCGTTGGATCGGATCGGTCGACGCGTCATTCTCACCCATGCAGCCGATCAGTGCCGCTGGGTCACCATGGGAGCCCCGACCGGAATCCTCGATGGCTCAGGTCCAAGCCGATGACGTTTCCCGCTCCCCTGACTCCCAGGCTGCGGTCGCTCCCCGGCCTCCGGCACGGCTGGCGATCTTCGATGAAGACCTCGATGCCGAATGGCAGGGGCTGTACGAGGGTTCCCCGGCCCTGGCCGTCGACACCGAGGCCATGGGACTGGTCCATGGCCGCGACCGCCTCTGTCTGGTGCAGATCTGCGACGCAGCCGACAACGTGTGCTGCATCCGCCTGAGCCGGGGCCAGGGGGCGGCTCCCCGGCTGCGGGCCCTGATGGAGAACCCCCGCATCGAGAAGGTGTTCCACTTCGCCCGCTTCGATGTGGCGGCCCTCGCCGAGAACCTTGGGATCGAGGTGAATCCGATCTTCTGCACCAAGATCGCCAGTCGACTCGGCCGCACCTACAGCCCCCGCCATGGACTCAAGGAAGTGGTGAGCGAACTGGTGGGAGTCGATCTCGACAAGCAGGCCCAGAGTTCCGACTGGGGAAGGGTGGAGGAACTCAGCGATGCCCAGCTGGCCTATGCGGCCGGCGACGTGCGCTGGCTGCTGCCCGCCCGCGATCGCCTCGAGGCGATGCTGCGGCGGGAGCAGCGCTGGGACCTGGCCCAGCGCTGTTTTGCCTGCATTCCGGTCTTCGCGGCGCTCGATCGCCAGCGCTTCGGAGCGATCTTCGAGCACTGACTTCCGGGCTGGTTCAGTCCTCGGTCATGAAGTGTTCATCCGTGCCCACGGCCCCGAGCTGGGAGCTCAGCAGGGATCCATGGTCGACACCGGTGGCCACGGCCTCCTCGAGCATGCGTTCGGCCAGCGCCTGCCGGGAGGCCGGATCGCGCAGTCCCTCCCGGGCTGCCGTGCTGTCCACCCGGCTGCGCGCCGAAGCCAGGCTCACGCCGAGGTGGCTGGCGAGGCGTGCGCAGGCTTTCTCGTAGCCGCGCTCGGGGGTGGCCGGCATGGATCAGAAGGGGGGAAGGGTGCCTCCATCATCCTGCCCCTGCCCTTCCGCTTGACCCGGAGGGCCGCAGGCCCCCAGCAGCCGCTCACCGATCAGACTGGCCAGATGTTTGCTGCCTCCGGAGGGCCCCATCCGTCTTCGGCCGATCCCTCCCAGGCGGCTTCTCTCCGCCGGGTCGCCCAGAAGCGCAGCCAGTCGTTCCCCCATCTCCCGGGGAGAACGGCACGGTTCCACGGCACCCCCCAGCAGACGGCTCTGGCGAAGGGCGAAGCCCGCCTGGAACTGGGGTCCCCGTCCGGGCAGGGAGAGGGCAGGCACACCCAGCCCCACCAGTTGTTCGGTCGCGGTTCCCGCCGTGGCCATTCCCATTTCCGCCCACGGAGCCCACTCGGAAAACCGGCCGCGGCCGATCAGCAGCTGCAGGGCTCCCCGCTCCCAGGCAGAGTCGGCCTGCGACCCCTGTGGTGGGGTCATCGCCTCGAACCCGAGGCGGTCGAGGAGGGGGGCCATCTCGCCCGGCCGGGGAACGTTCCCGGTCGCCACCAGCACGGTGAGGGGAGTGTCGCTGTTGCCTCGCGCGCCCACAGGCAGAACGCCCCGATGGGGCAGGGCCTCCAGCAGCCGGACCATGTTGCGGGCGGCCTCGGGCATCCGGCTTCCGGCCAGCAGCAGGATGCGCCGCCGATCCCGCAGCCACGGCGGCAGCGGGTCTGGCCGAAAACCATCCATCATCGGGTTGCCGGGGGCGAGGGCGGCCACGTGGTGCCGCCGCAGCCCCCGGGCCGTGAGCCGGTCGCGCACGGCCACCAACCGGCACCGGTGGTGGGCCATCAGGGCCCATTCCCAGGGGTCCCATTCGCTGCCCTTGCAACGGTGGTAGCCATCCGCCAGGGTTGATCGGCGCCAACCCGCGGGTGGCGGAGAGGTCCAGGTGAAGTCGCTCTTCGGCGTTCCGATGAACCCGTAGGGCGCGCCGGAACCCCAGGCCAGCAGCAGGGGAAGCAGATCCCCCACAGCCAGCACCGGATCGCCGCAGTGCCCCCACTGCCGCACCAGGCGCCACTGGCGCCAGCTCAGCAGCGGCAGACCGGTGGCCAGATCGGCCAGCAATCCAGCCAGGCTCTGATTGCTGAAGCCACCGCTCGGCAGGGCCTGGCGGGGCCCCACCAGCCGCAGCAGACCCAGCTCTGCCGCCGCGGTGAAGGTCGCCCCCTCGCCCACGAGTGGCAATACGGCGACATCCAGCCCGGGCCGCTGCTTCAGCAGGGCATCGATCAGCCGCAGGGCGATCAGGTCTTCCCCGTGGCCGTTGCTCAGAACCAGCAGACGGGGCGGCATGCCATGGCTGATACGATCCGCAGCGGGGAGTCTGGGTTCCCGAGCGGCGGCATGGCCAAGTGGTAAGGCAGAGGATTGCAAATCCTTTATCCCCAGTTCGAATCTGGGTGCCGCCTTCTTCCCCGATCCCCAGGGAGGCACGCCTGAAACCTCCCGCCTCGGCTCTCTCGATGCCCCACGCATGGGGCGCTCCATCGAATCAGGAGCCGCCTCCCTTCGACATGGATCGCCGCTTTCTCCAGACGGACTGGGCGGTGTCGAAGAGTGAACTCTGCAATTCGCCCATGAAGAGGCGCAGCCGTCTCTGGGTGCTCTTCCGTGCGGGCAGATGATCCGAGATCACAGCCGCGTGGCACATGTCCACGAGCAGGGCGACCTCTTCCGATGAGAGGCACAGCAGATGCTCTTCGCCGTGATGGGTAACTTTCACGCTGCCTCCAGCGTCACCATCCCTCTGTAGGACGTCGCCTGACCGTGAGGGAGTGAGGATGACCGACTGGACGGCGACGGGGGAGGAGTTCCGCGGGAAGCCATGGCGCTGGGGCCGCCTTCAGGTGAAGATGCCGAACAGGAGGGAGAGGAGCGCGAAACCCAGCACGCCCACCAGAGCCAGGAGGGAAGCGGTTTGGGGCATGGCTCCACGTCCGAGTCGCCCAACCATAAAGCCAATCTGTAGATCCGGCATCGTTCGTGATCTTCCCTGGTGAAACGTCAGGTTTCGCAACCATCCCTTCCTCACCACCGCCCACTGGCCTCCCAGGGGGCCTGCCCCGTTTCCCCCGCCCGGCAGCTCACGCTGCCTTTCTGCAGCAGGCACCTGCCCCGGGCCATCCTCGCCCGGGGAATTCCGAGCGCCACCCCCCGCGGATCGATCCCTGCGTGGGCGGTGGCGTGCACGAGCAGGCGAACCGGCCAGCTGGGTTCACAGCGCCCCTGCCGGCACTGCATCGCCCCACTTCCGGGCGCCACCACCCCGGCGAACACCAGCTCGCTGCTGGAGGGAGTGGTGCCGCCCGAGGCGGCGATGAAGCGCACGCTCATCAGCCCCTGCATCTGTTGCTCCAGACGCAGGTACTGGCAGCCCCGGGGCCCGCCGCTGGAGCCCGCAGCGGCCGCTTGCCCCATCCGGCAGTGCTGGAGACGGGTTTCCCACCGCCCGAAGTCATCGATGGCGGTGGGCTGCTGAGCCTGGCTTCTCTGCCCCATCCCCGCGGTTGCCGCCAGGCCGAGGCAGGTCGCGATTCCCAGGGATCGCCATCCACAGAGGCGACTCAATAGCCCGAATCCGCCACGCATATCCCCTGGCAGGAGATCCCGTTGCTGGCGGTGCGCCCACAGTGAAGACAGAGAACGGGCTCGCAGCCCGAGGATCCCGCGCTTTCCTTCCCGGGGGCGACCGGTGGCCGAATCCGCTGGGCCCTCTCCTGGGCGGGCCAGGGATCATCGGCGATGCTGCTGCCCAAGGCCTGGCCACGAAACGAACAGGGAGAGACGATCATGGCGCTGCCTCCCCTGCCGCTGCGATCCCGATGGCCGAGTCCGCTGGCAGCCCTGGTCTCGGGGTAGGCACCTGGGCCTGGGGCAACGAGTTCCTGTGGGGGTACCAGCCCGCCCAGGACGAACAACTGAAGGCCTGTTTCGAGCGGGCCGTCGGCCTGGGACTTGGCTTCTTCGACACCGCCGATTCCTACGGCACCGGACGCTTCAACGGTCGCAGCGAGGAACTGCTGGGACGCTTCTGCGCTGCGCTTCCGGACAGCCGCCGCAGGGCTCTCACCGTGGCCACCAAGCTGGCTCCCTTCCCCTGGCGCCTGGGCCGATCCGGCTTCCGCCGCGCCTTCGAGGCTTCCCGCCGCCGGTTGCAGGGCAAGCTCGATCGGGTACAGCTCCACTGGAGCACGGCCCGCTATGCCCCCTGGCAGGAGGGTCCCCTGCTGGAGGGACTGGCTGATCTCGTGGCCGCAGGAGAGGTGGGGGAGGTCGGCGTGTCGAACCTGGGTCCCCGACGACTGCGCCAGGTGCATCACCAACTGGCGGAGCGTGGCGTCCCGCTTCGCAGTCTCCAGGTGCAGTTCTCCCTGCTGGCCCCCCAGGCGCTTGCGGCGGATGGGGTGGCTCCGGTGTGCCGGGAACTGGGGATTGAGCTGATCGCCTACAGCCCACTGGCCCTCGGCCTTCTGGCCCGCCCCCCCGGGTCGATGACCAGGCCCCCCGGAGGGGTCAGGGGTGTGCTGTTCCAGCGGCTCTGGCCCAGGATTCAGCCCTTGCTGGAGACGATGGCAAGCATGGCCGCGAAGCGGAGCATGCCCATCGGCAGCGTGGCTCTGAACTGGTGCCGGGCTCATGGAGCCATGCCGATCCCCGGTGTGCGCAGCGTCGAGCAGGTGGAGGCCGCGGCCGCAGCCCTCAGCTGGACTCTCGAACCTGCCGAAAGGCAGGCCCTCGATCGTCTTGCCGAAGCCTGTGGGGCCAGGATGCCGGCAAACCCCTTCCAGAGCGCCTGAGGCAGGCGCATCCTTTCCAGAGCGACCTGCCCTCAGGCCGGGTCTGAGGGTGATGGGGTGAGCACCACAGGCAGAGGCTCCGGCCGGGGACGGGGCGCATCGTTGCGCTGCAGCAATCGGATCATCTGGGCTTCGGCAAAGGCCGACCCCTCTTCGCCTTCCTGGGCTGGACTGCATGCGGCCAGTGCTTCCTGCAGCAGGGAGTCGAAGGTGGCTCCCGGGAGACGATGGCGAGCCAGCTCCAGGAAGGCCCGTGACAGGGATTCGCCTGCAGCGGCCCTCAGGGCGGGATTGGAGCTGCGCAGTTCCTGCTCCTGGGCGATCGCCGCAAGGAATCGTTCGGTCACATCCCTTTTGGTCGTGGCGCGGATGCGGGTGTCCTGCTCCGTCTGGTTGAGCTCGCCCTGGTCGTCGAGTTCCTGGAGTCGGCGGTTGAGGCTGTCGAGAACCTCCTGGGCTTCCCTGCCGATGTGGGTGAGCTGGCCATCGGAGAGGCGAGGCAGATCGGCGACGTAGATCTTGCCGTGATCCCTGAGGGTGAGGTAGGTGGGTCGGGGGCCGCCCGGGCCCGTTTCCCGCAGTTTCTGCACACCGTCACGGAAGCGGGGGCGGGGTTGTTGCTGCGGTCGCTGCGGCGGGACCGGACCGGCGGAGCTGCGGCGGCGGGTCGTACGGGAGGAGGTATCGAACATCGGCGGGCAGGGGTATTGGGAGGGGAGAAAAGGTATCGGAGACGCCCCAGCGACCCTACGGAGGGGTGGGATCGGGGGGGAATGGCCGTCTCAGTACGGCAATCCGGCCAGAGAGGGTGTCCCGGCTGTGCCAGAGGCAATGTGGCCGAGTGGCCATGCCTGGTGCCCGACCGTACGGCAGGTCTCCAGCACGTCCGACAGGGCCTCCGACGGCACCACCAGGCAGTAACCGATACCGAGGTTGAAGGTATTCCATAGATCGGCTTCGGGCACCCCTCCCTGCTCCTGCAGCCAGCGGAACAGGGGCGGACGTTCCCAGCTGTCGGGATCGATCACCGCCTGCAGGCCCTCGGGCAGGCAACGGGGCAGATTCTCGGGCAGGCCGCCGCCGGTGATGTGGGCCATGCCGTGCAGGGGCTGACCCGCCCTCTGAAGAGCCTGCACGAGGGATCCATACAGAACTGTGGGCTTCAGCAGTGCATCGATGAGGGGAGGCCCCCCGGGGCCGAGAAGGGTGTCCCGGTCGGCGCCGGAGGCCTCGAGGATGCGGCGCACAAGGCTGAAGCCATTGCTGTGGGCACCGCTGCTGGCCACGGCCACGATCCGGTCCCCCGCACGGATGCGGCTGCCATTCACGATCTCCTCCTCCTCCACCACGGCCACGCAGAACCCCGCCAGGTCGTACCGCCCGGGCCCGTAGAACCCAGGCATCTCCGCCGTTTCGCCACCGAGCAGGGCGCAGCCGCTGATCCGGCAGGCATCGGCGATTCCCTCCACCACCTCGGCCATGGCCTCCGGGTGGAGTCGCCCGGTGGCGATGTAGTCCAGAAAGAAGAGGGGGGACGCGCCGGTGGTGATCACATCGTTGACGCACATGGCAACCAGGTCGATGCCCACTCCGTGGTGGCGGCCATGGGCCTGAGCCAGCTCCAGCTTGGTTCCCACCCCGTCGGTTCCGGCCACGAGGAGGGGCCGTCTCAACCCGGTCGGCAGTCGGCACAGCCCTCCGAACCCTCCCAGTCCGCCCAGCACCTCGGGGCGGCGGGTGCTTTCCACGCTGGCCCTGATCCGCTCCACGAAGGCCCTTCCGGCCACAACATCCACCCCTGCTGTGCGGTAGTCCATGGCTGAGAAGAAACTGCGGCTCCGATCCTGCAACGCCACTCCTGCCAGCGAACGGTGGTGGACGGTGCCGCAATCGGCCTGCCAAGGCATCAGTTCCTCTTATGACATTGATCAGATGCCCTGATCAGGGGTGGGGTCGGGATCCGCTGCAGAGGCCAGTCAAATCGGGAGAAATGGCGAAGGATGATGAAAGCTGATCAATACCGATCTGAGTCTCGCCCATCCGATCTGCCGTCAAGTTCCGGTACCTTTCGGCAGTCGTCAATTCCTCTCAGGAACCCTCTTCAAGAATTTTCGTCTCGCCCCTCTCGCCAATCGTGAGAGCACGAGTTGAAATCCCGCCAACGCCGCTGATCTTTGTCTTCGGCCCAGGCTCCTTCGTAAGTTCGTTCCGAATGCCATGCGTGGTTCTTATCTTCTCGGCGCAGCAGCGCTTCTGATCTCCGGCACTGGCACGATGGCTCCGGCCGTGGCAGGTGTCCAAACGGCAGCCGGCACCCCAGGTGCGGCAGTCGCTATCCGCGAGGCCGATTTCGCCCCCACGTGGGAGCAGAAATTCCTTGAGAACATGCCGCCTGCTCCCCTGGCCCAGGGTCAGCTGCTGGCCTCCGGCCGGGCCGGCCAGGTGAGCAGCGGTCAGGCCAGCTGGTATGGCCCAGGCTTCTATGGCAACCGCACCGCCAGTGGTGAAATCTTTCGCCCCGGCACTCTGACTGCTGCCCACCGCAGCCTTCCGTTCGGAACCCGCGTCAGGGTCACCAACCTCTGGAATGGTCGCTCCACCGTCGTGAGAATCAACGACCGGGGCCCCTTCCACGGCGGCCGGATCATCGATCTCGCCCACGGCGCTGCCCAGGAACTGGGAGTCACGGCCAGCGGCGTGGCCGATGTGAGACTGGAAGTGCTGCAGTGATTGCCGCGCCTTCGGGTGCCGGCTTCCCATCCCATCCGTCCCACCGGCGGATGGGTTTTCCCTTTCTCTGAGGGTGCGACTGCTCCGCACCCGCGCCGAGCTGGCGGCATGGCGCCACGAGAAACCGGGGCGGCCCCTTCACTTCGTGCCCACGATGGGCGCCCTCCACCGAGGCCATCAGGAGCTGCTGCGCCGAGCCTCGATCCCCCTGCCCGGCGGGATTCCACCGAGGGTTCTGCTCAGTGTGTTCGTGAACCCGCTCCAGTTCGGCCCTGGGGAGGATTTCAGCCGCTATCCCAGGGACCCGCAGGCGGATGCGGCAGTGGCCGCAGCGGCTGACGTCGATGCCGTCTTCCTTCCCTCAGTGGAGGAGATCTTTCCGGGAGGGGCTTCCCACCTCACCCAGGTACACCCCCCCCGGGTTCTGCAGCTGGGTCTCTGCGGCGCCACCCGGCCCGGCCACTTCGACGGGGTGGCCACGGTGGTCTGCCGGTTGCTTGCCCTCACCCGACCCGAGCGGCTCTTCCTCGGCGAAAAGGACTGGCAGCAACTGGTGATCCTGCGCCGGGTGGTCACCGATCTGGGCCTGCCGGTGAGGGTCCAGGGCTGTGGCACCGTGCGCCAGCCCGATGGGCTTGCCTTCAGTTCCCGACATCGCTATCTCACTCCGGCCGAGCTCCAGCGGGCTTCGGCCCTGCCGGCCGCTCTGGCCGAAGCGGCAGACCTGGTGCGGCAGGAAGGAGGCCGTCTCGAGGCGGCCCCATCGGAAGGTGCGTCCCTGATCTCCCTGGTGCGCGATCGACTCGAGAGTGCGGGTCTCGGCGTCGACTACGTGGAGTTCGTGGCGGCGCATAGCCTGAAGCCTCTGCAGCGGCTGGAGGGGATCGCCCTGCTGGCCGCGGCCGTCCACTGCGGGCCCAGTCGCCTGATCGATCATGTGTTCCTGATGAGCCGCCCGCCGATCGTTGCCATCGATGGTCCTGCCGGAGCCGGCAAGAGCACGGTGACCCGCGCTTTCGCCCGTCGCATGGGCTTGATCTACCTGGATACCGGGGCCATGTACCGAGCTCTGACCTGGTGGGTCCTGCGGCAGGGGGTGGATCCAGCCGATGCCGATGCCGTCGCCCCCCTTCTGGAGAACCTCCAGCTGCAGATTTCCAGCGGCCAGGGAGGCGAACAGCTCGTGCGGGTCAACGGTCATGAGGTGAGCGAGCCCATCCGCAGTCCGGAGGTCACCGAGAGGGTGTCGCTGGTGGCCGCCCATGCCTGTGTGCGTGAAGCCCTCACCCGCCAGCAGCAGGCCATGGGACGAAGCGGGGGACTGGTCGCGGAGGGCAGGGACATCGGCACGGCGGTCTTTCCGGATGCCGAGTGCAAGGTGTTCCTCACCGCCACGGTGGCGGAGCGGGCCCGGCGGCGTGCAGCGGACCTGCGGCAACGGGGTTTCGCGGTGCCGCCCCTCGAGGAGCTGCAGGCTCAGATCGCGGAGCGCGACCGCATCGATTCCACACGCGCTGTCGCACCCCTGTGCCAGGCGGAGGATGCGGCTGAACTCGTGACCGATGGCATGACCGTCGATGCCGTGATCGAGGCCCTGGTGGATCTGTTTCGCGAGAGGGTTCCGGAAGATGCCTGGCCCGGGCCCTCTTCACCCCCTGCCGTCCAGTCCCCGCATTAGCCGGCCGCCCGCCCTGGTCAGCTGAGCGGATCAGTCGGCAGGAGAGCGGAGATCCTCCAGCAGGCCCGCGCAGGCATCTTCCAGCAGATCGAGCACCCGCTCGAAGCCGTCGGGCCCCCCGTAGTAGGGGTCGGGAACTTCGCGGCAGCTCAGGAGCCGGCTGTGGCGAGTGAGCGGACCGATGCGTGCGGTCGCTCCGGTGCCCCGCGCGAGTGCCCGCACCGCCGCCAGGTTCTCGTCATCCATCGTGAGGATGTGGTCGAAGCGGTGCAGGTCGGCTGCTTCGAGCTGGCGGGCCCGGCTGGTCAGATGGATGCCCCGCCGGGCTGCGGCCGCCCGCATGCGGGCATCGGCCTGCCGGCCCACGTGCCATCCACCCGTTCCAGCCGAATCCACCTCAAACCCGTGCCGGAGCCCCTCCCGATCCAGCAGATGCAGGAAGACGCCCTCAGCGGCAGGGGAGCGGCAGATGTTGCCGAGACACACGAAGAGCACCCGGATGGGCGCAGGGGTCGGGGGGGCGGGCTGGGAAGCGGCAGAGGTCAAGGGGATTCTTCCTTCTCCGTGTGGGCTGCCAGGCGATCGAGGGCCTGGCGGGCCCGCAGCCTCACCACGGGGGTGTCTTCTCTGGTGGGCTCACTCAGCGCAGCTAGGGCGGCCTGGGCCCTGGGCAGGGACTCGCCCTCTCCCGCCAGGGCGAGAGCCAGCGATTCCAGTCCCACCACCACGCCGTAGCGCACCACCCATTCCCCGTCACCGCAACCGGCCTCCAGGGCGCTCAGCGCCCGCTCCCCTGCAAGGGCGCGACCGTGGGGATCGAGAGTCTGCAGGTGCAGCGCTCCGATGCCGCGGGCGGCGGCCCGGCGCACACTGGGGCCGACATCGGTCGCCAGAGCCTCTTCGAGAACCTCCAGTCCGCGCACATCGCCGATCCCGGCCAGGGCGCGCACGGCCCAGGCCCTGGCCCCGTAGTTGCTCGGATCCAGGGATGTGAGCAAGGGTTCCACGGCTGCCGGGCCCATCCGGATCAGGCCATCCACCGCCGCAACGGCCGCTCCCGGATTGTTGAAGCTCAGCACCTGCAGCAGACAGCCGATGGCGGCGGGGGCGGCCGAAGCATCCACGTGGGCTGCCAGGGTTCGGGTGGCGCTGAGCAGCCCCTCGGCGCTGCTGGCCGCCTCGACGGCCTGGATCAGGGCGGTGGTGGAGGTTCGGGTCATCACAACAGGGTGTCCATGGCGGCCAGAACGGTCTCGATCGCGATCACCTCCTGGTGCTGGCTGCCCTGTTCCGCCAGGCCCCGTAGGGCGATCAGTTTGAGGCTGTTCTCCACATGGGTGCGGCAGATCGCTTCCAGGGCCGGCCGCCAGCCCACCGCTCCGAGATCCATCACAGCGGCGCGACGCACCTGCAGCTGGGGATGGTTCAGGAACCCCAGCAGTTCCTCTGCCCAGCGGTCCTCCGCCGAGAGCTGCAGAAGGGCTCTGCAGGCCGCGCTGCGAATCAGGGGACGCCCGTGGCCGGTGAACGGCTCCAGCACCTCGAGCACCTCCGGTGTGCCCAGGCCGATGTCTCCGAGGGCCTCGAGCATCGCCTCACAGGGTTCCTGAAGTCGTGGGCTGTCCGTGCGAGGAGCCCCCGCGCCGGCAGGTCCCGTGGCCAGGCGCCTGCACAGGGGAGGCACCGCTTCCCGGGCGCGCAGTTCACCGAGGGCCCTGGCGGCGGCTTCCCTCATGCCGTCGTCGTCGTCTTCCAGGGCCGCCAGCAGATCTGGAACGGCGGCTGGATCGCCCAGTTTTCCCAGAGCCCGGGCGGCATTGCGGGCCACGGCGTTGCGCTCCACACCGGCGGCGGGGCCCCGGGGCTGGCGCTGAGCCAGGGCGGCCCGCAGCAGGGGGATGGCCTCTGGATGACGGCTGCGCATGCGGCCCAGCCACCAGGCGGCGTAGTACTGGAGCGACTGGTCTTCGCTCTGGCGCAGTCGCTCGAGAGCCTCGGCTTCACTGATCGGTGCCCCTGTGGTTTCGCCGGCGATGGACATGGCCCCCAGAACGTCTCCTGATGACCCAACGATGCTGTCATCCCGGGGGCTGGCCGGTGCCCATCGTCGAGCCGTCGACCGCGGCGGACAAACCCATGAAAAAAGGGCCCCCGATGGGGGCCCGGCAGCAAGGGGAGAGGCTCAGACGAGAGCGGCGATGGCGTAGTCGATGTAGTTGTTGGCGATGACGCCAGGATCGCCACCGATGCCGTGGTTGGCCTTGATGTAGTTGAGAGCTTCCACGTACCAGGAGGGGGAGAGCTCGAAGGCACGGTTGATCTCGTCGAGACCGGCGATCAGGTACTCGTCCATGGGGCCGGTGCCGCCTGCCACGAGGCAGTAGGTGACCATGCGGAGGTAGTAGCCGATGTCACGGGCGCACTTGGCCTTGCCACGGGCGTCGGAGGAGTAGTTCGAACCCTGCATCTGGGTGGTGTAGGGGAACTTGTTGTAGACGGCCTGGGCAGCGCCGTTCACGAGGGAATCGGCGTTGGCGGTGAGGGCGCGGGCGGCCTCGAGGGCGTTCTTGGCGCGCTCGAAGCGGCCGAAGGCGGCGTTGAGCTCGGTGTTGGAGAGGAAGCGGCCCTGGGAATCGGCAGCTGCGACGGCCTCGGTGAGGGGAGTCTTCATGGGTTGAAGGTGAAGGGGATGGGAACCGTGTGGAGACCGATCAGGCGACAGCGGCGGCTGCGCGATCGAAGTAGGTGCCGATTTCGGACATCAGGGCGGAGCAGTCACCCTGGGTGATGCCGTTGCGGTCGTTGGCGATGGCGATGGCGGCGTCCTTCATCTTGCGGATGCCTTCTGCCACGGAAGCGCCGGGAACGCCGAGGGCGAGGTAGGTTTCGCGAAGGCCGTTGAGGCAGCGATCCTCCAGCACGGAAGCGTCACCGGTGAAGATGGCGTAGGTGACGTAGCGGAGAACGATCTCCATGTCGCGCAGGCAGGCAGCCATGCGACGGTGGGTGTAAGCGTTGCCACCGGGGGCGATCAGAGCGGGCTGCTGATCGAAGAGATCGCGGGCCGCGTTGGTGACGATCTTGGAGGCGTTGGAGGTGATGCGGTTGACGGCATCCATCCGCTTGAAGCTGTCAGCCACAACCGACGACAGGGCGTCGATCTGACCGGAATTGAGGAATTCGCCGCGGGCATCAGCCTGAGCAACGACCTTGGTGAAGGCGTCGAACATTGAATAGCTCCTGTTCTCGACGTTCGAAGTCGGAGATGGGTGGGTAAGGGGGTGAGGACGCGGGGGGCGTTCTCTTGTGCGTTGCACCGGGACATTTTGAGAAAGAACGGGGCCTGGGTCCGCGAACTTCACAAAGGGTCACTTCCAGATCGTCCCAGTGCCTGTCAGCGGGCTTTTTTGGTGTCCGCATGAACCCTTTTCGCAGCCATCGCAGCGATCGACGGGATGAATCCAAAGAAAATCTGAAGGGGGGTTGGGAATCTTTGTTCTTCATCTCTTCCGCAGAAAAAAGCCCGTCAGCAATTCGCTGACGGGCGCAGCAGGCTCGCCTCGTGTACAGGGAACCTAAGTGGTTCCGCTGGACCGGTAAGCCATGGTGTCAGTTCACCGGACTGACGCTGGCCACCCGGCCGCCCTGGCGATGGATCATCTGCTGGGTTTCCAGCAACTTGTTGAAGGGAACGAAGCGCACGGTGTTGCTGCGCTTGTGCAGGCGATAGTTGGTCAGCCCGGTGACTTCCACCCGATACACACGGGCCTTCTGGCCGATTCCCTTGGCCATCTGGGTGATGGATGTATGGGCCACATTGGCGGGCTGCACGCCGGAGCGGCCGCTGTTCGGACTCACAACCGGCACGGCACGGTCCTGATGCAGCGCCTTTCCGAGTCGGAAATTGGTTCCGGCCGGATCACCCTTCACGGATGCAGCAGCGCCACGGGCCAGCTGCATCAACCAGGAGAACTGGCGGCCCTGCTGACCGTTGGAGTAATCCCAGCCATGCAGGTAGGGAACCACTTCCTCGCCGAAGCGTTCCTGATACTCTGCACTGTCGATGTAGGAGTCGATCTCTGCTTCGTAACCCTGCTCCTGCAGAATCGTGAAGTGGTGAAGCATCTCAGCCTTGTTCTGAGGTGCCCGTCCAAGAAGATGCTTGTGATTGAGCTCGATGAAGTGATAGGGATTACAGTTTTCGAAGAAGCGCGAACGATACTGGCCGCTCTTGGCCACCATGCGCACCAGTTCACGAACGCTCAGGTAGCCGTTCCTGAACAGAGATTCGGGACCTTCCAGTCGCTCACTTTCCATCACGTACTGATGACCCAGCACCTGCTGGTAGACCGCACGGATGGTTGTGCTCTTGTCCTGGTCTGAGGCGTTCGACCAGTTCTCCTTGTTGCGGTCGTTGGCAAACCGCTGGATGCCCAGGTAGGGCGCGTTGACCAGTGTCATTGGAAGGGTTGGGCCGTAAGGGAGAGTGCTGCACGCATTTCCCGTGCATACCTGCTGATCCTATGGGTCTGTCGTGTGCCTCTCCTGTCAGCCGGGCTGATCGTTACAGCCCTAAAACTTGTGGCCCGGAGTCTGGAAACATGTGCCTGCAGCCTGGCCGTGCGAGCCCATGAAAAAGGCCCCTTGCGGGGCCCATGGAAGATGGAAGCGACGCTGCCTTCAGACGAGAGCGCTGATGGCGTAATCGATGTAGTTGTTGGCGATGACGCCGGCATCGCCGGAGACGCCGTGGTTGGCCTTGATGTAGTTGAGAGCTTCCACGTACCAGGAGGGGGAGAGCTCGAAGGTGCGGTTGATCTCGTCGAGACCGGCCACGAGGTACTCATCCATGGGGCCGGTGCCGCCTGCCACGAGGCAGTAGGTGACCATGCGGAGGTAGTAGCCGATGTCACGGGCGCACTTGGCCTTGCCGCGGGCGTCGGAGGCGTAGTTGCTCCCCTGCATCTGGGTGGTGTAGGGGAACTTGTTGTAGACGGCCTGGGCAGCGCCGTTCACGAGGGAATCGGCGTTGGCGGTGAGAGCCTTGGCGGCCTCAAGGGCGTTCTTGGCGCGCTCGAAGCGGCCGAAGGCGGCGTTGAGCTCGGTGTTGGAGAGGAAGCGGCCCTGGGAATCGGCAGCTGCGACGGCCTCGGTGAGGGGAGTCTTCATGGGTTGAAGGTGAAGGGGATGGGAACCGTGTGGAGACCGATCAGGCGACAGCGGCGGCTGCGCGATCGAAGTAGGTGCCGATTTCGGACATCAGGGCGGAGCAGTCACCCTGGGTGATGCCGTTGCGGTCGTTGGCGATGGCGATGGCGGCGTCCTTCATCTTGCGGATGCCTTCTGCCACGGAAGCGCCGGGAACGCCGAGGGCGAGGTAGGTTTCGCGAAGGCCGTTGAGGCAGCGATCCTCCAGCACGGAAGCGTCACCGGTGAAGATGGCGTAGGTGACGTAGCGGAGAACGATCTCCATGTCGCGCAGGCAGGCAGCCATGCGACGGTGGGTGTAAGCGTTGCCACCGGGGGCGATCAGAGCGGGCTGCTGATCGAAGAGATCGCGGGCCGCGTTGGTGACGATCTTGGAGGCGTTGGAGGTGATGCGGTTGACGGCATCCATCCGCTTGAAGCTGTCAGCCACAACCGACGACAGGGCGTCGATCTGACCGGAATTGAGGAATTCGCCGCGGGCATCAGCCTGAGCAACGACCTTGGTGAAGGCGTCGAACATTGAATAGCTCCTGTTCTCGACGTTCGAAGTCGGAGATGGGTGGGTAAGGGGGTGAGGACGTTCGCGACAGGAGCAGGGCCCCAATGTCCTTAACGTTCTCTTGCCAATCGGATAGGGCCTGGCCGCGACCAGACGCTGGTCCGTGTGACCTGTCCATTGTTGGACCCTGCCCGCACCTGCTGAGCAACCCTTAACAAAAGGTCACTGCTTGGAAGAACGCAGCCCTGGCCAGGCTTCCGCTCGAGAGAGCTCCGCACGGGGTTCGTGCTGGACAGAACTCCCGGAAAAGAATGCTTGCCCTGGCACGAGACCGATCCAGAATCCTGCAGGGTTGCAGGCCTTCCTGGGCCGCGGCCGCGCTGCCACCGTTCGGTGCCGATCGTGGACACGCTCTCACCAAGAGAAATCCCCTACCTCCTGGACAGGGGCAGGGGATGGCTCCCAGTGCGGTAAAGATTCAGTCCTCGGGGTTCGTCTTGCTCTGGGGTTTGCGGGGGGCGGGGTTCGGGGATCCGCCGCCTTCGCTTCCACTGCCTGAAACATTCACACTGGTGATCTTGCCGCCCATGCAATGAACCAGATGCATGGTTTCTCGCATTCGCGTGAAGGGAACGTTCATGACCATGTCCGCTGTGCGGGAGTAGTCAATGTTGTTCATGCCGGTGACAGTGATGGATACCTGGCGCTCACTGTTGATGCCGGTGGATCGGGTCGTCGCGGAAACCTTCATGGGGAATAACGTGAATGAGTGGTGAATTCCAGTGTTCAGTTCACCGGCGTGATGCTGGCGATCTGGCCGCCTTCGCGGTGGATCTGCTGCTGGTACTGCAGAAGCTTGTTGAAGGGAATGAAGCGCACCCGGTTACTGCGTTTATGCAGCCGATAGTTGTTGAAGCCGGTGATCTCCACCCGGAAGGTGCGACCCTCCTCGCTGCCTCCTACTCCCTGGCGGGTCACCCCATCGGAGACCACCTTGCGGAAAACGCTCCCCTTGGCGTTGGGACTCACAACGGGCAGGGGAGTTTCGGCATGAACGGAAGGATTGAGACGTGACTGATTCTTGAGGATGTCTCCCTTCACAGAAGCGGATATGCCGCGGGCCAGTTGCAGCATGTAGGAGAACTGCAACCCTTGCTGACCCACGGAGTAGTCCCAGCCGTGAAGGTATGGAACCACTTCCTCTCCGAAACGATTCTGATATTCTGCGCTATCGATATAAGAATCGATTTCAGCATCGAAACCCTGCTCCTGCAGGATGGTGAAGTGGTGGAGCATCTCGGCTTTGTTCTGGGGGGCGCGGCCCAGCAGATGCTTGAAATTCAGTTCAATGAAGCGGTAGGGATTGCAATTCTCAAAAAACTTGCTTCTGTAGAGGCCACTTTTCGCCACCTGGCGCACGAACTCACGAACGCTGAGATAACCACGCTTGAAGAGGGATTCGGGTCCTTCAAGGCGCTCCGAACTCATGACGTACTGGTTGCCGAGCACCTGCTTGTAAACAGCACGAATCAGTGCCGTCTTGTCGTTCTCCGAGCTGGTCGTCCAGTTTTCCTTGTTGCGATCGTTGGCGAAACGCTCGATGCCCAGGTAGGCAGCGTTGGCGAGAGTCATGGGCTTGGGGCCGGTTGGCGAGGCAGGGGGAAGGAGGGGAAACCTGTCGATCTCACGCCGGCGGGTGCGGAAAGCCGGCAGGGAGGAACGCAAGGAAGGAGGACTGATCGACGGGCAGACCTCCAGCGGACGGGTTTCCACCGATGGATGCAAGGCCGATCCTATGGAGTTGCCAGGAGATTGTGACAACCTTTTCACAATCGTTACAAACTCTGTCGCCTCCTGCATCTCTGGCCGGGCCACCAGGGGCCTGGTCTGGGCGGTCAGCGCCGATACCATCCGGCCAGTCCCCCTGCGCCGCCATGGCATCCGAATCGCCCATCCTGCCCAGCTCCCATCGCCTGGCGGAACAGTTGAGAGTGCTCTCCGAGGTGACCGAATCCCTCACCTATCGGCTCGTGGAGCTGGAGGAACGGTTGGCGGCCCAGGAAGAAAACCTTGGGCAACTCCTCGAAGGATCGGATGCCGCGGGGGAGGAGGAAATGGAAGAGCGTCTTTCGGATACGGAGCAACGGCTGGCCCGGATCGAGACCGTGCTGCGAGGGATCGCGGGTTCGACCCCGCCACGACACCTCATGCCGGTCCATCCCCCCGCTTTTCAGCAGGAACCGATGGCTCAGCGACCCCCTGAGGATCCCTCCGAGGATCCGTTGTCCGAGTCCCAGCCGTTCCCTGATGAGGGAGAGCAGCCCTTCATGGACGAACTGATCGCCTGATGCCGGGGAGGACGCTGCGACGAGGGGCCCGCATCCCCGCTCCCCTCAGCCGGCGCCTGCCGTGCTCAGCATCGTGGCGGCAACGTAGATGAGCAGAGCCGTGAGGCCGAAACCGCCTGCGGCCACCACCCCTTGCCAGATGCGGCGGGCCAGGGGAGAGGGAGCATCCGCCAGCCAGGCCGGCCGCGGCAGGCTGGCACCGGAGCCAGGAGCCCAGGCTGTGCCGATGGCGGCTGGAGCCCTGCGGGCGAGGGCGTCCCGCCAGTAGCGGCCGTAGCGCGGGGCCTGCTGATTGAACGGGAGGCTGGCCTCTGCGTGCCCTCCCAGCACCCTCGAGCGCTGATGGGGCACCGTATCCATGCCGAAATTCTCGAGATATTCGGGTGAATCGAGGAGATGATCCACCAGTCCCGCCAGCCCCCTCTCGGCGATCAGGATCGAAAGGGCGATCCTCTCCTGCTCCCCGTGCACGGCACGACCCAGCAGCCGGCCCACGATCTGATCGACCATGCGGTAGTTGCTGTTGCAACGGTAGAAGTCATCGCGGAACTTGCTGGAGAGGACCAGGCCGCGGATGAAGTCACGCACCTGAATCCGGCCGCTGCGCAGCTTCGATTCCAGCATGGGGTCGCGGTCGGCCTTGAAGGCATGGAAGAAGATCTGCCGGTAGGCCTGCTCGATCAGTTCCTCGGTGCCGGCCAGACTGCGGTTGCTCGCAAGGGGCACCTGCCGTGGACTTTCATCGCCGCCGATGGCGAAGGAGCGCACGCGGGCGTTCTGGCTCACGGGAGCGGCGGAGAGGAGGGGCAGGCTCATGGGTGGTGCGGGAACATCTCAGGGTCGGAACCTTATCTCCATTCGCTGTTGGGCATCCCCCGGCAGGGGAACATCCTCAAGCACCGTTACGGAGGCAACCGACCGGCCAGGGGTGACTGGGTCCTCGCTGAGGTGTTCCGTCAGCCTGAGAATTCCTCCATCCAGGCAAGCGGGATCTCGTCGCTGTAGTCGTGCGTTCGGGTGAATTCGAAGGCTCCGGCCTGGGCACCCCACACCTGTTCGTGGGTCGCCGGGTCGTGGCCCCTGTCGATCGTGCGCATGCCGGCGGGGTCGAGCTCGAAGCGGCTCACCAGGTAGGCCGCTGCTCCCTTGCGCTCCACCAGACAGCGGCACCCAGGCTCCACCTCCCCCACGAAGCCTTCCCCCTGCTCCCGCACCACATAGGTGCAACCCTCGAGCAGGCGTAGATCCCGGTTCTGGATGCGGGACCGTTTTTCTTCATCGTCCACCGCTCCCCAGAACCGTTGATCCTCTTCAAGCGCCTGGTTGTGAATGATCAGTTCGCCTTCGCGCAGCTCGGGTCGCAGCACCCGAATCCTGTAGGGAACGGAGGGGGTGATGGCATAGGTCTGCTCGAGCAGCAGGGATCCGGGTTGCAGCTGGGGCAGGGGCCTGAACTTCACCAGGATGTGGGCGAAGAGGGGGGGGTTGTCGAACGCCTGGGACTGGTTGCTGAAGCCTCCGCTCAGCATCCGGACCAGGCGGGCAAGGGAGCTGGTCATTCCCGCAACCTACAGACCCAGCAGCCGGATGCGGAACTCGGCGACCTGGAGAGCGAGGTCGCGATGCTGCAGCAGAAAGGGATGATCGCCGATGCTCTCGAGAACGAGCAGAAGTTTCTCTGCTGGTTCCAGGTGCTGCTCCGGTTGACTGCCGGTGTGGGCCAGCCAGGCTTCGTCGAATGCCTGGGCGAAGCTGTCGGCATTGTTGAAGACCTGGGGGAAGACAGTTGGCTTCGGTTGCATGGTGCTGGTGCGCAGGGATGTCCGCCGATTGCCTCGATGGGACTTTCTGCTCGGAATGCCAGGACCCAGATTTGAACTGGGGACACGGCGATTTTCAGTCGCCTGCTCTACCAACTGAGCTATCCCGGCCTGTCGCCTCAGCGACCGAGCGATCTTAAATCACCGCCTCCGGGCCCGGCCCTCCGCTTCGGTGTCCGCGCCAGGCAGATCGCCCCGACAACCTGCCAGCCGGCCTCCTTCAGGGATGCGGCGGCGCTGCAGGCAGTGGCTCCGGTGGTGAGGATGTCGTCCACGATCAGCAGCCGCCGATGGGAAGCATGATCGGCAGGTGAGGGGCGGTGTCTGCACAGGAAGGATCCTTCCTGGTTGGTGTGGCGCAGTTCCCGTTTCAGGTGGTGCTGGCCGAGCACCGGATGGGATCTCTCCAGCAGGGTGGCGCTGGGCAGGTTGCCCAGCCGGCCGAGTTCCCGGCAGAGGAGAGCGGGCAGGGGGTTGGCGTGCCGCTTCCAGCTCGGGATCGGCACCAGCAGGATCGGCTCCCTTCTCCCCGGCAGATGGTCGCCCATCCCCTGGATCAGGCAGGCCAGGGCTTCCGCCCGTGGGTGACGGCGCAGGTCGAGAAGCAGAGCGCGCAGGGAACCTTCATAGGGGCCGGCTGCCCACCAGGGCAGAGGTTCGGAGCCGCGGATCCCCCCTTCCGGAAGGTGCAGCCGCAGGCGACAGGTTTCGCAGAATCCCCGCATGGGGCTGTTCTGCCGTGGGAACCGGCGGCAGCAGGCACAGGGGGACCTCACGAACCAGTCGAGGGCCCGCATGGCCGGACGGGGCAACGGTGCCAGGGAAAACAGGGATCGGAGCTGCCGAAGGCAGGCGCGCACCCTCAAGTGTTCCCAGGCAGCGACCGCAGCATGGCCACGAGGGTGCGATGGGCGTCCTCGCTGTCGCTGAGGCTGTGGTCGAAGGGGACTTCCACCGGGGTGCCATCCACCTCCAGACGCATCATCTCCGTGCCGACGGCAAGCATGCGGGCGCTGCGGGCATGGGTGAGGCCTCCGTAGTGGCGGGCATAGGCGAGAACGGCTTCGGCGTGATCCTCGTTCATGTGTTTGCAGATTCGATCGCTCACGGCAGGTGTGAGGGGGTCGGCGGCCATGGGAAGGGGTGGGCAGGATGAGGTGGATTCGGAATCAGGCGGCAGCGAACCGCTGCCAGAGCAGCAGGCCGAGCCGCAGGGCACTGAAACCCACGTAGCCGGCCAGAACCACGAACAGAGCCATGGCGAGGATCGACCGCAGGCGTTCGTTCATGGTTGAGGGAAGCAATCGTTCCCCATCCTGGACCGGGCCAGGTGCGCCATGCCCAGAGCAGCCGAGCAGCGGGGTCGATTCAGAACCGGCACCCCCAGGCAGTGCTGTCTCATCTTCCGCCACTGGGGGTTGTTCGCTCCCCCCCCCAGGGTGATCACCCGTCGCAGGGGGGGGGCACCCAGCTGCCGCAACCGTTCCCAGCCCGCCTTCTCGATGGTGGTGAGCCCTTCCAGCAGTGCCTGCAGGTAGAGCGCATCACTGATGGGCCGGGGGCCGAGGACCGGCTGAAGGGTGGGATCATCGACAGGGAAACGCTCACCGGGGCGGGGCAGCGGCAGCAGGCGAAGGCCGCTGCTCCGGGCCGGGTCGATCTGGCGACTCAGTTCCGCCACCAGCCCATCGCTGAAGAAGCGCCGCAGGATTCCCGCGCCGGCATTGGAGGCCCCGCCCACGAGCCACCGACCGGCGACGCGGTGGCAGCTGACTCCTGGAGCCGTGATCGGTGCTTCCACGAACTGTTTCAGCACCAGGGTGGTGCCCAGCACCGTCACGCCATCACCCTCCTTCGGCGTGGCAGCCAGCACACCGGCGTTGGCGTCGGTGCTGCCGGCCACCACCAGGCAGTCTCTCGGCAGGCCCAGAACCGTGGCAGGGATCGCCGCCACCGGACCCGGCACGCTGCCACTCGGGCAGATCCTCGGCAGGGCTTGTGCCCAGGATTGCTCGGCGATGGTTCCCACCCACCGGCCCTGCTGCGGATCCCATCCCAGGCGCAGGTTGTTGGCCTCCTCTCCCCACCGCCAGTCATCGAGCAACCAGCCCATCAGCCAGTCGGCCTGATGGCGGAGCCACAGGGGCGGACCGATACCGGCAGCGCTGGCGGTGGCCAGCAGGCGCAGGGCCCGGGCCAGACTGCCGCTGGGTCCGGCGGCGGGACTGCCCCTGCCGGGCACGTCGAGGGTCAGTGCCGAGACGGCTTCCGCCTGCTCGGGACAGGCGAGATGGTAAGGGAGGGCCAGGCCCGGTTCCCCATCCAGGCAGGTCCCATCGGGACGACAGAGCAGCAGCGTTCCCGAGGTGCCATCCAGGGCGATCGCCTTCACCTGGGAGCGCCACTCCGCCGGCAGTTGGCTGAGCAGCTCGATCAGGCTCCGGCGCCAGGTGTGGGGATCCTCGAAGGCGCCGGAATAGGGGGCTCCGATCTCCGCCCGGCTCCTGCCGACTTCGTCGATCAGGGCGAGGCGGAGACCGCTGCTGCCGAAATCAAGCCCCAGCGCCAGCGGTGACAAGACCGGCCGCCGCTTGTTGGAGGGTGGGGAGGATGCTGCTCACGTTCTCCCAGGGAAGGTCGAGGTCGCTGCGGCCGAAATGGCCGTAGGCGGCCACGTCCTGATAGAAGCGCCCCCCCCGCTGCGCCGGCAGATGGCGCAGTCCGAAGGTCTCGATGATGGCACCGGGACGCAGATCGAAGTGCTCCTGCACCAGCGCGGTGAGATCGGCGTTGCTGAGGGTTCCCGTGCCGAAGCTCTCCACCAGGATGCTCACAGGCCGGGCCACCCCGATGGCGTAGCTGAGCTGCACCTCCGCTCGGCGGGCAAGACCCGCGGCCACCAGCGCCTTGGCTACATAGCGTGCGGCGTAGGCAGCGGAGCGGTCCACCTTGGTGGGATCCTTGCCGGAGAAGGCACCTCCACCATGGCGGGCATAGCCGCCGTAGGTATCCACGATGATCTTGCGGCCGGTCAGACCGGCATCGCCCTGGGGGCCTCCCACGACGAACTTGCCGGTGGGGTTGACGAGAAACCGGGTGGATGATCCGGCACCCTGGCCCTCCCGCACAGGCCGAAGGGAAAGGTCAGCGGTGGCCGGCTCCACCACATGGGTCCAGAGGTCGGAGGCGATTCTCGCGCGCAGCCCCTTCTCGTCTGCGATCCCATCGATCTCGGCAGTGTGCTGGGTCGAGATCAGGATCGTGTCGATCGCCGTGGGCCGGTCGTTCTCGTAGACGACACTCACCTGGGTCTTGCCATCGGGGAGCAGGTAGGCCAGGGTCCCGTCATGGCGCACATCCGCCAGACGCCGGGCGAGCCGGTGGGCGAGGCTGATCGGGAGGGGCATCAGCTCCGGCGTCTCGTCACAGGCGTAGCCGAACATGATCCCCTGGTCTCCCGCCCCCACCTTGTCGAGGGGGTCACCGTCATGGTCGTCGGCTTCGTCGACCCCCTGGGCGATATCAGGGGACTGCTGGTCGAGGGCCACCAGCACAGCGCAGCTGTGGGCATCGAATCCACCGGCGCGGGCCCCGTCGTAGCCGATGGTCTTGATCACACCCCGAACCAGAGTGTTGAAATCGACCCGGGCGTTGGTGGTGACCTCTCCCGTGATCAGGCAGAGACCGGTGTTGACCACGGTCTCGCAGGCGACACGGCTGGTTGAATCCTGCGCGAGCAGGGCATCGAGCACGGCATCACTGACCTGGTCACAGATCTTGTCGGGATGGCCTTCGGTCACCGATTCGGAGGTGAAGACATAACGGCTCATGCCCGGTTCCCTGTGCGGATGGCCTGTGAGCCTATCCCTGGACAGCCACCACTTCCAGCTCCTGCCAGTGCTCCACGTGTGGGAACCGGGAATCGAGTGGTGCCCGCTGTCGCCAGCCCGCCGGATAGCCCAGCACCACAGCCACACCGGCCCGCTTGCCCATCATCAGGTCGCTGTTGGCATCGCCGATCAGGGCGCAGCGATCAGGGGGGACCCCCAGTTCCCCGCACAGCCCCTCGACCGCTGCGGGATCGGGTTTGCGGGGCTGGTGATCCGCGCTCCACAGAGCGGTGAAATGGTGGCTCAGCCCATGACGCCGGAGGAAGGTGCGGATACCCTGCTCATGGTCGTTGCTGATCACGGCGCAGCGCACCTCTGCCCTGTGGAGGTCTTCCAGCAGGGGCCGCAGGCCCACGGTGGGTTGGGGGGAGTGGCTTCCCTCCTGCCCCTGAAGGTGATCGGTGCGGCGGAAGGTCTCCTCGGCGATGCTCAGGGCCTCGGGCCAGCCCAGGCCCACCTGAGCCAGCGCCGTAGCGGTGGAGATGAGGTTGTGGTCCCTTGCCGCCACAGCAATCGTGCCCGCCGGATGGATGCCTGCACTGCTGAGCCCATAGGCCCGAAGCAGCAGGTCCTCAAGGTGCCGATGCTGCAGCGGATCCCCCAGGTCGGCGATCTGCAGACATTGCCCGACCCGGGCCCGGGCCAGGGCCAGCAGCATCGGTTCGCTGTGGCTCAGGGTGCCGTCCTTGTCGAAAAGAACGGCATCGATCTCAGTGATCGCTTCGCCCTCGGCGGCAACGAGGGGCTCGCCCCGCAAGAGGAGTTGGGCCATGGGTAAGGGCTTTCCCCGTCGCGGTCGGCCGCTGTGTCTGTCCTCAGTCGAGGCTGACGCCCATGGGTTCGAGATCCTCGGCCTGCTCAAGCAGCATCTGCTTGTAGCGGGCAGCCATCTCCTCGGCCTTGTCGAACACCTTCTGGGGGTCGCTCAGCATGTCGCCCGGTTCGGGTTCAAGGGCTTTGGTGGAGAGCGAGATCCTGCCACGCTCCGCGTCGAGGTCGATGATCATCACCTTCATCTGGTCATTCACATTGAGCACGGTGTGCGGTGTTTCGATGTGCTCATGGCTGATCTCGGAAATGTGCAGCAGACCACTCACGCCCCCGATATCGATGAAGGCGCCGTAGGGCTTGATGCCTCTCACCGTGCCCAGCACCACTTCGCCCACTTCGAGACGGTTCATCTTGCGTTCCACCAGAGCTCGGCGGTGGCTGAGCACGAGCCGGTTCCGCTCTTCGTCCACCTCGAGAAACTTGAGGGGCAGGAAGTCGGCGACCAGCTCCTCCTTGGCCTTCCTGGTACTGATGTGGCTGCCGGGGATGAAGCCACGCAGGCCTTCCACCCGCACGAGGGCGCCGCCGCGGTTGGTGGCGAAGACCTCGCTGTAGATGGTGGCATCCTCCTTCTGCAGCTGACGCACCCGCTCCCAGGCCCGCTGGTATTCGATCCGACGGATCGAGAGGGTGAGCTGACCGTCTTCGTTCTCCTCGCTGAGGATGAAGAACTCCCTGATCTCACCGGGTTCGAGCACGTCGGAGAGGTGCTCCACCCGGTTGATCGATACCTCCTGCAGGGGCATGAATGCGGCGGTCTTGGCGCCGATATCGATCATCGCCCCTTTCGACTCAAGGGCGAACACCGTGCCATTGACGACGTCGCCTGGCTTGAAGTTGTAGTCGTACTTGCTGAGGAGGGCGGCGAACTCATCGATCGTGAACCCCACCGCATCGCTGTCGCGTCCGGAGCCGCGGCTGCTGGACACGTCTGCGCTGGGCACCTCTTCCGAAAGGGCCAGGTCAAATTCGGCGGAGGTGTCGAGGGCAGGGTCGGTTTCTGCGTCGATCTCGAGGGTGCCGAGTTCGGAAGATGGGGTCACGGTCATGGGGCTGGGGCGGTCTGCCTGGGGCAGTGCGAGGGAATGGCCTGTTCTGCCCGCCAGCAGAACCTGCGCAATCTCCCATGCTACCAAGTGCTCGGCAGCAGGTGGATGGGGTCAACCGATGCCTGCAGGGGGTGGTTCTCTCAGCTCACCGCTGCCAGGCGGGTCTTGCTGCTGCCGGGGGCACCGTGGGGTTGGTGGAGGCCTTCGAGGGTGGCGACGAAATCGCTCACGCTCCTGAATTGACGGTAGACCGAGGCGAAGCGCACGTAGGCCACCTCGCTCATCTCGCGCAGACGTTCCAGCACCAGCTCCCCGATCTCGCTGCTGCTCACCTCCCGGGCGCTTCGCTGCTGGATGCTGATCTCAATGTCGTCGACCACGGCTTCAAGCCGGGCAGGGTCGAGACCCGTCTTTTCGCAGGCCCGCAGCAGGCCGTGCAGCAGCTTGGAACGGTTGAAGGTTTCCCTGCTGCCATTGCGCTTCACAACGGTGATGGGAACCGTCTCCACCCGTTCATAGGTGGTGAACCGGAAGTCGCAGTTGAGGCACTCGCGGCGCCTTCGCACACTGCGACCGGAGTCGGCGGCTCTGGATTCCAGCACCCGGCTGTCCGTGTGTTGGCAGGAGGGACATTGCATCCCTGCAGACTCACTCGTGTCTTAGGAGTGTAGGCACCCGTTCGCTCAAGCGGTAGTCAAAGGAAAAAGCCCCTGCCGGGGCAGGGGCTTCTGAGGATGGATCGAGGGACCCTGTCCGGTCACTTGCCGATTTTCGGAGGATCGCGGAAGGCGATCGCGAAAAACAGGGTGGAAAGGGCCAGGGCCAGGATCAGGATGTAGGCGAAGCTCTCCATGGAAAATTCTCCGGGGTCCTGGGGTCAGCTGAGTGGGGTGCCGGCCGGTGGCGCGTAGCCCTCCGGCAGTCGACGGGTGGAACGGTCTCCCAGCTTCTGGAACAGACCGAACTCCACCTGTTCGCCGAGGTCGGGGTCGATGCCGGCGAACACGTCCCTGTAGAGGGTTCTGGCTCCGTGCCAGATGTGGCCGAAGAAGAAGAGCAAGGCGAAGGTGGCGTGGCCGAAGGTGAACCAGCCCCTCGGGGAACTGCGGAACGTGCCATCGGAATGGTAGGTCTCGCGGTCGAACTCAAAGGCTTCTCCGAGCAGGGCCTTGCGGGCCAGGCGCTTCACCTCGGCAGAATCGGTGAACTTCTGGCCGCTGAGGGCACCGCCATAGACGGTTGCCGTCACGCCCTGCTGCTCGAAGGAGTACTTGGCTTCGGCGCGGCGGAAGGGGATGTCGGCACGCACCACCCCGGTCTGGTCCTGGAGGACCACAGGGAAGTTCTCGAAGAAGTTGGGCAAACGGCGGACCTCCAGTTCCCTGCCTTCCCTGTCGGTGAAGGAGATGTGCCCGAGCCAGCCCGTGGGCAGGCCATCGCCGTTGACCATCGGTCCGACCCGGAAGAGTCCTCCTTTGGCGGGGCTGTTGCCCACGTAGTCATAGAAGGCCAGTTTCTCGGGAATGGAAGCCCAGGCCTGCTCCCTGGAGCTTCCGTTGTCGATCGCGGTCTGAACGCGGCGATTGATCTCGTTCTTGAAGTAGTTCTGATCCCACTGGAAGCGGGTGGGGCCGAACAGCTCGACCGGGGTAGCGGCAGCGCCGTACCACATGGTTCCAGCCACCACGAATGCCGCGAAGAAGACGGCGGCGATGGCGCTGGCCAGCACGGTTTCGATGTTGCCCATGCGCAGGGCCTTGTAAAGGCGCTCGGGCGGACGGGTGGTGATGTGGAAAATGCCGGCGATGATGCCCACGATTCCGGCTGCGATGTGGTGGGCCACGATGCCACCGGGATTGAAGGGATTGAATCCCTCGGGACCCCAGGAGGGCTGAACGGGTTCCAGATGGCCGGTGAGGGCGTAGGGATCGGATACCCACATGCCCGGCCCGAAGACCCCCGTGAGGTGGAAGGCCCCGAACCCGAAGCAGGCCAGGCCGGCCAGCAGCAGGTGGATTCCGAAGATCTTGGGGAGATCGAGAGCCGGCTCCCCGGTGCGCGGATCCTGCCAGATCTCGAGATCCCAGTAGGTCCAGTGCCAGATGGCTGCGAGGAAGAGAAGTCCGCTGAGAATGATGTGGGCGGCGGCCACTCCCTCGAAGCTCCAGAAACCGGGATCGACGCCGGTTTCACCGGTGACGCTCCAGCCTCCCCAGCTGCCTGTCACCCCAAGGCGGGCCATGAAGGGCATGACGAACATGCCCTGGCGCCACATGGGGTTCAGGACCGGGTCGGAGGGATCGAAGATGGCGAGCTCGTAGAGCGCCATGGAGCCGGCCCAGCCGGCTACCAGAGCGGTGTGCATGAGGTGCACGGCGAGCAGACGGCCCGGGTCGTTGATCACGACCGTGTGCACCCTGTACCAGGGCAATCCCATGGGGGGTCAGGTCTGGGTTGACAGAGAACTGCAAGCCCGGCTCAAGGATCTCGGCCGAGGGCGCAATGGGGCCGGCGGCGTTGTCTTGGCGGGGGCTGGCAGGGAAAGGTCGGCTGCGCCGATCCATCCAGGCGATGGTAGGTGGTGCGGACTGCCGTACGCGGAGCTTGGTTACGGAGCGCAACGGCACTTTCACAATGGGGAGGATCTTCTCTCCTGCCTGGCCATGCCCGTGATCCGTTTCGTGCGCGAGGGGCGGGATGTGGACTGCTACCCCGGGGAGAATCTCCGTGAAGTGGCGTTGCGGGAAGGGGTGGAGCTCTATGGGCTGAAGGGGAGGCTGGGCAACTGCGGAGGCTGCGGTCAGTGCATCACCTGCTTCGTGGATGTGCTGCCGGGGGGGGACGTTTCGGCCCTCAGTCCGCGTACCTCAGTGGAAGAGCAGAAGCTCCGCCGCCGTCCCGACACCTGGCGGCTGGCCTGCCAGGCGTTGGTCGAGAAATCTGTTCTGGTGCTCACCCGCCCCCAGGTGGGGTTCCCCGATGCGGAGAGGCTCATCTCCGAAGCCCGCGGCAAGGAACTGCCGGTGGGGCCCATCGCCTGGCCGGAACCTCCGGCGGAGGAGTCGGTCGGGGAGAGTTCCGACCGGCCCGCTCCTGTTGATGCCCCCCAGGAGGACGCCTCCGTTTCGCCATCCGCAACGAGCGATGAAGGGCCCGAGGATCCCGCCGCTCAGCGGTGATACGGTCTGATCCTCTCCTTCAGCGTCATGGAAACCAACGACCTCGGCTTCGTCGCCAGCCTCCTGTTCGTTCTGGTTCCGGCCGTGTTTCTGATCGTTCTCTACATCCAGACCAGCTCCCGCCAGGGCGGCTGAGCTTCAGGCCCTTCCCTCCGGTTCCCGCACCAGCAGAACCGGAGCCGGGGCATGGACGCGGATGTAATCGCTCACCGAGCTGCCCAGCAGCCGATCGAGGTCGACCAGGGCCCGGGCCACGAGGGGGCGACGGTCCTGTGAGGCGATCACAAGAAGATCCACCCTGGCTTCCTCGGCCGCAGCACAGACCGATCGGGCAACATCCCCTGTGCGGTGCATCGGCCTGAGCTCCACCCCCAGGCTGCGCGCCCGCTGCACCGCTTTCTCCAGAACCTCGTCGGCGGGGCTCCTGCCCCCCCGGGTCGGTGTGGGGTCCTGCCGGGTCACGTGAACTCCCGTGAGGGTTCCGCCGGGAATCTCCCGCACCAGCTCGCAGGCCAGCTTCATCGCATCGTCGCCCACTCCGGTTCCGTCCACGGTCACCATCACCCGGTTGATGGCCCGCACGTAGAGATCGTCCCGCACCAGCAGCATGGGTCGGGTCGAGAGCTGAAACACATACTGACTCGCGCTGTTGGCCAGGATCGATTCCAGCCGACCCAGGCCGCGGGAGCCCATCACGATCAGGTCGGCACCCACTTCATCGGCGACCTTGAGAACCGTCAGCTTGGTGTCCCCCTCCCTCACCAGGGTCGTGACCTGGGAAGACTCCAGGCCGAGTCTCCCCAGCGCTTCCTGCAGCACGGTCTCGGCACGCTCACGATGGTCCTGCAGGTCTGCGCCGCCCTGCTCCGGAATCACGTGCAGCAGAGTGACCCGGGCCTGCCGGCAGGGGGGGATGGCGCGCAGCATGCGCACCATTTCCTCCACATGGCCTTTGCCGGAATCGGCGATCAGGAGATTGCGGAACACGGGCTCATCTCGGGCTGGATGGCAGCCTATGGCCGAACCCCGTGCTGTACTCCCGAGGGAAAACACCTTGATGCAGCTTCAACAGGAGGAGGCCGGGAGCCGTTGGTGGCGTCTCGATCGCCGGGTGCTTCCCCAGCACACCGACCATGCGGGGATCATGTGGCACGGCGCCTACCTGGGGTGGCTGGAGGAGGCCCGGGTCGAGGCTCTCGCCGCGGTGGGTCTCGCCTACAGCGCCCTGGCGGAGCGTGGGCTTGCCCTGCCGGTGGTGGCACTCACCATTGAGTACCGCCAGCCCCTGCTCCATGGAGATGCCGTGCAGCTCGTGAGTGAGGTGCTGCCGCGCAGGGGAGTGAAGATCCCCTGGCAGAGCCGCTTCCTGGGGCCCGGGGGTGGGATGGCGGCAGAGGCCCGGGTGGAGCTCGTGGTGGTCGACGTCCAGGCAGGGCCCGCCCGAAGCCGGGTTCTGCGCCGCTACCCCGAGGATCTTGCCAGGGCCCTGGATGCCCTCGAGTCAGGCCCGAGAGCCCTATGATCCAGTACATCTGTACTGGCGCCGGTTCCCGGGCGCCTCTGTCTGATGGGCGATCTGGTGCCTGGAGTGTGGGAGAGGCCCTCCTGGCCGAGGGAGCGCAGGCTCTGGTGGCTGCTGTGGAGCCGATGCCCCGGGGTGGGCTGGGTGAGGATCCGCGCCCTTGAGGAGGCCTTCGGGGGCCTGGATCGGGCCTGGCAGTCCCCTCCCCCGTCCTTGGCAGGGGTCCTCGGCCCCTCCCGCCCCCTGCTCGCCGGCATCGAGCGGTTTCGTTCCGTCTGGGGCAGGGATCCCCTGGATCGCCTGCAGAGGGAGATGAAGGGAGGGCGAGGGGTCGTGGTGCCTGGGGACCCCTCATGGCCGGAAGGGGTGCGCCGGCTGGTCCGTCCTCCTCTGGCGCTCTACTGGCAGGGGCGCAGCACGCTCTGGCCGTTGCTGGCGCGCCGTCGTGCCGTGGCGGTGGTCGGTACCCGCCGCCCATCGCTGCACGGGATCACGATGGCCCGAAGAATCGGTGCCGCCCTGGCTGAAGCGGGCTGGCCGGTGGTGAGCGGTTTGGCCGAGGGTATCGATGGGGCGGCGCACGAAGGCTGTCTGGCGCTGAAGGGATCTCCTGTGGCAGTGCTGGGCACACCCCTCGATCGGGTCTACCCGCGCCACCACGGCGCCCTTCAGCAGGAGGTGGGAAGCCACGGGCTCCTGCTGAGCGAGCACCCCAGGGGCACCGCTGTGCTGGCGGCCCACTTCGCCACCCGGAACCGGCTGCAGGTGGCCCTTGCCGCGGCTGTGGTGGTGGTGGAGTGCCCCCTGGCCAGTGGGGCTCTCCATTCGGCGGATCTGGCCTGGAACGAGGGCCTGCCCTTGTGGGTGGTGCCGGCCGATGCGGGAAAGGTCTCCGCCGCAGGCAGCAATGGATTGCTGGCCAGGGGCGCCACTCCCCTGCTCACGCCTGCCGATCTGATCGGACAGATCGGCCCTGGCCCCCTGGCTGCCAGGGTCGCAGGCTCGCTCCAGCGGTCCACAACGCTCACGGGCCGGTCCCTGCACACCCCCGGCCGGGAAGAGGGCCGCGAGGCCCGGGATCTGCTGGCTGCCGTGGGAGGGGGTGCGTCCCTCGAGCAGCTCTGCACCGTTCTGCGCAGGCCCGCCACCGAGCTGACGGCGGAGTTGCTGGAGCTGGAACTGGCAGGAAGGCTGCGCGCCGAGCCCGGGCTCTGCTGGCGCCCTCTGTGAGCGGTTGATGGGAATTTCCTAAACTTGCCTCCATGGCCGGTTCGCCTCCTCATGCCCCGATTCCCCTGGCCGTTGGGGAAGTGCCGGCTTCCACTCCGATGCCGGGGCACAGCCAGGAATCAGCACCCAGCCTCGAAGGGGAATGGCAGGAGATCTCCGGGGCGCGGCTGCTGGCATGGCGCCGACAGCAGCTCGAGGCCGGCGGCAGGGCAGCCGATCTCGACTGGCTGCTCGACCTCGGCGCCGGGGTTGCCTGGCAGGACCTGCAGCTGGTGCTCCTCCGCCCGGAGAAGCCTGTGCAGCTGCGGAAGAGTCTCCGCCATCTCGGCGAACTCTGGGGTGCCCATCTGCAGACTGCCGTTCCTCTGCAGTACCTCGTGGGCCGTGCCCCCTGGCGTGATCTGGATCTTGCGGTGGCTCCCGGGGTGCTGATCCCACGACAGGAAACCGAGCTGCTTGTTGATCTTGCCCTCACCCTCTTCACGCCTGGGCTGGAGAAAGGGCAGGCACCAGTGTGGGCGGATCTGGGAACCGGTTCGGGGTGTCTGGCCATCGCTCTGGCCGCCGCCTTCCCGGGCGGCCAGGGCTTTGCCGTGGAGACCAGCGAAGAGGCGAGGCGGATCGCGCGGCTGAATCTCTCTCGCGCTGGGGCCGAGGTGCGCGTGCAGCTCCTCGCCGGCGACTGGTGGGAGCCACTGGAGCCCTGGTGGGGCCGCCTCCAGCTGGTGGTGGCCAACCCTCCCTACGTGCCTTCCGCCACCGTGAGAGCGCTCGAGCCCACCGTGCGCGACCACGAACCCCTGCAGGCCCTCGATGGGGGTGTCGATGGCCTCGATGCGATCCGTTTCATCGTGGCGGGCGCCGAGGAGGCGCTTGCCCCCGGTGGACTGTTGCTGCTCGAGCATCACCACGACCAGAGCCGTGCCGTTCGGGAGCTGCTGGAGCAGGCCGGCCTCACCCGGATCCAGGCCCATCGCGATCTGGAGGGAATCCTCCGGTTCGCCAGCGCCCGCCGCAGCTGGAGGGATTCTTCCCCTCCGTGAACCGATCCCCCGTTCCCGATCCTGAGCTCTCGCCGGAGGCAGGGGGGGCACCCTGGGTGCTCGACCCCGCCACCTTGGCGGCCCATCTCCGGGGGGGCGGTGCCGCCCTGTTCCCCACCGATACCTTGCCTGCCCTGGCGGCCCGACCCCAGGCGGCGAGCAGCCTGTGGGCCCTCAAGGTTCGACCGCTCGAGAAACCCCTGATCCTGATGGGGGCCCACCTCGACCAGCTGGTCGAGGTGCTGGGGAAGCCCTGGCACCCCGACTGGCTGTCGCAGGCTCGTCGCGGCTGGCCCGGACCCCTCACCCTGGTGTTGCCGATCGAAGGGGCGTTCACCGACGCCCTTCATCCCGGAGGCGGTACGCTCGGCTTGAGAGTGCCCGCCTGTGGGATGGCTCAGGATCTGCTTGAGAGAACCGGTCCGCTGGCCACGACCAGTGCCAATCGTTCCGGCGAACCCGCCGCCACATCCGCCCTCGAGGCCGCTGATCGGTTTCCCCACCTTCCCCTGCTTGGCCCTTTGCCATGGCCAGGGGCCTCCGGCACGGCCAGCACGGTGATCGCCTGGCGCAGAGAAGGGGGATGGCATGTGATGCGTGCCGGTGCTGGGATTCCTGCCTCCCCTGATCCGTTCTGATGCTGGCGGCAGTCCTGCTGGTGCTCCTCACGGCGGCTGTGAGCCACTGGTTGGTTGAACCCCTTGTGGTCCTGGTCACTCCCCTCCTCACCCTTTCCTGGCTGGGTTGGGCCCTGCTGGCCGGTGCCCTCTGGCTGTTCGCCGGGGGGCGGCGTTAGGGACCCGCAGCAGGAGAGGGGGAAACCTCCCCATCTGCGGACCTCTGGGCTGGGAAGGCATGCCATCCGATCTCGGTGATCGTGCCGAGCTTCTTCCCGGGCTCATCATGGAGTCTCACGGTGACCAGATCCGGACGTCCGGCGGAGATCTTCAGTCCCTTGTCGAGCGGGAAGGTGCGGCTTCCGCTGAGAGTGCCGAGGAACAGCGTGCTCCCCTGGGCTGTCTGCACTTCCATCCAGCTGGGGCCGCTCGCCTGCACGAGCAGTTCTCCGGAGGCGGGGCCCGGATCCCTGGCTGCCGGGGCGGCTGGAGGAGTGGCTCTCGCCGGTGCTGGGCTCTCCACGCGCTGCCCCTGGATGGGGCGAGGTTTCGGCTTCAGCAGGGGGAGCAGAACCAGGCCGGTGATCAGGGCCAGGAGGGGGAGGCCCCCAAGGGCAAGCCATCTCGCAAGGGCAAGCCATCTGCCCGGGCGGCCGGAGGAGCCGCCCGGGAGAGCCGCAGGGGTGCCGGCCTGGGGCAGAGCCTTGGCAATCTGCTCCTGCAGCAACCGACCTTCCTCGATGAGGGCGTGGTTGCGCTCCAGGATGGGCTGAAGCCGTTCACGGAATTTTTGCTCGTAGATTTCCGGGATCTCCTCGATCAGCTCTCGATAGGTTCTCAGCTGATCCCGCGCAGCATCCAGCTCCTCCTGCCCCAAGCTCTGGGAGCCTTCTTCAGGAAGGGGGCCCTCCGGCATGGATCTGCCCGTGGCTGGTCAGCAGCCTCATCGTAGGGCCGTATGCCTGCTTGCCTGGGTCTTCTCCCCGCCGAGGAGGGGCCAGCGGTGGTGCTGGAAGCCGGCTAACGGATTTGAACCGATGGCCTTCGCTTTACAAAAGCGCTGCTCTACCGCTGAGCTAAGCCGGCACCCACAAGGACCCTACGACCGCGCCAGGGTCCAGAGCAGCAGCTGGGTGCGGTTGCGGCAACCGGTCTTGGCCAGCAGGCTCGAGACATGGCTTTCCACGGTGCGCGGGCTGATCACCAGCTGGGCGGCGATGCTGCGGTTGCTGCCTCCACTGCGCAGAGCTGTGAGCACGCGCCGTTCGGCGGGGGTGATGGGCGCCAGTGGGTCAGGGATTCCCGCAGGGGTGAAGCTCTCGTTCATGGACCTGGGTCTGTACCCACTTCCCCAAGAGTTCCCCCGGCAGGTCAGGAGGCGGGAGCACCCTCCACGGCCGGTTCACCCTCCTCAGCGAGGGGGAAGGGGCGCGCCCGCTTGATGGGGAGGTTGGCAACCAGGGCTGTGACCCGGTCCTCCGTTTCGAGGGAGAGGTCGCCTTCCTCGAGGTCGATCTCCACGTAGCGCTGCACCACCTCAAGAATCTCCTGGCGCATCCGCTCGAGCAACTCGGGATTGAGGTCGCTGCGGTCGTGCGCAAGAACCAGCTGCAGGCGTTCCCTGGCCTTTCCGGCACTCGGGGCGGGCCTGCCCAGCAGCCGGTTGATGAATTCGAGAAGCGTCATGGCCTTCAGATGATCCCGGATTTCCTGAGCCGGCCGATCAGCCGGGCCCGCAGTCCACGTCGTTGCCTGGAGGGATCGATCAGGGGCACCTCCTCGCCGCGGAGACGCCGGGCCACGTTCATGTAGGACCCGGCGGCAGGTGAGTTCATGCCGTTGAGGGTGAGCGGCTCGCCCCGGTTGGTCGACACGATCACCTGCTCGTCCTCCACCACCAGGCCGAGCAGGGGCAGGGCCAGGATGTCGGTGACATCGCTCACGGCCAGCATTTCCTGGCTGGCCACCATCTTCGGCCGTACCCGATTCAGCACAAGCTGCACCGGAGACACTCCCTGGGTCTGGAGCAGGCCGATCACCCGGTCGGCATCCCGCACTGCCGAAATCTCGGGCGTGGTGATCACGATCGCTTCCTTCGCTGCGGCGGCGGCATTCCTGAATCCGGCTTCGATGCCGGCGGGGCAGTCGATCAGCACGTAGTCGAAGCGTTCCGCCAGCATGGCCACGATCTTCTGCATGTCTTCCGGTGTGAGCCACTCGAGCATGCGGGGATTGCCGGCGGGAAGCAGGGAGAGGTTGGGTTCCTGCTTGTGGCGCACCAGTGCCTGATCGAGCCGACAGGTTTCGGCCAGCACTTCCTGGGCGGTGTAGACGATCCGGTTCTCGAGCCCCAGGAGCAGATCGAGGTTGCGGAGGCCGAAGTCGGCATCGAGAACGGCTGTTTTCTCCCCGAGTTTCGCCAGGGCGATGCCCAGGTTCGCCGTGAGCGTGGTCTTGCCGACCCCTCCCTTGCCGGAGCAGATCAGGATGAGGCGGGCAGAATCGGAGGTCACGGCGGATGCGGGCGCGGAGGCAGATTAAGCCCAGCTCGCCGGGATGCCGGGACTCCCATCCGCTCGGGATCCGATCGTCTGCTCAGCCCGTGCGGGGGGCCAGGCGGGCGCGGCCGGTTCGATGCGGATCTCTCCATCGATCAGCCGGGCCTCTTCCGCCACGCCTGCAGGGGGGAGGGTTTCCGGGCCCCGGGCCACCGCATCCGCGATCCGCAGCTGGAGGGCACGAAGCTGCAGGGCCACGATGCATCGATCCCGATTCCCTCCCCTGCCGGCGTGGGCCACTCCCCGCAGGCGTCCCCACACCAGCACATCCCCTTCGGCTGAAACCCGGGCACCCGGGTTCACATCTCCCAGCACCAGAACCGTGCCCTTCCCCTGCAGATGATCACCCGAACGCAGGGTTCCGCGGTGAATCGTGAGGGCTTCCTCCTCGACGGCCTTGGCCGCCGGGGGGGCTGGTTCGGGGAGGGGAAGGCCGCAGGGCCAGTCGACCACCAGCCCCAGGGCCGATGCCGCCACCTGGGTCTCGCGACGGCGGCTCCAGAGCCCCACCAGACGGAGTCCGGCCCGTTCGAGCTGTTCTCCGAGTGAGCGCAGCTCGGGCAGTCGCAGCAGCCAGTCGTCTGCCTCGAGCACCACGTTCCCGTTCAGGTGGGTCTGTGCGAGGCCGTGGCGCAGCTCCTCGAGGGCCGAGGCGGCTCCGGCGAAGGCAGGCAGTCGCACACGATGGGGCTGGAGGGGATCCCACGCCCGAATCAGTTCGGCGGCCATCGGGGAGAAGCGGTGGGGGAAACCTAGGGTCCCGGATCCCCTCGTGAAGCCGCCAGTCGTTCGGCAAGCCTGCTCCCCAGCGCACCGCTCACTTCCACCGGGTGGATCAGCCAGGCCATCTCACGGGGCAGGGAAAGGCTGCGCACCAGGGAGGACCGCTGCTCCAGCGCCTGGAGACGCCTTCCGTCCCAGAGCCGCAGCCCTCCCTTGTAGGCGTGGTACCCACGGCTCTGGCGTTGCTGCAGACCGCAGCAGGACTCCGCCACCAGGCCCTGCCTGCGCGCCAGGAGCTGGACTTCCGCCAGCAGCTCCAGTCTCTCCGGAGGGTGCAGGTCACTCACATCGCTCGCCCGCGGCAGCCGGCGCTCGAGCAGTCGTCGACAGGGATCGGCCAGTTCTCCGGGCGCCTCTTCCTGCCAGCGCATCAGGTGGTAGCCCGTTCTCACATCGTCGTTGGCGAGGTAGTCGTCGATGGTGAGGGCATCGGCTTCCCAGAGCCATCGGGCCATGATTCGATCGGTCCAGACGGTTCCCGGCCCCAGGCGGCGGGCGATCCGGATCGTCTGCTGCAGCAGCCAGTTGCACACCACGTTGAGGCGGTGGTTGTACACGCTCCGGTACATCAGATCCCTCACCACCAGGTAGTGCTCCACGGCAGGCAGGCCCTTGGGATGGACGGCGAGGCGGCCATCGGGTGCGATCGTCAGAGCGGCCAGGATCCGTTCCAGATCCAGCCGGCCATAGATGGTTCCCGTGCTGTAGCTGTCCCGCTGCAGGTAGTCGAGCCGGTCGCAGTCGAGCTGGCTGCTCACCAGGGATTGGATCGCAGGGCACGGGTGATTTCCCTGCTCGAGCAGCTCCGCCACGGCGGCGGTCGTTCCCGCCCCCCGGCTTTCGAGAAGATCCCGCAGGGCCGGATGCTCGCGCACCAGCCGACCCGACCAGCTCTCGTGGCGGAAGCCATACATCTCCTCGCCGGTGTGGCTCAGGGGCCCGTGCCCCACGTCGTGCAGCAGGGCGGCGGCGTAGAGCACCGGACGGTGCACGGCCAGCCCCGGCTCCGCATGGCAGAGGCGCTCCAGGGCCATTCTGGCGAGGTGGAGCACCCCCAGGGAATGGGTGAAGCGACTGGATTCGGCCCCGTGGAAGGTGAGAAAGGCCGGCCCCAGCTGGCGGATGCGCCGCAGCCGCTGGAAAGGAGCCGTGTCGATCAGCTCCACCGCCAGGGCTTCCGCGGGATCGGAGCGATCGAGGCTGATCGCTCCGTGGAGAGGATCGTGGTAGGTGCGCCGGCTCATTCCTGCGTCAGGGAAGCACCCCGCCTGGAGAGGAGAGGGAGGGCGGGCCTGTCCTTCTGCAGCAGGATCTTCTCAGCCTCCGCCAGCCAGGTGTCGCCCTTCCCTCCGGGGTTGAGCGGTTCCGGCGGAGTCAGGCTCCGGTCCGGTTCGAGCCCCCTGTTCTGGATATCCCTGCCGCTGGGCGTCTGGTAGCGGGCCACCGTCACGGCCAGACCACTGCCATCTCCGAGGGAGAGCAGGGTCTGGATCAGGCCCTTGCCGAAGGTGCGGCTGCCCACGAGCGGAGAGCGACCTCCGTCCTGGAGGGCGCCGGCCAGGATCTCGCTGGCACTGGCCGTGCCTCCGTTCACGAGGGTGAGCATCGCTCCGTCGTAGAGGCTGCCGGGACCGGCCTGCTGTCGGTCACTGATGCCACCGCGATCCCTGGTGACCACGATCGGCTCTCCATCGAGAAAGGCGTTGGCCACCGACAGCCCGGCGCTCACCAGCCCCCCCGAGTTGTTGCGCAGATCCAGGATCAGAGCCTCGATCGGGGTGGCTCCGGCCTCGCCCCTCAGATCGGAAAGCGCCTCTCTCACCTGGTCCGGCACGGACGAGCTGAACTGGGAGATGCGGAGATAGCCGAGCGTATGGCCTTCCCCCTGCAGGCGCCGCCAGCGCACCGGACGCAGATCCACCTCGCGCCGCTTCAGGAGAATCTCCCTCTCCGTGCCACCCATCGGTCGCAGCTTCACCAGCACGTCCGTCCCGGAAGGCCCGCGCAAGCGGGATGCCGTTGCTTCCAGGCCGATCGCCTCCGCATCCTCCCGGTCGACCTGGAGCACCTCGCTTCCGGAGAGGATTCCAGCCTCCGCTGCCGGGGAATCGTCGAGGGGGGCGATCACCACAATTCTCCGATCGCTGGCCCGCAGGCCGAGCTGCAGACCCACCCCACTCACGGTCCCCTTGGTGCTGGAGCGGAGAGTGCGGAATTCTGCGGGGCGCAGCAGGCGTGTGTAGGGATCCCCGATCGGGGCCAGCAGGCTTTCGATGGCTTCATAGGCCTGCACCGAGGAGGCGATCGGTTTCTCGAGGGCCTTCTGACGCAGCTGGCGCCAGTGCACGGCCTCCAGCTGGCTGGGATCCACGAAGCTCTGGTTCACCAGCCTCCAGGCCTCCACCACCAACTGCTGGGCATCGTTGAGCGCCAGGGCCGGGGCAGGCCTCCCCGCCGTTCCCATCGCCACCAGCACAGCCACCAGCACAGTCAGGAGCAGGGCGGGCAGGCGGGGCGGCTGCCGGCTCGCTGGCGGAGGTGTTGCAAAGGGTTGAGCCACTGCGGATCGGGGCCCCGGGATGGTCACGACGGGGTCTGAACGATCGGTAGACTCTCGCAACCCGAGCCCAGCGCCGCATGGCGAATTCCTCTCCAGCCGCAAAATCGTCTCCCGTCTACGACTGGTTCCAGGAGCGTCTGGAGATCCAGGCCATCGCCGACGACATTTCGGCCAAGTACGTGCCGCCCCACGTCAACATCTTCTACTGCCTGGGGGGCATCACCCTGGTGTGCTTTCTGATCCAGTTCGCCACCGGGTTCGCGATGACCTTCTACTACAAGCCCACGGTGGCCGAGGCCTATGCCTCCGTGCAGTACCTGATGACGGATGTGAGCTTCGGCTGGCTGATCCGCTCGGTCCATCGCTGGAGTGCCAGCATGATGGTGCTGATGTTGATCCTCCACGTCTTCCGGGTGTATCTCACCGGTGGTTTCAAGCGCCCCCGGGAGCTCACCTGGATCACCGGAGTGGTGATGGCGGTCATCACCGTTTCCTTCGGGGTCACCGGCTACTCCCTCCCCTGGGACCAGGTCGGCTACTGGGCCGTGAAGATCGTCAGCGGAGTTCCCGCTGCCGTGCCCGTGGTCGGAGATTTCATGGTCGAACTTCTACGCGGGGGAGAGAGCGTTGGTCAGTCCACCCTGACCCGCTTCTACAGTCTTCACACCTTCGTGATGCCATGGCTTCTCGCAGTGTTCATGCTCATGCACTTCCTGATGATCCGAAAGCAGGGCATTTCCGGTCCCTTGTGAGCTCCTGGCTGCCCATCTGACTCCCTTCCCCTTTCCTCTTCAACGCATCTCTGCCCTTACCGAGAGCCATGCACATCCTCAAGAAGCCTGATCTCACCGATCCCAAGTTGCGCGCCAAGCTGGCCAAGGGCATGGGACACAATTACTACGGTGAGCCTGCCTGGCCCAACGATCTTCTCTACATCTTTCCCGTCGTCATCCTCGGCACATTTGCCTGCATTGTCGGACTTGCCGTTCTTGACCCCGCCATGCTTGGCGACAAGGCAGATCCATTCGCCACCCCACTTGAGATCCTGCCTGAGTGGTACCTCTATCCGGTGTTCCAGATCCTGAGAGTGGTGCCCAACAAATTGCTCGGCATCGCTCTTCAGACCATGATTCCTCTGGGTCTCATGTTGATCCCGTTCATTGAAAGCTTCAACAAGTTTCAGAATCCCTTCCGCCGCCCCGTTGCGATGGCGGCCTTCCTGTTCGGCACTGTTTTCACCATCTACCTTGGTATCGGTGCGGCCCTCCCGATCGACAAATCCCTCACCCTCGGGTTTTTCTGAAGTTTCTGATCGGGAATCTCCCTTCCTCCCCATTCCCTTTGTCAACCAGCTGGATCCTATTTGATCTCTCACCCGGCTCAGGCCGGGTTTTTTCATGGGGAGATGACTCCGCCTGGCTCGATCTCCATCACTCCCACATCAGCGGGATTCACCCGCAGGAATTGATGCAGCAGCAGAAACCCCACGATGGTCCAGGTTTGGTAGGTGCGCGCCTGCTGTCCCACCCATGAACCGGTTGGCCCGTCGAAATATTCCGCCCACTGCTGTCGGGGAAGCTGATGCAACTGAGCTCCATAGCCTTCTTCCAGCAGGGCTCTCGTCTGACCCATCAGAACGACATCGGCATCGGGATGGCGCTGTCCGTGCAGGAGGACCGCAGCCCCGAAGTAGAAGAGCAGGCTCGGCCAGTGGCCGCCGTTGTGGTAGCTCCACGGCCAGTTCTTCGGATCGGCCCCGGTCTTGTTGGCCCATTCATCGGCATCAAGCGGAGGATGGCAGATCCGCATCGGCATCTGCGCCATCAGATGCTGGCGATTGTGGAGAACCAGGCGGAAGAGGTTCCTCTGCTGGGGAGCGGTGAGCAGGCCGAAAAGGGCGGCCAGGGAATTGCCCAGGCTGTAGAAACGGAAGTCGGGACGACCGGTTCGCATGTTGCCGATCAGATAACCACCGCGATCCGCAAGCCAGTCCTGCAGCCAGGGAGGGATCACCTGGGGCTGCACATTGAATTCGTTCTCATGCTGTTGCTCGCCGTACTGTTCGGTTGGTCTTCGCCGCAGCACCTGCACCGTCTGACTGGTGACCCAGTAGTGCTTGAGCAGAAAGGAGCGAAGATCACGCAGCCACTGGCGGGTGAGCACCAATTTCTGCTCCAGCAGCCTGCTCTCGCTGTTCTTCCGGGCCAGCTCCATGAGATGGCAGCAACTGCGCAGGCATCCATAGAGCAGCACCTCCACTTCCAGGGGGGCACCCCACACATCCATGGGCCGGTCGATCATGAAGGCGCAGTCCGGCACGAACAGAATCGGTGTTCCCTGGAAGCTGGGGTGAAGAACCAGATCAAGCAGCAGCTGCACCCCTCGCTGCACCTTCTGGCTGGTGCCGAACTCCCTGTCACGGCTCCGCCTCACGTATAACCAGCACAACACCGGCCACCAGAGGCTGGCGTCCACCGAAGTGATCCTGCCGATCGACCGCTGGCCGTAGTCGGCGATCACCATGCCGTTGTGTTCCACGAAGCTCGTGGGAAACACGCCTCGGGTCTTGTAGGTGCTGCTCTGGAGATCGAGACACACGCTCAGGAAGTGCTGCACGATCTCGAATCGACCCTGCTGCAGCAGGTACAGCATCACGGGCACGTTGTCCCGCAGGAACACCTCCCCATAGTTGGCGTTGTCCGTGCGCTGCGGATGCTCGAGGGCCGCCACCGAACCCACCAGCCGTCCCTGCACCCCAACCAGGGTGCGCTCGAAATGCTCCCGCGCCGAAGCGACCACGGCATCCTCCCGGGATGTGGGGTTCCTCCCCAGGTCTTGGTGGCTGGGCTGCTCTGGCACCGGTCCCCGAGGTCTTCCTTCTGCCTCAGGAAACCCTAGGAAGCGAGGGGGTACCGGGCTCCGGAGCCCGATTTGGGCGTTTCTTGCCCAGAGGAGGATGTGGTGGTAAGCTTTTGGACTGCGAACGGAACCCAAGGCTCGAGCGAAAGCTCAAGAGGAGGGAGAGGTTGGCAGGCTTGCAGGACCAGGGAGGCGCGAGCCGATGGTGTTGTAAGTTTTCTGGGTCGCCGCGAGGCGACGCGCCGCGAGAGTCCCAGCGTGGATGGAGCGGCAGCACCTGGACAACCAAAGAAGTTTAGGAACTGACGCTTTCACTGCGTCGAAGCGTTCCGAGGCTGGGAGGAACCTGCGGGAGACCGTAGGGGAGAGAAAGCCAGCTGCGGGTATCGGAAGATACCGGCAGCAGAACACGGAGCACGCGAAGCACGGAGTTGTTGGCGGAGCCGACGATTGATCAGGCGCGAGCCTGGTGGATGGGGCATGCCGGCAACCAGAGCAGCGAAGCTCGACGAAAGCAGCAGTGAAGGTGTGAGGTCCCGTCAAAAAGAAAGCAGCGAGGACCGAGGACGGGGAGAGCGGAGGAACCTTCTCACGAGGGGATGCCGTTGAAGCCGTCCGAGAAGGGAATCGCGACCGGATCTGAGATCTGGGAAAGTCATGGGAGCCGGAGGCCGCGAGGCCAAGGGCGAGCATGCACTCTGCGAGCTTTGCGTTGAATGCGCAAGGTGGCCTTGACTGGGGAGGATCGGGGGAAGCGAAAGCTGCCGTCGAGAGGACCCTGGGGAAGAGCCGACCAGGATGAGGCAGGCGCAAGCCGGAAGCCAAGAGGGCCTGATGTACAACGGAGAGTTTGATCCTGGCTCAGGATGAACGCTGGCGGCGTGCTTAACACATGCAAGTCGAACGAACCTTCGGGTTAGTGGCGGACGGGTGAGTAACGCGTGGGAATCTGCCCTCAGGAGGGGGATAACGGCTGGAAACGGCCGCTAATACCCCATATGCCGAGAGGTGAAATGAAATTCGCCTGAGGATGAGCCCGCGTCTGATTAGCTAGTTGGTGGGGTAAGAGCCTACCAAGGCTTCGATCAGTAGCTGGTCTGAGAGGATGATCAGCCACACTGGGACTGAGACACGGCCCAGACTCCTACGGGAGGCAGCAGTGGGGAATTTTCCGCAATGGGCGAAAGCCTGACGGAGCAACGCCGCGTGAGGGATGAAGGCCTCTGGGCTGTAAACCTCTTTTCTCAAGGAAGAAGACATGACGGTACTTGAGGAATAAGCCACGGCTAATTCCGTGCCAGCAGCCGCGGTAATACGGGAGTGGCAAGCGTTATCCGGAATTATTGGGCGTAAAGCGTCCGCAGGCGGCCTTGTAAGTCTGCTGTCAAAACGTGGAGCTCAACTCCATTTCGGCAGTGGAAACTACAAGGCTTGAGTGTGGTAGGGGCAGAGGGAATTCCCGGTGTAGCGGTGAAATGCGTAGATATCGGGAAGAACACCAGTGGCGAAGGCGCTCTGCTGGGCCATAACTGACGCTCATGGACGAAAGCCAGGGGAGCGAAAGGGATTAGATACCCCTGTAGTCCTGGCCGTAAACGATGAACACTAGGTGTCGGGGGAATCGACCCCCTCGGTGTCGTAGCCAACGCGTTAAGTGTTCCGCCTGGGGAGTACGCACGCAAGTGTGAAACTCAAAGGAATTGACGGGGGCCCGCACAAGCGGTGGAGTATGTGGTTTAATTCGATGCAACGCGAAGAACCTTACCAGGGTTTGACATCCTGCGAACCCCTGAGAAATCGGGGGGTGCCTTCGGGAACGCAGAGACAGGTGGTGCATGGCTGTCGTCAGCTCGTGTCGTGAGATGTTGGGTTAAGTCCCGCAACGAGCGCAACCCACGTCTTTAGTTGCCAGCATTCAGTTGGGCACTCTAGAGAGACCGCCGGTGATAAACCGGAGGAAGGTGTGGATGACGTCAAGTCATCATGCCCCTTACATCCTGGGCTACACACGTACTACAATGCTACGGACAAAGGGCAGCAAGCTCGCGAGAGTAAGCAAATCCCATAAACCGTGGCTCAGTTCAGATCGTAGGCTGCAACTCGCCTACGTGAAGGAGGAATCGCTAGTAATCGCAGGTCAGCATACTGCGGTGAATACGTTCCCGGGCCTTGTACACACCGCCCGTCACACCATGGAAGTTGGCCATGCCCGAAGTCGTTACTCCAACCCTTGTGGAGGAGGACGCCGAAGGTGGGGCTGATGACTGGGGTGAAGTCGTAACAAGGTAGCCGTACCGGAAGGTGCGGCTGGATCACCTCCTAACAGGGAGACAAACCAGATGTTGCTGTTCGGCCCACTGTGAGGTCGAGCCGACATCCTGTCATCTCGAAGGTCGATCGGTACCTCAACCAGAGAGTCAAGAGCAAACGGGAGCGATCCTGTGTGTGTCTTGAGGATGTGGATCAGTTCCTGAACTTCGTCTAGGTCACCCCAGAGAGGGTAAGACTCCTGGGCCATTAGCTCAGGTGGTTAGAGCGCACCCCTGATAAGGGTGAGGTCCCTGGTTCAAGTCCAGGATGGCCCATTCGTGTTTGGGGGTTTAGCTCAGTTGGTAGAGCGCCTGCTTTGCAAGCAGGATGTCAGCGGTTCGAGTCCGCTAACCTCCACTGACCCCCCTGAGAGCATGGAGAGGAGTTTCTTTTTGGAGTGATCAAGACAGGTGAAGGTTTACTTGAAAGGGTAAGCCAGAAGGCTGAAGATTTCAGCTTCTTTTCATTCCTGCGTCGCTACAAGATTGGTTGAATCCAATTTTGGAGTGCAGAAGGTTGAAAAGACGCTGAACTCAGGCGGTGAGACGGGAGACCGTCCACGGCTGGTGTTCAGCAGAACCTTGACAACTGCATAGGTGAGTCTGGAAAGAAAGCATCTCATGGATGCCCATTCTGCAATCTGCGCGAGCGGAGAGTGGAGTGGGAGATTCTTGAGTTTAGAGCCGAGCACTTCCAGGTCGATCGAAGAGATCAATCTGGTTGTGAGAATGGTCAAGCTACAAAGGGCTCACGGTGGATACCTTGGCACACAGAGGCGATGAAGGACGTGGTTACCTGCGATAAGTCTCGGGGAGCTGGAAACACGCTTTGATCCGGGAATTTCCGAATGGGGCAACCCCTAGAACGGTGCGCTGAATCCATAGGCGCACACGAGCCAACCCAGCGAACTGAAACATCTTAGTAGCTGGAGGAAAGGAAAGTAAAAACGACTCCCTGAGTAGCGGCGAGCGAACGGGGAAGAGCCTAAACCGATGGCTCCGGCCATCGGGGTTGTGGGACAGCAATGTGGACCAACGGACTTAGAAGAAGCGTTTGAATGGCGCGCCAGAGAGGGTGAAAGCCCCGTACTCGAAAAGGAAGTTGGCCTAGCTGTATCCCGAGTAGCACGGAGCACGTGAAATTCCGTGTGAATCCGCGAGGACCACCTCGTAAGGCTAAGTACTCCTGTGTGACCGATAGCGCAACAGTACCGCGAGGGAAAGGTGAAAAGAACCCCGGGAGGGGAGTGAAATAGAACATGAAACCGTGAGCCTACAAGCAGTGGGAGCCCGACTGATCGGGTGACCGCGTGCCTGTTGAAGAATGAGCCGGCGACTTATAGGCACTGGCAGGTTAAACCGGAAATGGTGGAGCCATAGCGAAAGCGAGTCTGAATAGGGCGAAAGTCAGTGTTTATAGACCCGAACCCGGGTGATCTAACCATGGCCAGGATGAAGCTTGGGTGATACCAAGTGGAGGTCCGAACCGACTGATGTTGAAAAATCAGCGGATGAGCTGTGGTTAGGGGTGAAATGCCAATCGAACCCGGAGCTAGCTGGTTCTCCCCGAAATACGTTGAGGCGTAGCGTCTGTGCTCCAGCAGGGGGGTAAAGCCACCGTTTCGGTGCGGGCTGCGAGAGCGGTACCAAATCGAGACGAACTCTGAATACCCTGTGTGTAGCTAGGCAGTCAGACTGTGGGGGATAAGCTCCATGGTCGAAAGGGAAACAGCCCAGACCGCCAGCTAAGGTCCCCAAATCAACACTAAGTGATAAAGGAGGTGGGATTGCCCAGACAACCAGGAGGTTTGCCTAGAAGCAGCCATCCTCAAAGGAGTGCGTAATAGCTCACTGGTCGAGCGATCCTGCGCCGAAAATGAACGGGGCTAAGTGTTGTACCGAAGCTGCGGATTAAACTTGTTTAATGGTAGGGGAGCGTTCCATGTGGGGTGAAGCGTTAGCGTAAGCGGGCGTGGACTGCATGGAAGTGAGAATGTCGGCTTGAGTAGCGAAAAAATGGGTGAGAATCCCATTCCCCGAAACCCTAAGGGTTCCTCCGGCAGGCTCGTCCGCGGAGGGTTAGTCAGGACCTAAGGCGAGGCCGAAAGGCGTAGTCGATGGACAACAGGTCAACATTCCTGTACTGATCATGTTTTGGGAAGGGGGACGGAGAAGGCTAGCCAATCCGGATGTTGGTTACCGGTCCAAGCGTTCGAGGCGTTGAGAGCTGGTGAAAACAGCTTGAGCTGAGGCGTGAGTGCGAGCTTCTACGGAAGCGAAGTTGGTGACGTCAAGCTTCCAAGAAAAGCCCTATACCCGTTAAGGCATGATTACCTGTACCCGAAACCGACACAGGTGGGGTGGTAGAGAATACCGAGGGGCGCGAGGTAACTCTCTCTAAGGAACTCGGCAAAATGACCCCGTAACTTCGGGAGAAGGGGTGCCAGCGCGAGCTGGTCGCAGTGAATAGGCCCAGGCGACTGTTTACCAAAAACACAGGTCTCCGCTAAGTCGCAAGACGATGTATGGGGGCTGACGCCTGCCCAGTGCCGGAAGGTTAAAGAAGTTGGTCAGCGCAAGCGAAGCTAACGACTGAAGCCCCGGTGAACGGCGGCCGTAACTATAACGGTCCTAAGGTAGCGAAATTCCTTGTCGGGTAAGTTCCGACCCGCACGAAAGGCGTAACGATCTGGGCGCTGTCTCGGAGAGAGGCTCGGCGAAATAGAATTGTCTGTGAAGATGCGGACTACGTGCACCCGGACAGAAAGACCCTATGAAGCTTTACTGTAGCTTGGTATTGTGCTCGGGCTCGCAATGCGCAGGATAGGTGGGAGGCTTTGATCCATTGCTTGTGGGTGATGGTGAGCCACTGGTGAGATACCACTCTTTGCGAGCTAGGGTTCTAACGGTTACCCGTTATCCGGGAACCGGACAGTATCTGGTGGGCAGTTTGACTGGGGCGGTCGCCTCCTAAAAGGTAACGGAGGCGCGCAAAGGTTTGCTCAGGCTGGTTGGAAATCAGCCGACGAGTGTAAAAGCAGAAGCAAGCTTGACTGGTGCTCCAATTGGGGGGTAAAGCCACCGTTTCGGTGCGGGCTGCGAGAGCGGTACCAAATCGAGACGAACTCTGAATACCCAATGTGTAGCCAGGCAGTCAGACTGTGGGGGATAAGCTCCATGGTCGAGAGGGAAACAGCCCAGACCGCCAGCTAAGGTCCCCAAATAACCACTCAGTGATAAAGGAGGTGGGATTGCCCAGACAACCAGGAGGTTTGCCTAGAAGCAGCCATCCTCAAAGGAGTGCGTAATAGCTCACTGGTCGAGCGATCCTGCGCCGAAAATGAACGGGGCTAAGTGGTTTACCGAAGCTGCGGATTTACTTGTAAATGGTAGGGGAGCGTTCCATGTGGGGTGAAGCGTTAGCGTAAGCGGGCGTGGACTGCATGGAAGTGAGAATGTCGGCTTGAGTAGCGAAAACATGGGTGAGAATCCCATGCCCCGAAACCCTAAGGGTTCCTCCGGCAGGCTCGTCCGCGGAGGGTTAGTCAGGACCTAAGGCGAGGCCGAAAGGCGTAGTCGATGGACAACAGGTCAACATTCCTGTACCGGTCATGTTTTGGGAAGGGGGACGGAGAAGGCTAGCCCAGCCAGAAGTTGGTTACTGGTTCAAGCGTTCAAGGCGTTGAGGAACGGAGAAAACGTTCTGAGCTGAGGCGTGAGTACGAGCTGCTACGGCAGCGAAGTGGGTGACGTCAAGCTTCCAAGAAAAGCCCTATACCCGTTAAGGCATGACTGCCTGTACCCGAAACCGACACAGGTGGGGTGGTAGAGAATACCGAGGGGCGCGAGGTAACTCTCTCTAAGGAACTCGGCAAAATGGCCCCGTAACTTCGGGAGAAGGGGTGCCACCGCAAGGTGGTCGCAGTGAAGAGGCCCAGGCGACTGTTTACCAAAAACACAGGTCTCCGCTAAGTCGCAAGACGATGTATGGGGGCTGACGCCTGCCCAGTGCCGGAAGGTTAAGGAAGCTGGTCAGCGCAAGCGAAGCTAGCGACTGAAGCCCCGGTGAACGGCGGCCGTAACTATAACGGTCCTAAGGTAGCGAAATTCCTTGTCGGGTAAGTTCCGACCCGCACGAAAGGCGTAACGATCTGGGCGCTGTCTCGGAGAGAGGCTCGGCGAAATAGAATTGTCTGTGAAGATGCGGACTACGTGCACCCGGACAGAAAGACCCTATGAAGCTTTACTGTAGCTTGGTATTGTGCCCGGGCTCTGAATGCGCAGGATAGGTGGGAGGCTTTGATCCATTGCTTGCGGGTGATGGTGAGCCAACGGTGAGATACCACTCTTTCAGAGCTAGGGTTCTAACGGTCACCCGTTATCCGGGGACCGGACAGTATCAGGTGGGCAGTTTGACTGGGGCGGTCGCCTCCTAAAAGGTAACGGAGGCGCGCAAAGGTTCCCTCAGGCTGGTTGGAAATCAGCCGACGAGTGTAAAGGCAGAAGGGAGCTTGACTGTGAGACCAACAAGTGGGAAGCCCACCTCAAGATGAGTATTCCCATGGCTTAAGCCAGTAAGGTCACGGGCAGAACACCCGTTGATAGGCTCTATGTGGAAGCGCAGTAATGCGTGAAGCAGAGGAGTACTAATAGACCGAGGGCTTGACCAAATCTCAACTCACACGTGAGTCGACTTTCTCAAAAGCGAGTGCCTTGATTTGCGAGAGCGAGTGCATGCTTCGTAACCTATGCAGTTCTCAGGGTTCACCTGAGAGCAAAGAATCCCTGAAGCGATCCGCTTGAGCGTCAGCTCAACGCAGATCAACTTCTATCCTGGTGTCCATGGCGCAGTGGAACCACTCCGATCCATCTCGAACTCGGCTGTGAAACGCTGCAGCGCCGACGATATTTGGGGGGTAGCCCCCTGAGAAAATAGGTCGATGCCAGGTAAAACATTCTTTGCTCCACCATCTGCTCCGCTCAAGTCCTGTTGTTGGCAGATGACTTGAGCGGTGTGAGACAGAGAAGCCACCCGTTGGGGTGGCTTTTTTGTTGGCTGATTGCCCTGTGGCATAGCGCTTGGCTCAGGCACTAGGGTCGGGATGTACCTGGTGCTGTTGCGGCTGCTTGTCAACGCGTTGGCGCCATGTCGAGGTCTCCGTTGTGGCGCTGCAACGATTCGTCTGTTTTGGCGCTCCTATAGGCTCTGGGATCGAGAGGATTGTGTTGACCTCAGTGCTGCGTTTGCTTATCACACCCTTCAGTCGTTCTTTCCCAATTCTGTTGATTGCTCTGGCGGTTGCTAGCCGCATCTTGGGTGCGGGTGGATGGTCTGACCGATCAGCTGCTGGAGCTCGCTGATCGTGTGTTGCCGGCCTCGGTCATTCCGGTTGGTGAGCAGCACCTTGATGAAGCTCATTGGTCAGGGCACAGGTGCAGGCTTGGTGGGTGCTGTCTTTTTGTTGGTGTCATCCACGAACGCTTATCTGAGCTTGCAACGGGGTGCAGATCGCTTATGGGGATTTCGCCCATGCTCGCAGCCACTCGATGCTGGACGACTCCGGTGTGGCGATTCATTCGAGCGCGGATTGAGGCGTTGGGCGTTGGTTGTCTTGATCGGTTTCTTTGTTGTACTCGATCAGCTCACCACGAATCTGCGCTTGCTGAGTCCTGGGAGTTGGCGGCTTTGGCTGCAGAAGTGGCTTCCCAGCTGGTTGCACCTCTGGGCTCCTGTGCCTTGGGCGGTGGACTTTGGCCTCTCGATCCTGATCTCCTGCGCTTTGGCTTATGCCTTGATGGCCGTGCCTGCCGACCCGTCGGGTTCCGGCCAAGCCCCTACTGCCAGGTGCCCTGTTGATTGGCATTGCACTCACCTCCTTGAATGCTGGCCTGGGGCGCAGTCTGCTTTCGCTGGGCAATCGCTTTCAGGCCTATGGCGTGATCGGTGGTGTGTTGCTGCTCAGTTTGTGGGTGTGGCTTGTGGCGCTTGTTGTGTATTACGGCATGGCGTTGAGTGTTGTTTTGAGCCGCCGTCGCGATGGCGAGGCATCCGCACGCTTCTCCCTATCGCGTAGCTGCTAATGCTGTGAAGATGGATGTAGTCGCTCAACCGCTAGGTGATCGATGCAACGTCCCATTCCCTGGCTGTGGATCACCGTGATCGGTGTGTTGGTGCTGGCGCCTGGCTTCACGGCTCGTTTGTTCGTCGACGTGCTCGAAGGCGTCACCCTTCTGTTGGTGTTCGGCCCTCTGGTCCTGGCTGGTGCCGGTTTTCTGGCCTGGCAGTGGTTCAAGCGGCGTCTGGTCACCTGTCCCGCTTGCGGCACGCCGAGCATCGGGTGCTTCAATCTGTCCCGCTTGCGGCGCATCTCTGGCGGAGCAGTCCTCACCCGTAGCCGCTCCGTCGATCAACCAGCTCGCGATGCCGTGATCGACGTGCAGGTGAGCGAGGTTTCAGACGATCGCTGAGCTCGTCTCTGGTTCACGGGCCAGTTCTGCCAACCGACCTCGCTCCGCAAGAAGAGGAACGGGGCCGCAAAGGCAAAGGCAATCGTGACGGAGCTGAGCAGCACCAGCCACAGATTCCGCATCTGCAGGCGTCTGCTCTCCACGATCATCCACGTGGTCACCGCAGCGGCGCCGATCAGAAGATCTCGCGATAGCGATTGGCTGGGTTGGCGTTGGCCAGATCGATGAACACCTTCAGATCGAAGCTGGCGCCGTAGTCGCGCATAAAGTCGAGGTTGGCCATCCAGGGCAGCACGCCACCGGCGACGGCGAGTGCCAGATAGAACCAGGCCAACCAGGGATTGGGCGCTTCAGGTTGGGCCATGGAAGGCGTTCAGGCGGAGGGTTGGTCCCATTCGATCACGTCTTGCTCCACCCGCTCGAGCACGTGCGGCAGCGCTCGGCGTAGGCCTCAGCTCGCCGATATAGACGACGCCATCTCCTCTACCTCAAGGTCGCTGGCCTGGAGCTTCCCGATCGCCAGCTCGAGCGCGGTGCGCGCTTCGTTGAAGCTGAGGTCCTGCAGTCGCTCCGCCATTGGTCATCCGCTTCGTCGGTTGATTGGCGCGCGGCTGCGCTTCGCGTTTGCTGCTCAACCATCGCCTTGCGCTCGTCACGTTCTGCACAACGCTGTTGATCCTGCCGTCTGCCAGCTGCAGCTGAAGCACCTCACCGGGCTGCACCTGTTGCACAGAGCGCAACAGCTGGCCGTCGCTGTTGATGCACTAAGGCAAAGCCGCGCTCCAGGAGTCGTTGCGGGCGAAAGTGCGCTGCAGCAGTTCCAGCCGTTGCTCCAGCTGTTCGCGGAGGTGCGAGCAAGGCATGCGGGTGCAGGTCTCTAGTCGTTTCAGGGCGTTGTCGACCCAGAGCTGCTCCCGTTGCAGGCGGTGCAACAGGCCCTGTTTGCAGCAGCTGCGCTGCTGCGCAGGCCGATGGCCAAGGCCTGGCGATCAGGCAGCAGCGCCACCATGGCGGCTGTAGGGGTGGCGGCCCGGTAGTCAGCCACGAGATCGGCGACGGTGGTGTCGTCTTCATGGCCCAGGCCGGTCACCACCGGCAGCGGGCAGGCTGCCAGGTCGCGGGCCAATCCCTCCGCATCGAACACCGCCAGGTCTTCGCGACTTCCGCCACCGCGGGCCAGCACAATCGCTTCAATCCCGAGAGCGGCGCGCGGGCGAGCCACCTCCGCCAATCGGGCCGGACCTGTGCCTCCACCGGTCCCTGCACTGGAATCGGCACCACATAAATGCGTGGTGGCGGGCCAGCGCTCCTGGCTGGTGCGCAGCATGTCGGCCAGGGCAGAGCTGGGCGAGCTTGTGAGCAGAGCAATGGCCTCGGGCATCGCCGGCAAAGGACGTTTGCGCTCGGGGTCGAGCAGGCCCTCCGGTTCCAGCAGAGTCGCGTACCCGCTCGAATTGCCGGAGCACGGCGCTGAGGCTGGGCGCACATCAGCACCTGCACACAGAGACTGGCGCGGCTTGCCCAGAAATTGAGCTTGCCCACCACCAGCACCCCATCGCCTTCGCTGGGCCGGTAGCTGAGCTTGCTGAGCTGGGAGGCCCACACCACCCCGGAGATGGAGGCCTGCTCATCCACCAGGGTGAGCCAGAGATGCCCCTTCTTGAGCTGTGGACGCGACACGGTGGCATCCAGCAGAAAGCGGGGAGCAAACCCTCGCTCCAGCAGCGAAGCAATCGCCTGATTGAGCTCGGCGACGCTGTAACGGGGAAGGCCTGGTTCGCTACTCACCTCTCCAGGCGGCGGTAACAGCCCCACCAATACAGACAGACCAGACTTCCCAGCACGGCAACCACCTGTCCGGCGGGATGGTCGATGCGAATCCAGCCCACGGATGTGATCACGATCCCGCTGCTGAGCATGCGGGCGCCATCGCGGCGATTTTTGGCAAAGAGCTGGGCCAGAGGGGCGCTAGACGCATCACCTTGCCAGTTTGGCCCATCAAAGCGCCTCCTGCATCAGGAGGCGCTCGGCTGAAACACGTTGACGTGCCGAGCGCTTCAGCCCAGGCCGATCTGCCCGAGGATGCCCTGGCCGGTGAGCAGTTCGGTGGCCAGGCCGATGGTGAAGCCCAGCATGGCCAGGCGGCCGTTCCAGGTCTCGGCGAAATTCACAAAACCGAAGCGAGCAGTCGTGGAGGTGGAATCGGGCATCGGATTGACGCGAACTCTCTGATTGTAACGAAACATCGTGGGCTGCTTCGACGGTGTTGAGCGATACGGTTGTGACTCCTTTTCGCTGCTTGTGATGTCGCGTCAGTTGCTGCAAAGCCAGCTCTCAGCGCCGCTGCCCCAGGCGCCGGAGTTGGTGCTGGTGACTGATCTCGATGGCACCTTGCTGGGTGGGGCCACCGAGGAGCGCCGCAGCTTCTACCGATGGTTGGCCGCAGCAACGGGAGCGGGTCTTGCACGTGTTCTGCACTGGACGTGATCTGGCCTCCATTGCCGCGTGCTGCAAGAGGACGAGCCGCATCGGTTTGGCGGCCCCCCACCTGGTGATCAGCGATGTGGGGTGCACCGTGGCCTGTGGTTGTTCCCTGGCGCCGGTGCCCCTGGCGGTGGACCCGATTGAGGCCGCGCTGGCGGGGCGTGGAAGCGCGGTTGACTGCCGCTGCTACAGGGACAGCCCGGCCTCGACGCAGCAGCCGCTTCATTCGGAGCGCCGGCTGGCCTACTACGTGGATCCCGAGCGCTTTGACCATGGGTTGATCCCTCAGCTCGAGGCCCATGGCGTGGATTGCCTGGTGTCTGACAACCGCTATCTCGATCTGTTGCCCGCGGGGGTGAACAAGGGCTCCACCCTGATGGCGTTGCTCGAATGGCTGGAGGTGGACCGCAGCACTGTTGTCACCGCCGGTGACACCCTCAACGATCTGGCGCATGTTTGAAACCGGCCTCAACGGGTGTGATGGTGGCCAATGCCGAAGCGGCTCTGCTGGAGCACCTGCCACGTCTGCCGTCGGTGTATCTGGCCTCGGCTGCGGGTTGCAGCGGCATCGCCGAGGGCCTCCGCCACTTCGGCTTTGATCACCTCTGGGATTGACGCCGCTGCAAGGCTCGCTTGGTGAGTGCGGTGGCGCGGGGTGTTGGCCGGATCATCGGGCCAGGGATGGCGGGGATAGCGGCCCCTGAGTTCCTTGCGTCACCTGCTGATAGGCCCCGCTCCAGAACCCTTCCAGATCCTGGGTGATCGCCGCGGGGCGCCCCGCTGGTGAGAGGAGATGCACGGTGACTGGCAGGCGCCCATCCAGCACGGTGGGTCGTGTTCGCGGCCCGAACAACTCCTGCAGCTTCACAGCCAGCACCGGCTCGCCACTGCTGTAGTCGAGCGCGGCCTGGCGGCCGGATGGGGATCGGCAGGGTGGCGGGGAGCAGATGATCCAGCGTGCGCGCGCGCCTCCCAGGCCAGGCCGCTCCAGAGGGCTTCCACCAGATTGAGGTGTTGAAGGTCGTTGCGGCCTACCAGGATGTTCGTCGAGCTGATCGGCCAGCCAACACTCCCGGATCTGCTGCCAGGGCGGCGTTGCTGCGGCCAGGGCTCGCCCAGCTCCCGATGGGCCAGGCAGAGCCGCTGCTGGAGCTGGCGGCTGGGAGGTACTCCAGGGAAGAGCCTCGAGCCCTAGTTCCGCTAAACCCTCCAGTAGGGCTGCCCGCCGCCCGAGCGAGAGAGTGGGATCCGGCCAGTTGCGGCGCTCCAGCACCAGAGCCCCAAGGCGGAGTTCCCGTTCGCAGCGGAGGCGTTGCTGCTGGCTGTCCCAGCTCACCCTGGCTTGCTCATCGCCACTGGCAGCCGCTGCCATCGGTTTGTTGGCACCAGGGGCAGGGCCAGCTGAATCCGGGCATCGCTACTGCCGGCGTCAGCAGCGGCGATAGGCCAGGGCGGGGCTGCCCAGCAGTGGATCGGCGGCTGATAGTTGAGCGCCGCGGCCGCTGCAGGGGTGCAGCGACCAGAGCCTGGGCCTGCTCCAGGGCCACCCCGCCTTTCGGGGTAGGCGTGCGCGATCAGC
>CAWKAW010000020.1:0-58350 GCA_963847745.1 uncultured cyanobacterium | reverse complement strand
CGGACAGGCGGCCGGCCCGGAACCCTCAGTGGTCTCCGCTCCTCCTCCCATGGACCTCCGCCGGCTGGTGGTCTGGCTCTCGGCCGGCATCCTGGGGTTCCAGGGCGCCACCCTTGCCCTCGACCTGCTCAACTGCACCGCCTTGTCCTGGCTCTACGTGCGCCGGTATGGCCTGGAGGAGGGCGCAGAGGAGCCTGCCAAGGCAGCTGAGGGCAGGCCAGTGGATGGGGCGACGAGGAGGCCCCTCGATCCGGATGCAACACAGGAGTGGGACTCCGCCTCCGCCTCCTCGGAGGCAGGCCAGACCCCGTCCAGCTGGGCGGCAACCTCAGCTCCGGGGCCGCACGATCCGGTGGGCGTCTTCTGCAAGCGCCCCCACGACCGCATCGATGCCGGCGTCAGCCAGGGGCTCAGCATCCTCGCCGGGCTGGCCCTGGGGGGCTCGGTGGGGGGGCGCGGGGGGACGGGGTCGCAGCCGTAGGCCGCTTCCAACAGCCCTGCCTGCATGTGAGCCCGCAAGCTACGGGAAAACTCACAGGCAAAGAGATTCGGCCCGAATTCGGACCGAACCACTGACGGGAGCACAAACCCAAACAAATGTTTCAATCGGCTACGGGTAAAGTCCACGGGTAAAGTGACTCGTGCCAGCCCAGTTACCTCAATGGATTTCAGCGAAAAATCGCAGATTCGTAATCAGTAGGTCGTCGGTTCAAATCCGATCACCGGCTTCTGCCACGACAAGGTTTCTCCCCCCGGCTGCTGGGGCGGGCAGGGGGCAGCAGGGGTAAGCAGGGTCATCAAGACCGGGGCAAGAGGTTCGCCCTGGAGTGTGGAAGCCTGCCGACACGCTCAGAACGCCACCAGGGATTCGCCTGCTTCCCGCGTTGCGATCTCCAGGGAGACCAGACCACTCGCCAATCCGAGAACGGCCGCATGGGTGCGATCACGGGCATGCATCTTGGCAACGATGTTGCCGACATGAGTCTTGATCGTTTCGGGCGAGAGATACAACTTCTCTCCAATATTCTTATTCGATAATCCAAGGATCAGATAGGAGAGGATTTCGATCTCCCGGGCCGTGAGGTCACTCGCCTGAAACTGCAGGGTCGATGCAGGGGTCTGCTTGTTCAACGCAGCGGCAACCGGCTTTGGATAGTACACTCCACCGCGCGCCACCACTCGGAAGGCGGGCGTGAAGGGCTCCGATTCAAAGCAGATCCCATCGCAGCCGTAGGCAAGCGCCTCGCGGATCACATCGGTGGATTCGCGATCGGTCACCAACAATGTCTTGATGTCGGGATTCAACATCTCCGTCCTGCGCACCAAAGACATTCCCGAGCCTGACACCAGCCGATCACTCACGATGAGAAAATCGGGAACATGCTGGCGGATCAGGCTGAATCCCGCAGCCTCGGATGTGGCCGCCCCAACGAGATGGTCCGTAATGGGAGTGATGCACATGAAGGCACCCAGCCACTTCATGTTCCCCAGGCAGGCCACAATCGTTTAGGGAAAGCCCCCTCAGATGTTCACCACCTCCTGACCGGGAACCACCAGAGGCCTGCGGTGGGGCAGGTTGCCGAAATGCTCCCGTGCGATCGCCAGCAGGCCCGCATCACTGAGACCGGCATCGTCGAGACTCACCACCCCCACGATCCTCTCCATCAGGTCGGGGCGATGGGTCTGGAGGTAGTGCAGCAGCACCTGCCGCATGTCGCTCTCCCCGGTGCCATGCCCGAGCAGCAGCACCGCCTCCGCCTCGGCCATCGCTTCGGTGATCCGGGAGAGATAGTCGGTGTCGAGAGGAACGCGCTGGCCGGCCAGATCCCGGTCGTGGCGATTGGTGAGGCGTTCATGGGTTCCCCAGATGCCATGGGGACGGAGCACGGCATGTTCCACCTCCTCGCCCTCGAGCCGGTAGACATCGGTGCGGCTGTGCTCCAGATGCAGAACCAGCCTGTGGCTCTGATCACCGCGGGGGGAAACGGCATCGGCCTGCGGATGGTCGGGCGTGACCCCGATCTGCTGCAGGAAATGGCGCACCCGCATCACCCCATCCGCATCGAGATCCGGCTCCCGCACACCGCAGCTCAAGCGGATCCAGGTTTCCGGGCCCGATGGCATCCGGATCCGCAGGCGACGATCCGCCAGGGTCGTGGCCTCGGCTCCGAGGGAACGGAACAGCGCCTCCACCCTGGAAACCCGCACCCCGTGCTGGAGCGGGTGCGCATAGATCGCCTGCAGGGTCTTCAGGTGATGACGTTTCATGGCGGGGTCCTCAGCTGGTTTGACCCTATCCAGCCGCAACCCCGGCAAGCGCCCGCCGTAATGATCAAAGACGTGGACTCCTGCACCTGCAGGGTCACTCCACTTCCAGCTTCACCACATCGATCGAACCTTTGCCGAGGCGGTTGAGTTCGCTCGCGGCCCGCAGGGCCGCCTCGTGGGTGTGGAAGAGGTAGGCCAGTTCCGGTTCGAGCACGTCGACCAGACTCTGGTCCTGCCCATCAATGGCGATGTAGCAGCCGCTGGAGAGGCGCTGGAGCACATACCGCTCCGGCTGGGTGCATTCCATCGGATGGGCGGGATCGATCTCGGGAGCCCAGAAATGCATCGAAGGTCGCGCGTTGCAGCGAATCTTCTCCAGGCTAGGCGGGCACTGCCCTTGGCAGAGGTAGCGGTGCCCTCGCCTCCGTGCCTTCAGCCAGGCAGCCGATCGGCTTGATCCAGGGGACGATGGTGGAGTTCCGCCCATTGCATCAGCTGCTGGGCCTCCCAGAGGTTCTCAGCCGGGAGACAGTGGCGATCGGGGTCGCAGACCCGGTATCCGCCTCCCTCCACCGCCTCGATCGTGGACCCGCCCGGGGTGGTGATCAGTTCGTGGTCGGCCATCTCCTCAGGCAGATCAGCAGCGGATGGGAGCGAAGCAGGAAGAATCCGGCTCCACCGTGCATTGAGCCTGCCTCGCCGAGGGGAGCGGGAGCGCAGACCTGCAACCCGTCGTTGCATTCCCTCAACCATCCGTCAAGCCGGCCGCCGGCTGGAACCCATACGGAACCTGCTGGCTGGGATGATGGCCAGGCCAAGCCTTGGGCAAGGGATGTACACCGACTGGACCGCCGCGATCCTGCTCCTGATGACGGCGCTGCCTCTGGCAGTGGTGGTCGCCACCGCCGCCTTCTTCATCTGGAGGCAGAAGCGGATGCCGAGACGCTGAGACGGGCGAAGGGAAGACATTCGTTCCCCCCAGTGCCGAGACGGCCCTGGCCCAGGCACTCCAGACAGGTGCGATGGCTGCGGTTGCCCTGCAGCAAGGTGCCGCTGCCTCCGCAGCGGGGACACACCTTTCCTGCCAGGAGGATGGTTTCTCCCTCAGGAGCAGCAGGAACAGAAAGGAGAGGCATCAGCGGACCCCGGCATGGGCTGTTTCGATCTCCTCACTGTGGTCGGGAACGGCCCCCTCAATCACGAAAGCTTCCTTAAATCTCGCCGCTCGAACTCTCCGCAGAGGGCAAGCGCGCCGTGAGGTCCTCACCCGCCAGGCTCTGCAGCAGTTCCCGGGCGCTGAGCCGACTTCCGGGGGGGACCAGTCCCAGGCTTGCCGCCAGCACACCGATCACTCCGGGGGCGTCGAGCCCCTGCCGGCGGTACCCCTCCAGGCCCATCGCCGCCTCCCTCTTGCTCAGACGTTTCCCCTGGCCATCCCGCCACAGGGGCACGTGGCCGTAGCGCGGGGCGCTTCTGCCGAGACGGGCCATCACGGCCACCTGGGGGCCGGTGGCCCACCAGAGATCCTCCCCCCGCAGCACGTCGCTGATCCCGAGGGTCAGCTCATCCACCGCGGTGGCCAGGTGGTAGGCGACCATCCCATCCGCCCGCCGCAGCACCACATCTCCGACGGCTCCGGGGCCATCCAGCACTCCGGGAGGGCCGATGGTTTCGCTCCAGCGGAGCGTCCCTGGAGGCAGCCGCAGGCGCCAGCTGGGCAACCTTCCCTGAACGGCCCCCCAGACCACCGCACCCTGGCGACAGAAACCCGGATAAACCGCGGAAACCCCATGGGGGGCGGACACATCCGCCAGCATTCTGCGGCTGCAACGACAGGGATAGAGATCCCCGGACCGGCGCAGGGCCGAGAGAACGGAGGCATACAGGCCTCTGCGCTCACTCTGACGGTGGAGCGGACCATCCCAGGAAAGGTCGAGCCAGCTCAGATCGGCGAGAATGGCGGCCTCGGCGCCGGGGCGGTTGCGGGGGGTATCGAGGTCATCGATCCGCAGCAACCACTCCCCTCCCTGCAGGCGCGCATCCAGCCAGCCCAGCAGGGCCGTGCGCAGGTTGCCCCGGTGGAGGGCTCCGGTGGGAGAGGGTGCGAATCGGCCCCGATAGCCCCTGGACCTGGCGGCCTCCCCCTGTTCGAGCCGTTCCTGGAGGTGGGTGGGAAGGTCCACCGCGGGAAGGGTCGGAACCGGAGCGAGCGCCCCGGCCGCCTGATGGGTTCGCAGGTGGGTACCGGGACCTGGCGAATCAGCCCTGGACGCGATCCTTGAACAGCTTGCCAGCTGTGAAGGCGGGGACCCGCTTGGCAGGGATCTTGATCTTCTCGCCGGTCTTGGGGTTGAGCCCCTGGCGGGCGGAACGTTCGCGGGGTTCGAAGGAACCGAAGCCCAGGATCGAGACCTTCTTGCCCTCCACGACCGAATCGATGATGGTTTCGATGGCGGCGTCCACGACGAGGGAAACGTCGGTCTTGGTGAGCTCGGTACGGGCGGCAACGAGATTGACGAGGTCGGCTTTGTTCATCGAGCGGGTAAACCTCCGGGAGGCGGTCGTGGCGTGGTGGGGAGGCGGATCAGGGAAGAATCCGGCCACCCGGTGAATTGCGCGCCAATCGTATGGGGGCCAGGGCCTGTCGGCAACAACAGAACGTGCTTCCTGACAAAGGTTTGGCCCGGAATCCTCCCGGAACGGCCCGATTCAGTCCCCGGACGGGGCGCCTGGCTCCCCGGGTGAGCCCCCCGGAAGGGTGCCCTTCAGCCTCTCGAGATCGAGGCCGGCCAGCAGCTCCGCCCCGCCCCGCACCAGCTTCTCGCCCCGCAGAGCCCCCAGGGCGGCGGCGCTGGCGATCCAGTCAGGGGAGCCCGGCGGCAGCCAGCCGCGCAGCTTCTCGAGGCTGGCCAGCTGCCGCGGCCAGTGGAAGCAGCGGCGGGTGCGCAGGGGTGCGACCCTGCCCGGCGCCACCGGCAGCAGCAGGCGGCCGCAGAACAATCCATCCATCCCCCCCTGCTCCACCAGGTGGAGCACGCAGGCGCCCGGCGTGGGACCGGGAGTCCAGAGCAGCCGCCCCCCATCGCCCAGCTGATGCTCCCGGGCGAAGCTCACCAGAGGGGCCACCCCCGGCAGCAGGTAGGCCTCCTGCTCCTGCACCAGCACGGGCCAGCCCAGGGCCTCCTGCAGCCGGCGGCAGCGCCCATGCCCCTCCCGCCCGGTGAGCACGATCCACCCCCCGGGCCTGTCCCCTGCCCCGCCCCGCAGCCGCACCCGTTCCCGCAGGAAGTCGAGGTTGGCAGCGGTGAGGCCGGGGCAGTCGATCAGCAGATCGCAGCGCTCCGCCTCCACCAGCCAGGAGCTGCCCCCCTGGGTGTCCCTGCTGGGGGAGAAGAGCCACAGCCGGGGCAGAACCCGCCGGGGAGGCCTGGAATCCTGGGTCATGGTCCGCCCGGCGGAACCGAACTAGCTTGGACACAATCCCGAACACCCCCTTGTCGGCGATCCGGATCGGACATCCCTGGCCCCTGGGAGCGTCCCTCACCTCCACAGGGGTGAACTTCTGCGTGGCCGCTCCCCGGGCGACCCGCGTGGAGCTGCTGCTCTTCTCCCACGGCAATGCGCCCGCACCCAGACAGGTGATCGAGCTGGAGGCCCACCATCGCTCCGGCGACCACTGGCATGTGGAAGTGGAAGGAGTGGGCATCGGCTGCTGCTACGGGTACCGGGTCTTCGGCCCGCTGCAGCCGGGCGGCCACGGCTTCAACCCCTCCAAGGTGCTGCTCGACCCCTGCGCCCGGGCGATCGCCGGTTGGCAGACCTACCGCCGGGGGGACACCGTCGGCGCCATTCCCAACACGGCGACCTGCCTCAAGGGGGTCGTGACCGAGCGGGACCGCTTCGATTTCAGAGCGGCCCCCCGCCCTCGCCACCGCTGGCGCAACAGCGTGATCTACGAACTCCACGCGGGGGGCTTCACCAGGGGGCCTGGCTGCCCTGTGCAGGGCGATCGGCAGGGGACCCTGCTCGGCCTGATCGAAACCCTGCCCTACCTGAAGCAGCTGGGGGTGACCGCCATCGAACTGCTTCCGGTGATGGCCTTCGATCCCCAGGATGCCCCGGCCGGCCGCTACAACCACTGGGGGTACAGCCCCCTGAGCTGGATGGCCCCCCATCCGGGCTACCTCTGCTCCGATGACCCCCTCCAGGCGCGCAGGGAGGTGCGTGAACTCGTGACCGCTGCCCACCGCAGCGGCATGGAGGTGCTGATCGACGTGGTCTACAACCACACCACCGAGGGCAACCAGGCCGGTCCCACCCTGAGCTGGCGAGGCTTTGCCGATCGCCTGTACTACCACCAGAATCCCCTCGGCGACTACCTCGATGTGAGCGGATGCGGCAACAGCATCGCCGCCAACCGCCCCCTGGTGCGCCGCCTCATTCTCGAATCCCTGCGTTGCTGGGCCACCGAGCTGGGGGTGGATGGCTTCCGTTTCGATCTGGGGATCGCCCTCAGCCGCGGCGAGGAGCTGGCCCCCCTGGAATCACCCCCGTTCTTCGAGGAGATGGAGGCCGATCCGGAGCTCGCCGACCTCAAGATGATCACCGAACCGTGGGACTGCGGCGGCCTCTACCGCCTGGCCGACTTTCCGGCCCGAAGGGTGGCGAGCTGGAACGGACGCTTCCGCGACGACGTCCGACGGTTCTGGAAAGGGGATGAGAAGACCACCTGGGCCCTGAGTCAGTCCCTCAGCGGCAATCCGGAACTCTTCGGCGGCCAGCCGGCACCGGTGGGGCGCACGATCAGCTTCCTCACCGCCCATGACGGCTTCACCCTGGCCGACCTGGTGAGCTACGACCGCAAGCACAACCTGGCCAACGGCGAGAACGACCGCGACGGCGACAACCACAACAACAGCTGGAATCACGGGGTGGAGGGCCCCACCACCGATCCGGCGGTGAGGGCTCTGCGCAATCGCCAGTTGCGCAACCTGCTCACCACCCTGCTGCTCGCCCCGGGCGTGCCGATGCTGCTGATGGGCGATGAGGTGCGGCGCAGCCAGGGGGGCAACAACAACACCTGGTGCCAGAACACACCCCTCGGCTGGATGCACTGGCAGCCGGATGCCGAGGATCTCGACCTGCGGCGCTTCGTGCAGGAGCTGATCCACCTGCGCCATCGGCTCTCGGACGTGCTCTTTCCGGATTCGGGCGTCACGGAATCGACTTACCCGATCCCTGGCCTCTCCCGCGACCTGGTCTGGCGCTGGCATGGGGTGGAGCTCAACCAGCCGGACTGGGCCAGCTGGTCCCACAGCGTGGCCTGGAGCATCGACCACAGGGAGCGGGGTCCACTGCTGTGGTGCGCGATGAATGCCTACTACCGGGCCATGCATTTCGATCTGCCCGCCTGCCCGCTGGGCTGGCTGCGGGTGATCGACACCGGTCTGCCGCCGGGCCAGGATCTGCCCCAGCGCCCGGAACGGTGGCTCCCCCCCGGCGCTCCCCTGGAAAGCCGCAGCCTGATGCTGATGGTGGCGGAGCCTCTGCTGCAGGATCCCCGCAAGGAACGGGGGGGGGCCTGAGGGGGAGGCCCAGGGAGAGCCGTCATCCCGCGGGAGGGCGGGGTGGCGGCAGATCGGCGGGCAACCCCGCCAGCTCCGCACTGCGGGCCCAGAGCTTCCCGGCCAGGTTGTCGTTCCGGGCTTCGGCGCTCGGTTCCGCCGTCTCGAAGCGCAGGCGGCCCGGGCCCTGCACCCGGTTGGTGCGGTAGCTGAATCCCTCGCCGTGGTGGGCCGGATCGGCGGCGAGGCCCGCCAGCAGGGCACCGGCCTGCTCGGGAGTTTCGGTGATGTGCAGAAGATCACGGGCCAGCAGGGCGAACAGGCGCTGGCCGATTTCGTTGTGGCGTCGGCTGTAGCGGAAGAAGCCGCCGCGGCTGCGCGGGATCACCAGGCCAGGGCTCCAGGCAAGCACCGGCATCGGCGTGCCCCGCACCCGCAGGAGCCGCTCGAGTTCACGGGCGAACAGCAGGTTGCAGAGCTTGCTGTCCTTGTAGGCCTTGTCGGCATCGAACGGCAGACTGCCATCCACCAGGGCAACAGCCGCACCGGGCCGAAGGCCGGCCAGGTCGCCCAGCCCGGCCGGCTTGCCCACGCGGCCTCCGGATGCAGTGGGGTCGTGCACCTCCGAGGCGGTGACCACCACCCGGGGATCCTGGCCCCGGTCGAGCAGGGGAAGCAGGCGCTGGGCCAGGGCCTGATGGGCAAGGTGGTTCACCGCAAAGGTGAGTTCATGGCCCTGGACGGACCGCCGTGGCTCGGCGGCACCGGTGTATTGCAGACCGGCGTTGAGCACCAGGGTGTCGATGGGTTCACCCTGGTTCAGCAGCCCGGCGGCGAACCGCTCGACACTGGCGAGGTCGGCCAGATCGCAGACGGGGACAACGGCGCTGGGCCCCGAACCCGCTTCGGGTGCGAGGCGTTGCCGGGTCGCTTCGGCGGTGGCCCCATCCCGGCAGGGGAGGGTGAGACGGTGGCCGGCCCGCAGCAGCTGCAGGGCGGCCTGATGGCCGATGCCGGAGCTGGCGCCGGTGATCAGGATCCGCCGTGGCGGCGGGGCCGAAGACTGGGGAGGCGTCATGACATGCACCCTATGCACCGCCCTTTCCTGGACTTTGGCGGCGGTGGCGGCCTGAGATTCTGATTCCCAACCCCCTCAGTTGCGGCCGCACGGCTGTCCTCTCCCACCCTCGATCAGAGAGGCTGGCACTCCCTGCCTCAGCGCAGATGGAGGCAGCCTTCCAGCACCGATCCGGAGCCAACATCCGCCAGCGGGCTTCGCCGATTCAGAAGATGGGGATGGCCGAACCTTCCCATCCCTCCACCGTTGAAGAAGAACGGCATTCACCCATAACGGCCCTCCATGTTGACCAGCTTGACGGTAGCTTGGAAGCGATCAACTCTTCCACTCGGGGACATGCTTACCGGATCCGACCTTCTCACCAGGGTCAGAGAAATAGGTGAGGCCAGCAAAAGCGACCTGGTGCGCGCCTGTGGCTACGTCAGCACCAAAAAGGACGGCAGCGAACGGCTCAACTTCACCGCGTTCTACGAGGCCCTCCTGGAGGCGAAGGGCCTTCACCTCGGAAACGGTCACGACAAGGGGACCGGCCGGGCAGGCCGCAAGCTGAGCTACATCACCAAGGTTCAGTTCAACGGCAACCTGCTCATCGGCAAGGCCTACACCACCCAGCTGGGACTGGAGCCCGGCGATGAATTCCAGATCAAGCTCGGCCGCAAGCAGATCAAGCTCATCCCCATGGGAGGCTCGGACGAGGAGGAGTGAGCGGACATCCGGGCGATGCTCAGGGTGCGGCCCCTTCGGCGGCGGGGAGCCGCCGCGCCCCTCCCGCCCGTAGGCAGCGCTCCTCGAGCTCGGCAAGGGGGCGGGAGTAGCGATTGCGCACGCCATCGCATACCCCCAGCGCCACCATGGCCAAGACACTGCCGTCCCCGCTCCGGCAGCGCAGCAGCAGACCCTTCTGGGCGTGGGTGAGCACGGTGGCCAGGCAGAGGGGGCCGTACCAGAGACCCGAAAGGGCGCGATTCATCAGAAAGCTGTTGCGCACCACGAAATAGTGCTTCCAGGCCGGGCGCAGCCAGGGGGATGCCGCCCCTCCGGCACAGGTATCGTGGCGGAAGACCAGATCAGTGTCGAGGATGGTGCGGCGGCCCAGCCGTCCCAGTTCGAGCGTGTAGAGGGTGTCGTCGCTGTAGATGAACAGCGCGCCGCGGGGATAGCGGGCTCGTCGCTCCGGCAGGGCCTCCAGGTCGAGGAACAGACCCACGAAGGAGATCGAGTCCACATCCAGCCACTGCCCACCCTGCCGCAGCAGGCTGCAGGGCACATGGTACAGATCGCGGAATGTGTGGCTGCGCCGGGCTGTGAGCGCCAGCACCCGGGCCGGTCGCCGGAACAGGTTGAGCACCGGACGGTTGGCCTCCACCGCCCGGTCATCGCTGGCGAAGACGGCAGCCCCGACCGCCGCCACGCCCTCCCGCCGGTAGGAGGGGACCCGCGCATGGAAGCGGGCGATGCAGTCAGGCTCGGGCCAGGAATCGTCGTCGAACAGCACCAGCCAGCCCTTGCCACCGAACAGGTGATCGGCCCGGCGCATGCCGCGCGAGAAGCCCCAGGCTCCCCCGCGGTTCCGCCGCTGCCGCTCCACCACCAGTCGCCGGTCGCGGGCCTGGAATTCCGCCAGCACCTGCCCTGTGTCATCGCTGGAGGCGTTGTCGATCACCACGACCAGATCGACGTCCTGCTGCAGGGTATGGAAGAGGCAGGTGCGCAACCTGTCGGCTCGGTTGTGGGTGACGATCACGCACCCGAGCCGGTGGGCGCGGGGGTGGTGCGTCACCTCATTCACCCATCAAGCGACGCTGAATACTGTAGGCCGCTGGGTTCGCCACGCGGCGCACGTACCACGGCAGGCGCCGCCAGAGCCTGCGCAGCGCCCGCCGCAGCTTCCCCCTGACCCCACCCGGCGCTCCCTGGGCAGAAGCCTGGAGAGCGCCCGGCTCACGCAGGCCGAGAACCTGTTCGTACCAGAACGTGCGACGCAGATAATAAAAATAGTAGTCACCCAGATAGGCCGACCGATTCACCCATGGTTTCGCTTCGTAGCCTGCGTAATGAATCATCTTTGGATTTCTGCTCGCTTCTTCCAGCTCCCTGACCCTGGCTTCGGCCAAGGGATGCCCGGATGTCATCCGTGCAGTTCACGAAGTTCCATTCCGCAGGCAGGCTGATGTGGGAGCCACAGAAGTACTTGTTGAGAATATCCTGATCAAGAAACCAGTACTTCCTCGCCAGCAGGGAATCGGTCATGCGCTTTGAAAGCCCGAGTTCTCGGATGCGGCGAAGATTCATGATCAGCAAGCCAGCCTGGAAATAATGATCACGCCAGTCTGAGCGGCTCCGGGCGGAGCAGGGATCCTCGCATTTATGCTGCACCATGCATATCAATCATCATTCCAATCTACGGCACGGAGAAGTATATCGAGAGATGTGTTCGTTCAGCCATGACGCAGACTCTCCAAACCATCGAGATCATCTGTGTTGATGATGCCTCGCCGGACGGCAGTGCCGCGATCGTGAAAACCCTTGCCCGCGAGGACGGCCGAATCAGACTGATTCAGCATGAGCGGAACCTCGGCCTTGGTGGTGCGCGCAACACAGGAATCACTGCCGCAAGGGCTCCCTATGTCACAGGAATCGATAGCGATGACTACATACAGCCAGAAATGATGGAGCGTCTCTGGCAGGCAAGCGAGGCAGGCATGGCTGACATCGTAGCCTGTGGCTTTGCCCGGGTCAATCACGACGGGACTTGCGCAGGACCCAGCTATACGCCAGAGCCAGGACTGTTCATCAACGACCATCACCAGGTGAACATCTTCGAATTTTTTAATCCCTCTTTCTGCAATAAGATATGGCGCAAGTCACTTTTCATCCAGCACAACATCGCCTTTCCCGAACATACCTACTTTGAGGATCTCGCGGTAATGCCCCAGCTGGTGAATTTTGCAACAAGAATCAGGGTCATCCCTGGCGAGTTTTATCGCTATCACATACGCGCAGGCTCAACAACACAAAGCTATAGCGCCAAGCACATCATTGACCATTTCAAAGTATTTGATATTCTGGATGAGTTTCTGGCGCGGGAAGGCCTGGTGGAGCGGTACGGAGCGGACTTCGTTGTCAGGATATGTAGGAGTTTGTCATTTCACGCATCGAATGTTCTTTCTAGTAGCATGGACGAGAAGGACAAAGAGCAATACCTTCGATTGTGCCTTATGCTGAAACTCGCCTATCTGGATCTCAAGAGTCGCTTTCGAGATGTTCCTTCAACCACGTTGCAATCTCTTCTCCAAGCAGTTGAAGGCGATCCATCGCAGCATCAGGAGTTATCGACCCTTGCAGACACTTCTGGATCGGCTGCGCAACCGTAGAAGAGCAGGGAACAGTGATGTGTGGCTGAATCCCAAGATATCGGTTGTCATCCCTATGTATGGCACTGAGAGATATGTTGAGAAGTGCGTCCGTTCCGTCATGTCGCAGACTCTCGATGGGATCGAGATCATCTGCGTGGATGACGCCTCGCCGGACCGGAGTGCCGCGATCATCGAAGGGCTTGCGCGCGAAGATTCGAGGATTCGACTGGTTCGGCATACCTGCAATCGTGGGCTCGGCGGTGCACGGAACACTGGCATCATGGCGGCGCGTGCAACCTATGTCACTGGAGTCGACAGCGATGACTATATCCTCCCGGATATGATGGAACGTCTCTGGATCGCCAGCGACGCTGGCACTGCGGATGTGGTGGCATGCGGGATGGCTGTTGTCCGTGGGGATGGCAGCCTGATGCACAACGTATGCTTCCCCTGCCAAGCGTATTGCAACGACCAGAATCAGGTGGACATCTTCAATATTCTGACTCCTTCCTTCTGCAACAAGCTGTGGCGTACCCAGTTGTTTTCCATCCACGGGATCAGGTTTCCTGAGCATCAGTATTTCGAAGATCTGGCAACCTCCCCGCGACTGCTGCATTTTGCCAAAGATATTCGCGTCATCCCCGACCCTCTCTATTGCTATGTGCAGAGGAAGGGATCGATTACAACGTCGAGCAGTTTAGAGCACATCGTAGATCATTTCAGAACCTTTGACATCCTGGCTGGCTTCCTGGAATCAGAGGGCCTGATGGAGAGGTATCGCGGTGCATTGGTCGAAATGATTGGGAAAAGTCTCGCTTATCATGCAGGCTGCGTAATGAAGCTGGATGCTCAGCGGTTGGGCAGTGCACAATATATACGGTACCTGCTGATGCTGAAGCTAGCCTATCTAGAGCACAATGAGAAGTTGCAGACACTTGAAAATGAAGTTCTCGAAGATCTGCTGCTCAAGGCAACATCCTTGGCGGATCTGGACAAGTTGCCCGATGCCTCCAGGCATCCCTGAAGGGACGATCCAGAAGGGCGATGCACTGGGTGAGCACACCACGCTCGTGGAAGTCAATGCAAACCATGTCTCAGGAGACGACCAATTTTCCACGGTCGTATTGCTGCCCGAGAGTCCTCCAGCAGCGTGGCTTCATCGGCACGATGTCGAGCCGTGCCAGGATAATGAACTATGATCTGAATTCTGGTTCATCAAGGCAGGCATCCCACTCAGCACTGTCGGGATCCGATCCCGGCAGATCAATCCAGCCGGATGCGAGGCGATACCTGCCAAGAGAAAGAGAGGAATCGAAAGGTGGCCGGACTCTCCATCATCACTCCCACACGCAATCCGCATTACTCTTTTCATCAGAAAGTAAAATGTCTTGCCTTCAACCATCCAGATTGGCAAATTATAGTTATTGACGACCACTCAGACATCTCCGTAGGACTACATCTTCCCGCTCTTCCCAATCTAGAAGTACACCGCAACAGCATCAGCATGGGAGCCGGTGCTTGTCGCAATATCGGCATCCAACAGATCTCCAAAGAATATACGTTGTTCATGGATGATGATGATGAGATTCACTGGGATGTTGTTCAGTCTTTAATGGTGAGAATGGAGGCAGACAAAGACATCGATGTGTCATTTGGTCTTTATGATCTTTTACTCAATGGCGCCCAGAAGTCTGCCCTTGCTTCCGACTGCACAATTCTCGCTGAGTCCCTGCAAGGAGAGCCCGAAAGGAGGATTTCAATTCAGGGCCATGAGAACCTGCTTGCGTTCACCAACTATCCCTGGAATAAGGTTTACAGATCTTCTTTCCTCCAGGAAGTCGGTGTGCATTTTTCAGAGACTGCCGTTCAAAACGATGTTTTTGCGCATTGGGCCACCCTTCTCAGAGCCGACCATATTCTCCTTAGCGATTCCGTGATCTGTACAAAGGTTGAATATGATGCAGGAGAACGCATCGGCAACACAGCGGATACCAGGTGTCTTCAGGCTTTTCAATCCATGCGGGAGACCTACCACTTAGTTTGCCTTGAAGGCACGACAAGATCCAAAGAAGTCTTTCTTCAGTTCTATATCAATCTTGTTCGTTGGCTCGCCAGCAAATGTTCTCTCAAGATACGCACCATGATTTTTAATGAGCATAATTCCTTTGTGGAGTACATGCGTTCTGACGGTTTTCTGGGCCTTTCTGAGTTGAAGATCAACCAATGGAAATTCTGGGAGGTTCCGATCATGAGTGAAGAGACTGAAGAGAGACATCTTGCCACAGCAACAGACTCGGAGGTCTCTGAGTATTCGATCGTACTCACTGAGATATCAAGACTGCAACGGCTTGCTGCTGAGTTTCGGTCAGAAAATCAGCAGCTCAGCTCAGACAACCGCAATCAGAAATCCGAGATTGATACGCTCAGATCCGAATTGGATGACCTCAGAACGCAGATGAATGCGCTCACTTCCGATCATGATGCGCTCACTTCTGATCATCATGCTCTCACTTCTGATCATCATGCCCTCCGATCCGAAAATGCTGCCCTCCTGGCTGAGAATAGCTCCCTGATTGATCATAATGAATCCTTGCGCAAGTTATCGTCTCGCAAGATTGTAAGATTTGCAGTTCGACTTGGCGACTTTCTCCATGCAAGCATTCCCAAAAGACACTCAACATGAACTGGCGCTCTATTCATGCTGTTCGATCAGTTATTGAGGCCGAAGAGAGAAGATCCAGGCTCACTGTGGGTCTCTATGCATATGAAGAGGAGTTCTTTGGGCAGCCTCAGGGTGTCAGCGTGATCATACCAGTCCTGAATGGTGCAGCAGAGATGGAGGCACTGCTGCACTCCTTGAGAACTCAGACGATAGAGAGGCATGAGTTCGAGGTGATTTTCTCTCTGAACGGCTGCACCGACAATTCTGCTGATGTGATTCAAGAATTTAGCACGTCAAGCAATATCTCCTGCGTTGTGATTGAGAGCGAGAGGCCCAATATATCCCATGCCAGAAACAGGGCCATCAGACTGGCCAGATTTCGGTATGCAACGTTCGTGGACCATGACGATTCGCTTTCATCCTCCTATCTACAAGAGCTGAGAAGACTCAGCAGCTATCGATCAATTGTAATATCCAACATCCTGCGCATCGAGAATGGCCACCTTGGGGCTGACTATGCGCAGAAAGTCATATCAGAAGGTTTTGAGATTTCAAAGATCTATCGTGCTGATGACATTGACCTTTGCTTCAGGGCATATACGCTGAATGCAATCAAGATGGCCCCTACATACATGTTGAAGCGTGTCACCTATGACGAAAGACTAAATCATTGCGAAGACATCAAGTACTGGCGTGATGTTTTTCATGCCTTCCTGCCGATCACTGTGAAGTCTCCGGGCTGGAGCGACATCTATTATCGAACTGTGCGTTCACGATCTGCCAGCAGGGGATACGTCGACAAGGAGGAGTGGGCGCTGCCGAGGTTGAGGATCCTGAGCCAGGTTGAGGCGGAGTCCAGTCGCCATAGTCCTGAGAGTCCCCAGCGGAAATACGATCTGCAACTGGTCAGGCTGCTTCGCGAGACGTTGGCTTGTCACCCCACAGCGTGCCCTGTGTCCCAGCCCGATCACACCGTGCAGCAAGCCCCACCCTGAACTGCTCATCGCAAGAAAGGGCCACGTCCCTGGGTAGGCTCCGGCGGCGATGGTGAGGACACCCACCTCAGAGGGTCGTCGATGGACCAGACATGGCACCCACTCGGGGACGCTGGCGGCTGGCCCGGCGCTCCACTCGCTCGGCAGCTGTTCCGCTCCAAGGGCTCCGGCACGGGCTTCCTTGTGCTCCTCTGAATCACCATGACCCTTCCAGGAACTGCAGCGGCTGCTGCATCGTTTCCGAAAATCCAAGAAGGGCCTGCTCGCGATGTTCGTACAGCAGAGAGTCGTCGGTGCCGAGCAGAAATGTCCCTCCCCGCTGGGTGAGGAAGTCATCACGGGGCACGTAGGTGCGCCAGTGGCCCAGCACCTCTCCCATGTTGCGCAGGCGGATCGTGGCCAGTTCGAACGGCCGCTGGAATCCTGTGCCTCCGGCCCGGACGAACAGGGATCCCCGGATCGGCGGCAGGGGCGGGGCGTGGATCATCTCGTCGTCGGCGATCCGCTGGGGGGCACTGCGATCGCCCGTATAGCCCCGCAGCACCTCCTTCAGGGTGCCCGGCGAACCGATGCCGGCACACATCAGCAACAGGTTCCCCCAGGGACCGATCGGCAGCTGCAGCCCCGGACAGAGAGCGAGGGCCTGGTGCAGCGTGGGCTCCGGGTCCACCACCAGCCGCTCCGGCGGGAAGCCGGTGAACCCGCAGAAGCGAGCGCGGCCGATTTCATTGCCGATGCCGAACGCCAGCACGCCGATGCCGGCCAGCTCCAGCCGCGGCAGCACGGGCACCAGGGCCTGGGCGTACTCGAGGCTGTCGAAATCCCCCAGCTGGCCCCACACCACCACCAGCCGACGCCGCCCCGGCCCCATCCCCTCGATCGTCGCCAGCCGCTCCCGCAGCGCCTCGGGCGCAGGTGGCCGGGGGAGGGCAGATTCAGTCTCGTCGGGCATGAGCTGCGAGGGGAAGCAAGGCTGAGCGACAGCTTGCCGCGCTGGATCCATCCCCGCGGCGGAGGCCCCACCGGCTGGCTGTCCTGCCGCAGCGGGTTGTTCAGTGACCAGGGGGTCTGCGAGCGGTCCGTGCGGAGGTGCGATCCACCGACCCAGGCCTCATGAACCGTGCAGAGCCACCCCAATGCCCGCCTGACCCAGCGTGGCCGGCTCCGGCAGGAGCAGGGCACGAGCTTCTCGCCCCTGGCTTCGTCCTCACGCCTGCTCCGGCCATGTAGCCCACCAGGATTGGCTTGGAGAGCAGATCGGCGAGAAATCCCAGTCGGGTCCAGGCCCCCAGAAAGCAGACCAGTCCCACGAACAGGGCCAGCAGGCTGGCGAGGCTGGCGTACTGAGCGGCATCCCCCCGGCGAGCAGATCACCCCGCAGCCAGGTCGGTTGGTAGGCGCGAAGCCGCCTCAGTCCAGGCAGGAGTGCTACGGGCATCCGATGGTCCTGGCGCACCCTCTCCTCTCTCTGTGATGGTGCTGTGCAGCGGCCCTACCCGCGGCCGCTGCACAGCATTCGCTTGACCATCGAGTCAGAGCGGTCATGGAGCTGGGGTGCGGGGCAAGACAGGGCCCACAAGATCGAGCCGTGGAACCCCCACAGCGATGCCGGAGGCATCGAGGGCCTGCTTCAGGCGGCGGCGGTATTCGCGGCCCACAGGCCACTGCTGCAGGGGTTGGGTCTTGATCAGGATGCGGATGAGCACGCCGCTGTGGGCAATCTCATCGATGCCGAGCATCTCCGGAGGCTCGAGAATGCGGTCGGCCCAAGCAGGGTCGTGGTAGAGATCCTGTGCCACAGATTCCATCAGGGCCATGACCGCATCCACATCCGCAGCGATTGACACGGTGAGGGCATAGTTCACACGTGACCAGCTGCTGGAAAGATTGCGCACCGTGTCAATGGTGCCATTCGGGATGGTGATCAATTCCCCATCCAGGTTGCGCAACTGGGTGACGCGCAGACCCACGCTCTCCACCAGGCCGCTCTGGTCGCCGATGAACACAACATCCCCGACCGCGAACTGGTCTTCGATCAGGATCATCAGCCCACTGATCAGGTCCTTGAGCAGATTCTGCGAAGCCAACGACAGGGCAAAGCTCAGAAAACCCAGCAAAATTGCCACGGCCTGGGTCAACGCTCCCAGTTGATGCAACTGGTAGAAGATCACCATGCCGAGGATGAGATAGACGCCGACGCGCACCCACGCCTTCAGCGCACGGGACAACGTCGGCGCCCGTAACCTGGCCCGCGTGTCCTCCTGAAGCTGTGCCCAGCTATTCACATACCGGTCAGAGAAGACGTTCCCGGCTTTGATCGAGATCCTGGTCAACATCGCCAGGAAGAGAATCAGCAGCGGAACGCCGATCGTGGCTTCCCTCCCTAGGGTCATGACCCAATCCAGGGGCGCCCATCCCTGGTTCTCTGGGTGAAATGAACGCCCCGTCGAGAACAGCCCGCGCACGGAAATGCCGAAGACCCAGTTGCTGAAGGGCCGGCTCCAGTAGAAGAGGCCCGCCAGCCAGGCAATGCCGCAGACCCAGAGCAGGCCCTGCCCCCAGAACAGGGAGGAGCGGTAGAAGGAGATCAGACTGAGACGCTGCCGCAGAGACATCCGCACGCTCAGCCGCCTCTGGGCCTTCAGGATGTTGCTCTCGCTCTCTCGGGATGAGGAGCCCCCATCCGTAACGTGCTCCTCCTGGACCTCCTGGCGAAGCCTGGCGGTCAGCGCCTGGTAAACCCCATACAGACGCTTCTGAATGACAACGCCCAGGGCGCTCGCCAGGGAGAGCAGCAGAAGACCCAGACCACCCCGACGGGCCGCCTGCCAGAGGGCGGGGGGCTGGCGTTCCTCCCAGGCATCCAGAAGACTCATCCGCACCCCGCTGGCGACGCGCCGGGCAATGGCGACAGACTCGGAACTGTCTTCCCGAATCTTGGCCACATCGGCAGGTGTGACCGTGAAGATCAGCTCGGGGGGATCGGACCGGGGAAACGCGAGGAACACGTCGAAGCGCGAACCCACCTGTTGCACGAAGGTATCCAGGTTTCGGTTCAGCAGGCGGCGAAGCTGGACGACAGCGGGATCACGCTGTTGATCCACGGACTGGGACAATGATCTCGATGTGTATGTCGTCATCGAGGTGAGAATCTTCTGAAGCCTGCTGTGAATCACATGGGCACGCTCGGACGCCGAATAGGCAGCATCATCACCTGCGGGCGCTCCCGATTTCTTGAAATCAATGAATCCCGAAACCGTTCCGATGATCCGGCCATCAAGAAACACGGGAGACAATTCCACGTTTCCCTGGGAAAAGACAGGCAGAAACTGTGACGAAGTCACTTGTTTCGCCGAGGCCTCAAGCGCAGGAAGAAACTGAGCCTGCACCGGCAGCAGGCCGGTCAGCACAACCAGCAGGCAGCCCAGAGCAGGCAGCAGGCACACCAGCAGCTTTCGCTTCAGATCCGCCGGTCCAGGGGGGAGAGGGAAGGGCATTCAGAACGTGTAGGTGAGGCCCGTGGACAGGATCACATTCAGCCGCTTGAAACCTGCTTCGAGCGACCGTGATCGGTACCGGAACGACAGACGGTTCGTCCACATCCATTGCTTGGTGATCGGCCAATCCAGGCGGGTTGACGACCAGAGGAAGGCTTCATCGAAGGAATTCACAGGGGTGGCCAGCGCGAATACCTGGCTCCACTTGGCAGGACCGATGGGAACATCACGACTCCGGTACACCAAGGCAGCAATGGGTTCCACCTGATCGCGTTGCCTGGTCAGGTTGATTTCTGCATATTCATAGCGTGGCCCCACGCCGAGCTGCACGGCCTGGAATGAGCTCGGATCCGCCCCTTGCCAGAAGTTATAGCCGTAGCCAAACAGCGTGCTGAACAGAACGGAGACATCATCGTCGTCGTCCTGGGTCGAGAACGTGCTGTCGTTCACCGCGACAAGCTGATCGATGAACAGAAAATTGCGCCGGTCCAGGCGATGCCGGTAAACCGCGAACCCCTGGCTGATCGGCCAGGTGAGGTTGAAGTCCCTAGAGCTGTCGTAGTTGATCGAGGCAAAGAGTTCGACCTCAACGTCGTTGCGGGGCCACTGCTTGTAGAGGTCGAAGCTGGCCACCGCATTGGCCGTAGTTTCCTCATCGGTGGCGGCACTCACCGCCAGGCCCACCCGGCCCTGGAGCTTCTCTTCGGGAAACGGAAAGGACGAGGTCCGCTCCGCTGCGGCCCGATGCAGCTGTTCGCTCTCCGCCACGGCGCGACCGGCCTGCTCCTCTTCCCCGAGTTCGGCGTAGGCCAGGCCGAGGCGCAGCAGGAGAGCCTCCCTTTGGGCCACCGGGGCCGTTTCCACACTGCGGCGGGCGTGCTGAAGGGAGGCCTGGGCCAGATCGTTGAAGCCATGGCGCCCTTGCAAAAGGGCCAGCCGCAGCCAGAGCGCCAGCTGCTGGGCAGGCTGCGGGATGGCCGCCACCGCTGCCTCCCCCTCCATCAGCAGGTTGGCCACGGGCAACGGGCAGGGCTGGCTCAGGCAGAGTTCGGCGAGATCGAGCAGCAGCTGGCTTCGCAGCTCGGGATCGGCCTGGGCCCGAATGCGCTGCATCAGCGGATCCAGAGCGGCGGCCCCATCCAGCACTTTCGTGGGACCGGAGCCCCTGCGATCTGGTGCAGCAGCCCCGGAAGGATCTTCAGCCGCAGAGGCAGCCGGTGCAGGGAGAACACTCCAGAAAGAGCTCGCGAAAGCGAGGCAGTGGAAACCAGCAGACAGAGCCCCAGCAGACAGAGCCCTGGAGTGAAGATCGACTGTTCTCACGCCAAGCCGTCTCAGACAAAAAAGTTGTTGAGCTTATTGTCCCAACAAAATACAGGAAGGTAGCTTAGATGAGCCTTCATTTGAGCAGTGATCCCGGCTAATCACCTCGCAACAATCATCTTGGAGAGGTGAGTTCGCACAATAGCATGTACGATCATAGCTTATGGCTACTGGAAATCATCTGCTCCAGATCCGCGCACCCCAGACGCGCTGCAGCTGCCATGAGCCATGGACCGTTCATGCTTCGGTCGCCAAGGCTGACGCCCTGCGGCCTGATGGAACCGGGCTCCATATACTTTCCTCAGCGGCCGGCACTGATCGTCACGATCGCGGAAGTTCTCTTGCTCTTCTCCAGCCCGATGGATCGTTTCCGCCGCGCCCCATGGCGCCCCCAGCTCCCGGTTCTCGCCGGCAGCCTGGTGGCCGCAGCCCCTCTGCTGCTGGGGGCAGAGCCGGCAATGGCCCTCGAAGAGCTCGAGCTCCATTTGCCCCTGATCAGCGCCAACCTGGTGATACGGCTGGATGAACTGAGCAGCGTCGGGGATCTGCTGGCTGGCCGCAGTGACCTGGCCGAGCTCGACCGTGCCAGCGATGGCGTGATCGGGGCGAAAGTGCTGCGGCTGTTCAAGCATCCGATCCAGCTTCCCCCCGGCGTGGCCAAGGGGCTGCAGAGCTCCGTGGGCTCACCACTGCTGCGGGAAGCCCTCCTGGCCACCACAGCTCTGGTACGCGTCGATGGTCTGCCCACCGATCTGAGCGGGGAGAAGCTTTCCCTTGCCCTGAGCCTCAGTGAGCGGGAGGGGTCGGTGACGCTGCTTTCCCTGCTGCGGGCCATGCCCGGCAAGCGGGCCTCCATCGATCTGCAGAGCGCCCTGTTCTCCCTCGATCGGCTGCAGCGCCAGCAGGCACCGGCCCAGATCCTGCTGGCGAAACAGCCCGCGGTGGGAGCCGATCCGGAGCTGAACCTGCCGGGCCGATACACCGTGCGGCGCCGCGAGCTGCGGCTTCCGGTGTCCCATCGCCAGCACCCCCTGCGCAGCGTGGCCCTGCTGCCGCAGGGGGTGCATCCCATCGGCCTGGTGTTCATCTCCCACGGGCTGTGGGATGCTCCCGTGAACTTCGAGGGCTGGGGGCACCATCTCGCCAGTCATGGCTACGCGGTGCTGCTGCCGGAGCACCCCGGCAGTGACCAGGCCCAGCAGGCCGCCATGCTCTCGGGCGCCATCCCCCCACCGGAGCCCGAGGAGCTGGGCCTGCGCCCCCTGGATGTTCGCGCCCTCCTGGCAGCGGTGGATGCTGACCGCTTGGCTCTGGGCCCGATCCCCTCCGAGCAGGTGGTGGTGCTGGGGCACTCCTGGGGGGGGATCACCGCGCTGCAGCTGGCTGGCCTCAAGCCCAGCGACGGCAGGCTCGGTCAGCGCTGCGGAAATCTGAACGATCCCGAGACGAATGTGAGCTGGGTGCTGCAGTGCAGCTTTCTGCGCTCTGCCAACCGGGCGGATGTGGCGGAACCCCGGGTGCTCGGCGTGGTGGCCGTGAGCCCACCGATGCGGCTCCTCTTCGACCAAGGGGCCTCCAAGGCCATGAATGGCCGGGCCCTGGTGGTGAGCGGCTCGAAGGACTGGGTGGTGCCTTTTGGGCCCGAAGCCCTCACCCCCTTCCAGGGACAGCCGGAAAGCCGCGGCCATCAGCTGGTGCTGGCGGGGGGTGGCACCCACTTCAACCTGCGCCCAGGAGCAGCAGCCGACAATGCCGTGCTACGGGGTCTGATGCTCAGCTGGGTGCAGCAGGTGTTGGGCGCAGGTAAATCCGCCCGCCCCTCCGCGGGAGCCCCCCCCCTGCTGCCGGCAACCGGCTGGGGAGACCCCAGGGTGCCACTGGTCGAAGCCACCCCCGCAACGCCGAGGCCTCAGCAGACCATCACCGCCCCGCAATAGGACTGGTTGCCACTGAACGAGGTGTGTCGTGCCACCACGTTGTTCAGCTGACGATTGGGTGTGAGATCGCCGGGGTCGGGGGGTCACCGCCCGTCCCAAGACCTCACCTGCCATGCCGAGCCACCAACTGGCCCAGCCGACGCCGATGAGTCGGTAACGCCTGATCCGTCTGCACCTCGATGAGGGAGTGCCCCTCAAAGCTCTTGCGACGCAATCCGGTGTCAACCTGCGCAGTGGCTTCAAGTGGCTGGCGCGCTTCGGTAATGGCGGCTCCACGGCACTTGCGGATCGATGGAGCGTTTACCACGCCCAGCGGCAGATGCTCGACCCTGGCGACACAATCCAGACCAATGCAGCAACCGATCAGAGGGGGTGAGTGGTTGGTCGTGGCGGCGGCAGGGCCGACAATCTTCCAGCAGGTCGCTCTCGTCAAACGATATCCGCCTGGGCATGTAAAATCCCACAATGCACCGGAAGGCCTCATTCCAATGAGGTGTATAGCGAAAAGGCAACTTGCCCCTGCCGCCCATCCTGCCGCCCAGGGCTGACAATGTCTATGGACACATCTATCCGACAAAAGGCAGCCCCCCTTGAATTTTCAAAAACGGAGAATTGAAATGAACGCAAATGACACCAGCTCAGCAACAAAAGAGAATCCATACGCAACCAAGGATAATCCCTATGCAACCAAGGACAACCCGCTTGCGACTCGATATAATCCTTACGCAACTGGAACGGATTATTCCAAAATACCGCAGCGTTTACACAAATACCCTTCTTCTGATAAAGCCAAGAAAATCGTCCATGACTCCATAACCATAGATACACTCTTTTCCGGTACCTGGCCAGAGCAGTGGTCAACTCCTGAGGCCCCTGAGTTCCATGACCAAATGGACCGCTGTATTGCAGCAGGAGTTAAGGTAATGGCGTTATGCCCCTCAGCTGATTCATTAAACCCAGCTGCTTCAGTATCGCTGAAGGCTTTGCAGTTTTATCTCAAGAAGATCAACGAACGCCCCGATAAATATAAGATTGTGCGCACAACCAAGGATATCGATGATGCGATAAATGAAAAGAAGTTGGGATTGTACTTTACACATCAAGGGACAGGACATTATGAAGGCGATCCCGATAATGTCGCAATTTGGCGTCAGCTCGGTTATGGATACTGTTTATTGGCTTACAACCAGAGAAATCCTGTCGGTGACGGCTGTTTTGTGAAAGAGAACGGACCGCTTACTGCCTATGGAAAGACAGTGATTGAAGCCTACAACCGTTACGGTATGCTTGTAGATGTCAGTCATACCGGTGAACGTACATCACTTGATGCCATTGAGCATAGCTCTCAGCCGGTCATATCTTCCCACTCGGTAGCCATGGCCATCACAAAGTATCCTCGTAGTTTAGAAGACTCGGTGATCAAAGCAATCGCTCAGAGTGGTGGTGTTTGTTCCATCAACTCGGTCGGTGCTTTTGTTGATATGTCCAACCCGGATATTGTGACGACGGACATGCTTTTCCGCCATATCGACTATATGGTGAGTCTCGTTGGAATTGACCATGTCGGTTACGGTTCTGATTTTATCCCGGATGTCACCTTTACTTCTGATGGCATGCAAACACCATTTGGTCAAGCAATTTTCCCGGATGGTGGCTATACAAGCAAAACGGGCGAAAAAGGATTCCCAACCCCCGCTTCCTATCAGATCCTAGCCGCTCTAGTGGATAAATTGCTTGAGAACGGATATTCGGAAGAGGATTGTGGCAAATTCCTCGGAGGTAACATATACCGTGTAATGAGTCAGGTCTGGAAATGATCTTCGGATCTCGTCACATTGCCGTTTCCCAACGAAAAGCCGGGTGACTGTATGCGTTGACGGTCTCGGAGCCCGACGATCGATGCAAGGATATCTGATCGAAACCTTGACTTCGAAAAGGACCCTCGTGCCCCATCGACACCACAAGCAAAGCTGGAATTGCTTCTGGCTATCGACAGCGGAAAGGTGTTGAGTGACAAAAGCCACCAATTTCTGCTTGGTGTAATGTCTCGCACACGTACGGGTGCAGGAAGGCTAAAAGGCATTCTGCCAAAAGATACACCGGTTGCCCACAAAACAGGAACTGCTGGTGGTGTCGCTAATGACGTGGGCTTCATAACGCTACCAGAAGGTCGACGTTTTGCGATTGCGGTATGCACCAAGAGCAGTACGACATCCGAAGCTGATCGGGATCGGGCCGCAGCCGCATACGCACTATCAGTTAGGTTATATGGGTGTAGCCCTGAGGACATAAATTCTTCAATTCTGGTAATGTTGGTGTCGGACCGCCCAGATGCGCTGTAGTACCACCACCAAAAGTGCTGTACTCCATCCCACAAGGAGCAGGCCGGAAAGTGCCTGACAGCCAGCCACCAAACGCCAATCCACTCCTACCGTCACATCCCCATAACCCAGGCTCGTGAAGGTGACCAGGGAGAAATACAGTGCTTCGCTGAACGAGTCCAGCGCTCCTCCCAGGTCATAGAGGAGGGCCCACAGCATCACTTGTAAGACGGCGGTGGCAAAAAGCACAAACAATGAGAGCATCGTGGCGATGGCCGATCGAAGAGACCGTGTCTTGGACCATCGCTCAAACGTGCGGCTGTAAATCCAAGCGAGCACGATGTTCGTAGCCGCCATCTGCAGCAACGTACCGAACACCAGCAGCAATAGGCCCAAGCCCAGCTGCTGCAGGGTGTTGCCACTATCATTATTGGCGTGCACTGTTGCCACCTTTGCGATCCCAGGAGATGTCGGGAGAATCAACAGAGCCAGTCCAAAGGCGACGGCCAATGGGTATGGCCTTCTTGGTCTTGAAATTGCCATTATGGTGGAGGCCGGTCCAAGTAAGCTAGCCCTACTTCTTGCATTAGCAACGGAGGCCTGTTTGGCAGGCAATGCTCTTGGGCACTGCAATGAATCCTCATGCAATCTTTCAGTATCTCACAATCACCTCTGATGAGGTGATGCTGGAGAATGACTTGTTCCTTTCTCGCTGCCATGGCGTTGACAGAAAGCATAAGACGGGAACAGTTGTTGACCTTCCAATGAGGTTCGCAATCACTCTATGGCTAGAAGCTGAAAGCCCTCCTCGTAATCCATGGCTATCTTGATCGACCCATGCTCAGATGTTCTGGTATTGGTCAAGCCAAGCATGCCTGCAAGCCGGACATGATGGAGCGCAATGCCCAACGCGGTGATGCCCGTTCGGTGCAGTGCCTCAGGCGGAAACCAGGATGATTCACCGCAAATGCCGATGTAATGGGCTCTCTCCTTCCTATCAGTACTCTCTGTTCTGGTCAGAAATGTTGCTGAATGGATCAGGCAATGGTTTCAGAGTAGTTTACCATTTGGCACAGGCTCGTTGCAAAGTCAACTCGACGGGGCAGTCAGGCGTGTGAATTTCTCCCCGCGTATCCGATTCGGCCTGCGCCTGGCCCTGGCGATGGTCATGGCCTATGGGGTTGCCCTGTCGATGGACTGGCAGAAGCCGTTCTGGGCAGGCCTCTCCGTGACGGTGCTGAGTCTGGACAGCGCCGGCCAATCCCTGCTGAAAATCATCTTGCGCATTGTGGGAACCCTCGCGGCTGCTGTGGTGGCCCTGAGCCTGATTGCACTGTTTCCTCAGGAACGCTGGTGGTTCTTTCTTTCGCTCTCGCTGTACGAGGGTTTCTGCTGCTATCGCATGCTGGGCAGCCCCTATCCCTACGCCTGGATGGTGTCAGGATTTGTGGCCGCCATCATCGCGATCGATGGTGGACCGCCCGACGGCCTCACAGACTTCTACGTTGCCATGGAGCGCCTGCAGGAAACGGGAACAGGAATTCTTGCCTATACCTTCAGCGGCTTTCTCATCCCCACCGGCAGCACGGGAGGCGCTTTCCAGGCCAACATCATGGCGATGTCGCAACGGCTTGGCTCCCTGCTGGAGTCATGCCTAGCCCCCTACGGGGGAAAGAGCACGGGCGATTCCCAGACGGCAAAGGATCTCCGGCAACTCGATGCCGAGGCCGCCACGCTCGAATCCCTTGTGGCGCCAGCCGCGCTGGAAAGTGGCTCCATCTGGATGGAACGTCGCCGCTGGCATCATGTGGCACTGGGTTTCAGGGCCCTGCCCCGGGTTCTGAACCACGTTCGACTGGCCGGTCTGGGTCTGGCTGAACGGGAACGACTTCTGTTGGAACCTTCCGTGAGCCTCCTGCAGAAGGGGGTGGATCAACGCTTCGCAGCGATGGGGGAAGCCATGGCGGGGCAATCACCAGGATCGCCGCCGCCATCTCCACCGTTGCTGGGGCCCTTCTCCCCCGAGAGGATGGAGTGCTCGATGGAAGAGCGAGCCCATCTTCAGGCCAGCTGGAGGCCCTTGCAACATCTCGACGAGCTCAGCGCTCGCCTGTGGAGCCTCATGAACCCACTGCCATCCGGCCATGGCGAGGCGTCTTCTCCTGGCTTGCGGCCGCACCTGGACATACGGCTGGCAATGATCGATCCGGATCACCTCTGGCTGGCCAGCCGACTGATGGTACAGATCTGGATCGCCGTGCTGCTGTGGATCTACCTTCCTGGTCTTCCCAGTGGACTCACGATCATTTCCTTGATGCCAAGTATTGGCCTGGCCATGGCCCAGACGCCGATGCTCAGAGGGCAGACCTTGGTCGCACCAGCACTTCAGGCTCTTCTGGCGACTGGAGTGGTGTATGTATTTGTTCTTCCCAGGTTGGATGGATTTCTCGGCCTCGCCAGTGTACTGGCCATGGCGAGCTTTGCGATTGGCACTTACTACTACAAGAATGTCCTAATGAGGACGCTCACCATGAGTTTATTCATCGTTGCCTGCAGCATTCGGAATCAACAGACCTATAGTTTCATCAACTTTCTCAATCTCAGCCTCGCCGTCTTTGTGGCGTTCTCTATTTCAGCATTTTCGCAGGACCTACCTGTTTCCTGGCTTCCTGAAAGGCAGGCCCTAAGACTGCTGCGGCGGCTGATGTTCAGTACCAATGCGATCATCGAATTGACGACGCACATGGTCCACACCCCGCTCCGATGGCCGCAAAGGATGCGCTTGGCCTTCCATCGTAAAGCGGCCCGAGATATTCCAGCAAAACTTGCGTCGCTGGCGGCAAGACTGCCGCTTCAGGTGCTAGAATTAAACAACGTTCAAGTAGATGAGCTGGTGAATGCCGTTCAATCAGTATCGCTGTGGCTGGACGAATGGAGCGAGGCACCACCACAACTGAACACCCCTTCATTCAACCTGCCATCTGCTTCGCTTCCGGAATCTCATCAATCCTTGGAAGATGGCGTACCTCCATCGCCTCCCTTCCACCTGGAGTCTGCGTTGCAGGCGGTGGAGACCATCAACGAGGGCTGCCTCTCCCAGCTCAAGGGCGTCCCCGCAGACCAAGCGAAGGGATGTGAAATGGTCCGTCTTACGCTGTGGCTTGGCTGCGGTTTTCGTCTAGAATCGGCCATACGCGAGTTGCAGGAGATCGCCGGTTGGTTTGAATGGGAGAGATGGAGACAATCACGCTTTTGCTGACCCTGTTGTTCTCGTTGCAACGCCATCCTCCTCGCGAGGCTGAAATTCGTGGAGTTTTCTTTGCTCCACAATTTCTATGCGTTCTGCTCGGAATGGCGGCCGCCTGGGGCACTGCCACTGCTCTGAGCAAAGCCAATCTTTTCCACCATTTTGAGAACCCGTTGCTTGTGTTTCTCGCCTTCAGCATCATCTATGCGGTTGTTTTCAGCATTCTTCTCGTGCCAGCATGAAGATGAACCCCAAGCTGCGACGCCATCTCCCCACCACCATCGTGGTCGTTGTCGCCCTTGGCTTGTTGGGGGTTAAAATCTGGGATTACATTCGCAATCCCTGGACTCGAGACGGCCAGGTGCGTGCCACCGTCATCCAGGTGACATCCAGAATCTCTGGCCCGATCATCCGCCTGCCGATCAAGGACAACCAACCGGTAAAGAAGGGAGACCTTCTGTTTGAGATCGATCCCAGCACGTTTGAAGCCAGTGTGAAACAGGCGAGGGCCGATCTCGACAACACCCGCGATGAGGTGAGCGCCCTGGCCAAGGAGGTGGAAGCAGCCAGAGCAAATGTGAAGCAAGCGCGCTCGGTGATCACCAAAGAAAAAGCCGTTTTAACCGGCCTGAATGCGCAATTGATTGACAGAAAAGCCAATTTCGACCGCGCAGCACAACTGATCAAAGTCGGTGCCATCACCAGGCAGCAATACGACGATCAGACAGCTTCCTATCTCACGGCCCAGAGCAATGTGGCAGAATCCGAGGCTGCGATTCTTCAGGCTGAATCCGCCTTGCTCCAGTCACAAGCATCCCTGCAACAGGCCATTGCCAAACTTGGGGCGCCGGGTGATCAGAATGCCCAGGTGCGAGCGGCAAAATCCGCCCTGCGAAACGCGGAACTGAATCTCGAGTTCACCACCGTTCGTGCCCCGGTCGATGGGCTTGTCACCAACCTCAACCTGCAACGGGGCAGCCAGGCGGTGGCGAATCAGCCAGCCCTGGCCCTGGTGGACAGAAACAGCTTCAGGATCGATGCCTACTTCCGTGAGACCTGGATCGGCAGAATCCAGCCGGGAGATCAGGCCACGGTCACCCTGATGAGCTATCCCCGCCACCCCCTTGTGGGCAAGGTGGAAAGCATTGGTTGGGGCATCGCCCAGGACAATGGAAGTACGGGAGAATTCCTGCTGCCGAATGTGAATCCAACCTTCGAGTGGATTCGCCTTGCCCAGAGAATTCCCGTAAGAATCGAGGTTGAGGATGTGCCCCCACCGGTGATTCTCCGCCTCGGCAGCACGGCGTCGGTGCTGGTGAAGACAGGGACCCACCGCAGGCCTTCAGATTCACCACCCCCATGACGACCCCAGGCATGCGATCAACGCTGTTCCAGAGTCTGGGCCCTCTCACCCGCAGCACGCTTGTTCGTGATGGCGTAGCGGGCATCACCCTGGCGGCCCTGGCGATACCGGAGGTGATGGGCTACACCCGAATCTCCCAAACGCCTGTGATCACAGGGCTTTACACCCTGCTGCTGCCGGTGCTGGCCTTTGCGGCCCTGGGCTCCTCCAGGCACCTGGTGGTGGGAGCTGATTCAGCCACCGCGGCGATTCTGGCGGCCACCCTGATCGGTGCGGCGGCTCCCTACTCCCCCGAATACGTGGGCCTCACCGCCCTCACCGCCCTGGTGGTGGCGGTGATGCTCCTGCTCGCCGCCCTGTTCCGGTTGGGCTTCCTGGCGGATTTCCTTTCCCGCAGCGCCCTGATCGGCCTGCTCACCGGCATTGGCCTCCAGGTGGCTGCAGGAGAATTGGGCGGGCTGATCGGTCTGCCGAAACAGGGATCCGGAGCCCTCGAACAGGTGCTGTCGGTGTTTCAGCGCGTCAGCCAGGCCAACGGGGCAGCAACGCTTGTGGCGATGTCGGTCTTCGTGGTGATCCTGGTGGCAAAGAAATGGACCCCACAACTGCCCGGGTCCCTGATCGCCGTGATCGGAGCCGTCCTGGCGAGCTGGCTGCTGGATTTCCAGAGCCATGGCATCGGTGTGGTGGGAACCGTTCCCAGCGGTCTTCCCCATCTGTCCCTGCCACCGCTGCAAGGGATTCGCTACGACAAGGTTTTCGCGGCAGCCGGATCCTGTTTCCTGGTGATCATCGCCCAGAGTGCCGCCACCTCCCGGGCCTATGCCCAGCGCTACCAGGAAACCTTCGTGGAGAACCGGGATCTGATCGGCCTGGCCTGCGCCAATCTCGGCGCCGGCATCAGTGGCACCTTTGTGGTCAACGGCAGCCCCACCAAAACGGAGATGGTGGATGCGGCAGGCGGGCGCAGCCAGATCACCCACCTGACCACCGGAATCGTCGTGCTCCTGGTCCTGCTGTTCCTCACCGGGCCACTGGCTCTCGTACCCAACGTGGTCCTCTCCACGATTGTGTTCCTGATCGGGATCAAACTGATCGACGTGCGGGGTATGGCTGAGCTTTACCGATTGCAGAGAAATGAATTCGTGATCGCTGCCCTCACAGTGCTCAGCGTGGCGCTGGTGGGGGTGATGGAGGGCATCGCCCTGGCGGTGATCCTCTCGCTGATCGACCAGGTGCGCCACACCTATCGGGCCCGGACCTGCCTCTGGACCCCCGATCCTGAGCGTCCCGATGGATTCCACCTGCAGACGGTGGCCATTGCGCCGGGTGTGTTTGCCGCTCCTGGAATTCTGGCCTATCGCTTCGAAGCCAACCTCTTCTATGCCAATGCCGATCACTTCAAGGAGGAGATCCTGGCTCTGATTCAGCAGAATCAGCCTGCGATCAAGGGGCTGGTGATCGACGCCACCGGAATTGATGACATTGACTACTCGGCCGCAAAAACGTTAAATCAATTGCATAAAGAGCTGGATGGCCGGGCCTTGAAACTGGCCGTAGTGGTCACGTCCCAGCATCTGATGCACCAGCTGCGCAGGTATGGCCTCGAGAGCGCCACGACCAACTTCCATACCGTGAAAAAAGCAGTGCGTGAACTCTCTGCTGGCCTGGAAGCGGAAGCTCTCAATCCCAAACTCAATTCCTCAGAAAAGCCAGTCGTGTGAATTCATCCTGGAACCTTGGCAGACGCTGCCTTATAAACAGAGACTCCTGAAAAGGGAATACTTTCGCTTCCCTGAGCCAAAGACTCCCTCGACCTCGTTGCGACGGCGATGGTCGGCACTGAGCTGTTGCTTCTGTGCTGCATGGATCTCCGCATCCTTTGGTGGCCTTCCCCATCGCTTGCACGACAGACGAATCCCATGGCTGGTGCAGTAGTGTCTGTTCTTGGTATTGATATAGATGCGGTCCGCACAGATACGCTCCGGATAGGAGCCGTTGTCCTGCTTGTACTTTTCTGCCTGAGCAATCAGATCATCACCTTCGTTGTATGCATTCCAGCTGATCCGATGCAGGAAGGGAAAGCCGTTCTGCACCGAGACGCTGATTTTTGCACCGAACTCGACAGCCGCCCGTGCCTTGCCACGCACAATGGGCCGCCCGTGCCTCTGAACCAGATTGACGAGGCGACGAGGGCTGCTGCGTGTGTCACTGCCGCTTGCCAACCGCCACGACAAGGACCGGCACCTCGTGTGATCCCGCACCTCGACCACCAGGCGGAAGCCCGCAGCGCGGAGCTTGATCTTGGTGCGATCACTGCAGCCCGGCATCCTGCCGGCAGGAATCCGCTGCTCGATCAGCCGTTCGGCCCACCCTCTTGCAGATGCTGCGGATGCTGCGATTATTTCGATTACTGTGCGAGTGGCCCCTCCCCCGTTGCCCATGGCCGTCGCTCTCCCCGGCTCCATTGAGCCCGTGATCCCCACGGCTGAGGCGGCTGAGGCCGCAGGAGCGAGCTTGCGTGATCTCGCCTGCTTCCGTGCCAGCCATAGCCTGCGGCAAGCCAGCCTCTCCCTGGATCTGGGGGACGGCCAGCGCGCATCCGTTCCCATCCCAGCCGCGGTGTTGGAGTTGCTGCAGGGAATCCTGGTGCAGATGGCCCAGGGCAATGCTGTGACGCTGGTGCCGGTGCATGCCGAGCTGACCACCCAGCAGGCCGCTGATCTGCTGAACGTGTCGCGGCCCTTCCTGATCGAGCGGCTGGAGCAAGGGGAGATCCCCTTCCGCAAGGTCGGAACCCACCGACGCATCCGCCTGGTCGACCTGATGGCCTACAAGCACGACATCGACCAGCAGCGCGGAGCGGCACTGGATGAGCTGGCGGCCCAGGCTCAGGAGCTGGGCATGGGCTACTGAGGTGAATCGCTTCACCGTCGTCTACGACGCCTGCGTTCTCTATCCCGCTCCCCTTCCCGATCTGCTGATGCGCCTGGCGCTCACGGATCTCTACCAGGCTCGTTGGAGCGACCAGATTCATGAGGAGTGGATCAACGCCGTGCTGCGGAACCGGACTGATCTCTCCAGAGCGCAGCTGGAGCGCACCCGCTCGCTGATGAATGCCCACGTGCGTGATGCGCTGGTCGATGGCCATCAGCCCCTGATTCCAGCCCTGCAGTTACCGGACCCGGATGACCGCCATGTTCTGGCAGCCGCCATCAAGTGCGGAGCAGATCTGATCATCACCTTCAACCTGGATGATTTCCCGGAGCAGACCCTGTCGATCTAGGGCATTGGCGTCTGCCATCCCGATCCGTTTCTGGTGGACCAGCTGAACCTGGCCACGCTGGATGAACAGGGTCTGAGCAAGTTCTCGGAGACCGTGCGGCACTACGCCGCTGAGCTCTGAACACGTAGCCCCTGGCCAGCCGTTGTTCTGCCTTGGCGAAGGCGTCATCCACCACGTCATCACCGCACCAGCGGATGTAGGCCGCCAGGTGGGTCTGCACGCTGTGCCCCATCGCCGCGGCCACCACCTTGGGCGGCAGGTCGCAGATCACGTGGGCGCGATGGGCGTAGCCATGGCGGCAGGAGTAAGGCACCAGCTTCTCGCCCTTGGGGCGGGCACAGCCACCGCACCCAGCACATGCTTCTTGTGGTGCCGGTAGACCCGATGCCAGGTCGAAGGCTTGATCTCGCCGCTGATCAGCTTGTGCTCCCGGAAAACAGCGATGAGCTCATCCCAGTCCGCCGGGGCAAGCCATACCGCCTTAACCCTGTGCCTGGGTCGACCGGCGTGGCCCTGCAACAAGCTGAGGCCAGCCTCCAGCGCACCTCCATCGGCGCTTTGGTTATCAGCGCGGGGCATTCGAGCTACCCAAGCGTCGGGCTCGATGCCCTTCTGGAACTCCTCGTAGATCTGAACCACGGCATCGCGGATCTGGTCGACTTGATCGAACTGCCACGGAATGGGCAGCAGCACCTGCAGGTGCCTGCCTCGGCCAGCACCCGCGGCGATGGTCAGCCGCGCGTGGCCACGGTGATTCAGATCCGTCCAGCCCCTCCGCTGAGACAGCGCGCGAGACACCACGGCCCTGATCGTCACCTCCCAGTCACGGGCCGCCGGCATGTGAGCCGTTTGGTGAGATGTTTCGTCTCACAGCCTGGCAAGGGCGACCAGGGGCTGGCTGCGGCAGGCGGGCTGAAAGCCAATCACAACAAGGACTTTGAGCTAAAAACCCTTTTTGGGAACAGGAAGCGGGCGGCGGGAATCGAACCCGCATCATCAGCTTGGAAGGCTGAGGTTTTACCACTAAACTACGCCCGCAGCAGTGCGGATGTACTATCCGCCGAGATCTGCGCTGGTCTGTCCGCTCGGGGACCGGTGCCGTGCCTGGGGAGGGCAGGGGATCCGTTCCTCCTCGTCCAGATCCGAGGCCCATGACCTCGGGTTGCTGCATTATGGCCTCTCCCGGTTCCTCGACAGGTTTGGCTCCCCTTCCCCCCCAGACCGAGAACCAGGTCGGTGGGCCCACCGGAACCGGTCCCCTTCCGGAGTATCGGGATCCGGCCGACATGGCGCCCGGACAACGGAGTCGCCTGCTCTGGGCGTACGGCCTAGGCGATGCCGGCACGGGCATGGCCGCCTCCCTGATCGGCTTCTATCTCTTCATCTTCTATACGGCCGCGGCAGGCCTGCCCCCCTGGATGGCCGGCCTCGTGCTGATGCTCGCCCGGCTCTGGGACGCGGTCAACGATCCGATCGTGGGCTGGCTCAGCGACAAGACACGCACCCCCTGGGGTCCACGCCTCCCCTGGATCCTCTGGAGCGCGATTCCCCTCGGCATCGCCATGTCCCTGATGTGGTGGCTGCCCCCCGGAGGTCTCTGGGTGAAGTTCGCTCTGTTCGTGGCCATCTCCGTGATCGCCAACAGCCTCTACACCTGCGTCAATCTCCCCTACTCGGCCCTCGCCGCCGAGCTCACAACCAACACAAACCTGCGCACGCGGCTGAACACCGCCCGGTTCACTGGATCGATCATCGCCGGTCTGGTCGGCATCATCCTCGGCGGAATCCTGCTGCGCGATCACCAGAATGCCGCCAGCTTCCTTCAGGTGGGGATGCTTTCCGGCGGGATCATCGCGGTTTCCACCCTGCTCTGCGGCTGGGGCATCGCTCCCTTCGCCCTGCGCTGCCAGAAGCCGCTCCGCAGCAAGGGAAGCACCCGTCGCCTGCTGCGCAGGGTACGGAGAAACCGGCGCTTTCTGATCGTGCTGAGTCTCTACCTGCTGCTCTGGTGCGCACTCCAGATCATGCAGACGTCGGCCCTGATCTACCTGCCGGTGGTGATGCGACTGCCGGAGAGCTGGAGCAACTGGATCCTGCTGCCCTTCCAGATCTGCACGCTGGTGGGCCTTCAGATCTGGACGGCCGTTTCCCACCGTCGGGGCAGGATCCAGGCCCTGCACTGGGGCACCTGGCTCTGGATCGCCGGCTGCCTGATGGCCATGGTGCTGCTGCCCCTCGACCCCTCCCTGGCCCCCACCGGCTCGCTCGGCAACCTGCTGCGGCTGGGAATGCTGCTGGCGGCCATCCTCGTGGTGGGCCTGGGAGCCTCCACCGCCTATCTGATCCCCTGGGCCCTGCTGCCGGATGCCATCGATGCCGATCCGGAGAAACCAGCCGGTCTCTACAGCGCCTGGATGGTGTTCACCCAGAAGATCTGCATCAGCTTCGCGCTGTTCTTCTTCGGCAACATCATGAGTCTGAGCGGCTACCGGGCCTCCGCCGGCATGCTGCAGCCCCACAGCGCCCTGATCGCGATCCGGCTCTGCATGGGCCTCATCCCCGCCGTGCTGGTGGTGCTCGGGCTCGTGGTGATGCGCCGCTGGCCCCACAGGGACCATGGCCTGCGAACCCATCCTTCAACGCCATGAAGGCCCCCCGCTGGCTCACGCGCCTGGGCAGCAGTCTGTTGATCGGCGGGCAGGCGGTGAGTGCCATCGCCCGGGGCCGGATCAACCTGATCGACCTTGTTCAGGAACTCCAGGAAGCGGGCCCCGGCAGCTTTCTCATCGTGCTGATCACGGCCCTGGCGGCCGGCACCGTGTTCAACATCCAGGTGGCCGCGGAACTCTCCAGCCAGGGCGCCAGTGCCGCGGTGGGGGGTCTTCTGGCTCTCGGGCTCTCCCGGGAGATCGCTCCTCTGCTCACCGCCACTCTCCTCACCGGCAAGGTGGCCACCGCCTATGCCGCCCAGCTGGGCACCATGAAGGTGACCGAACAGATCGATGCCATCACGATGCTGCGCACCGATCCCGTGGAGTATCTGGTGGTGCCGCGGGTGGTGGCGATGGTGGTGATGGCACCGGTGCAGTGCCTTCTCTTCTTCTGGATGGCGATCTGGTCCGGCCAGGTGAGCAGCACCATGCTCTACAGCATCCCCCCCTCCGTGTTCTGGAATTCGGTGCGCACCTGGATGGAACCGGACGACCTTCCCTCCATGCTCTTCAAAGCCGTGGTGTTCGGGCTCCAGATCGCGGTGGTGGCCTGCGGCTGGGGGCTCACCACCCGGGGGGGGGCCAAGGAGGTGGGCAGCAGCACCACCGGAGCCGTGGTGATGATCCTCGTCACCGTGGCGCTCGTCGACGTGGTGCTCACCAAGATCCTGTTCGGCTGATCCCCATGCCCGATTCCGCACCGACATCCCCCCAGGCGCCCCCTGATCACAACGCCCAGGGGTGCGTGACCCTGGCCCCGCGCCCCTGGGTGGCTCTCGGGACGATGGCCCTCGGTGCCCTCGGCTCCTGGGCAGGCCTGGCCGATCCCGCCGGATGGGCGGAGGCCGGCGGCGTGGGCTTCCACTGGATCGGCCTTGCCGTGGTGGCGTTCGGAGGCTTCCTGCTGCTGCAGACCTTCCTGCTGCGATTGCGCTTCGATGACGACGCCCTGCTGGTGCTGCGGGGCGGGAAGGAGATCCGCCGTTTCCCCTACCAAGCCTGGCTGGGGTGGAAGCTGTTCTTGCCGGCACTGCCCGTGCTGTTCTATTTCCGTGAAGAGCGCAGCATCCATCTGCTGCCGGTGCTGTTCGATGCCACCACCCTGCGCGATCAGCTCGTGCAGCGGCTGGGTCAGAAGGTTCCGCCCCCGACGAGATGACCGACACCCCTGCCATCCCCGAATCGCCCACCCCCCCCTTGCCTGCGCCGGTGGAATCCGCCCCCAGCCCTGAAGCGAAGGCAGAAGAACCCTCCGGCGCCGACCTGGAACCCCTGCTCAGCCTCGCCCTGGGGGAACTCCAGGCGCGCAGGGACGCCCTCTCCAGGGAGATCGCCACCCTGGAGCAGCGGCGTGATCAGATCGAGAAGGAGATCCAGTCCAGCTTCAGTGGCCAGTCGGATGCGATCGCCCGCCGGCTGCGCGGGTTCCAGGACTATCTGGTGGGGGCCCTGCAGGAACTGGCCGGCGCGGCTGAGCAGATGGAGCTGGTGGCCCAGCCCCTGCTTGTTCAGCCTTCACCGCTCGATCAACCGGCGGGCGAGGGTTCCGCCCCTCCCCCGCCGCCGGCGGCCGCCGGGCTGTTCGCGGCCGACGAGACCCTGATCCGCGACCAGCTGGTTCGCTTCCAGGGACAGCCCGACTTCTACGCCGACCCCTGGAAGCTGCGACGCACCCTGGAGCCGGCCGGAGCAACCTGCCTCGAGGACTGGTTTCTCAGCCAGGGAGGACGGGGTGCCCAGCCCAGCGGAGGAAGCCGCAGCCGCAACGCCCTCACCACCGCCGCCGCCATCGCGATCCTCGGCGAGCTCTACGGAGATCGTTTCCAGACCCTGGTGCTGGCCGGCCAGCCGGAGAGGCTGGGGGAATGGCGCAGAGGCCTGCAGGATTGCCTCGGGCTGAACCGGGAGGATTTCGGTCCGAACAGCGGCATCGTGCTGTTCGAGCGGGCTGATGCGGTGATCGAGCGGGCCGATCGCCTCGAGCAGCAGGGAGAACTCCCCTTCATCGTGATCGATGCCGCCGAGCCGGGGGTGGAGATCCCGATCCTGCAGTTCCCGCTCTGGCTGGCCTTCGCCGCGGGTCAGGCCGAGATCATGGCCGAGGAAGATCTCTACTGACCCCCAAACCGACCCTCCAGCTCCCCATGCCTCTGCTGCCGAATTTGCTGGCCCTGCTGGCCGGCTACCTGCTCGGGTCGATCCCCAGCGGCTGGCTGGCGGGCCGGTGGTGTGCCGGCATCGATCTGCGCCGGGAGGGCTCCGGCTCCACCGGTGCCACGAACGTGCTTCGGGTGGTGGGCAAGGGGCCTGCCCTGGTGGTCTTCGTGGTGGACGTGCTGAAGGGCGTGCTGGCGGTGACGGTGGCCCGGGCCCTGCTGGAGCCGGCCGGGGGAGCCGCAGCGGTCCCGTTCTGGCCCACCGATGCCTGGGTGGTGGCTGCCGGTCTGGCGGCCCTGGCGGGACACATCTGGCCCGTCTGGCTGGGCTGGAAGGGCGGCAAGGCAGTGGCCACTGGATTCGGGATGCTGCTCGGTCTGGCCTGGCCGGTGGGGCTGGCCTGTCTCGGCATCTTCCTCACCGTGCTGGCCCTGAGCCGCATCGTTTCCCTCTCCAGCGTGGTGGCGGCGCTCGCCCTGCCGGCCCTGATGCTGGCGTGGTTCGCCTCCAGCGGCTTCCGGCCTGCCTACCTGGGGCTCTCCCTGCTCACCACGGTGCTGGTGCTCTGGCGACACCGCGCCAACCTGGAACGGCTGCTGGCCGGCACGGAGCCCCGGCTGGGGGAACGGCGGGGCTGAATCAGCCCAGGGCTCTGCTGCGCTCCGCCGCCGCCAGAACCGCCTCGATCAGGGCCGAGCGCACCCCTGCCCGCTCCAGCTCCCTCAAGCCCGCGATGGTCGTGCCGGCAGGGCTTGTCACCATGTCCTTGAGCTCCCCTGGATGGAGCTCCCGCTCCTTGAGCAGGGCAGCCGTGCCGGCCAGGGTGCGATGGGCCAGGTGGGAAGCCAGGGCCCGGGGCAACCCCGCCGCCACGGCCCCGTCGGCCAGGGCTTCGGCGATCAGCGCCCCATAGGCCGGCCCCGAGGACGTGAGGGCCAGGAAGGCATCGAGCTGGGCCTCCGGCAGCTCCCACACCTCGCCAACGAGGGAGAAGAACCGCAGCACCTGCTCCCGCTGTGCCGCCTCGACACCCTCGCCCCAGGCGAGGCCGGTGATCCCGGCGCCCACCAGGCAGGGGGTGTTGGGAACGGCCCGCACGCAGCGCCAGCGGGGAAACAGTCGCTGCAGCCGATCCAGCCGTGCCCCCGCCAGCACCGAGATCAGCAGGGGTGGCGGGGCCTGCCCCGCTCCGGCGGGAGCCGGCGCCTCGAGGGGATCGGCCGTTGCCAGCGAGGCTGCGGCAGCCACCTGCTCGAGTTGCTGGGGCTTGACCGCCAGGAGCACCACGGGGCACCGCCAGGCCTCCCCGGCATCGGTGCTCACCTGCAGCCCGAGGTCAGCGGAGAGTCGCCGGGCGGAAGCCTCGCTGCCAACGGCTGCCCTGATCTGGCCGGCCCGCAGCTGGCCGGTTTCCAGCAGGGGAAGCATCAGGGCCTGGGCCATCCGTCCCAGACCCACCACCCCGAAACCAGGCTCCTGCTCGTGAGGCAACTGGTCTTCAGACCATCGCATCCGTACGTCCCCAGGCGGGACTGGGGGCAGCCTCCTGCTGCTCGGCCGCCGAGGAACGACTGGGAACCACCGTGGGGGAGGAAGCCTCCTCGCCGCCGGCGGTGGTGACAGTGACGCAACTGGGAGCAAACAGGAAGATGCTCTCTCCCACCCGCTCCTGGTGACCATCGATGGCGAAGGTGCCCCCCGCCACGAAATCCACCGCCCGCTGGGCCTGATCCGGCTCCATCATCGTGAGATTGAGGATCACCGTTTTCCTCTCCCTCAGGGCCTGGATCGCCCTGGGCATCTCATCGAAGCTGCGGGGTTCCATCAGGAAGACCTCGGCCACCGCGGTGGAAAGGCCGGGCATGCCGATCACGTTGGTGCCGGCGAAGGGATCCTCGGCGGCGAAATCCGTGGTCAGGGCCAGGGCGCTGGAGCTGGAAGACGGCGCGGAGGTCGATGCGGTCGAGGTCTCGGTCATGTCACCGGTGTCGTAATCGAGCTCGTCGTCGTAATCGCCATCGAGATAGTCATCTCCGGAGACGACGGCACGCAGACGTGAGAACAACGACACGGAGGAGGCCCCTGGTAGATGCTTGAGACATGGATAGCGTCCCATGCCAGGCGCGGCAAGCTTTCACCCCGTGGTCGTCACTGGATCCGTCCCCCCATCGGCCTCGGCAGGATCCCCCGTCCCGGGAGACTGGCGACGCTCGCCGAAGAGGGCGCTCCCCAGTCGCACCCAGGTGCTGCCGGCGGCCACAGCCTCCCGCCAGTCGCCGCTCATGCCCATCGACCGTTCCGGCAAGCCGAGTTCGTCGGCGAGGGAGGCGCAGTCGGCGAACAGGCACCGGCGTTCCGCGGCATCGAGAGTCGCCGGTGCGATGGTCATCAGTCCCTCCAGGCGCAGGGGCTCCAGGTGCTGGAGCCGGGGCCAGGCAGCCCGCAGTTGCTCCGGCCCGAAACCCGTCTTGGCGGGATCGCTCCGGAACTTCACCTGCAGGAACACCCGGGGGCTCACTCCCTCCTCGGCGGCGATGCGCTGCAGACGCTGCGCCAGTTTCTCGCTGTCCACGGAGTGGAGGGTGCCGAAATGGCGCAGCACGCCCCGGGCCTTGTTGGCCTGCAGCCGACCGATGAAATGCCAGTCGAGGGGCTCCAGATCCGTGAGCTGCGCCTGCTTGGCAACGGCCTCCTGAAGCCTGCTTTCGCCGAAGCTCCTCTGACCCAGGGCCACGGCCCGGCGGATGGCCTCGGCAGGCTGCCCCTTGCTCACCGCCAGCAGCCGGGTGGAGGTGGGCAGGGACCGCTGGAACGCCTGCAGGCGGGAGGCGAGCATCGCAGGCCCTGGCTGGGGATCAGAGGAAGGTCTGGTCGAAGAGCTGGCGCCAGCGGGCATGCACATCAGGCCCGCTGCGACGGGAACGGGCCAGGTTCTGTTCGGCGTAGTGACGGGCATCCATCAGGGGAATGACCTCGAAGATGGCTCCGCGCGCCTGGACCGTGACCAGGAAGAAGATCCTCTGGGCGTAGAGGGTGGCGTAGAGGTCACGGGTCTCGTTCACAGGCGCCACCCGGTAGAGCATCCCGAAGGTGGGGTGGTTGAGGTAGCGCTCTGTGGTCACGAGGCCGGGCGGGCTGGGGCCATTAAAGGGCACCGACTAGTACGCTCCCACCCTCCAGCGCAGGCCCACCAGGATCAGCAGGGCAGCCGCGGCGAGCACGGTGCCGAAGGAGAGGGTGGTGCCGGGCTGGTGCAGCCGGTCCGGCGGCAGCCATCGCCCCCCCCGGGCCAGGAGAGCCTCCGCGCCCTGCTCGGAGCGGAGCAGCAGGTTGGCCAGCAGCCTCTCGCCGAGAGCGAGCACCAGCGCGAGTCCCGCCTTCCAGCCCAGCCGCTTGAAGCTCACCGCCCGGGTGGCGACGGATCGCAGCAGATTCTGGAGCTCCTCCTGCACCAGGGGCAGAAAGCGCAGAGACAGCAGCAGGGTGAACCCGAGGCGCTCCACCGGCCAGCCGAGCCTGGCGCAGGGCTTGAGCCACCAGCCCATGGCCCACACCAGTTCCTCCGGTGTGGTGGTGAGCAGCAGCAGGTTGGCGCTGTGGATGAGTGTGAAGAGCAGGGTGGCGCCGTTCAGGCCGAGCTCCGCGGATTTGCGGTTCACCACCACCGGGCCGAGTGACAGCGAACCCAGGCGGAACGGCCCCCAGCGCACCAGATCCCAGGGCTCTCCCGCCTGCTCGGGGGGGGGAGTGCCGGCGGGGGTGGGGCTGAGGCGAATCTCACCGGGGGGGCGCTGAAGGGTGGCGGGGGGGGTCGGTGCGGCGGGGAGGAGGGCGGCCAGCAGGCCCACGAGCAGGGCAAGGGCCAGCAGGGCCGGAAGGCTGCGGCGCCAGATCCGCAAGGGCAGACCGCTCAACGCCGTGAAGACCAGCAGAAGCCCCACCAGCGCCAGGCGCCAGATCGGCCCCGCCAGGATCGGGGTGACCAGGAAGGCCACAGTCCAGGCGAGTTTCACCCGGGGATCGAGCCGCTTCAACCAGCTGCCGCCACCGATACCGCCATCGTCGACGTACTGACCGATGGGTAGTTGCCGCAGCCAGTCCATCGCGCTCAGCGGCCGCGAACCTGCTGGCGGGCCAGGTCCCGTTCGGCATCCCGTTGCTGCTTGCCCCGCCAGAACAGACGGATCGGGGATCCGTCGAATCCCAGCCCTTCCCGGATCTGGCGCTCCACGTAGCGGCGGTAGGTGTCGCCGAAGAGCTTGGGATCGTTCACGAACAGGGTGAAGCTCGGCGGCCGGGTAGCCACCTGGGTGCCGTAGTAGAGGCGTCCCTGCCGTCCTCCCCGGGTGGTGGGGGGCGATCGCCAGCGCAGGGCCTCCTGCAGCACTTCATTCACCACCGAGGTGCTCACCCGGCGGCGGTGCTGTTCCACCGCCAGCAGGGCGAGGGGGAAGATCGCCTCCACCCTCTGACCGGAGAGGGCCGAGGTGAAGAGCATGGGAGCCCAGTCGAGGAAGTAGAGCTTGGCGCGCAGGTCCTTCTCCATGGCCGGCATGGTGTGGCTGTCCTTCTCGATGGCATCCCATTTGTTCACCACCACCACGCAGGCCCGGCCCTCCTCCTCGATGCGACCGGCCAGCCGCTGATCCTGCTCGGTGACACCATCGAGGGCATCGATCACCAGCACGCAGAGATCGCTGCGCTCGATCGCCTTGAAACTGCGGTTGATCCCGAAGTACTCCGGTCCGTAATCCACGCTGCGACGGCGTCGGATCCCGGCGGTATCGAGGAGTTTCCAGCTCTGGCCGTGCCGCTCGATGCTGGTGTCGATCGTGTCGCGGGTGGTGCCTCGGATCGGGCTCACAATGGCCCGGTTCTCGCCGCAGATGGCATTGAGCAGACTCGATTTGCCCACGTTGGGGCGACCGATGATCGCCAGCTGGATCGGCTCCGCCCCTGAGTCTTCCTCGGCGGAGGGAAGGAACTCCACCATCCGGTCGAGCAGGTCCCCCGTGCCGGCGCCGTGGATGGCGGAGATGGCATGGGGTTCGCCCAGTCCGAGGCTCCAGAATTCCGCAGCCATGGCCAGGCCCTGGTCCGGCGACTCGCACTTGTTCACCGCCAGCAGCACCGGCACCCCCTGCCCCCGCAACCACTCGGCGATGGCCTCATCGGCGGCGGTGACCCCCTGCTGGCCGTCCACGATCACCAGGGCAACGGCGGCCTCCGCCAGGGCCAGGCCGGCCTGCTCGCGGATCTCGGGCAGGAATTCGCTGTCATCATCAAAGACCAGACCTCCGGTGTCGATCACGCGGAAGCTGCGATCACCCCAGAAGCCCTCCTGATAGGTGCGGTCGCGGGTCACCCCGGGCTGATCGTGCACGATCGCATCGCGGCTGCGACACAGACGGTTGACCAGGGTGGATTTGCCCACGTTGGGGCGGCCGATGATGGCGACGGCGGGCAGCGGCAAGTTGCCTTATCCCTTCTACGCAATAGCTGGAGTGACCCTACCGCGGAGCCATACCGGTTCCCGGCGCCAGCCCCTGCGGCCCCGACCTGTGGCCCCGACCTGCGGCCCCATGGAGGGAATGCTTCAAGCAAGCACCTCTTGCTGAAGGGGGGCCAAAAGGGGAAGGAATCGAAAGAAACGGAAACCTTTCTGCACACACTCCCCCAGCCCCTTCCCGGGTCCCTAGGCAAGGAGGGTCTCCCCCCGCCGCGGCCGCGGCCGCTCCCCATGCTCGAGCTCATCGCCAGCATCGTGGTCGACCTCTCCGATCAGAAGCTCTACGCCTACAACGACCGCCAGCAGCTGGTGTGGGCGACGCTGGTCAGCACGGGCAAGGGAAGCTCCCCCACCCCCACAGGCAAGGGCAAGGTGCTCGCCAAGTACCGAAGCGTCACCATGAGAGGCAGGGACTACGTCACTCCCGACGTGCCCTGGGCCATGTGCATCAGTGAGGACGGAAACATCTGTCTCCATGGAGCCCCCTGGCAGGAATCCGCCGGGGAGCGTTTCGGCGTGCCCCGCAGCCATGGCTGCGTGCGCATGCCCACCGCCCAGGCCCGCTGGCTGTTCGAACGGACCCCGAAGGACACCCCGGTCACCATCCGGCCCTGATCCCCCGAAGCGAACCGGACAGGACCGGCTCGGACCGGCGCCTCAGCCCACCGGCAGATCACCCGGATGGCCCACCACCGGATCGATCGGTGGCTCCAGCAGGTCGGGCAGGGGGCCCGTCTCGGGCAGGGGCTCATCCCGTTCCGCCAGGTGGGCAAGCAGCCAGTTCACCGCTGTTGCCCTGCGGGTGCGGCGCGGGTAGAGCTCACCGATGCGGTAGCCGCTGAAGCCCAGCTGCTCCTTGAGCAGCTGCTTGTGGGGGGGAGCGATCGAGCGGGTGAGCCGCACGCTGGCGGGCCGGCTGGCAACCAGCTCGGGAGCCAGGGGGAAGGCCGCGGCCCAGTCGGCAGGGGTGTCGGGACCGGCCGACCAGGGGGCGGTGACAGCGGAGCCCTCCTCGGCAGGCCGGTAGCCCAGCCGCGCCCAGACCAGTTCGCACACCAGGCGATCGCTGGTGCGATCGGCAAGCACCGCCTCCAGCAGGGAGCGACTCAGGGGAAACGGTGCGGTGCACATCTCACAATGCAATCACCATGGCCCTCCCCTCCGCCAGCCCGGCACCCGAAGGCATCCGCACTGCGCCCGTCTTCTCTGCGCCCCCCTTTCCCCTGCGGCTGCCCGGCCGCGGCACGCCACGGGAGCTGCGCTGCCGTGTCCTCCAGTCTCCCCTGGCGGGAGTGAGCGACCGGATCTTCCGGGGCCTGGTGCGCCGCTGGGCTCCGGATGCCCTCCTGTTCACCGAGATGGTCAACGCCACCAGCCTGGAGCTGGGACATGGGCGCTGCAAGGTGGAGGAGATCGGGAGGGAAGCGGGTCCGATCGGCGTGCAGCTGTTCGATCACCGCCCCGCCGCCATGGCGGAGGCCGCCCGCCGGGCGGAGGCGGCCGGAGCCTTCCTGATCGACATCAACATGGGCTGTCCGGTGCGCAGGATCGCCCGCAAAGGGGGCGGCAGTGGTCTGATCCGCGAGCCGGAGCTGGCCTGCCGCATCGTCGAGGCCGTGGCCGGAGCCGTGGCGATCCCGGTCACCGTGAAGACGCGCCTGGGCTGGTGCGGCGACTCCAGCGATCCGGTGGGCTTCGCCCTTGGCCTGCAGAACGCCGGCGCCCAGGTCCTCACCCTGCACGGCCGCACCCGCGAGCAGGGCTTTGGCGGCCGGGCCGACTGGCAGGCGATCGCGGCAGTGAAACAGGCTCTGGCCATCCCGCTGATCGCCAACGGCGACATCACAGGGCCGGAGGAGGCCCTTCGCTGCCTGGCGGTCACCGGCGCCGATGGCGTGATGGTGGGCCGAGGCACGATGGGAGCCCCCTGGCTGGTGGGGCAGATCGATGCGGCCCTCTCGGGGCAACCCGTGCCTCCCACCCCCGGCCCCCGCGAGCGACTCGCCCTGGCGGCGGAACAGATGGAGGCGTTGGTGGCCGCCAAAGGCGATCACGGGCTCTTCCTTGCCCGCAAGCACATGGGCTGGACCTGTCAGGGCTTCCCCGGCGCTCCCCAGCTGCGCCATGCCCTGATGCGGGCGCCGACCCCGGCGGAAGCCCGGGAACTGCTGCGCCGCAGCGACAGGGTGCTGGCGGAGGTTCAGACCACACCCTGAGCCGTCGCCACCATCCGGAGCAGATCGCGACTTCCCGTGATCGCCTGAACCGCCAGCAGCACGGCGGCCAGGGACACCGCAGCCACGTGAAGCCGACGCATGGGGAAGCTCCGGGCGATCTCGGGCCTGGCGGCCATGGAGAACAGCAGCAGGCCGCTCAGCAGCCAGCCGCCCCAGAAATGGGACCCCCAGAAATCTGCGGAGAGGAGGTTGTCACTGAGTCGCTGCACCCCGGGCTGAAGGCCGAGCAGGAGCAGGGCCAGCCAGCAGATCAGGGCACTGCCCGCCCGCAAGCGGCGACGGCGCAGCCGCCAGAGGGCCAGGCAGCAGGCCAGGGCAGCAGCACCGAGCCCCAGCAGACCGGCCAGCCGCAGGCCGCCGCCTGACCCGGGCCAAGGGGTCTGGGCTCCGGCTCCGACCATGGAGCCATCTCCTCCGCGGCAGACCATCGACCAGGTCAGGGCGACCAGCATCGCCACCACCACCCCGGTGGTGACCCAGCGGCCATGGTCGGCATGCTCGATCGGCACGCTGGCAGGCAGGGGATTGATCGCCAGCCGCCGTTCCCGCACCAGGATTCCCAGCCGCACCGTGGCACCCACCACCGGGTAGACGAACAGAATCATCAGCACCGGGTGAAGCAGGGACAACCAGTCACACGCCGTCATCGCCCCCCGCAACCCCACTGGTCCAGAACCTCATGGAAGCACCGCGGGCCAGCCCTGCCGCACCAGCAGCAGGGAGAAGTAGGGAGATTCCCCCGCCGGGACCCCGGCGGCAGACCCCACCTGCTGGTCCGGCCAGCCGAGCCGCCGGGCGAACAGCGCCTCCTCCAGCAGGCCGCGTTCTTCCAGCAGCGGCCGCACCCAGCTCCAGCGCCGACCGAGCTTGAGCAGGGCCAGCACCCACGGGGCCCCGGCCGCCTGATCCAGAAGCAGCTCGAGCTCCCCGGGCGTGTCGGGGGTGGGACGGATGAGCAGCCCCTCCTGCTGCAGAGCCAGGGGCCAGGCCGCCGCGGCCGCCGCCGCACTCACCGCCGTGATGCCGGGGATCACCCGCACGGGGCAGCCCGGATGGTGCCGACGCAGGGCCAGCAGCACGTAACTGGCTGTGGCGAAGAGGGAGACATCCCCCTCGCAGAGCAGCACCACCGCCGCTCCGTCAGCCACCGCCGCCGCCAGGCGATCGGCGGCCTCCCGCCAGGCCTGCCGCCGAGGTTCGGCGGCCTCCACCATCGGGAAAAGCAGTGGCAGCCGCCGCTGCCCCGACCGGATCCAGGGAGCGGCGATGGTGGCGGCCATGCCCTCACCACCCTCCCGGGCCACCGGGTAGGCCACCAGATGCGCAGCCCGGATCGCGCGCACCGCAGCCAGGGTGAGCAGGTCGGGGTCACCGGGTCCCACCCCCACCAGGGTGATCCCCGGGGCGCCGGAGGGGGAGAGCTTCACCGCGGAGCCGCCGGCCAGCGGGGCGCATCAGCCACCTTTTCTAAGGTGAACCTTGCCGGCCCCTCTGCCCTGCCATGAGCCTCCTTGCCATCCACGGCGCCACCGTCCCGGAGGGGGCCCTCCTCCCACCGCCCTGGAGCACGGACGACCCCGGGCGGATCCAGGCGGAACTGGGGGAACGGGGCATCCGCTTCGAACGCTGGCCTAGCCGTCCCCTGGCGGAGGCAGGCGCCACCCCCGAGGTGATCCTGTCCACCTATCGCGAGGAGATCGCCCGGGTGCAGGCGGGCGGCGCCTATCGCACCGTGGATGCGATCCGTCTCACTCCCGACCATCCCGACAGGGAGGCCCTGCGGGGCAGGTTCCTCGCCGAGCACACCCACAGCGAGGACGAGGTGCGCTACTTCGTGGAAGGGCAGGGTCTGTTCTGCCTCCATCTCGGTGAAGAGGTTCTTCAGCTGCTGTGCGAGCGCAACGACTGGGTGGCCGTGCCCGCCGGCACCCGCCACTGGTTCGACATGGGAGCGGAGCCCCACTTCTGTGCCCTGCGCTTCTTCAATGATCCCCAGGGCTGGGTGGCGGAGTTCACCGGCGATGGCATCGCCTCCCGCTTCCCCCTGCTCGAGGAGGTCCAGGCCATCGCCGCCGCAGGGCCCTCCGCTCAGCTGTGCATGCGGGGCTCCGGATGAAGCCTCGCCAGCAGCTCCGCCTCGGCTGCCGCGAGCTGCTCCAGTCGTTCCACCACCACCGCTCGGGGCCAGCGCCCTTCGCACTGCAGCCAGTACAGCCCGAAGTGCCGCGCCTCACTGGCCAGCAGATCGCCGTAGAGCTGCCGGAGCTGGGGATCCGGGCTGTGCTGGGCCAGAAGGGCCATGCGCTCGTGGCTGCGGGCCTCGATCAGCCCGGCCACCAGGAGGCTGTCCAGCATCCGCTGGGGCTCCTGGCGGCGCACCAGAGCAGCCAGGCCGGCGCCGTAGGGAGGGGCCGCCAGGGGCCGCAAGGGGATCCGCCGGTCCTCCAGAAGACGCTGCACCAGCTCGAAGTGCTCCAGTTCCTCCCGGGCCAGGGGGCTGAGCACCGCCGCAAGCCGACCATCGGAGGGGTAGCGGAACATCAGCTGCAGGGCGGCCCCGGCGGCCTTGCGCTCGCAGTGGGCGTGATCGATCAGCAGGAGATCGGGATGGGCCAGGGCCTGTTCCAGCCAGGCCGGGGAGCTGGGAGCCGCCAGCCACTTCACCCGCACCACCTGGCCCGGCAGGGCCTCGGCCGGGCAGTGGCTCACGGCTCCGCCCTCAGATGTTCCACCAGCCCTGCGAGGGCCAGCCGGTAACTGACGGGCCCGAACCCGCAGATCACCCCCACCGCCCTGTCGGCCAGCAGCGAGCGATGACGGAACGACTCGCGGGCGTGGGTGTTGCTGAGGTGCAGCTCCACAAACGGGATCGCCACCGCCAGCAGGGCATCACGGAGGGCCACGGAGGTATGGGTGTAGGCCCCGGCGTTGATCAGGATGCCCTGGCACCGGCCGGCGGCCTGCTGGATCCGGTCCACGAGCACGCCTTCGTGGTTGCTCTGGAAACAGTCCACCATCACGCCCAGCTCGGCTGCTCGCTGCTTCAGGTCGGCATCGATCCGCTCCAGGGAGCTGGTGCCGTAGAGCCCCGGCTCGCGCGTGCCCAGCAGGTTGAGATTGGGGCCATGGAGCACGAGCAGCTGCATCGCGAAGGGAGGCTGGCAGGTTCCAGGAGTTGTATCGGGTCGGTCCCTGAGTGGTAGTTCCTGGGGGGCCGGACTGTAAATCCGCCGGCTCTGCCTCCGTTGGTTCAGATCCAACCGGCCCACCTGCCCGCTTCCGGGATGATCCTTTCCAGCTCCTCCCACGGCAGGGCCTGGCAGTGGTGGCCCTTGAGGGAGGACAGCACACCGGTCCCTTCCGGCGATAGGGCCGGTCAGCGGTTTGTGGACACCCTCAGGAAGGGCCTGGAAGCCTGGATCCGCTGCCTGGGGCCCGGATCGGATCGACCGGCCGAGGCGGTGCGCAGGACGCTCTCCCGGGTGGTCCGCGAGCCGGCACTCACAGCCAGCCACGGCATCCTTTCCGATGGGATCGGTTGTCTCGAGAGGGATGACGTCCTCGGCTCCGAATCGATGAGCTTCACCCAGCGCCAGATCCGACAGGTCGGTGCCAGGGGGCCTGCCGATGCGGATGACGTTCCCGCGCCAGGACATCCGCTGCAGCCTCAAAGCCACCCTGCGGCCCCCTGAGGTCCGTGGGGCGGCACAGGCTGGTAAGTTCTGAGGGTGTGGTTCGGGTCGGTGCCCGAGTGGTTAATGGGGGCGGACTGTAAATCCGCTGGCTCTGCCTACGTTGGTTCAAATCCAACCCGGCCCACCTTCCACATGCCCTTGTAGCTCAGCGGTAGAGCACTCCCTTGGTAAGGGAGAGGTCACGAGTTCAAGTCTCGTCAAGGGCTTCGGGTTTCCGGCGTGCCCGACCGGAGCCAGAGTCGTGCATGGTTCACCATCCCTCTCCGGAGGATCCGGCTTGACGGCAGCCACGTCCATTGCCGCCACCCGACCCTGGCTCTGCGCCCGGGGAGCGGTGCTCCGGTGGCTGAGCAGCCTGGCCGCCACCCTTCCCCTGCTCGCGCTCGGGCAGGGGAAGGGGGTCGGAGCCACGGCACCCTTGTCCACCACAGCCGCCGAGGAAGTCTGCGTGATCGCCCCCCGGCTGGAGAGCGACCCTCGCGGAGGAGGGGACCGGGCGGTGGTTCCTTTCGGTCGTCCCACCCTGTTCGCCGTGGGTGAGATGAAGACCGCACGGCTGGAACGGGGAGGGCGGGTCGTCTGGCAGGTCCAGGGGACCCCGGAGGCGCCGCTGCGGGGGCCGATCCCCTGGCCGGTGGCCCCGATCCGCCCAGGGGAAACCGTGATGCTGCGCCTGCGTCCCCTCCTGGCGCCCCCCGGGGATTTCGCGGCGATCCCGCTCATCGGAGCCCCTCAGCCGGTGATGGAACGGGCCGAAGGCCTGCTCCGCAGGCTGGGGAAGGATCCGGCCGCCTGGCTGGAGGCCTTCGAGCAGGCCCTCGAGCGCAACGATCTCGCCCTCGCCTGGGGTCTCCTGTTCGCCTTCGAAGGACCGAGCTCCCCTGAGCTGGATGCCCTGCGTCTGGAGGTCTATCACCGCGGCTGCGGTGCCCAGGCACCACCGGGCCCGACGCCGCCATCGTGACAGCAGGTGCCGCCCGGACGATGACTTCCTGACCAGCCCCGATCGGGCCTGCGAACGTGCCCCGATTCGCCTGAGCGTGATGGGCGAGCCGGTGCTCCGAGGGGAGACCCGGTCTCTGGCCCGGCGTCTGCAGCAACTGGATCGACTGGTACGACTGCTGAAAACGAGGCGGCCGGACCGATGCAGGAAGCCCTTGCCAGCGACCTGGGCAAGCCCCCGGTCGAAGCGTTCTTCGAGCCGGTGACGGTGCGGGATGAACTCCGGTTCACGCGCCGCCATCTGCGCCGGTGGATGCGGCCCCGCCCGGGGCCCCTGCCGTTGTGGGTCAGGCCGGGGAGATGGGCGATCCGGGTGGAACCGCTGGGCAGTGTGCTGATCCTCAGCCCCTGGACCTATCCCTTCCAGCTCTGCCGGCACCCCCTGGTGATGCCCTGGCGGCCCGCCTGGAGGATCCCCGGATGAAGGCAACGGCAGCTGGAACGTTTTCTGGGCTGAATTCGCAAGCGGGGGCTGGGCGAGCCAGGGGAGGAACCTTATGGTGCCTGCAGCTCTGCGTCCTGCCCATGCGCCGCACCCTTGCCGCCCTGGCTCTGGCCGTGGCGATGCCCCTGCAGGTTCTGGCCGCCGAGGTGGTCGTCCGCCCGGGAGAGACCCTCTCGGCCATCGCCGAGCGCCATGGCGTCAGCCTCTCGGAGCTGATGAGAGCCAATAAAATCAGCGATGCCGACCTGGTGGAGGCGGGCAGCCGTCTCACGATCCCCGGCAGCGGCACACCGTCCCGGGCCAAGGCCACCGGGGGCAAGGTCACGGTGAAGGAGGGCGAGACGCTCTCAGCCATCGCCGAGCGCCACGGCATGAGCCTGAGCAAGCTCCTGCAGCTCAACGGCATCCAGAATCCGGACCATGTGGAAGTCGGCCAGAGCCTTGTGGTGACGGGAGCGGCGCCGTCCGCCCCATCCGGGAAACCCGCTCCCGCCTACTCCTATCAGAGGGGAGCGAGCGACCATGTTGTGCGCCCCAGGGAAAGCCTCTCGGCGATCGCCAAGGGCTACGGGGTGTCCCTGGCCAGCCTGGTCTCACTCAACGGCATCGAGGATCCCAACCTGGTCAAGACCGGCACCAGGCTCCAGCTCAAGGCGAGTTCCACGGCCAGCGGATCCACACCAGCACCCAAGACCACTGCCTCCCCCAAACCCGCCACCACCACCGCCAGGTCGACGGCCAGCACCCCCGTCCCCAGCCAACCCAGGGCCGCCACCACCCCAAGGCCTGCCACCACGGCAGCAAAGCCGAAGCCGAGCCTCCCACCCAGACCACCCGCACCCAGGCGAAGGCGACCCCGGCGGCAGCTGCCCAGCCGATCGCTCCAGAGGCCGTGGCCAAGGCCAGCTGGCGCTCCTACGGCCCTCTCCAGGTCGAGTGGTCCAACTGGCAGCCGATGGGCGACGGCAGCCTCGTGGCCCCCACCCTCAACGCCTCCGGCCAGGCCTTCTATCTGGCCGTGAACTGCGGTGCACGCAAGCTGAACGCCACCACTCCGGCAGGACAGTGGAAGACCTGGGAGGATCCCAAGGCCGACTTCGAACGCAAACTGGTCACGGACCTCTGCAAGTCCAGGGGGGCCTGAGCCGGGCGGACGGCAGACTGGGCAGGCCGACTCGGCAGGCAGGATGCGGCCCATGGCCTCCCCCGGCCTGCTCAGGCCGCCCAGTGAAGCGGCCAGGGGGAGCGCAGGTAGCAGCGGCCGCTCGACCGAAGGCGCAGACGCTGGGTGCCATCGTCGCTTTCGCTGATCAGCTCCTCCTGCACCAGCCGACGGGCCAGCCAGCCCCAGCGATCCTCCCCCGGATCAGCCCCCTTCCCCAGCTCGGAGCTGAGGCTGCGCAGATCCCGCCCGCGCTCCGCCTGCTCGAGGGCTTCCAGCACCCGCAGGGCCTGGGGCGACCAGTCCTGCCGAGGGAACACGGAGAGGCAGTTGTCGCAGCGGCCGCAGGGGGGAGCCAGCTCTCCCACGGCCAGCAGCAGGGCCTGCTCCCGGCAGAGCTCCCCCTCGGCCACAGCCTCCATGCGGCGAAGCTTCTGCTGGGCCAGCTCCAGCCGATCCCGATCGGCAGCGGGCCGCTCCCGGCACAACCGTTGGAGCGAGGAGCGGATGGCCCACCCCAGGCTGATCCGATCGAGAGGATCGAAGAGCACCAGGCAGCGGGAAGGTCCCCCATCCCGACCGGCCCGGCCGGACTCCTGCAGATACCCCTCCGGGCTGCCGGGCAACTCCAGATGCAGCACCAGGCCCACGTCGGGTCGATCGACCCCCATTCCGAAGGCCACCGTGGCCACCAGCACGGGTGCTGGATCCTGCTGGAAATGCTCGAGGGCGCTGCGGCGGCTGGCGATCTCCATGCCGGCGTGATAGGCCACGGCCCTCACCCCACCGGCACGCAACCGTTCCGCCCACTCCTCCACGGAGCGTCGGGTGCGCGCGTAGAGGAGCACGGCGCCCCGGGCCTGGCTCACCGCCTCCAGCACCAGGGGGAGGGGATCCGCAGGGCGCCGGACCATGGCATAGCTCAGGTTCTCCCGCCGTGCCGAACGCACCTGAACCAGGGGACGCCGCAGCTGCAGCAGCCGGATGATGTCAGCCCGCACCTGGGGCGCAGCGGTGGCACTGAGGGCCACCAGAGGCACTCCGGGACACAGCCGGCGCAACTGCCCCAGGCGCCGGTAATCGGGGCGGAAGTCATGCCCCCAGGCACTGATGCAGTGGGCTTCGTCCACCGCCAGGGCCACCAGCTGGCCGGCGTCGAGCAGGTCATCCAGCAACTGGCGGGTGGCCTCCGCCTGCAAACGCTCCGGTGCCAGGTAGAGCAGCCGCAGCCGGCGATCCCTCAGAGAGGCGAACAGCTGCTGCCGGGCCCCGGGATCGAGGCCGCGGTGAAGGAAGGCAGCCGGGATGCCGCGAAGCCGCAACTGGCTCACCTGATCCTGCATCAGGGCCACCAGTGGAGATACCACCACCACCACTCCCTCCCGCACCAGCGCCGGGAGCTGGTAGCAGAGCGACTTGCCGGCCCCGGTGGGAAGCACCGCCAGGCAGTCGCGCCCGGCCAGCAGGGCCTCCACCACCGGGCGTTGCCCTGGCCGGAACGAATCCCAGCCGAAATGCCGCCGCAGGAGATCAGCGAGGGGATCCTCCCCCATCCCACCCCATCCTTGGTGCCAGCAGACCCTAGCCCCCACCAGATCTGGTGATGGAGCGGGATGGCCTCAGGGGAGGGTGGGGGGAGCTTCCAGCTGCTCCGGCGACTCCTCCACCAGCTGGAGACGCACCCGCTTGCCGCCGGCCAGCTCCCCGAGGGAAACCCGCAGGGTGCTGCCGCTGAGCGTCTGCAGGGCCGTGAGCAGCTCCCGCAGGCGGGGCGTGCTGCTGCCGCTCTCCACCCAGAGCCGCTCCTGAAGCCCTCCCAGTCTCCGCCAGCTGGTGTGGAGTTTGAGCACCGCGCTCTCCAGCTGCCGGGCCTGTCCCACGGCGTCGGCGAGGAGGCCCAGCACATCGAGCCGCTGGGCTTCCTGAACGGCCTTCTCCATGTCCAGATCGTTCTGCTGGAGGGCGCGCACCGCCAGCCCGGCTTCGGCCGCCTTGCTGAGCCAGCGGGCGGTATGGGTCACGTCCCGGACCCGCTCCAGGTCGGGCTCCTCCTGCAGCACCCTGCGCAGATCGTCCTGCTGGGGTTCCGGAAGCCGGGCCAGCTCCCTCACCAGGGGCGCCACCGCCCGCGGGGGCAGGAGATTCTCCGCCGTGCGCTGGCGGATCTCCTCGGGCAACAGGGGGCTGGTGGCCGCGACGAACTCGTCGGTGAGACGACGCACCTGCCTGCGGGTGATCTGCTGGCCCTCGTTGGCCGCCTCGCTGATCATCTGCTGCACCTCCACGTCGGCCTGGGCCGTCTCGAGAAAGGCACGCTTCGAGAAGTTGTTCACGCTGGCCGGCTCCAGCAGGCCCTCCCCCACGAGGTCCTCGGCTGAATCGGCCAGCTGGATCAGGGTGTAGGCGCGGGTCTTGCTGATCTCCCGTTCTCTCAGCCATTGCAGGAATCCGGTTCCCCTTCCCTCTCCTCCCCGTTTCTCACGATCCCGCACGGCCCTGAGGATGCGGCCCCTCCAGATCTCGGTCTGGAGATCGAAGCGGTCGCACACCGCCCAGGCCTCCTCCAGCCGGGCGAGGAACTCCATCGTGCTGATGTCGTCGCGGTCGGGATCAGGCAGCTCGAGGCTGAGGGCGGTTGCCTCGCTGAAGTCCATCGAAATGGCCGGGCAGGGGATGGGGATGCTGTCACGCCCTGCCCTCGGGTCCTTCCCCACCCTCTGCCGGGTCCGCTCCGCTCCGGCGACGAATCGTGACACCCCCAACCGACCTGCCGACGATCACCGGTAGGGTCGCTGCGAAAGCCACCCGATCCTCCTGCCCAGCGATGGCCATCACCCGCGGCGACAAAGTACGCATCAAGCGTCCCGAGTCCTATTGGTTCAACGAGGTCGGCACGGTGGCCTCCATCGATACCTCCGGCATCCTCTACCCCGTGGTGGTTCGCTTCGAGAAGGTCAACTACACCGGCTACAGCGGCTCCGAGGGGGGACTCAACACCAACAACTTCGCCGAGGCGGAGCTCGAGAAGGCCTGAGTTCCCTGACATCCCTCCCGGGTCCTGCGGAGCCGGGCCGTTCTCATCAACGTGCCTGAACTTCCTGAGGTCGAGACCGTTCGACGCGGGTTGGAGCGTCACACCCAGGATCGATCGATCGCGAAGGTTCAGGTGCTGCGGGCAAGGGCCATTGCCAGCCCGGATCCCGAGCTCTTCTGCCTCGCCCTGAGAGACGCCCGGATCCACGGTTGGCAACGAAGAGGGAAGTACCTGCTGGCCGAGCTCCTTGATGGAGACGGCCAGGCTGCTGGTCACTGGGGCGTCCATCTGCGCATGACGGGCCAGTTCCTCTGGCTGGAGACTCCCCTGGCGGTGTCTCCCCACACCCGCGTACGCATCTGGACCAGCCGCGGAGAGGAGTTGCGATTCGTGGACACCCGCAGTTTCGGACAGATGTGGTGGATCCCTCCCGGAATTGATCCACCCACGGTGATGACGGGGCTGGCACGGCTCGGCCCCGAGCCCTTCAGCGAGGCCTTCAGCAGCCCCTATCTGGAGAAACGACTGCGGGGATCGGTCCGCCCCATCAAGAATGCCCTGCTCGACCAGTCCCTGGTGGCAGGGGTCGGCAACATCTACGCCGACGAGGCGCTCTTCAGCGCCGGTATCCGCCCCCATACCCCGAGCGGGCGCCTGGGGCGACGCAGGATCGCCGGTCTTCGCCGGGCTCTTACCGATGTTCTGGCGGTGAGCATCGGTGCCGGAGGCACCACCTTCAGTGATTTCCGCGACCTCAGCGGCACGAACGGCAACTACGGAGGAGTCGCCTGGGTGTACCGACGCACAGGGTTACCCTGCCGTCGATGCGGCACGGAGATCCGGCGAGAGAAGCTGGGAGGGAGGAGCAGTCACTGGTGCCCCACCTGCCAGAAGTAGAGGCCAAGGCATCGTTTCAACCATGAACACAGGAGCAGCAGCTGAACCGGTGGCCCCAGCGGCACACCCCCGTCCGCAGGAGATGGTCCTGGCCGAAGCCTTGTGCACGGCCATGGCGGACATCCATCGCCGCAGCTGGTGCGAGGGCACCGGAGGCAACTTCAGCTGCGTGCTCAGCCGGGATCCCCTGGAGCTGCTGATGGCTCCCAGCGGGGTGGACAAAGGATCGGTGGCACCCCCCGATCTGATCGTGGTCGATGGGAAGGGAGAAGTGATCCGGGGCAGCGGCAGGGCCAGCGCCGAGACCCCACTGCATCTGACCATCGTCACCCGGGCAGGGGCCGGAGCCGTTCTGCACACCCATTCCCAGGCCGCCACCCTGCTCTCGCGACTGCCCCTGGAGGCATCAGCCCAGGGGGAGCAGCGGGACGACCAGCAAAAGCCCCCACAAGGGACCATGCCCCCAACCGTGATCGCATCGATCGAGTTTCACGGACTGGAGATGCTCAAGGGATTGGAGGGGATCACCACCCATGCCACCACCGTGGCCGTGCCGGTCCTGGCCAACGATCAGGATCTGGAGCGTCTCAGCGCAAGGGCGGCCGAGGTGCTTGCCTCGCCGCCCTGGGGACTGCTGCTCGCCGGCCATGGGCTGTACGCATGGGGCCGCGATCTGCAGCTCGCCCGGCGTCATCTGGAGATCCTGGAATTTCTTCTCGAGCAGCGGTGGCGGGAGGAGCTGCTGCAGGCCCTTCGGCGTTCTCCACTGCCGGAACAGCGATCAGTGGGCAGTGAGCTATGAGGTGTGAGCTGTGAGGTGCGAGCTGTGGGGTGCGAGCTGTGGGCAGTGAGTTGATGAGTTCCCTTTCCGAGCCCAACTTTTCAGGAATCAGCCACGTGCTGCTCGATATCGAGGGAACCACCTGTCCTGTGGATTTCGTCTCCGGAACCCTCTTCCCTTTCGCCAGCGCCCGGCTTGGTTCTTTCCTTGAGTCCAACGCCCACGACAGCGCCATCTCTGCACTGCTCTCGGAAACCGAGATCCTGTGGAGACAAGATGGCGACCCGGAAGCCCAGGCACTGTGGCGCGCCCGGAACAAGATGCCGCCGAAGACGGAAACCGGCGTTGCGGTGCTTCCCTATCTGGAGTGGCTGATCAGCCGGGATCGCAAATCTGCCCCTCTCAAGGAATTGCAGGGCATGGTCTGGAGGGAGGGCTACACCAGCGGTGAAATCATTGCCCCACTGTTCGAGGATGTTCCAGGGGCCTTGCAACGCTGGAGAGAGCAGGGTCTCATGCTTGCCGTGTACTCTTCGGGCTCGGTAGAAGCCCAGAAACTGCTCTACAGATTCAGCAATGCGGGAGACCTGAGCGGCCTGTTCAATCACTGGTTCGATACCCGCTGGGGAAGCAAACGGGAGAGTGACAGCTACCAGCAGATCGGCGCTGATATGGGCGCAGGCCCCCCCAGAGTGTTGTTCATCAGTGATGTTGTTGAAGAGCTCGCTGCAGCTTCCTGCGCAGGAATGAAGGTACTGTTCAGCCGGCGGAAAGACAATCCCCAGCAGGACCCTGGCACCTATCCATGGGTCAACAGCTTCAACCACCTCGTTGTGACGGGCTGATTCTGGTGGGCTGGCTGACACGGGATGAACACTCCCCCCTGCCGCGCGCGCCGCTCGCCTCCCACAAGAAAAGCCACCGCACGGGTGGCCTTTCTGCTCCAGCTGCCTTCCCCAGCTTCCCGGCCAGCGGCTCTCGCCGGCGAGGGGTCCTGGAGTTGGGCGGAGTAAGTTTTACCTGGCATCGAGCTATTTTCGCAGGGGGCTGCCCCCCAACTATCTTCGCCGCTGCTGCGTTTCACAACCGAGTTCGAGATGGATCGGTGTGGTTCCACAGCGCCATGGACACCAGGATAGGCTCGCCACCGGGTCTGCCCCGGCACCAAACCCTCTCCTCAGGTGAGCCCTGAGAACTGCATAGGTGCTGACCCTTCCCACGATCGACTTGCATCGTTCGGCGGCTGGGTCGTCTGAATCAAAAGCTTTTGAGCCTGCCTCCGCTTGGAGGTTGATGGTCAAGCCCTCGGTCTATTAGTACTCCTCCGCTTCACGCATTACTGCGCTTCCACGTAGAGCCTATCAACGGGTGTTCTTCCCGTGACCTTACTGGCTTGTGCCATGGGAACACTCATCTTGAGGTGGGCTTCCCACTTAGATGCTTTCAGCGGTTATCCGCTCCGCACATGGCTACCCAGCGTTTACCGTTGGCACGATAACTGGTACACCAGAGGTGCGTTCCTCCCGGTCCTCTCGTACTAGGGAGAAATCCTCTCAATGTTCCTGCGCATGCACCGGATATGGACCGAACTGTCTCACGACGTTCTGAACCCAGCTCGCGTACCGCTTTAATGGGCGAACAGCCCAACCCTTGGGACCGACTTCAGCCCCAGGTTGCGATGAGCCGACATCGAGGTGCCAAACCTCCCCGTCGATGTGAACTCTTGGGGGAGATCAGCCTGTTATCCCTAGAGTAACTTTTATCCGTTGAGCGACGGCCCTTCCACTCAGAACCGTCGGATCACTAAGGCCGACTTTCGTCCC
>CAWKAW010000019.1:0-33673 GCA_963847745.1 uncultured cyanobacterium | reverse complement strand
GCAGTGAGGCCCTGGCGGCGGTCGTCGCCTCAGATCACGCCGGAGGGGGTGATCGCGCTCAGATCACGCACCACCACGATCAGGTCGTCGAAGTCGTTGTCGCCACCGAAGGGCAGGTCCTCGAAGCCGATGGTGTTGCTGCCCAGCAGCTGCACGTGGGTCGCCCCATCGATGGTGCTCGCGGTTCCGGGCCCGTACACCGTGCTGCCGCCCTCCACCTGCAGGTAGGGCAGCAGCACCGCATCGGCCAGATCCACCCCGGCCCCGATCGTGAAGCTGCCGCTCAGGATGACTGTGCTCAGGTCGGCCACGCTGCCGCTCCACAGGCTGCCGGCCAGCGCCGCAGCGGCGTAGGCGGCGGGATCGGCGCCGAACTGGCCCCCGGTCACCACCGAGCCCGTGATCGGATCGAGCACGTTGCCGGTGGCGCGCTCCGCCAGGTAGAAGCCCACCACGTTGTCGAAGGCGGCCTCGCGGAACAGCTCGGCCTCCAGGAGCAGCTGCCGGGTCGCTCCTGGCGCCGCGGCGGAGAGGCCATCGGAGAGGCCATCGAAGCCCACGCCGGGCAGGCTCTCGCCGCCCACCGTGAGGGTGGTGGTGAGCACCTCCGGCGCCTGCGCCGGCGGCAGCACCTCCACCTGGATGCCGGGGCCGCTGCCCGGGGCCTCCAGGCTGAAGCCCGCGGGCGAGGCGGTGCCCACCTGCAGCGGCGTGGTGGCACCGCTGGCGAGATCCTGCAGCAGGAACTGCACCGCTCCGCTGCCGCCATCGGCGCCGAGCACACCGCCCGGCCGGTCCGGGGGGAATCCCGCCGGCAGGCCGGAGGCGGCGCCCGGAAGGGTGGCCAGCACCTCGTCCGGGCGTGCCGGGCTGTCCGCCGCCGATCCGGGCCAGCAGGGCCACCGCCGCGGCGTCGTTGCCGGGGAAGCCGAAGGCCAGGCTGCTGCCGCCGGGAATCTCCACCCCGCCCAGCGTGAGCAGGGAAGCCGGCAGCACGGTGTCCGCCGCCTTCACCTGCAGGTTCTGGATGCGCTGATCGAGGGTTGCGGGCGTATCGGCGGTGGCGTAGGCCGTTTCCGGGGTGCCGTGGAAGGTCGCCAGGAAGTCCGCGAAGGCGGCCTGCTCCCCGAGCCCATCGGCAGGCACCGTGGCGGCTGCGGTGAAGTCGAGGCTTGCGATCGATCGGGGCGGAGAGGCCGCCGCCCGCCAGCAGGTAGCGGAAGTTGGTGCCGTTGGCCTTGATGGGATAGCCATCGCCCCCGTTGGCCGTGAAGTTCAGACTCACCAGGCTGAGGCTTGCGGGCGCCTGGGGAAGCACCTTCCCGTCGTCCACCAGCCGGGCCACGAAGCGACCCTCCAGGTCGTAGACGGCGACGTCTCGCACCCGGTCTCCCGCGGGAAGGGAGGGGTCATAGGAGAAATGGATGCCGCCCACCTGGGCATAGCCGCCGTTGCCAGGGGCAAGGCCGGCGGCATGGTTGAGGATCGCCAGCAGGCCGTCAGGCGTGGTGTCGAACACCATCAGCCTGTTGTCGAAGCGCAGGGCGTTCTCGATGTCGAGCTGGGAGATGGCGCCGGCCGGCTTCACCGGGGAGGCGGCCGGCGGCAGCTTCTCGCCGGATTCCCCGATCGAGCCGATCGAGGCGCGGATCCCGCCGCCGTTCTTGAGGGAGCCCAGCACCACCGAGTCGCCGAGGGCCTGCCTGGCCCGGAAGAGATTGGCGTCGGCGGAGATGTCGCCCAGGTTCACCTCCTGGGCGCGCCCGAAGACGCGGTCGCCCTCGAGATACACGTCGCTGTAGCCGAAGAACGTGCCGTCCTTCTGGGTGATCACGGCGTCGATCGCCGTGGTGATCGCCTGCACCTGGGAGGCGATGCTGCTGCTGGCGATGATCCGGTCGGCGCTTTCCGTGGTGCCGTAGGCCGCCTGCAGGGTGGCTTCGGTGGCGGCGTAGGCGCCGTTGAGGGAGGGGTCGAGGTTGCCGGTGAGGATCTCACCGTTGGCGTCGAAGTCGACCACCAGCCGGCCGAGGTAGGTGTACTCGGTGTCGGTGGTCACGATCAGCACCGGCTTGCCATCGGCACCGGCGGTGAGGATCGGGAAGGTGTCCACGAAGCTGGCGTCGTGGCCGGGGAAGGCGGCCGGCACGTCGTCGGCATCGCCGAGTCGCTCATGGCCCCCACCGGCCACCATCACATCCACGCCACTCACCAGCGGGGCGAGCTGCCGGTTGCGCTCGATCGTGTCGAGCTGGTCCACCATCACGATCTTGTCCACCCCCAGGGCCTGCAGGGCGTCCACCGCGTTCTGCACGTAGAGGGCCACTTCCTCGAGGTCGCTGGTGGCCGGATCGCCGTCGTCCTTCGGCACCGTGCCGTTGGGGGAGCTCTTGATCAGCAGCTCGAAGGTGGTGATGCCGATCAGGCCGATCGTTTCGCCGCCCTGGGTGGAAATGGCGTAGGGCGCGATCCTGCCCGCCAGCGTGCTCACTTCCTGCCCCGCGAAGGCGTTGGTCGCCGTGCCGCCCAGGCCTGCGTCCGCCAGGCCACGCAGGGAGGAATCCGCCGAGAAATCGAGGTTGGCGGTGAGGAAGGGGAAGAGGGCACCGCTCCAGCTGCCGGAGGGGGCGAGGGCACCCGCCAGCACCGGCGAGCCGAGGTCGAACTCGTGGTTGCCCAGGGCCGAGGCATCGGTGCCGAAGGCGTTCATGATGGCGATGTCCGGCCGGCCCGAAGCCGTGCTGCCGATGCCCGGCACCCCGTTGAGGGAGGGATCGGCCCCCGCCACCAGCCAGGGCCCCGGGATGTAGCTGTCGCCCTCGCCCAGCACCAGGGTGTGGGCGAACTCGTCATCGAAGCGGTCGATCAGCGCCCCGAGGATCGGTGCGGTCTCCACCCCCAGCAGGCCGCTCTCGCCGTAGTAGCTGAGGATCTGCAGGGTGAAATCGGCAACCTCGGTGTTGGATTCCACGGTGTAGATCGTTGTGGTGCCGCTGCCTTCGTTGCCGGTCACGAGCAAATCCTTGCCCGTGGGACTGTCGCTGGCGGGGATGAAGAGAAGACCCTCCGGCGCCAGATCGTCCTGGTCGGGGCTGCCGGGGGGGCTGGTCGCCGGGTTGGTGTAGCCGACCAGGGCCGGACGCAGGGGATCGCTCAGGTCGTAGGTGAGGATGCCGCCCACCCGCTCGAGGCCGATGAAGGCGTAGGGGCGGCCTCCGATGCTGCCGATCGCCACACTTTCGGGCTCCGGACCCTTGTTGTCGGAGCGGGAGTCGAAGGAGCCGGCGTCACCGTTGCCGTTGAACAGGGCGGGAACCAGATCGGCGGTGAGCCGTTCGATGGCGTCGCCCGAGTCGAAGACGCGGTTGCCGGCCTCGTCCCAGATGCTGAAGGAACGGGCGCCGTAGGTCTGGATGCGGTCGATATCCCCATCCCCATCGAGATCGCCGTCGTAGGCGGAAACGATGAGCCGCCCCAGCACGGCATTGTTCTTCAGGGCCGCGGCGTCGGGGAAGGTGGCCGGATCGAGAACGTAGCCCCCGGCGCCCACGCGGATCTCCTCCCCGGGGGTGAAATCCTCGCGGGAATCGCCCTCGTTGGCGGTGATGAAGTAGGGGCGGCCCCCCACGGAGAAGCTGGCCACCCCATCGGGCATGTACATGCCGAACACGGGCTGGGGGCCGATGGCGATCCTGCCGCCGCCGGAGGAGCTGCCGTCCACGTCCCGGTCGCTGGCGTCGAGCCCGTTGCCGCCGCTGAAGTCGATCAGGCCGAGGCGGATCGGTTCGGGGGAGGGGTTGATCGGTGCGGAGCCGTCTGCGGCGATCGGGCCGGCCAGCTGGAAGTCGTTGTCGTTGAGCACGGCGAGGGTGTCGCCATCCACGAGGGCCAGGCCCTCGATCTTGCTCACGCCCGTGTAACCGATGGCGGCGGCATTCACCACCAGGCGCTTGTCCACCGGGCGGATGCCTGCGGCGGCCAGCTGATCCGGGCTGAGACTCTCCAGGGTGGTGCCGCTGGTGGCCGCGGCGATCGGGCTGCCGAGCACGTTGGTGGCGCCGGTGAGGGTGATCGCGTAGATCAGCTTGTTGGCGTCGGCGCCGGTGCGATCGTCCCGTTCGGCCACCAGGAAGCGGCCGCCGCCGAGGGCCACCGCATCGCCGATCTTGTCGGTGCGGGCGGCACCGGCGGCGGTGGTGTCGCGCATCACGTAGACGAATTCCCCCGTCACCGCGGCCGTGACGGTGTCGAACTCGAGGATGCGGATCACGCCGTTGCCGCGCACGGCGCTGCCCGGGTTGTCGAGACTGGTCTGGATGAAGGCATAGAGCTTGCTGCCCTCCATGGCGATCGCCTCGAAGCCGCGGTTGGCGCGGCGTGCCTGGCCATAGACCGCCGGCAGCACCTCGCTGCCGAAGCTGCCGGGCACGGCGCCCACCGCGGAGGCGGTGCCGATCGGGATGAGCCGCTCCAGCAGGCGGCCGTCGGCGGCGAAGTGGTAGATCGCCGGGCGGTACTCATCCGGCAGCCAGAAGCTGCCGTCCGGGGCCACCACCACCCCCTCCAGGTCGGCGCCGAGGGGATCATTGGCCAGCTGGATGCCGTTGAGGTCCACGGCCACCTCGTCGGTGGTGGCGCTGCCCGGGGCTCCGGCCTGCAGGTTGGGCAGGCCGCTCAGGGGCGTGCTGCCGTCGGCCTGGGTGAGGGCGATCCGCTGGCTGATCGTGATCTGCCCGGTGGCGGCGTTGAGCCGGAAGCGCACCAGTTCCGGGGCGAAGGCCGGCAGGGCGAAGGGACGTTCGTTGCCGGGCACCGCCGGCAGCAGGTCGCTCGGTTCGCCGTTGGGTCCCCGGTCGGTGTTGGTGAGGAAGAGCAGATCGCCGCTGGCGGCGTCGATGCCTTCGAAGAAGAGGCCGGAGAAGCCCCCCAGCTTCAGCTCCTGGCCCGCCGGCGTGGTGCCGATCACGGGCAGGGAGGCCTCGTCGAAGTCGTAGGTGGAGACGCTGGGGATGCCCGTGGCGTAGTCCTTCAGCCCGAGGGCCTGGATCGCGGTGATCGTTCCGTAGGTCAGCCCGGCGCTCAGATCCAGAACGGCCAGGGCATTGTTCTCCTGCAGGGTGATGCGGGCGCTCGAGCCATCGGGCGCAACGGCGATGTATTCCGGCTCGGCATCCACGGAGAAGGGCTTGCCGGCGGTGATGCGCACCCCCTGACCCCGCAGCTTCGCCTCCAGCCCGTCGAAGGCGGAGAAGGTGGCGGTGGTCACGGTGGGGGAGAGAACGCCGCCGGAGAGATCGATGATGCTCAGCGAACCCTCGGGGTTGATCGTGTCCCCCTCGTTGGGCTCGCCCTCATTGGCGACCAGCACCCTGCTGCCATCAGGGGTGAAGGTGAGCATGTCGGGCTGGGCCCCCACCACCACCTGGCTCCGGAAGTCGCCCGCGGTGGAGAAGAACACCACCCTGCCGGGATCGGTCTTGGGATCGGCCTCCATCGCCACGGCCACGATGCCGTTGCTCACCGCCACGCTGTTGGGTGTGGCCCCGTAGGGCGAGAGGTCGATCGTGGAGACCAGCTTCGGAGAGGAAGGGTCACCGATGTCGAGCACATCGAGCCGGTCGTTCGCCCCGTTGAGGCTGAACAGCTTTCGGGACAGGGCGTCGTAGGCGACGATCTCGCCCACCCCTGCCTCGCCGCTGGCGTAGGAACCGATGGGGGCAAGGATCAGGGCGTTGCTCGGCGTCGGCATCAGGGGAGATGGGGGTGAAAGGGCTTCAGGGCCTGCCCCGGGGCGATGTGGTGATTTCCAGTGTTTCGAGAACGGCGGAAAATATCCGGCTCAGCTGTATTCCAGGCACGATGTTGAGCCAGGTCTGCTTGATGCAATCCGGATGGAAATCGCTGCATATCCAAGCAGTGATCTTTCAGGAGTCGGTTATCTGCGGTTTAAGAGCCGATTAGGATCAAGGCCAGGCCCGCCCGCCGGTCAAGCTTTCCGCCGCCCGCCGCCCGCGCCCGCCGGTCAAGCTGCCCGCCGCCCGCTGGACCAGCCGGAGTTGCTGCTGCCTTCCCGGCTCAGGCCTCGATCGGCGGGGTGCGGGGGCACGACAGGGCGTCGCCGGCGCCATCGAACAGCCGCCAGCCCTGGGGATCCACCTCCAGGTGCACCCTCTGGCCGGCCGTCACCGTTTCCTCCGGCCCGGTGCGCACCAGCACCAGGTGGCTGCCCTCCAGCAGCCGGCAGGTGAGCAGCTGCTCGTTGCCCAGGGCCTCGGTGTGGCTCACCTGTGCCGCCAGGTGGCGGTTGGCGGCGGGGACGAGGCGCAGGTGCTCCGGCCGCAGTCCGGCGGTGAGCCGTTCTGTGGCCGGGGCGCTCCGCCGCCAGCGGTCAAGGGCAGCGGCCATCGGTTCTTCCAGGGGGAAGCGCCGGCCCTCCAGCAGGATCTGAGCCGGTCCGCCGGCCTGCACCGGCAGCAGATTCATGGGCGGACTGCCGATGAACTGCGCCACGAACAGGTTGGCCGGCCAGCGGTAGAGCTCCATCGGCGTGCCGAGCTGCTGCAGGCTGCCGGCATTGAGCACGGCGATGCGATGGCCCATCGTCATCGCCTCCACCTGGTCGTGGGTGACGTAGAGGGTGGTGGTGCCGAGCCGCCGCTGCAGCTCCACGATCTGGGCCCGGGTGCCGGTGCGCAGCTTGGCATCGAGATTGCTGAGCGGTTCATCCATCAGGAACACCGCCGGCTGGCGGGCGATCGCCCGGCCCAGGGCCACCCTCTGCTTCTGGCCGCCGGAGAGTTCCTTCGGCAGACGCTCCAGCAGGGGATCCAGCCCGAGCATCTCCGCCACCTCGTCGATCCGCTCCTCGATCCGCTCCTCCCGGGCGGAAGACACCCGCAGGGTCGCGGGCCAGCGGCGGCTGAGGCGATGGAGTCCGTCCTGCAGCTGCTGGGGAAAGGAGCGGGGATGGCTGCGCCGCAGGCCGAAGCCGATGTTGTCGGCCACGGTGAGGTGGGGATAGAGGGCGTAGCTCTGGAACACCATCGCCACATCCCGCTGGGCGGGCCGCAGGCGGCTCACCGCCCGGTCGCCCACCAGGATCTCTCCGCTGCTGGGGGCCTCCAGACCGGCCAGCAGCCGCAGCAGGGTGCTCTTGCCGCAGCCCGAGGGACCCACCAGCACCAGGAACTCCCCATCCTCGATGAGGAGATCCAGCCGGCGCAGCACCTCCACCGGCTCTCCCCCTCCCCTGGCGGGAAAGGTCTTGCCGACCTGCTGGAAGCGAACCTGGGCCAAACCGGCGCCGCGACCGGCGGATCCTAGGGTTGGCCCAATGCAGTTCATCGATCAGGCGCGCATCGCCGTGCGCGGCGGGAGGGGTGGTGATGGGATCGTGGCCTTCCGCAGGGAGAAGTACGTCCCCGCCGGAGGACCCTCGGGCGGCGACGGCGGCCGCGGCGGCGATGTGCTGCTCGAGGCCGACGCCAACCTCCAGACCCTGCTGGATTTCAAGTACAGACGACTGTTCGCCGCCGCCGATGGCGTGCGGGGAGGGCCCAACCGCTGCACCGGAGCCAGCGGCGCTCCCCTGGTGATCCGCGTGCCCTGCGGCACCGAGGTGCGGGACCGCCGCACGGGCATCCTGCTGGGGGACCTCACCGTCGCCGGCGACCAGCTGCTGGTGGCCTGCGGCGGCCGTGGCGGGCTGGGCAATGCCCACTACCTCAGCAACCGCAACCGGGCACCGGAGAAGTGCACCGAAGGCCGGGAGGGGGAGGAATGGCTGCTGCAGCTCGAGCTCAAGCTGCTGGCGGAGGTGGGCATCATCGGCCTGCCCAACGCCGGCAAGAGCACCCTGATCGCCGTGCTCTCCGCCGCCCGCCCCCGCATCGCCGACTATCCCTTCACCACCCTGGTGCCCAACCTGGGCGTGGTGCGGCGGCCGAGTGGCGACGGCACCGTGTTCGCCGACATCCCCGGACTGATCGCCGGAGCGGCCCGGGGAGCCGGCCTCGGCCACGATTTCCTGCGCCACATCGAACGCACCCGCCTGCTGCTCCATCTGGTGGATGCGGGCGCCGAGGACGTGGTGGCCGATCTACAGGTGGTGGAGACGGAGCTGGTTGCCTATGGCCACGGTCTGGACGCCAGACAACGGCTGGTGGTGCTGAGCAAGGCCGACCTGCTCGATCCGGATGCCCTGGCCGAGCGGGTGGAGCTGGTGGGTCGCCACTGCGGAGAGCCGCCACTGGTGATCTCGGCAGCGGCTGCCCTGGGCCTTGATGCCCTCAGGAATGCGGTGTGGAAGGAACTGGGGATCGGCTGAGCCTCAGCGCCCTGCTCCTGCCGATCAGTCGTCGTACACCCGGCATTCGGGCGCCTCGGGATTGAGGTCGCAGTACACCTCGAGGGGGGAGGGGTCGTGGTTGTCCTCGGGGTGATGCTCCTTGTATTCGGAGAGCCCCTTGAGCTCCTCCTCGAGATGGCGCACCTTGCCGAGGTTGCCGGCGGCGCGGGCCTCCTCGATGGCGACCTTGTCCTTCTCGATGTGCTCGTCGATGGATTTCATGCAGGAACCGACCGCAAGCAGCCGGGAGCTCTCACCCGGACACCTTACGGGTGTCCTTCCGATGGTCGAGGCACCTGTGCGCTGCTGCTGATCTTCCCGTTCTCTGCTACCAGCAGGGAAGTGCAGGCGAGGGCCACCCATGACACGCATCACCCAGCGCCGCGGGCGCCATTTCGGCGACGAGAGCGGGCAGCTCTACTGGATCAACGGGCCCGAGGAGAACTGCTACCTCTCCGAGCAACGCCAGTGGCGACGGGGACTGGCCTTCGAGGAGGTGCTGGAGTGGAAGCAGTGCGCCCCCAGCGGGGTGGTGAGCCAGCGGTTCCCCTCCCCCCAGGCGGCCTGCGAGGCGTTCGAACACGGCCTGATCACCTGGTCGCGGGATCTCTACCTGCAGCGCATGGGCGACCAGATGGCGGCCCATCGCAGCGCGGCGGACTACAAACCCACCGCCATGAAACTGGAGGAGGCGCAGGGGGGACGACCCCGCCGCCAGCCCTGGAGCCTGCCCGAGCCGGTCGGACCGGTCTGCGGGCTGCCGCCCCGTGCAGCGACCGGGCCGGCGGATGGGGCCGGAGCTGGCAGCGACAGGTCCGCTGCGACCCCAGCCGCGGCCAGCGGGGAGGTGACTCACCTGCTGCGCCGCCGCCGCTCATCCCGCCAGCTCACTGAGTGCTAGCCAGCGCTCCTCGGCGGCGCCGATGCGCTCCACCAGGGCGGCCAGTTCGCGGGTGAGCTGCTCCAGCCGGCCGTAGTCCCCCGCCGAGGGGGTGGCCAGCAGGTGCTCCAGTTCCCGGCGGCGTTCCTCCCAGCCGGGCAGATCCCGCTCGATGCTCTCGAGTTCCCGGCTTTCCCTGAAGCTGCGCCTGCGGGGTGGCCGTTCCCCGTCTCCGCTGCCGGCGGGCGCGGCTGCCGGGTCCGCCGGCAGCGGTGCAGGAGCGTCCGCCCCGCGGGCCCCATCGCCCGCCCGGGCCCGCTCGGCCCGGCGCTCCAGGTAGGCGCTGTAGTTGCCCTCGAAGCGCTCGAGAACGCCGTTCTCGAAGCAGAACAGCCGGTCGACGGTGCGATCGAGGAACCAGCGGTCGTGGGAGACCACGACCACGCAGCCGCGGAAGTCCTCGAGGAACTCCTCCAGCACGCTGAGGGTGTGCACGTCGAGGTCGTTGGTGGGCTCATCGAGCAGCAGCACGTTGGGGGCCTCGATCAGAAGGCGGCAGAGGTGCAGCCGCCGCCGTTCGCCGCCGGAGAGCTTCGCCACCGGCTGGTGCTGCTGGGCCGGAGGGAAGAGGAAGCGCTCCAGCAGCTGGGAGGCGCTCAGCTCCACCCCATCCACCTGCACCCGGTCGGCGGCCTCCCGCACCACGTCGATCACCTTGCGTTCGCCCTTGCCCTCCAGCAGCACCTCGCTGTGCTGGTCGAAGTAGGCCAGCTTCACGGTGGAACCCAGCTCCAGCCTGCCGCCGGCGGCGGGCCTCCGGCCGGCGATCACCTCCAGCAGGGTGGATTTGCCGGCGCCGTTCGCACCGATGATGCCCACCCGGTCCTCCGGGCTGAAGTCGTAGCTGAAGTCGTGCAGCAGGGGCCGGCCGCCGCCGTCTGCGTCGGGGCTGCGCAGGCAGAGCTGCTCGGCGCTGATCACCCGCTTGCCGATGCGCCGGCTGGCGGCGGCCATGCGCAGCTTGCCCCGCTCCGCCCGGGGCGGCAGGTCCTGCAGGGCCTCGATCCGCTGCAGGCGGGCCTTCTGCTTGGTGCTGCGGGCTTTCGGACCCTGGCGCAGCCAGGCCAGCTCCCGCCGCAGGGTGCCCCGCAGCCGGGCGGCGCCGGCGGCCTCGGCCGCCTCCTCCTCCGCCCGGCGCGCCAGGTAGGTGGCGTAGTTGCCCTCGTAGGGACGGGCCTCGCCGCCCTCCACCGCCACGATGCGCCGGGTCACCCGATCGAGCAGGTAGCGATCGTGGGTGACGAGCACCAGGGCGCCGGCGAAGCGGTCCAGGTAGCTCTGCAGCCATTCCACCCCGTCGGCATCGAGGTGGTTGGTGGGCTCATCGAGCAGCAGCACGTCGGGTTCGGCCACCAGGGCCGCCGCCAGGGCCACCCGGCGCCGGTTGCCCCCCGAGAGCTCGTCCACCCGACGGCCGGGCAGCCCCGAGGCCTCACCGATGCCCAGCCGCTCGAGCACCTCCCGGCAGCGGCGTTCCAGGGCCCAGGCCTGGCAGGCGTCCATGCGGTGCTGCAGATCGCTCAGCCCGGCCAGCAGCTGCTCGTCACCGGGTCGCTCGGCCAGGGCCCGGCTCAGCTGGCCATGGCGGCGCAGCAGCTCCCTGCGTTCGCCGCCGCCGGCGACCACCTGCTCCAGCACCGTGCGCCCGGGCTCCAGCTCGGGATCCTGGTCGAGCAGCACCACCGAGAGCCGGGAGGAGCAGCGCCGCTGGCCGCGATCGAGGGGTTCGCTGCCGGCGAGCACCTTCAGCAGGGTGGACTTGCCGGCACCGTTGGGGCCGATCAGCCCGAGCCGGTCCCGCTCGCCCACGTGCAGGTCGAGATCGGCGAAGAGGGTGCGCAGGCCGAAGTCCTTGCCGGCGCCCACCAGGCTGATCAGGCTCATGGGGCGCTGTGGCGCTGGCGTTCAAGGAACTCGAACACGCTCTTGTCACCCACGTCGGCCGCTGCCGGCATGGGGAACTTGCGCAGGCAGAGCACCAGCAGCAGCAGGGCCTGAACGGCCATCAGCCGGATCGTGAGTTCAGGGCTCAGCAGCCCGCTGAGGCGCCCCAGCAGGGCCAGGGGCAGCAGCAGGGTCACGCCGATCGCCTCGGGGCGGCGGAAGCAGAAGAATTCCTTGAAGCCCACGCCGGTGAGGGCCGCGAAGAAGGGTCCCACCGCCAGGAGCCAGAGGGGCTGCTCCGCCAGGGCCGGCAGCAGGCGCTGGGGCCCCACCTGGAGGGCCAGGGCCAGACCGCCGAGGCAGCCCACCAGCCAGAGCAGCTGCAGGGCCCGGTGCAGGGGCCGCAGATAGATGTGGATCCAGCGCAGGGCCAGCCCCAGCCCCGCCGCCATCACCAGCAGCCAGGGCCAGAGCCATGCCGTGCCGAACTGGCGCCACTGCAGCAGCAGGGCCAGCTGGCCGATCGCCACGGCGGTGAGGGCCAGGCGGTAGGCCTGCACGTCCCGACGGTCGGTGGCGGTGATCGTGAAGGGTCCGTAGACCCCGTCGAAGACGGGATCGGTTCCGCCTGGGGGGAAGGTGGTGGTCATGGGCAGGGGGCCTCGCTCGCCGGGGGGTCACTCCTCACCAGTGTGGCCAGGTCCGGCCCCGCCGGAACGATCGCCGAGGGATGGAGGGGGAACAGGGCGCCGAAATAGTCGGCCCGCCAGGCCTCCGGCCAGCAGGTGGCGGCCACCCCGTCCAGAGCGTGGAAGCGGGAGCGCCAGCGCCACAGGGCCGGCAGCTGCCAGAGGGGCAGGCGGCTGCAGCCGAAGAGGGGGGCATAGACCATCTCCATGCGGATCAGGGTGGGGAAGAGCACCACATCCGCCAGGCTGAGGGCAGGGCCCCCGAGCCAGGGCTGTCCGTGCTCCGCCTGGGCGGCGAGGAAGCGGTCGGTTTCCCCCAGGGCGGTGAAGAGGGCCGTTTCGGCCTCGTCGTAGGCGGCCTGGTTGCGGGCGAAGCCGCAGCGGTACACCCCATCGTTCACGTCGTTCTGGAAACGCTCCCGCCAGGCGTCGGTGGCGGCCCGCCCCTCGGGCGGGTTCAGATCGGCCGCCTCCGGGGAGGGCCACTGGTTGAGCAGCTCGATCAGCCGCGCGCTCTCGTTGCCCAGGATGCGCCCTTCGCCGCGGGAGAAGAGGGCGGGCACGGTGGCCCGGCTGCCGGCGGAGGCGCCGCTGCGGCGGTAGAGCTCCGCCAGGGTGGAGCAGCCCTCGAAGGGCTGGCGGAAGCGCCAGCGGCCCTCCCGGGGATCCGGCTCCACCACCAGCAGATCGATGCTGTCCCCCAGGCGGCGCAGGGTCCAGGTGAGCCAGGTGCGGTGGGCCCAGGGGCAGCTGCGCCCCACGATCAGCACATGGCCCCCCGGGCGGCCGGCATCCGGCGGCAGGGGCGGCAGGGCGGTGAAGGCGCCGGCGGGCCTGCGGTAGCGCCCCTCCGCATCGGCCGGGCCGAGGCCCTTCATCAGCTGACGCCACTGGCAGTGCCAGAGGCTGCGGGCCGTGCGCACCAGTGCCGCGGGGGGTGCCATGGGGGGAGGGGAACCAACCAGGCTCGACTCTGCGTCAGGCTGGGACCCCCTGGTGGCAGGAGGAGCGATGGCCCGGCAGGCTCCCGGCAAGGTGCTGGTGGTGGCTGGCACCCACGGCAACGAACGCAATGCCCCCTGGCTGCTCCAGAGCTGGCGCCGGCATCCGGAGGGGTTGCGGCGCAGCGGCCTGGCCGTGGAGCTCGTGATCGGCAATCCGGCCGCCCACGCGGCTGGCCGTCGCTACATCGAGCGCGACCTCAACCGCAGCTTCGATCCACGTCTGCTGGCCGATCCCGCTGAGGCGGCCCTGGAGGTGGAACGGGCGCGCCAGCTGCTGGAGCTGCATGGGCCGGAGGCCGCCGACCCCTGCCGGGTGGCCCTCGATCTGCACAGCACCACGGCGGCGATGGGCAACTGCCTGGTGGTCTATGGCCGCCGGCTGCCGGATCTGGCCCTGGCCGCCGGCCTGCAGCGGGGGCTGGGGCTGCCGATCTACCTGCACGAGGGAGATGCCTCCCAGAGCGGTTTCCTGGTGGAGCGCTGGCCCTGCGGCCTGGTGGTGGAGGTGGGTCCGGTGCCCCAGGGAGTGGTGCAGGCGGCGATCTGCCGCCAGAGTGCCCTGGCCCTGGAGACGGCGCTGGAGGTGCTGGCCGCCGCCCGCCGGGGCCGGCTGCCTCTCCCCCGGGAGCTGGTGGTGCATCGCCATCTCGGCAGCCTCGATCTCCCCCGCCACCCCGATGGATCCCCCGCGGCGGTGGTGCATCCGCTCCGCCAGCACCGCGACTGGCAGCCGCTCCATCCCGGCGACCCCCTCTTCCTCGGGCCCGATGGCAGCCCGATCACCTACGACCCTCCCGCCGGCCTGGCGGCAGAGGCGGTGTGGGCCGTGTTCATCAACGAGGCGGCCTACGGCGAGAAGGGGATCGCCCTGAGCCTCACCCGCCGGGAGGTGTGGCCGGTGCCCGCCGCCTGGGGGGAGGAGCTGGAGGAGCTGGCGGGCGGGCTGGAGCCGGCCTGATCGGCGCCTGCCCGCTTCGGCTCCTCAGCCGCAGACGTAGGTGGCCTGCTCCTGGGTGCAGGGCAGGTCGGTGCTGCTGCCGTCGGCCCAGTAGATGCGCAGGCGGTCGTCGTCGGTACCGGTGCGGAAGGTGAGGGACTTCACCGGTCCGGCGGGCGGCTTGCCGGCCTTGTCGGCCGGATCCTGAAGGGCATCGACCTTGTTGAGCCGCTGCTCGAGCTGCTGGATCTTGAGCTCCAGCTGCTCGATGCGTCGAGCCTCGGGATTGCTTCCCAGCTGGCAGCCGGTGAGCAGGAACGATCCGGCCAGGAGCAGGGCCGTGAGGGTGCACCGCCGGCTGGAGCCGGGCCGGCCGCAGAGGCTGGGGTGGAGCAAGCGGGCGGGGGCCGCTTCACAAGGCAGGGAGGGTGGTGCCATCGGCGAAAAGCCTGGAGCCGTTCACCCTCCTAGCAACGCCGGGAGGGCTCCGCCATGGCCTGCGGCCCGACCCGGGCCCTTCCCGCCTCCCTCCCCCTCCTTCACAAACCCTTCATGAAGCCCCTTCATGAACGCCGCAATGTTCTGTTACACTGACCGGAGGCGGGAACCCGTCCCGTCTCTCCATCCGCCCGGACCGGCGCCTCGGCGCAAGGGTTCGCGGCTCAATCCCCCGTACTCATGACTGCCACTCTCCAGCAGCGCTCCGGCGCTTCTGCGTGGTCCCAGTTCTGCGGTTGGGTCACCTCCACCAACAACCGGCTGTATGTCGGCTGGTTCGGTGTGCTGATGATCCCCACCCTGCTGGCAGCCACCATCTGCTTCATCGTCGCCTTCATCGCGGCCCCTCCCGTCGACATCGACGGCATCCGTGAGCCCGTTGCCGGCTCCCTGATGTATGGCAACAACATCATCTCCGGCGCCGTTGTGCCTTCGAGCAACGCCATCGGCCTGCACTTCTATCCCATCTGGGAAGCCGCCAGCCTCGATGAGTGGCTGTACAACGGCGGTCCCTATCAGCTGGTGGTGTTCCACTTCCTGATCGGTATCTTCTGCTACATGGGCCGTGAGTGGGAACTCTCCTACCGTCTCGGCATGCGCCCCTGGATCTGCGTCGCCTACAGCGCCCCCGTGGCCGCTGCCAGCGCCGTGTTCCTGATCTACCCCTTCGGCCAGGGCTCCTTCTCCGACGGCATGCCCCTGGGCATCTCGGGCACCTTCAACTTCATGCTGGTGTTCCAGGCGGAGCACAACATCCTGATGCACCCCTTCCACATGCTGGGTGTGGCGGGCGTGTTCGGCGGCAGCCTGTTCTCGGCCATGCACGGTTCGCTGGTGACCAGCTCGCTGGTGCGTGAGACCACCGAGAGCGAGAGCCAGAACTACGGCTACAAGTTCGGCCAGGAAGAGGAGACCTACAACATCGTGGCCGCCCACGGCTACTTCGGTCGCCTGATCTTCCAGTACGCGTCGTTCAACAACAGCCGCAGCCTGCACTTCTTCCTGGCCGCCTGGCCGGTGGTGGGCATCTGGTTCACGGCTCTGGGCGTGAGCACGATGGCGTTCAACCTGAACGGCTTCAACTTCAACCAGTCGATTCTCGACGGCCAGGGCCGGGTGATCAACACCTGGGCCGACGTGCTCAACCGTGCCGGCCTGGGCATGGAAGTGATGCACGAGCGCAATGCGCACAACTTCCCGCTGGATCTGGCTTCTGCTGAGGCCACCCCGGTGGCGCTGAGCGCCCCGGCGATCGGCTGATCGGAGCACGGCTTCGGTGCAACGCCGAAGCCCCTCGATCCCAACCGGCCGTGGGCCGGAGTTGAGCCCCCTCCTTGGCGAGGGGGCTTTTTGTTTAGGGTGGCCGGGAAAATCCATCCCGGTGGCGGTTGATGTGTTTCTCCGCCACCGCCAGCTTCACTGCCGCGGCCCTGCTGGTGCCTGTGGGCATCGCCGCCACCCGCAGCGCTCGTGCCCAAACCCCTTGGCCCGGGCCGGGAGCAGGCCGGCTGGCCCTGGCCGTGAGCCCCCTGATCTTCGCCCTGCAGCAGGCGATCGAGGGGGTGGTGTGGCTGGGGGTGGAGCAGCACCCCTCGGCACCCTTCACCGAGACGGCCGCCCTGGCCTATCTCTTCTTCGCCTACGCCTTCTGGCCGGTCTGGATCCCGTTCGCGGCGCTGCGCTTCGGTGGGGAGCGCACACCGGCCGCACCTCTCTGGGCCCTGCGGCTGCTGCTGGGTCTGGGCCTCGCCCTCGGGGTGACGCTGTGGCTGCCGCTGCTCCATGCCTCCGGCCCGCTGACGCCGGAGGTGGTGCAGGGGTCACTGCATTACCGCACCGGCCTGGTGTTCGCCGATCAGCGGCTGAACGATCTCGGCCGCGGCCTCTATGTGGCGATCATCTGCCTGCCGCTGCTGCTGGCGGCCTCCCGCGGCCTGGTGACCTTCGCCGTGGCGCTGCTCGGGGCCGTCGCCCTCGCCGAAGCGTTCTATGGCCAGGCCTTCACTTCGGTGTGGTGCTACTTCAGTGCCGTGCTCTCGGTGCTGATCCTGTGGATCGTCAGCACCGAACCCGACGCGTCGGCGAGGGCGCGATCGCTGGGCCAGCCCAGCTGAACTCCGGCCCGCTCAGCCGCGCCAGGTGGGCACGCCACCGCTGGTGAGCATGCCGCGGTTGCGCCAGAGCGCTTCCGGGCTCACCTCGATGCCGTAGCGCCGGGCCAGGCGGGCGGCTTCCTCGGTGGAGGCCGTATGGCGCAGGGCCCGGGCGAAGGCGCGATCGATCTCGGCCAGGGACTTCAGCTCGTGCAGAGCCTCGGCGGAGGCGGTGGAAGCATGGGTCGCCATTGCCATCACGGGGGAGGTCATGGCCACTCCTTCTCGACTGGGACCAGCCTAGGAATGTTCGTGGTGAACAGCCCCGTGGTGATGGGGCAGCTTCGCGGATCTTCACCCAGGCTGCCGGGCCCAGCTTCACCACGGGGGCGGGGGTCGTTGATGGTGCGGGAGGGATCAGGATCAGGCCGCCGCGGCGCTGTCGGGCCCGTGGGGCTGGCCTGAGCGGGCCGTGGCACGCCCGGAGGGCAGGTCGTGGCGGTGGGGGGCGGGAACCAGCCGGAAGCGCTCCATCACCTCACTGGGCCAGCCGTGGATCTCCATGAAGGCCTGCACCCGCCGGGCGGCCACTTCGGGGCTGACCAGGCGCAGGGCCTGGCCGGGATCGGTGGTGAACTGTCCGTTCTCCCCCAGCCAGCGGGGCCTGCGACTGCTGGAAGAGGCCAGGATCACGCTCCAGTGATGGATGGGTGCCATCGATCGGTCTGCGAGCCTGTGGGAATCTCCGCACAATCTGCCTTGCCGAGAGGCCAACTGCCAGGTTTTCTGCAGAGTCGTCACGGCCCGGAGGGGCAGGGGCGACCGGCAGGGGCCGGCTGAAGGAGGGATCCGGTGATCGATCCCCTTTCTCTGGAGGCTCTGCCGCCCCTGCCGCCGCTGCGGCTCGCGGTGGTGGGCCATGTGGAGGTGGTGAGCTTCGTGGGGGTGGAGCACCTGCCGGCGGCCGGAGAGATCCTCCATGCCACCCGCTTCGCCGAGCTGCCGGCCGGGGGCGGGCCGGTGGTGGCCCTGCAGATGGCGAAGCTCACCGGCGAGCGGGTGCCCTTCTTCACGGCCCTGGGCAGCGATCCGCTCGGGGAGTGGGCGGCGGCGGAGCTGGAGGCGCTCGGCCTGGAGGTGCATGTGGCCTGGCGGGAGGGTCCCACCCGCCGGGGGGTGACCTTCCTCGATGGCAGCGGCGAGCGCACGATCACCGTGATCGGCCCCCGGCTGACGCCGACGGCCGCCGATCCTCTGCCCTGGGAACAGCTGGCGCAGTGCGATGGGGTGTTTCTCACGGCGGCCGATGCCGGCGCCCTGCGCCGGGCACGCCAGGCGAGCGTGCTGGCGGCGACGCCGCGGCTGGGTCTGGATGTGCTGGCGGCCGCCGGGGTGCGGCTCGATGCCCTGATCGGCAGCGGCAGCGACCCGGGCGAGGCGTGGCAGGAGCAGGATCTGCCCTCCCCGCCGGCGCTGGCGATCCGCACGGCCGGTGTCCGGGGCGGGGTGGCGACTCCCGGAGGAGCCTTCGCTGCGCTGCCCCGGCAGGGCCCGGTGGCCGACACCTACGGCGCCGGCGATTGCTTCGCGGCGGGGGTGACGACCGCCCTGGCGGCCGGCTGGAGCCTGGAGCAGGCCCTCAGCCTGGGCTGCCACTGCGGCGCGGCCTGCGTGGGGGGGCAGGGTCCCTACGAGGGGCAGCTGCGGCTCAGCCGGAGGGAGACGGATGGGGCGAGCTACTCCACCGGCACCTGAACGGTGGAGGGGGAGGGCGCCAGGGCCTTCTTCGGCACGGTCACGGTGAGCTGGCCGTCGGCGGCGCTGGCCTTGAGGCCGGCGGGATCGGCGTCTTCGGGCAGATGGAAGCTGCGGCTGAAGCTGCCATAGAAGCGCTCCACCCGGTGGAAGTGCTCCTCATCCTGCTTCTGTTCCTGGCGGCGTTCACCCTGGAGGGTGAGCACTCCGTTGTCGACGGTGACCTTGAGATCCTCCTTGGCAACACCGGGGATGTCCGCCTGGAGAACGTAGGAGCTCTCGTTTTCGCTGATGTCGACCCGGGGATTCCACTCGGCCATGGCCGAGAGGGAGGGGCTGCCGCCGCCGCCCGCCCGTGGGATGGAGCGGGTGTAGCGATTGAGCAGATCTTCGATGTCCCGGAGGGACTCCCATTGGATCAGTGCCATGGCTCTGGCCTCCGATGCGTGCGGGGACTGGTGCGTGAGGGGGGGTGCCCTGAGGCACCCCTTCACTGTAGAAAGGCAGCCCTGGCGGCAAGGGCGGGCTTCAGCGAGCGTTACAGAGAGCATTCCAGAGAGCGTTACAGAGAGCTCAGGAGGCGAACACAACTGCCGGGCAGGATTCAGTGCAACGCCTGCATGCTAGTTTCCGGCGAGAAACTGATGTTTTCCCGTGCCACAAGTTGGTGTTGAGATCTTTCTCCTCCTGCTGTTGATCGTGGCCAATGGGGTGTTCGCCTGTGCCGAGATTGCGGTGGTTTCGGCGCGCAGGCTGCGGCTGGAACAGCAGGCCGAAGCGGGCAGCAGGGAGGCGCGGGCGGCCCTGAAGCTGGCGGAGGACCCCAGCGATTTCCTCTCCACGGTGCAGATCGGCATCACCCTGATCGGGGTGCTGAGCGGGGCGGTGGGAGGCACCACCCTGGCGATGCGCCTGCGCCCCTGGCTGGATCGCAGCGCGGCGCTGCAGCCCTGGAGCGAGGCGATCAGCGTGGCGGTGGTGGTCACGCTGATCACCTATCTGTCGCTGGTGATCGGTGAACTGGTGCCGAAGCGCATCGCCCTGAGCCATCCGGAGCGGATCGCCTCCCTGGTGGCGATGCCGATGCGGCGCCTGGCCCGGCTCACCGCACCCTTGGTGCATCTGCTGGGGATGTCGAGCGATTGGCTGCTGGACCGGCTGGGGGTGACGGGTGAGGCGGGGCCGGACATCACCGAGGAGGAGATCCGGGCGCTGCTGCGACGGGGAGCGGAATCGGGGGTGGTGGAGGAGGCCGAGCACGAGATGGTGGAGCGGGTCTTCCGGCTCGGCGACCGTTCGGTGCGATCGCTGATGACCCCGCGAACCGAGATCAGCTGGCTGGATCTGGAGGCGCCGCTGGAGGTGAATCTCGGCAAGGTGATCGGCAGTCCCCACACCAGGTTTCCGGTGGCACGGGGCAATCTGGATGCCTGCGTGGGTGTGGTGCGGGCGAACCGGCTGCTGGAGGCGCGGCTGGCCGGCGATGCGGTGGATCTGGAGGAATTGCTGGAGACGCCGCTCTATGTGGCCGAAGGAGTGCGGGGGGTGCGGGTGATCGAGCAGTTCCGCCGCAGCGGCGTGCACATCGCCCTGGTGACGGATGAATACGGCGGCATCGAAGGTGTGGTGACCCTCAACGATCTGATGGAGGCGATCGTGGGGGAGCTGCCTTCGCTGGAGGACCTGGAGGATCCGATGATCGTGCAGCGGGAGGACGGCTCCTGGCTGCTCGATGGCCTGCTGGATCTGGGAGACTTCCGGGAACTGATGGAGAAAGAGAATCTGCCGGCCATCCACATCGATCAGGCCGCCGGTGGGTTTCACACCCTGGGTGGGTTCGTGCTGCACCGATTGGGCCATATCCCCCGTGCCGGCGAGCATTTCGAATGGGAAGGCCTACGTTTCGAGGTGGTGGATATGGATGGCAAGCGGGTGGATAAGGTGCTGGTGATTCTGAACAAAAAAATACCCCCAACTTAGGGGGGGGAAGAAGAACCTCGAACTGTTCAGGAGAGTTCTGACGAAACGCGTTGGTTCAGGCGTTGACGGAGTTTACGACTGTAGGAGAAAGCAATGCCGGCACCCAGGATCGGCAGGGGAGCTGGAATGGGCTTCGGTTTTCCTTTAAGAACGGTACTTTCACCTGATTGACCAATCCTCTGAATTTTGGCAGCGGTATAGAGACCTGATGCGTTGGTTGCCAGAAAACTTGCTGCGCTGAGAGTAGGAGCGTCGGGTGAAGCCGTTATATCGGTAAGTATGATTGTTGCAATCTGACCACTAGTGTAAACTGTAGGCTGAAATTCAAAGCCTATGTCAAATCCGTTGGTTGCTGTAGTGCTGCCATCAACATTGTATTGGTTTTCTCCTGGATTTTTGAACTCGGCACTTCTCGGAGGACCGTTCGGAATGGGAACGGTTGGACTGGGTGCAACCCCGCTGCCATCACCATTTAGATCTTGCCCTAGAGCGACTGAAGTATAAGGAGACAAGTTGAAGCCAAGTTGGGTAACAGAGCCTGAAAAGGGAGTAGTTGCAAAATTATTGGTAACAGTGATCTTGACTTGGTTGGCACCTAAGGTTGAAATGTCATTACTGTCTTGAATCAGTGCAGTGACATAAGGCAGCGTTCCGATCAGGAAGAGGATTGCCAGGAACAACGTTTTCGCTGTATTCAAAGGTGACAGCTGCCCGGGATGGCTGGATTGACAGCAGAATCGAGCCGAGGGAAAGGCTCGCCACGGAAGCCGCCAGGAAGCCGGCATTTGCCCAACGGCCAGCAACCAAGCGGCTTTCACGGGTCTTCGCGAGAGCAGGACGGAAAGGCGGCACTGAGGTATGAGCATTGCTGGTCTAACTTTAGCAGCTCATCATCGGATGGCAGGAGATATCCCATATCCCTGCAGCCGGACATCGGTACGACAAGGGGGTCTCTCCGGCATGTGTTGGCACGGAAGCCAGTCTGGGACTGCTTTCCGCTATGTCCTTGGTGGATCTCGCCCTGCTGCAAAAGGGGTGTTTCGTCTGAATTTGCTGACCGTTGGCCCGGCTCCGTCCCGTTCGGGCGGAGAGCCCGGTTCCGACGCAGAGGCGAGTGGCCCTGTCGCTTGCCGGCAGGCTCCATCGGCAGGAGACGGGCAGCAGATGGCTGAGATCAGCCTTCGTGCAGCTTCATCCGGCCTGAGGCGGCTCGTCGTCGACCTCCTCCGCGAACCGATTTCTTCGAGGATGCGGCTGGGGGCTCGGCCCTGCGGGCAGGCCCCCCTCGGCAGCGTCTCGATGCCGACGGCGATCGTCTGCCTCGGCGCCCCCCAGGGGGCGCTGGTGCTCAGAGGCCCCGTTTCCCGGGGGTGCCCTCGCAGGGAAGGGGATGGGTGCGGGGAGCCTTCTCGTTCCACGCCAGGTAGGCGGTGCCGGGTTCGGGCCGGCGCAGGGGGATGGCCGGCGCCACGCTGGGGTTGGTGGGATAGGTGCGGCCGTCGTGGCGCAGCTCGGCGTAGTACCCGCTGCCGGCATCCACCCGCACCCGGGTGATCAGTTCCTTCCAGCCGTTGTGGCGCCGCTCGGCCACGATCAGCGGATCCTTGAACAGGCTCATCCGGGTGATCAGCTCCAGCCGGCCGGGGCTGGGCTCGCGGAAGATCAGCAGCGGGCAGCCGCCGGTGCCGCAGACCATCGGCCCCACCACCTGGGCCACCACCTCCGCTCTGCCGTCGCCGTTGAGGTCCACCCGGTTCCAGGTGTAGCGGTGGGTCGGCAGGCGCTCGCATTCGGCCTTGATCCTGCTGCGTTTCGCCATCTCCGCCTCGGCGCTGCCGGGATCGGGCCCGTGGCCCTGGCCGTCGTCGATCCGCACCGGGAAGAGGACCTGTCGCAGGGCGGCCTCGAGGGCGGGGTTGGGCTTCGGCTCGGGCGGCACGGAGCGCACCACGGTGGGGCTGGCGCTGGTGGTGGGCTGGGCGCGGAGAGGCCCCGCGGCCAGGCCGACAGCGGCCGCCAGGGACGACAGCAGGGACAGGAGGACGGCGGGCGGCAGCGGGGCGGGGCGGCGGGAGCGGTCCATCCGGGGGGTGCGATGGGGGATCTCCTTCCTAGCCCCCGCTGGCGGCCAGGGCCCGGCTCGAGGATCAGGTCCGCAGGCGACCTCCACGCCGGCAGACAACGCCCGCCCGGCTGCGGGGAAGTGACGACTGGCCCAGCGGAGTTCCACCGGCGAGCGCACGAAGGGGCCGGACCTCCGGCGCCTGATGGGGGAGGCGCTGCCGCAGCGCCGCTGGATGGGATCTGGAGCGAGAACGGCCCCTGAGGCCGGATGGATCAGGAGTGAGGGTCACCGGTCTTGTCGCTGGTTGCGGCGATCTCCCGGCTCCTCCCCCATGGTTCGTCCCACCCCGGCCAGGCGATGGACCTGCGCCTGGCCGAAGCCGAGCGCTCCATCCGGGAGGATCAGGTGACCGGCATCGAGCCGTTTTCCGATGTGCGGCCCACCGACTGGGCCTATCAGGCGCTCACGGGCCTGATCGAGCGCCACGGCTGGCGATGCTCCCGAGCCTGTATTCGGAGGATCCGATCCTCGACCTCTTCACCTACGCAGGTGCCCCCGGTGTCTGCAACCCCGAGCTGGGCGCCGGCGCGGCGCTGTGGTGGAGAGGCGGGAACTGGAATATGAGTGTTCTCTCCATCGCCAGCAACGGCAACGTCGCTGATTCTGGCAAGAGCGACTTCTTCGAACCGGAGTGCGGCGGCATCGGCACGGACTGCTCCGCTCCCACCTTCACCGCCCAGCTGGGCTATGGGGCCCAGATCCGGGCCCTGCCGGTGGCCTGGACCCACACCCGACCTCAACGGAGGGAAGCAGGGGTGTATCCGGGGAATGCCACCCCCCTGGCGGTTCTGGCATCACAGCTCTCCGACAGCGTCTCTTCCTTCGCCGTGAGCGGCTACCGGCAACCGCAACGACCGGGCTGGATTCCCTCGATCAGCGCCGGCTGGGGCCTCAACAGCCCCAACTCCGGCATCGATGACGCCGTTAATTTATCATATCCCGTCAGAACATCGCATTCCTTCTCCCTTGAATCTTCTGCCGTTATGTTAATTTTTTCTTTCATCAGCACGACCTCCAGATTATCCTGGAAGGGAGAACTGCTTACTTGCTCTATCTTGACATTGGGACTGACCCATCAAGCTCAGACTTGACAATCCCTAAGTCCGTTTTATTCAAATAGGGGCCAACCACCTCACAGACACTTGGGCGACATCCAGGGTGTGTGGATAAGCGGACAGTGTGGATCCGGTGCAATCAGATTGCTCAGGCGAAGGATGTTCTCAGAGTCTGGCCAAGGGAGGCCAAGGATGAAGGAGAGCAGCATACTTCCGAGAGAAAGAATGATAAATGTCTTCAGGCCTTTCTGAGTGAGGTTGGGGCCGGCAATAAGGCTATAGAGGAACTGAACTAAAAGCAAGGTGATTGTGGCTACAAGAAAAGGGGCAGGTATCATGCTCACCACATAGGCGAGAAGACCAATAACCAACAGAACTCCAACCAAAGGAAGCACTTGGAACAGAAATGCAGGGAGGGCATAATTCCCTGGATTCTTGATATCCACCCAATGCTTGTAGGTCTGAAGAAGATTGCCGAAGAGCTGGTAGGAGGCTTGACCCTGGAGGGCTTTGCCAGTGGATCCAGAGTCGAGTATGGAGCGCAGTACCAAGCCGGAGCGAGCTAGAAGCTTCTCCCGGATGAGGGGTGGTACATGGGTAATAAACTTTTCAGAACCTACTTTATACTTATTCCGGAAATATTCTTCAAGCTTTTCGGGGGAAGAAAGCATTTCGTTTACTGGCTTGATGAGTTCCGCCGAGATGAAACCGGATAGAGCGGGTTCGATAAACCCCTGGATCGGCTCAAACCGCGGCAAAAGTTGATCTTTCATTTCTTCATAAGAGCTCTTCTTGCTGTCACTGTCAGCCTCACTTCTGCTGCCAACTTCTCTTGAATGCATCTTGGGTCCAAGCAACTGAATATTCCAATCAAGCTGTTCTTTCACGACATCTTCCAAGACGTATTGGAGATCACTCTGGAGTATGCTCATCTGGCCTGCATGGACGATCTCATCCTTAAGCTCATCCTTAAGTTTTTCGATGTACTCTTGTTTCGTGACTTGTGTTGCCAGCTGGCTGAGGTACTGATCGTCAGTGAGCTGCATTTTTTCAACATCTATGCTCTTGAAAAGCTGAAGTAGCAACTCTCTCAATTTGGTGAGATCTGGCCTGTCTGGGAATGCCTCATTAAGCAATCTGTCGATTATCTCGCCAGGCTCATCGAGATCACCAGCATATCTCTTAAGGAAAAATGGAAACTTAACAAGTGTTTCAGTGGTGAGCAGGGCGTCCACCAGACGGTTCAGACCATCAAGGCGACCCCAGAGGATGTCATTGGATCGCCAGGATTGTTTCAGAAAGGCTCCGAAGGCCCTTAGCTGGACACCAGCCAAGCGCTCTTCCAACTGTTTATCCTTACCAAAGCCACGGTTAGCATCCTCCGGTGAGATCCTGATGATCTTAGTAAGATCTTCTGTCTGAAGATTGCTAAGATATTCATAGGGATACAAACGTTCATCTATAGAATTAAAATTATCAAAAAGATACTTCAGCCATAAGAATAGATCAGACGTTCCAGCTTCCAACCTGGGCGGCTGCTGGAAATGGTGATGAAGCTGAGCGATCTGTTGTCTTGAAATGTCATTGATACGGCTAAGTATAGTCTTCTGATCAGAATCTTTGGCTTGTGGCACTCCTGGAAGATCAGGCCAAGGTCGTTTTGATTTTCTATCTTCACTAATACCTTCACTAATACGTGCAACTTTCTTTTTGAGAATCTGATAGAGTTTACTGGCATGATCATACTCATACTCATCCCCAGATCCAAGTGTTCTCTTCTCGTTGATCAGAGAATCTTGAATCTTACTCCAACATCCTCGGTCGTCATCTGTACAGAATTTGTCGAGGTCGTCATTGAGAAATACTCGGTGAAGGTCAATTAGATACCGATAGGAATTCCTTCTTACGTCCCAATCAGAGAGCGTTTCATTGGTAAAAAACGAAGCAAAGTCTGATTTTATGGGATCTTCCGACATGAGTTTATCCAAGCTGGCCGAGATCACCTCCAGCAGAGAGAGCTGGGTATTGAGGCTGTGTGCCAACTCTTCCAATTGTGGATGCAGGGCGGCATGGGAGGAGTCTCCGAGTGCCTCACTAATCTGATAAACAATAAAAAAGTGCTTCCGAATAAAAAAAGCAACATCAATATCCTTGATATCGTCATTTCTGTCTTGGTACCATTTTGCTCTTTCTTTTCTAGCTGTTTGATCTTTTATCGCTGTGGTCAACTGACGAGCCGCCTTCTCAAGGCGGGTATTCCGTTGGGATCCGTCTCCATCATCCATCAGTCGATGCAGAATTCGATCCCTCATGCTGGCAAGCCGAGCAGGGATATAAACTTCCTTATAGTGCGATTCCCTATGATCAGATTCCTTATAGTCCGAAGCTGCTGTGTCCCCATCCTTGTTTATTTTATTGTCTTGAGTGTCATCCCATTGCTGTTTAAACTTATCAATTTCAAGCTGGCGGAGGAATCGATAAGAACGAACGTTGTTATTCAGGTTGGTGATCTGGTTTAGATCCTCAGCAATACTCTCATAGCGCGGCAAGGTCACCAGGGAATCCACCGCAGCTTTCCAAATACTTGGGCGCTGCATCTCGGTAAACTCAGGTGAGTTGATAAACTTATCAGGTGAAGGATCGATGTAAAAAATAAGCCTTGTGACTGGGCGCGTGAAATGGCGACTGTAGATCTCACGAATGGTGTAGCCAAAAGGACGGTTGTCGAGGACACCACCGTCTACAAAGTGCAGCTGCCGTGTATTCTGCTTGTTCTCTTTCGGTAAGATGCGTCCTTTGTCGAGCTGCCCCCAGCGGATCAAACGTTCATCCACCAGCCAATCCGATTCGGCACTCTTATCAAGAGTAACGGAGACCACGGGGAAGGCAACAGGAAAGCAAGAGGTGATCCGGCATAGTTTGGCGAGAGCCCTTTCCGTGATCTTATCCATATCGTTTTGATCAGGCTTGAAGGGCTGATATTTCCAATCGTCATCTTCAGATGTCTTACGGCCTAAACGGTGCTTGAGCAAAAAGACAGCTTCGTGCCTTTTTACCTCAATCACCTTACCAGTGTTATCGAACTGTTGGGCTACTCTCCCCAGAGTATCTGTGCCCGTGATGAAGAGATCAAGTTCATTGAAAGGGGAGAACCAATCTGCGCTTGGGTCAGCCTCGTTATCGTCTCTATCGTTATTAGCGTTGACGAAGTTATGGAATGCCTTCGTTAGTTCCTCCTGATAATAACCTTCTCCATCAAAGAGAGAATCCGCCTCTTTACCTCTCTCAGAATTCCTGAGAAGTTTATTGATGTTACCACTTTCACGCCAGACACCGGCAAAGTTCTTGAAATCCCAGGCTTTTTCTTGAGTGCTGTTTGCCAGGCAATAGGCAAGCAGAACGCCGTTGATGCCCCCTGCCGATGTGCCAGAGATTATGTCCACTACGATGTCGGAATCTGTGAGCGCTTTGATCAACTTGTACACGCCACGACCGCGCACGGCATTATAAAACTCGCGACATACCCCGTTCATGTAGACCGCGAGAGATACGCCACCGTAGACAACAAGACCTATGCGGATCTCGTGAGCAAACTTTGGAGTGGAATGGGTCATTATTTGAGCCTGAATGAAGTGAGCATGCCTGCAACTGGTCTCAAATGAGGAAATAAGCTCCTTGCGCTTCGGTGAGTTGATCTACGCTGCTTGCATTGCCTAGGATAGCCAGAGCAAAGCACAGTATGGAGTGAAGGATGATCAGTCTGTTAATATGGGGGTAGAGATGATGGGGGAGGAGGGATGTCTTCAAGCCTGTCATTTGTGTAATTAATGCTAGAACTATGCCCATTAGTATCAGATTGTAAATTATACCACTCAGTGAGTCCCATGGCCGTAGGTACGATCAGGGTATTGGTCAAGATGATACTTTGGTGCTGTACGTTGATTGGAGGCCGCTTGGGGGCTAAAAGATTTCCGACAACCGGTATATCCCCAAATACACCCTCCCACATCGGTCCAACAACAGGCACATACCAGCGGCGACCAGTCACGGTGGTCTGATTATTGAAGGTGGAAAGGGCAAAGAGATCCATGGTGTTCACATTCACTTTTGTGGTCAGAGTGCTTGAGGAGATCCGCGAAGGATTTCGAAGCTGATTCTTCTCGCTTGTCGATGATGCTTGTTTGTTCTCGATGGCAGGATCTGAGATGGTCAAGATAACATCAAGCTGGGCTGCGGTGCGGTCCCGTAACACAGTGGGTGTAATCGTGAGGTTGACCCCTGAGGATAACGCGCGCCAGCGGATATCTTCCTTGGAAAGAGCAGCCAGGAGAGAGATGGCCGTGCTGGCATCGATCGAATTTGCGCCAGCGGCGAGTGGAACATTTGGGAGTGTTGGAAAGAGCTTGTCGACGTCTGTCCTGACACTCGACGCATCCTTGATTAGAGTATCGAGACGCAAAGGAGTAGGTTCATCGAAAGTGGTTGCCGTAGTTGAGGCCACTTTGGATTGGACGCCATTCAGCCCCTCCACTGTCGTGCGGCCTACTTCTGCATATTCCACATTCCGATGGCGTCCGACAATCTTTTTGATCCGATTCAGAGTTGGCCTTATGAAATACTTTTCAATATCCTGATTAAGAGCATCAGTTATCTGGCTCAGCACGCCGTCAAGCTGTGATGCGGAGGTGATCAACTCTCCAGGATCAAAGGCATCTGGACGCTTCACACTCTGTCGATAAGACTTAAGAAAAGAAAAGAAAGTCTCCCGCCTTCGACGTCCTTCAGCTTTCACTTCTTTGATACGTTCTTGACCAGTAATCTTTCCGTCACCACACTTTGGTTGTGATGTTGAAGGGAACTTTTGATGGAGGGCCACCTCTTGGAATCGTTGAAAAGGTCGACTGAAGGGCGGAATCCCATCGCCGGTCAGGAGACGCCTGAGCGCATATTCCTCCTGCATGCGACCTTCAAATCGATTGTATTGAGCAAATAGGGCTGAGTTCTCTTTGCGAGCAAAATTCTTGCAAAGGTTGAATGCAGCAGTATTGTATACTGTAATATCATTCGTATCGGCATCATTGTCATTATCATCGGTGCCTAAAGAAATTCGTACCAGCACGTCGGGTAAGCTGAGCCGCTGCCTCCCATCCATGCCTGTATTTATTAGCTGTTCATAGCCAATGTCCTTCAAGTCCTCTTTTGCTTTTTCCGTGAGTACTATTTTTCTTGAATCAACGGTCAATTGAGAATAGGCCTCATGCATCGCCTTACGGGTAAGATCAATCTCATTCTTGACTTGATCCATCACACTGGCGAGGCGTTCAGAATCGGCGCTGGAGATCTGGATTCCCCACATCTCCATGTTCACCCGCTCGCGAGGAAGATCCAGCTTCGCGATTAACCTTTTATAGCCTGACAACCCTTTCTCCGACTGCGCAGAGACGATCAGGGACGGCGGACTGTCATTCACGCCGATGATCTTTCCACATTGAATATCAGCGTATTTAATGATCTCCTGCAGGCCCGATGGTTTGGTATGATAGACCGGAATCCTCTCTATGAGTGTTGCATCTGTACATTCAACTTTCTCAACCTTCTCTGTAACTGTGCATACGATTACGCCACTGACAATTTGTATTTTGGCGCCTTGGCCGCACTCAACCTTCTCAGCGCCTTTTGATGGAGCAGCCGATAGAAGGCTGCTCATGGATATACCTGCATAGACCAGGCCTGCAAGCAGCGACTTCTCCATGGCCCGCTTCGTATGACCAGACTCTTTATAGTGAGAGCTTCTGTATTCGTCAACAAGGGAAGGCCTGTTCCCGCTGTGAGCATTTGCTGACATTCTATCTGGCTTCGACTGCATTCCGCTGGGCCGAAACTCCTCGCTGTTCGCCCCCTTTGAGGACTTTTCCTCAAACTCCGGGTCCGTCCCCGAGATACGCGAGCAACGTCTTTGTAGTTTTTCAAGGCTCGGGTCCGCCGGGGCGGCCCAGATGAGCGGGGCGGTGATCTTGTTGCAGGTCCCTATGAGCTGCTCATTTCGGGCGATCAGGTCCTACTGCTGCGCGGAAGCCTGCGGCTAGGACGCTGGAACAGCTGCCAAGTCGAATCGCTCGTTGCGCAATGATCCCCAACCGGCGATCCTCCTGCTATGGCCTCCGGCCGACTACGTCTACAGCCATGAGGCGTACGTTGGTGTCTGATGCAGATGAATCCGTGACTGCTGTGACCGTCAAGCGCGAACTTTCGGATGCTTGTGGGTTGCGTAGTTGGTTGTGCGCGATCAGGTGGAGATCCAGATCGCCGGGTACTGATCTCTCAATCTGGCGTAGAAGGCTCAGGTATCCTGAAGACGCATCCTTCCGCGCACGTGGTTGCCGCTGACGCGGCTTGCACTGCAGGATCACCTGAGAAGTCGCTGCTGTCGGCGGCGTAGGGAGTCAGCGGCAGCCCTGTCGTGAAGGGAGCGCCACCGAGGATCCACGGTCCCGGCGGTGCCGGGTGCACCGATGCTGCGACGACTGCGCCTCGAGCACGACGACCCGTGCCAGGCCCGCGAGTCCGCCCTGAAGGAAGCCGAGACCGACGCCAGGAAGCGGGCACTTGCGAGGGAGCGGCCGGGCCCCGGAGCTCGGAGCTGGAGGTGGTCGGCGTGCAGCTGCTGCCGGATCCGCCGATGGCTCTCCTGCGATCTGAGGACGCTGAATCGATGGGTCGCACCTCAGCGTTGCGGACCGGGAAATGCAATGGGGGAACGAACTCCTAGCCTCGAGCGATCTCTGCCGCTGGAGCTATGCCCCTCTTGCTGCTGGCCCTGGTCGCGGCCCTGGCTCTGGGACTCATTGCCACTCTACAACAGATTGGCCAAGCTGAATGTGCAGGTCGACAACGCCTGGGCCGACATCGATGTGCAGCTGAAACGGCGCCATGACCTGATCCCCAACCTGGTGCAGACGGTCCAGGGCTACGCCAGTCACGAAAAGGAGAGTTTTCAGGCTGTCATCGAGGCTCGCAGCGCCGCCATCGCCGCCCGGGGGCCGGTTCAGAAGCAACAGGCAGAGCAACAGCTGGGGGCCTGCCTCGGCCAGTTGTTCGCCCTGGCGGAGGCTTACCCGGCCTTGAGGGCCGTCGAGAGCTTCAGGGCTCTGCAGGAGGACCTCGGCGGGATCGAAGTGTCTTTGCAGAACGCACGTCGCTATTACAACGCGGTGGTGCGGGATCTCAACACGGCGATCGTCCAGTTCCCCTCCAACCTGGTGGCCAGCGGTTTCGGCATCCGCCCACGTCCGTTCTTCGAACTGACGGACCGCTCCGAGGCCGCTGTTCCCCGCGTCGATTTCGGTGGCTGAAGGCGCCCGGGCCCGCTTCCGCAGGCCCCGTTGCCGTCGGGGCTTCTGGCTCACGGCAGTGCTGGCCCTGGGGCTGAGCCTGCTGCTGCTCGTGCCGGGCGGTGTCGGGGCCGCCCGCGCGACGGAACGGCGGCTGGAGCTCACGGATTTCCAGATGGTGGCGGAGGTGGCCAGGGATGGGTCGGTTCAGGTGAGCGAGACGTTCACCGCCCGGTTCGAAGGGAAGTGGAACGGACTGCGACGGGAGATTCCCCTGCTGGCGAACCGTCCCGATGGAATCGAACCGCTGGGTCTGGGGCAGGTTCGGGCCAGCGACGGCGCCGGCCGCGCTTATCGCACCGAGAGGGAGCACGTCGGCAACGATCTGCGGCTGCGCATCCATGTGCCCGGCGCCGAGGACGCCACCCGCACGGTGGTGCTCCGCTACCGGGTGCGCAACGGCGTGCGCTTCTATCCGGACCACGACGAGTTCAACTGGAACGTGACCGGCAACGGCTGGGAGATCCCGATCGATCGGGTCACGGCCCTCGTGCGGTTGCCCGAGGGGGCGAAGGATCTGCATGCCTCGGTGTACACGGGCCCGCTGGGGGCCCGGGGCCGGGACGCCCGCCTCTTCATCGCCGAGCGGGAGGTGAGAGCCGTGACCAGCCGGCGCCTGGAGCCGGGCGAGGGGCTCACTCTCGCGGTGGGCTTCGCCAAGGGGCTGGTGAAGGCCCCGTCAGCCCTGGAACGTGCACGGCGCTGGCTGCAGGGACGGCTGATCCTGCTGTTGCCGCTGGTCACCGGGGTGATCCTGGGCCGTTTCTGGTGGCGGTTCGGCAGGGATCCGGCGCTCGGCTCGGTGGCGGTGCTCTACGAACCCCCCGGCGGGCTGCCGGCGGCCGTGCTGGGCAGTCTGGTGCAGCAGAGGGTGGACAGCGTGACCCTGGGGGCCACGCTCGTCGATCTGGCTGTGAAGGGTCACCTCCGCATCCAGCAGCTGGAGCCCGCCCTGCCGTTCCTGCCGTTCCCGAAGCGCTACCGATTCACGGTGCTCACCACCAGACAGCAGTGGCAGGAGCTGGCGCCCCACGAGGCCTACCTGCTGGAGCATTTGTTCCCCGCAGGGGAGGCGGGCGAGAGCATCAGCACCGACGAGCTGCGTGACCACTTCTACGTTCATGTTCCCGGCTTCAAGAGGCTGGTGCGCCAGGCGGTGCTGGCGGAGGGTTTCTACCGGCAGTGGCCCCCAAGTGTGCGGGGGGTGACGCTGGCGGCCGGCATCGGCATGGTGGTCGCCGCGCTCGTGCTGCCCATGGTGCTGCTGCCCCGCGACATCTTCCTGCTGCAGACGGTGGTCGATCCACTGCTCACGGGCCTCTGCCTGCTGGCCACGCTGGCGCTGGTCATCCTCTTCGCCTGGATCATGCCGAGCCGCACGCCTCGGGGGGTGGAGGTGCTCCGCCAGACCCTTGGCTTCGAGGAGTTCCTCCTCCGGGTCGAATCACCCCGGTTCAACAGGGTGATCCGCACGCCGGAACTGTTCGAGCGCTTCCTTCCCTATGCGATGGTGGCGGGGTTGACGAAGCCATGGGCGTCTGCCTTCCAGGGCATCGTGCAGACTCCGCCGAGTTGGTACGTCGGGAGCGACGATCACTTCGACATCGACGGCTTCGGCTCCGACCTCGAGGATTGCTGCAGCAGCACCGGCAGCGCCATGCAGTCGTCGCCGAGCAGCTCCGGCTCCAGCTCCAGCGGCAGCTCGGGCGGCGGCAGCTCCGGGGGCGGCGATGGCGGCGGCGGCGGTGGCGGCTTCTGAGGCGACGTCAGTCGCTTGATGCCCATCCACGCTGCTTGATGGTGTGGAGGGAGCGGCAGCCTCACCGCGCGACGTGCCGGGGTGGTCTTCAGCGGCGTTGCCCCCTCAACAGGGCGATCAGCGCGATGGGGGCGACGACCGCCAGCTGCAGCAACGGCACCACGATCACGGTGAAGCGCTGCACCATCCGGTACTCGGCCACGGTGTGAACCATCCAGCTGTCCGCCGCGAAGCACCCCACCCCCGCCAGGGACAGCGCCACGGTGAGAGCGAACAGGCTCCAGCTCCATCGCCGTGAGCGCTGCAGCCCCGCGGCCAGCGCCGCCAGCGCCAGGTACGGAATCACGGCCAGCAGGAGAAACGGGATGTCACTCCCCCGCCAGCTGGGAACGCTGGTGAGGGCGAGCACGAGGGTGAGCAGGGCCGAGCTGGCGCACAGCCGCACGGTCAGCCGGGCCGGGAGCCCCTGGATCGGTGACGGCTGGCCCATTCCCTCAACCCCCGAACGATCCGCGCGTGTGGTCCTGCCCCCCCAGCTGGCTTATTTGGCGCAGTCCCAGCCCAGTGACCATTCTGTTGATGCCGGCCGGCACTTCCAGCAGGCGATCCGCCGCTGGGGCAACAGCCTGGCGGTGCGGCTCCCCGCCGATTGCCTGCGTCCGTTGACTGACTGTCCTACAAACCGGGGGAGGTCCAGCTCGAGCAGTTCATCCACGGCGGCCACCAGGGTGAGCACGCCCTGCCGGTGCTGGTGCGCGCTGCCCTCGCCCACGTGCAGTTCGAGACCATTCACCCGTTTCTGGATGGCAACGGCCGCCTGGGCCGCCTGCTGATCGTGCTGATGCTGCTTGAGGCGGGCGTGCTCCAGCAGCCGCTGCTCTGCCTCAGCCTGTTCTTCAAGCAGCACCGCAGCCGCTATTACGAACTCCTCGATGGCGTGCGCCGGAGCGGGGACTGGGAAGCCTGGATCGAGTTCTTTCTCGAGGGGGTGGAGAGCGCGGCCACGGCCGCGGTGAGCACGGCCCTAAGGCTGTTGGAGTTGTTCCGCAGGGATGAAGCGCGGCTGCAGGGCCTGGGCAGATCCGGCCCCAGCGTTCGCCTGGGCTATGCGGCCCTGCGCCGTAGGCCACTCACCAGCACAAAGCAGCTCAAGGCGCTGAGCGGCTTGAGCTTCCCCACCGCCAGCAAGGCGATCGAGGCCTTGGTCGACCTGGGC
>CAWKAW010000018.1:0-128218 GCA_963847745.1 uncultured cyanobacterium | reverse complement strand
TCAGTTGCTCTACCCCTGAGCTACACCGGCACCGGCATGAAATTAGCATTCGCACTCACCCCCCTTGCCTCTCTGCTTCATGGGATCCCAGCAGAAACCTCCCCTGGATCCGGAGCTGCGCCAGCGGCTGCTCACCGAGGCACGCACCCCCTGGCGCAGCCTGCGGCGGGCTCTCTGGTTCGCCCTGGTGGCCTCAGCGGGCGTTGGCCTGGCAACCATGGCGATGCGAGCTTCGGCAGGGGGGGAGGTGGCCTCAGCCGACCTGCTGATCCAGGTCGGTGCCCTCGGGCTCTTCGGGGGGCTGCTCTGGTTCGACCGCAACCGGGAGGTCGCCTGACTCCTCCACCTCCGTCTGATCCGGTTCTTCACCCTCCCCCGGCTGCTCCGCCTTACCCACCTGCGTGGATGGTTCCGATGGGGCGGGGGGAGCTGGGACGGCCGGGGGAGCGGGGACGGCCCGGGGAGCTGGGGTGGGCCAGAGCAGGGGATCCGGGAGCAGCAGGGGAAGCCCCAGACTCAGCCGGCTGGCCTCGATCTCACCCTGGCTGAGCGGGGCGGCCGCTTCGATGGCCTGCGTGGGACGGCTGAGCAGCCACAGGCTCTGCAGGATCTGCTGCCATTGCCACAGCATCACCGGGACCACGAGGCTGGTGAGGAACAGGGCCAGCAGGCGCGACCCGCCCGCCAGCGGAGCGAAGGAACTGGCCACGGCGGCTTCCCGATCGAGCCACCAGAGCAGGGGCAGAGCGAGGCCGGCACCGAGCACCAGGCCGATCCGCAGGGGCAGGGATTGCTGCAGCCGGCTGAGCCGCTGCTGCAGGTCCCTCCGGCCCCGCAGGGGGGTCTGAACCAGCAGCAGCGACCAGACATCGGCGGGACGTTGCCAGAGCAGCACGGCCGGAGCCAGCGCCCCGATCGCCCAGCACAGCAACCGCTCCAGACCCGGCAGGGGGCCCGGGTCGCTCCCCGACAGCAGCAGGAGCACCAGAAGGGCCTCCAGAGGCAGGGCTCCGAGGCCGATCAACTGCAGCCAGAGCAGGGGCTCGCTGCGGGCGGACATGGGCTCAGCTGCTCAGGGTGCGTCGCTGGGTGACCAGTCGGAACGCCTCGACCCGATCCCCTTCCTGCCAGGCACTGAAGCGATCGCAGCCGATGCCGCATTCGAAGCCGGTGGCCACCTCCTTCACGTCGTCCTTGTTGCGGCGCAGGGAATCGAGATCGCCCGAGAACACCAGCTCCTTGCCGCGATGCACCCGCACCTTGCAGTTGCGCTGCAGCTTGCCCGTGGTCACGTAGCAGCCGGCCACGGCGTTCTTGCCGATGGTGAAGACGGCCCGCACCTCCGCCTCGCCGAGGGGATCCTCCACGAGTTCCGGTTCGAGCAGACCCTCCATCGCCAGCTGGATGTCCTCCAGCAGCTTGTAGATCACGTCGTATTCGCGGACGTCGACACCGGTGGCATCCGCCGCCCGCTTGGCTCCCGAGGCCATCGAGGTGTTGAAGCCCACGATCACGGCACCGGAGGCGGCCGCCAGATCCACATCGGTCTCGGTGATCTCCCCCGGTGCCGAGAGCAGCACGCGCACCTGCACCTCGTCCTTGGGAAGCTGCTCGAGCGAACCGAGGATCGCTTCCACGCTGCCCTGCACGTCGGCCTTGAGGATGAGATTGAGCTCCTTGAGCTCTCCCTCACTGGCCTGGCCCGACATCGAGGCCAGGGACACCCGGCGGGAGGCCATCTGCTGGGCCAGGCGGGTCGCCCGGGCTTCGCTGGCCCGGTCGCCCACCACGGCCCGGGCGCTCTTCTCGTCGGTGTAGACCTCGAACTCGTCGCCGGCGGTGGGCACTTCACTGAAGCCGAGGGCCTCCACCGGGTAGGAGGGGCCCGCCTGCTTCACCCGCTTGCCGGTGTGGTCGACCATCGCCCGCACTTTGCCCAGCACGGGGCCAGCCGCCACCACATCGCCCGCCCGCAGGGTGCCGTTCTGCACCAGCAGCGTGGCCACCGGACCCTTGGCCTTGTCGAGGTGGGCCTCGATCACGGTGCCCTTGGCCATCCGATCGGGATTGGCCTGGAGATCCTCCACCTCCGACACCAGCAGGATCATCTCGAGAAGCTGGTCGATGTTCTCGTTCTTGATGGCGCTCACCGGCACCATCACGGTGGTGCCGCCCCAGTCCTCGGCGACCAGTTCGTGCTGGGAGAGTTCCTGCTTCACCCGATCGGGCTGGGCCCCTTCCTTGTCGATCTTGTTGATCGCCACCACGATCGGCACCTCGGCGGCGCGGGCGTGGCTGATCGCCTCCAGGGTCTGGGGCCGCACGCCGTCGTCAGCGGCCACCACGAGCACCGCCACGTCGGTGACCCTGGTGCCCCGGGCCCGCATCGCCGTGAAGGCCTCGTGGCCGGGAGTGTCAAGGAAGGTGATCTTGCGCAGGTCGCCCGCGTGGGGCACCTCCACCTGATACGCGCCGATGTGCTGGGTGATCCCCCCCGCTTCCCCGGCGGCCACCCGGGTCTTGCGGATGGCATCGAGCAGGCTCGTCTTGCCGTGGTCCACGTGACCCATCACGGTGACCACGGGCGGCCGCCGGATCAGATGCTCGAGATCGCTTGCCTCGATCATCTCCCCGGTCTTGGCCGCAGCGGCCTGCACGTCGTCCTCGAGCACCGGCACGCCGAATTCCTCGGAGACGGCCTCGATCGTGGGCAGATCCAGGCTCTGGGTGACGGTGGCGATGACGCCCTTGAAGAACAGCGACTTGATGATCTCGGAGCTCTCCACCCCGAGCCGGTCGGCCAGTTCCTGCACCGTCAGGTTGCCCTCCGGCACGATCAGCATCTCGGGCCGCTGGGCCTTGGCCTCGCGAGCCGCCCGCAATTCCATGGCGCGTCGCCTCTGGCGCTGACGGGTGGTTTCCTTCTTGCGCTTGCGCACCGCAACGGTGGGCTTGGGCCTGCCGCTCGCCGCCGTGCGCGGCTTGGCGGGCCGGGCCAGGCTGGCCTGGAGCACCAGGGCCTCCTGTTCACCGGCGTAGCCACCGGTTTCGGCGGTGAGGGCATCATCGTTCTCGCCGATGATGTGCACCTTCTGCCGCTGCTTGTGGGGCGTGCGGGTGCGCAGGGCTTCCAGCTTGGCGCTGTCGTCCCAGTCGGGACGGCGGGCGCGGGTGGCCCCGGCCGGCTGGGGTGCGCGGAAGCCTGGCCGGCGGGGGGCCACCGGGGCAGCCGCCTTGGGCCGGGGAGCATCGCCTTCCCTGCCTTCGCTGCCCGGGGGGCCGGCCTCGCCCCGATCCGGTCGTCTCGGCGGTGGGGCCGTGGGGCGTCCGGGGGTGGGCTTCTGGAGCTGCATCAGCTCCCCCGGCGCCATCGGCTTGCGCATCCCCGCGGGGATGCCGGGTCGGCCTGGGGCGGCGGGTCGGCCGGCGCCAGGGGTGGTGGGGGGGTTGGTGTCCCTGCGCATCGGCTTGCCCACCAGCTCCAACGGGGTGGGAGCCGGTCTTCCTGTTCCTGCCGACGAGGGTCTGCCGGGACCGGGCCGGATCGGTGCGGGTGCACCGGCACGCTGGGGCCGGGCCGAGGGGGGTGCCGGGCGGCCACCGCCACCGCCACCGGAGGCCCCTTGTCCTGGCTGGGGGCGGCCGATCAACTGGGGACGCCCACCACTGGAGGGTGGCCGGCCGCCCGGGCCGGGTCTCCCGCCGGGGCCCTGGGCTCCGGGTCGCTGTCCCGGCCCGCCGCTGCGCACGGGTGCCGGAGCCGAGCGGCCCGGTGCAGGGGGGACGGGTGGGCGGCTCGGTGCGGCCGGCCTGGGGGCGGGAGCTGCCGGGCGGGCGGGTGCCGGGGGGGGCGCCGCCGTGGGGCGGGGGGCCGCCGCTGGCGCTGGAGGTGTCGCCGGCCTCACCGGTGCTCCGGCTGCGGGAGCCGGTGCTGCCGGCTGGGGCCGGGGAGCCGGAGCGGAGGGTTGGGCCGCGGCGGCCTGGGGTGGGGCGATCTCCGCTCGGGGGCGGACCACCTGGGGAGCTGGTGGCTGGGGGCTGATGACCTGGGGCCTGGACGGAGAGGGGGCCTTCGCCGGCGGAGCGCCGGCAGCCCCGGCAGGGGCTGGAGCGGGCCGGGCCGGCGCGGCGGGCCGCAGCGGCGGGGGGGCTGGGGAAGCGGTTCCAGCCTCGGTGGCACTGCGGGGAGGGGCCGCCGCCGGCACGGCCTTCTTCACCGAAAGGATCGCCTTGGCGGGCCCGGCAGCTGAGCCGGCTTCCGGAGCCGCAGCCGCCGTGCGGGGAGCGGGGGTGTTGCCGTTGCGCCGGATCATGGCGCGGATGCGGGAAGCTTCTTCATCGCTGATCGAGCTGCTGTGGCTCTTGGCAGCGATGGAAAGTTTCTCGGCGGCGTCGAGCACGTCCTTGTTCTCCAGGCCAAGGTCCCGGGACAGCTCATAAATTCTGACTTTGCCGCTGCTGGTCATTCAGGTCTCCGATCGGGCGGGGCCACAGGGCCACCGGGCCGCACGCACCCTGCAGCCACGGTTCATCTTGCCTCAGTGGGTACCGGGGGCGGATCCTCCGAGGCGGCTCTCGAGGCTGGCGAGGATGGAATCCGGCACCTGGCGTCGCAGGGCCCTGGCCAGGCGCTTGCGCCGCCGGGCCTCCTCGAGACAGTCGCGCCTGGGGCAGACGTAGGCCGAACGGCCCATGCCTTCATCCAGGGCGATCGATCCGTCGGCCAGGCGGATCACTCGCCAAAGGCTACGGCGATCCAGCGTCCGGCGACAGGCCACGCAGACCCGCAGCACGGGCCTGCCCCCCTCAACGGGTTCCATCCCCATCGGCCGGCAGGGGGGCGGGATCCTCCTCTTCGGCAGCCGGCTCGTCGGAGGAGACCTCCGCGAACGCCTCGGTGGACGGTTCGGTTTCCGCAGCGCTTTCCTCTGCGGTTTCCTCTGCGGTTTGCTCCATTCCCTCCTCCTCCTCGTCCTCGGGCAGGGGATAGAGCTCCCGCAGGCGGGCATCCTCCTCGGCACGGGCGGCCTGCTCCACGGCGAGACGGGCTTCCGCTTCGGCCTGCAGCGCCTCCTCCTCCTGCCGCTGGGCGATCAGCACGGCCACCGTCTCGTCCTCCGTGGCCTGGTCGTACTCCTCGGCGTTCTTGATGTCGATCTTCCAGCCGGTGAGACGGGCCGCCAGCCTCACGTTCTGACCTTCCCGGCCGATGGCCAGACTCAGCTGGTCGGGGGGAACCAGCACGTGGGCGTGATGGCCTTCCGGATCCACCAGCCGCACCATCTCCACCCGGGCCGGGCTGAGGGAATTGGCGAGATACTGGCCCGGGTCGGGAGACCAGCGGATCACGTCGATCTTCTCGCCCCGCAGTTCGTTCACCACCTGCTGGATGCGGGAACCGCGGGCGCCGATGCAGGCCCCCACCGGATCCACCTCCCGTTCCACGCTGTCCACGGCCACCTTGGTGCGGGGGCCGACCGAACGGGAGGGAGGATTGGCCTCCCGGGCCACGGCAACGATCCGCACCGAACCCTCCTGGATCTCCGGCACCTCGTTCTCGAAGAGATACACCACCAGGCCGGCATTGGCACGGGAAACGAAGAGCTGGGGGCCCCGCCGGGGCACTTCGCTCACTTCCTTGAGGAACACCTTGAAGGTGGCATTGGCCCGGTAGTTGTCGTTGGGAAGCTGGTCGCGGCGCGGCAGTTCGGCCTCCACCTCGGGGCGGCCGAGGCCCGAGCTCACCGCCATGATCACCGACTGCCGCTCGAAGCGGATCACCCGGGCCGTGAGCACGGGATCCTCCAGGTCGGCGAATTCCTCCTGGATCATGCGGCGCTGCTGATCCCTGAGTTTCTGGGCGAGCACCTGCTTGGTGGTGGAGGCGGCCATGCGGCCGAAATCGTCCTTCTCCGGGGTGACATCCAGCACCACGGTGTCACCGATCTGGGCGTCCTCGGCCACCTGCCGCACCTCTCCGATGGAGATCTGGTGATCGTCGCTCTCCACCTCCTCCACGATGATCTTGCTGGCGAGCACCCGGTAGCCCTCCTCCTCCAGATCCAGAGCCACATCGAAGTTGGAGAAGTAATCCTCTTCGAAGGGGTCCTCGCTGATCCCGAGGTAGAGGGTGCGGCGATAGCGCTCGTAGCCCTTCAGCAGGGCCTCGCGAAGGGCCACTTCAACCACCTGGGGGGCGAGTTTCTTCTCTTCGCTGATGTCCTCGATCAGGTTGTTGAGACCGGGGAGCAGAACCAGGGCCATGGAAACGGGGGTGAGGGATGGATGGAAGCAGGGGAGGGTGAGCCAGGGAGGTGGGCGCGGCCCGGCATCAGGGGGAGTCGGCGGGAGTCACCAGCCGCACCTGCACCACCTCCTCGCGGGGAAGCCGCACGGTGCGCCCGCGCACGTTGAGCTGAACGGCCTGCCCGTCCCGCCCGAGCAGCAGGCCCTCGCGGGTCGCCCTGCCGCCGGAAGCCTCCTTCAGCACCACTTCCACGGGAAACCCGCGGAAACTGGTGAAGTCGCGATCGGAATGCAGGTCCTCGCCGATGCCCGGACTGCTCACCTCCAGCACGTAGGGCGCCTCAAGGAGATCCGCCGCTTCCAGGGCCTCCCCGAGGGGAGCACTCAGAAGGGCGCACTCCTCAAGGGTCACATCCCCTCCGTCGAGCCGCTGCACCATCACCTGCACCGTCATCGGGATGCGATGGGTGAACAGCTGAACCGACTTCACTTCCAGGGAGGAAGGAAGGGCGATCCGGCGGCAGAGGGATTCGACTTCAGCGGTGAGGGGATGGGGCAAGGAACTGGGCTGGAGCGGGTCGGGCCGCCGTCAGCTGCAGTCATTCAACTGCCCCTGCCTGCACGGGACCCAAGGGGATCCTGCGCTGGGGAAGGAGTGGTGCCCGGCGGGCGTGGTTTCACCCTAGGGGATCGACTCCCGCTGCTCCTGCCGCCGGTCCGGAGAAGTCCAGCACCGGTGCCTCGGCGTAGTAGTCGCTGCTGATCACTTCCCCCCGCAGGGTCGGATCCTGGTTGAGGCACTGGGAGCACTGCTCAGGGGTGCGCAGGTACTGGCAGACCCTCGCCCAGAGCTTGGCGCGGGTTCCGGGGGCTCCCTGGCTGAAGTGCACCAGATCCTTGCCGCCGGCCATTCCCTGAATCTCCACCTGGCAAAGGCTGCAGCACCGGCGCTCGCCGGGGGGGATGGAGACCATGAACGCTCCTCGCACTGGAGCCAGTTAAGCCGATCCCCCGGGGGCGGTTCAGGCTGGAGCGGTGGTGATCGTGGCCCCGGATGCCAGACCCCTTTCGGATCCTGCAGCTCAGCGACCCCCATCTGCTGGCGGATCCCGCCGGAAGCTACCGGGATCGCCGCCCCTTCCCCCTCCTGCGCCAGGGACTCAGAGCGGCCCTGCGGCAGCTGGCGGAAGGGGAGGAGCCTGCGGATCTGCTCCTGCTCACCGGTGACCTCTGCCAGGACGAAAGCTGGGGAGGGTACGTGCGCCTGAGGGAGCTTCTGGCGGGCGTGCCCCTGCCGGTGGCGGCCCTGGCCGGCAACCACGACCACGCCCATCTGATGCGAGCCGTGCTGGCCCCCCACGCCACCCTGGCCCCGGCCCTGCTGGGCTGCGGCACCTGGCAGCTTCTCCTGCTGAACAGTCATCAGCCGGGGCGGACCGAAGGCTGGCTGGGGCGGCGGCAGCTCGCCTGGGTGGAGCGGATCCTGCAGTCGCAGCCGGCGGGAAGGCAGCAAGTTCCCCTGCTGGTGGCGGTGCACCATCCGCCTGTGGCGATCGGCGACCCGGCCATGGATCGCATCGGTCTGCGCGACGGCGAGGCCCTGCTGACCCTGTTGCGCAGGTCCGTGCGGGTGCGGGCCCTGGTCTTCGGCCATGTGCATCAGCACTGGCAGGGCCGGCTGCCGGGAAGGCCGGAGGTGCCCCTGCTGGGCTGCCCCTCCAGCCTGTGCGGATTCGGGCCGGTCCAGCCCTGCCCGCTGCACCGGCCCGACGACCCCGGCGGCAGGCTGCTGGAGCTGGGCCCGGAGGGGGAAATCCGGCAACGGCTGTTGCGCTGGAGCGGGGCGGACCGGCCTACCTTCGACTGACGGCATTTCCGTGATGGCCTTTCCCCGTTCCCTGCTTTCGCTCCTGCTGGTGCCCCTGCTGCTGCTGGGGCTGATCCTTCCGCCCCCCGCCCTGGCGGGGGAGGCCCCCCCGGTGCTGGCGGCTGCGGCCATCCAGGCCGTTTCGGCCCACAGTTTCGTGGCCGATGCCGCCCGGCGGGCCGGTCCCGCGGTGGTGCGCATCGACACCGAGCGCAGCGTCACCCGCCCACCCTTCGATCCGGCCATGCTCGATCCGCTGCTGCGGGATCTCTTCGGAGACCCCTCCGGCAGCATGCGGGAGCGGGGCCAGGGTTCGGGAGTGGTGATCGACGCCGGCAAGGGGCTGGTGCTCACCAATGCCCATGTGGTGGATCAGGTGGATGCGGTGGAGGTCACCCTCGCCGATGGCCGCCAGCTCGACGGCACCGTGGTGGGCGCCGATCCGGTGACCGATCTGGCCGTGGTCAGGATTCCCACCCAGGCCACCAGGCTGGTGGCCGCCACCCTGGGCAATTCCGAAGCCCTGGAGGTGGGTGACTGGGCGATCGCCCTGGGCAGCCCCTATGGCCTCGAGCGCACGGTGACCCTGGGCATCGTGAGCAGCCTGCACCGCGACATCAACAGTCTGGGTTTCGCCGACAAGCGTCTCGACCTGATCCAGACCGACGCCGCCATCAATCCCGGCAATTCCGGTGGGCCCCTGATCAACTCCGCCGGAGAGGTGATCGGCATCAACACCCTGGTGCGATCCGGGCCGGGTGCGGGCCTGGGCTTCGCCATCCCCATCAACCTGGCCCGGCGGGTGGCGGACCAGCTGGCCGACGGCGGCAAGGTGGTGCATCCCTACCTGGGCCTGCAGCTCGTGCCCCTCACCGCCCGGGTGGCGCGGGAGAACAACCGCAATCCCGAAGCCCTGGTGCAGCTGCCCGAGCAGGATGGGGCCCTGGTGCAGCGGGTGCTGCCCGAAAGCCCGGCGGAGAAAGCCGGTCTGCGCCGCGGTGACCTGGTGGTGGCCATCGCCGACCAGCCGGTGCGCACCCCTGCCGCCCTGCTCCAGCAGGTGGAGCACTCCCAGGTGGGGCAGCCCCTGGCCCTCAAGGTGGTGCGGGCCCGGCGGGAGCTGCAGCTCTCGATCCGGCCGGAGGCCCTTCCTCCGGCCGGCTGATCCTCTCTGGTCGCCGATCCGGCCTTGCTACGGTCACGCCCGATTTCCGCCCTGGATGGGATGAGCGATCTGCAGGACCGGATGAAGCAGGCCGTTGCCGAGGCGGCCACCGAGCAGATCCGCGACGGCATGGTGCTGGGACTCGGTTCCGGCTCCACCGCCGCCCTGATGATCCGGGCCCTGGGAGCCCGGCTGCAGCGGGGCGAACTGCGGACCATCACCGGCGTGGCCACCTCCTTCCAGGGGGAAGTGCTGGCCGCCGAGCTGGGCATCCCCCTCACCAGCCTCAATGCCGTTGATCGGATCGATCTGGCCATCGATGGAGCCGACGAGGTGGATCCGGCCTTCCAGCTGATCAAGGGGGGCGGCGCCTGCCACGTGCAGGAGAAGCTGGTGGCCCGCCGGGCGGAGCGGTTCGTGGTGGTGGTCGATGCCGGCAAGCTGGTGGAACGGCTGAATCTGGGCTTCCTGCTGCCGGTGGAGGTGCTGCCGGGCGCCTGGCGTCAGGTGCGGGGCCAGCTGGCGGAGATGGGCGGCGCCGCCGAGCTGCGCATGGCCGTGCGCAAGGCCGGTCCCGTGGTGACGGATCAGGGCAACCTGGTGCTGGACGTGAGCTTCGCCGGCGGCATCACCGATCCGGCGGGCCTCGAGAAGGAGATCAACAACCTGCCGGGCGTGCTGGAGAACGGGCTGTTCGTGAACCTCACCGACCAGGTGCTGGTGGGGGAGATCGTGGAGGGCGAGCCGAGGGTGCGGGATCTGAAGAGGCGCTGAATCCCATTCAGGAGTCCGCTGAGCTTCTGCTGAAGCAGGGCCAGCTCTACCCCAGCCGTCGCCGCACCGACTCGGCGTGACTGTGCAGCCCCTCGCTCTCGGCCAGCGCGATCACGGCGGCGCCTGTGGCCTCCAGCGCCGCCTGGTTGAAGCGGATCAGGCTGGTGTGGCGCAGGAAGGTCTCCACGCTGAGGGCGCCGGCGAAGCGGGCGGTGCCGGAGGTGGGCAGGGTGTGGTTGGGGCCGGCCAGGTAATCGCCCACCGCCTCGGGCGAGTGGGGGCCCAGGAAGATGGCGCCGGCGTGGTGGATGCGCTCCGCCAGGGGCTCGGGATCCTCCACCAGCAGCTCCAGGTGTTCCGGCGCGAAACGGTCGCTGAGACGTGCCGCCTCCTCGAGATCTCCGCAGATCACGATCAGGCCCCAGTCCTGGAGGGCCTGCCGCACGATCCCGGCGCGGGGGTGCTGGCTGAGCTGGGCTTCGATCTGGGCGGGCACCGCCGCGGCCAGTTCCTCGCTGGTGGTGATCAGGATCGCCGCGGCGAGAGGGTCGTGCTCGGCCTGGGCCATCAGATCCGCGGCCACCTGGTCGGCCCGGGCCGTGGCATCGGCGATCACCAGCACCTCGCTGGGACCGGCCAGGGAGTCGATCCCCACCTGCCCGTACACAGCCTTCTTGGCCAGGGTCACGTAGAGATTGCCCGGCCCGCTGATCACATCGACCCGGGGGATCGATTCGGTGCCCCAGGCGAGGGCGGCGATCGCCTGGGCGCCCCCCACCCGATACACCTCCTCCACCCCGGCCAGATGGGCGGCCGCCAGCACCGTGGCGTTGGGTTCGCCACCGGGGCCTGGGGGGGTGACCATCACCAGGCGCTCCACCCCGGCCACCACCGCCGGCACCGCATTCATCAGCACGGTGCTGGGATAAGCGGCCCGGCCGCCGGGCACGTAGAGCCCGGCCCGTTCCACGGCCCGCCAGCGCCGGCCCAGCACTTCGCCATGGGGGCCCTGCACCGCCAGATCCGCCGGCCGCAGCCGCTGGTGAAACGCCAGGATCCTGGCGTGGGCGAGCTCCAGGGCGGAGCGCAGAGCGGGGGGGGTGGTCTCCCAGGCCTGCCGCAGCCGCTCGGGGGGAATCCGCAGAGGATCGGGCCGAACCCCATCGAAGCGCTCGCTGAGCTCCAGCAGCGCCGCGTCACCCTGATCACGAACCTGCTCGAGGATCGCGGCCACCCGCTGCTCCTCCTCCGCCATCCGGGCGCCGGCGGTGCGAGCGGCGATCGCCGCCAGCCGTTCACCGGCCTGGTGGGGATCCCGCAGGCACGCAATCGAAACGGCCAGGGCGGCGGAACGGGAGGCGACCAAGGCGGAGGGCGGGAAGGATCGTGAAGACGAGGCTAGGGCCCCGCTCCGGGGAGGCAGCCGGGCCAGCCGCCCGGGGGCGCGGGGTCACGGGGTACGATCAGCGTTTGCCGAGTCAGCGCCCGTACCCGTGGCCAATAACAAGTCTTCGAAGAAGCGCATCGAGATCGCGGAGCGCAACCGTCTGCGGAACCGCAGCTACAAGTCGGCCCTGCGCACCCTGATGAAGCGCTGCTTCACGGCCTGCAGCGCCTACGGCACCGAGCCCGGCGAGGAGGCCAGGGCCACCGTGCAGGCGAGCCTGAATGCCGCCGTGAGCAAGATCGACAAGGCCGTGAAGGTGGGAGTGCTGCACCGCAACACCGGCGCCAACCAGAAATCGCGCCTGAGCATGGCGGTGAAGCAGGTGCTCGAGCCCACCTGGTCTCCTGCCCCGTCAGCGCCCGCCCCGTCAGCGCCTGCTTCTGCCCCGGCTGCCGCTGCCCCCACGGCCGCTCGCTCCGACCGCCGCTCCGACTGCCGTGGTGGCCGAGCCCGCCGAAGGCTGATCTCCGTGGCCTCCATGGCGGCTCCCCCCCTCGTCGACAGCCACTGCCACATCGTTTTCCGCAACTTCGACGAGGATCTCGAGGAGGTGTCGGCCCGCTGGCGTGCCGCTGGGGTGAGGGCCCTGGTGCATGCCTGCGTGGAGCCCGCCGAGATCCCGGCGATCCGCGCCCTGGCCGACCGTTTCCCGGAACTGCGCTACGCCGTCGGCGTCCATCCCCTTGATTGTGAGCACTGGCAGGCCGATACCCAGGCCGTGCTGCGGCAGGCGGCCCAGGCGGATCCCCGGGTGGTGGCGATCGGCGAACTGGGGCTCGATCTGTTCCGGGCCCGGAACCTGGAGGAACAGCTGGCGGTGCTGGGTCCCCAGCTGGACCTGGCCATCGAGCTCGACCTGCCGGTGATCGTGCACTGCCGCGATGCGGCCGGGCCGATGCTTGCGGAGCTGGGCCGGCGTGCCAGGGAAGGTGCCTGCCCCCGGGGGGTGATGCACTGCTGGGGGGGGACGCCCGAGGAGATGGAGGGCTTCCTGGATCTCGGACTCCACATCAGCTTCAGCGGCACCGTCACCTTCCCGAAGGCGGAGGCGATCGCGGAATGCGCCCGCCGGGTTCCGGCCGATCGCTACCTGGTGGAGACCGACTGTCCCTTCCTGGCGCCGGTGCCTCGCCGGGGCAAGCGCAACGAGCCCGCCTTCGTGGCTGCCGTGGCCAGTCGGGTGGCCGAACTGCGGGGGGAGGAACTCGAGCAGGTGGCCCTTACCAGCACCGCCAACGCCACGAGGCTGTTCAACCTGCCGCTTCACACTGTATGATGTTTCATTGGCTTGGAAGCGGAAGCGCTCCCTATTGACCATCCCGGTCCCGACCACCCCCGCAGCAAGGGCAGATCACCTGCCTTGCCCGATGGCACCCACCACCCCGGCTCCCCAGCTGGCTGCTTTGCAGCGAGCTCGCTAGGCGCACGGTCTGATCCTTTCTTCCTGCCCGCCCAGGGAAAAAGGATCCGCCCGCTGCGCCTGTTCGCATGGGCAGGTCCGCCACACCACAGGCCGTTCCTGGTCCTTCCCGCTTCCAGCCCCGTCCAACCCACCCGTTCCTGCAGGTACCCCGCATGAGCAGCGCGATCCAGGTCGCCAAGACCGTCACCTACCTGCCCGATCTGGTGGAGGTGCAGCGGGCCAGCTTCAAATGGTTCCTGGAGAAGGGCCTGATCGAGGAGCTCGACAGCTTCTCTCCGATCACCGACTACACGGGCAAGCTGGAGCTGCACTTCGTGGGCGACCAGTATCGCCTCAAACGCCCCCGCCACGACGTGGAGGAGGCCAAGCGCCGCGATGCGACCTTCGCCTCCCAGATGTATGTGACCTGCCGGCTGGTCAACAAGGAGACCGGCGAGATCAAGGAGCAGGAGGTGTTCATCGGCGAGCTGCCGCTGATGACCGAGCGCGGCACCTTCATCATCAACGGTGCCGAGCGCGTGATCGTCAATCAGATCGTGCGCAGCCCCGGCGTCTATTTCAAGGAGGAGCAGGACAAGAACGGCCGCAAGACCTTCAACGCCAGCCTGATCCCCAACCGGGGCGCCTGGCTGAAATTCGAGACCGATAAATACGACCTGCTGCATGTACGGGTCGACAAGACCCGCAAGATCAATGCCCACGTGCTGATGCGCGCCATCGGCCTGTCCGACAACGACGTTCTCGACAAGCTGCGCCACCCCGAGTATTACCAGAAGTCGATCGAGGCGGCCAACGAGGAGGGCATCAGCTCCGAGGATCAGGCCCTGCTCGAGCTCTACAAGAAGCTGCGGCCCGGCGAGCCCCCTTCCGTGAGCGGCGGCCAGCAGCTGCTGCACAGCCGATTCTTCGATCCCAAGCGCTACGACCTGGGCCGGGTGGGCCGCTACAAGATCAACAAGAAGCTGCGGCTCACCATCCCCGATGCGGTGCGCACCCTCACCCCCGAGGATGTGCTCTCCACCATCGACTACCTGATCAATCTGGAGCTCGATGTGGGGGGAGCCACCCTCGACGACATCGACCATCTCGGCAACCGCCGGGTGCGCTCGGTGGGAGAACTGCTCCAGAACCAGGTGCGGGTGGGCCTCAACCGCCTCGAGCGCATCATCAAGGAACGGATGACGGTCGGGGAGACCGATTCCCTCACCCCGGCCCAGCTGGTCAATCCCAAGCCCCTGGTGGCGGCGATCAAGGAGTTCTTCGGCTCCAGCCAGCTCAGCCAGTTCATGGACCAGACCAACCCCCTGGCCGAGCTCACCCACAAGCGCCGCATCAGCGCCCTGGGCCCCGGCGGCCTCACCCGCGAGCGGGCCGGCTTCGCCGTGCGCGACATCCACCCCTCCCACTACGGCCGCATCTGCCCGATCGAAACGCCGGAGGGTCCCAATGCCGGTCTGATCGGTTCGTTGGCCACCCACGCCCGGGTGAACGAATACGGCTTCATCGAAACCCCCTTCTGGCGGGTGGAGAACGGCATCGTGATCAAGGAGGGAGACCCGATCTATCTCTCGGCCGACCTCGAGGACGAGTGCCGGGTGGCCCCCGGCGACATCCCAACCGATGCCCAGGGCCGCATCACCGCCGAGCTGGTGCCGGTGCGCTACCGGCAGGACTTCGAGAAGGTGCCGCCGGAACAGGTGGATTACGTGCAGCTCTCACCGGTGCAGGTGATCTCGGTGGCCACCTCCCTGATTCCCTTCCTCGAGCACGATGATGCCAACCGGGCCCTGATGGGCTCCAACATGCAGCGCCAGGCGGTGCCGCTGCTGCGGCCCGAACGGCCCCTGGTGGGCACGGGTCTGGAAACCCAGGTGGCTCGCGATTCCGGCATGGTGCCGATCACCCGGGTGAACGGGGAAGTGGCGTTCGTGGATGCGACCCAGATCATCATCCGCGATGACCAGGGCAGCGATCACTACCACTGGCTGCAGAAGTATCAGCGCTCCAACCAGGACACCTGTCTCAACCAGCGGCCGATCGTGAAGCTGGGCGACCGGGTGATCGCCGGCCAGGTGCTCGCCAACGGTTCGGCCTGCGAGGGCGGGGAGATCGCCCTGGGCCAGAACGTGCTGATCGCCTACATGCCGTGGGAGGGCTACAACTACGAAGACGCCATCCTCGTGAGCGAGCGGCTCGTGCAGGATGATCTCTACACCTCGGTGCACATCGAGAAGTACGAGATCGAGGCGCGTCAGACCAAGCTCGGCCCCGAGGAGATCACCAGGGAGATCCCCAACGTGGCCGAGGAGAGCCTCGGCAACCTCGATGAGATGGGCATCATCCGCATCGGTGCCTACGTGGAGAGCGGCGACATCCTGGTGGGCAAGGTGACGCCGAAGGGCGAATCCGACCAGCCCCCCGAGGAGAAGCTGCTGCGCGCCATCTTCGGCGAGAAGGCGCGGGACGTGCGCGACAACTCCCTGCGGGTGCCCAGCACCGAGCGGGGCCGGGTGGTGGATGTGCGCATCTACACCCGTGAGCAGGGTGACGAGCTGCCGCCCGGCGCCAACATGGTGGTGCGGGTCTACGTGGCCCAGCGGCGCAAGATCCAGGTGGGCGACAAGATGGCCGGCCGCCACGGCAACAAGGGCATCATCAGCCGCATCCTGCCCCGGGAAGACATGCCCTATCTGCCCGATGGCACCCCGATCGACATCGTGCTCAACCCCCTGGGCGTGCCCTCCCGCATGAACGTGGGCCAGGTGTTCGAGTGCCTGATGGGCTGGGCCTCCTCCCACCTGGGCTGCCGGGTGAAGGTGGTGCCCTTCGATGAGATGCACGGCGCCGAGAAGTCGAAGCAGACGGTGCAGGCCTATCTCGAGGAGGCCGCTCGCCAGCCCGGCAAGGAGTGGGTCTACGACCCGGAGAATCCCGGCAAGATCCAGCTGATCGATGGCCGCAGCGGCGAGCCCTTCGACCATCCGGTCACCGTGGGCTATGCCCACATCCTCAAGCTGGTGCACCTGGTCGACGACAAGATCCACGCCCGCTCCACCGGCCCCTACTCCCTCGTCACCCAGCAGCCCCTGGGCGGCAAGGCCCAGCAGGGCGGCCAGCGGCTCGGGGAGATGGAGGTGTGGGCCCTCGAGGCCTACGGCGCCGCCTACACCCTGCAGGAGCTGCTCACCGTCAAGTCCGACGACATGCAGGGCCGCAACGAGGCCCTCAACGCGATCGTCAAGGGCAAGCCGATCCCCCGTCCCGGCACGCCGGAGTCGTTCAAGGTGCTGATGCGGGAGCTCCAGTCCCTCGGACTCGACATCGCCGTCTACACCGATGAGGGGGCGGAGGTCGACCTCATGCAGGACGTCAACCCCCGCCGCAGCACCCCCAGCCGGCCCACCTACGAATCCCTCGGCGTCGCGGACTACGACGACGACTGATCGCCGATCCGGGCTCCCCCGGATGACGATCCTCCTCCGTTCCCTTTCCTCTGCGCGCGACCGCCGCCATGTCCAACAGCAACCTCCGCACCGAGAACCACTTCGACTACGTGAAGATCACGCTCGCCTCGCCCGAGCGGATCATGCAGTGGGGGCAGCGCACGCTCCCCAACGGTCAGGTGGTGGGTGAGGTGACCAAGCCCGAAACCATCAACTACCGCACCCTCAAGCCGGAGATGGACGGGCTCTTCTGCGAGAAGATCTTCGGTCCCTCCAAGGACTGGGAATGCCACTGCGGCAAGTACAAACGGGTGCGGCACCGCGGCATCGTGTGCGAACGCTGCGGGGTGGAGGTGACCGAAAGCCGTGTGCGGCGCCACCGCATGGGCTTCATCAAGCTGGCGGCTCCGGTTTCCCACGTGTGGTATCTCAAGGGGATCCCCAGCTATGTGGCGATCCTGCTCGACATGCCCCTGCGGGACGTGGAGCAGATCGTGTATTTCAACTGCTATGTGGTGCTCGATCCCGGTGACCACAAGGACCTCACCTACAAGCAGCTGCTCACCGAGGACGAGTGGCTGGAGATCGAGGACGAGATCTTCGCCGAGGATTCGGAGATCGAGAACGAGCCCGTGGTGGGCATCGGTGCCGAGGCCCTCAAGCAGCTGCTCGAGGACCTCGAACTCGCCGAGATCGCCGAACAGCTGCGGGAGGAGATCAGCGCCAGCAAGGGCCAGAAGCGGGCCAAGCTGATCAAGCGCCTGCGGGTGATCGACAACTTCATCGCCACCGACGCCAAGCCGGAGTGGATGGTGCTCGACGTGATCCCGGTGATCCCGCCCGATCTGCGGCCGATGGTGCAGCTCGACGGCGGCCGCTTCGCCACCAGCGACCTCAATGACCTCTACCGCCGGGTGATCAACCGCAACAACCGCCTGGCGCGGCTGCAGGAGATCCTGGCGCCCGAGATCATCGTGCGCAACGAGAAGCGCATGCTGCAGGAGGCCGTCGATGCCCTGATCGACAACGGCCGCCGGGGCCGCACCGTGGTGGGCGCCAACAACCGGGCCCTCAAGTCGCTCAGCGACATCATCGAGGGCAAGCAGGGCCGCTTCCGCCAGAACCTGCTGGGCAAGCGGGTCGACTACTCCGGCCGTTCGGTGATCGTGGTGGGTCCGAAGCTCAAGATGCACCAGTGCGGGCTGCCCAAGGAGATGGCGATCGAGCTGTTCCAGCCGTTCGTGATCCACCGTCTGATCCGCCAGAACATCGTCAACAACATCAAGGCCGCCAAGAAGCTGATCCAGCGGGCCGACGATGAGGTGATGCAGGTGCTGCAGGAGGTGATCGAGGGCCATCCGATCCTGCTCAACCGGGCCCCCACCCTGCACCGCCTCGGTATCCAGGCCTTCGAGCCGAAGCTGGTGGACGGACGGGCGATCCAGCTGCACCCGCTGGTGTGCCCCGCCTTCAACGCCGACTTCGACGGAGACCAGATGGCCGTGCACGTGCCCCTGGCGATCGAGGCCCAGACCGAGGCCCGCATGCTGATGCTGGCCAGCAAGAACATCCTCTCCCCGGCCACCGGCGAGCCGATCATCACCCCCTCCCAGGACATGGTGCTGGGCGCCTACTACCTCACCGCCGTCGATCGCGACAAGACCCGTCCGGAGTTCGGGGACCGTTCCCGCACCTTCGCCGGTCTCGACGATGTGATCGCCGCCTTCGAGGAGAAGCACCTGCAGCTGCACGACTGGGTCTGGGTGCGCTTCAACGGCGAGGTGGAGAGCGACGACGAGGACAGCGAACCGAAGAAGCAGGAAACCCTCAGCGATGGCACCCGCATCGAGCAGTGGAGCTATCGCCGGGACCGCTTCGATGAGGACGGTGCCCTGATCAGCCGCTATCTGCTCACCACCGTGGGCCGGGTGGTGATCAACCACACGATCATCGACGCCGTCGCCGCCGGCTGAGCCTGCTGCCCCCTTCCGGCGCCTCCATCGCGCCCCGCTTCCCCCCTTCTTCCTCCACGCGCGCCGTCATGACCGCCACCCCCGCCAAGAAAACCAGCAAGAAGAGCACCAAGGCCAGCCGCGAGCAGGCCGAAAAGGCCGCTGCCGTGGCGGCGGTGGCCCTGAGCAAGGAGGCCCCGCCCTTCCGCAACCGGGTGATCGACAAGAAGGCCCTGCGCCATCTGGTCTCCTGGGCCTACAAGCACCACGGCACGGCGGCCACGGCCGCCATGGCCGATGAGCTCAAGGACCTGGGCTTCCACTACGCCACCCAGGCGGCGGTGTCGATCTCCGTGGACGACCTGCGCATTCCGGGCGACAAGGCGGCGCTGCTGGCGGAGGCCGAGCAGCAGATCACCGAAACGGAGGAGCGCTACCGCCTCGGCGAGATCACCGAGGTGGAGCGTCACACCAAGGTGATCGATACCTGGACCGAGACCAACGAGCGCCTGGTGGCGGCGGTGCGTCGCAACTTCAACGACAACGATCCGCTCAACTCGGTGTGGATGATGGCCAACTCCGGCGCCCGGGGCAACATGTCCCAGGTGCGGCAGCTGGTGGGGATGCGCGGCCTGATGGCCAATCCCCAGGGGGAGATCATCGACCTGCCGATCCGCACCAACTTCCGCGAGGGGCTGACCGTCACCGAATACGTGATCTCCTCCTACGGCGCCCGCAAGGGCCTGGTGGATACGGCCCTGCGCACGGCCGACTCCGGCTATCTCACCCGGCGCCTCGTGGACGTGGCCCAGGATGTGATCGTGCGGGAGGAGGACTGCGGCACCACCCGGGGCATCCCCATCCATGCCGATGAGCGGGGGCGCTTCGGCAGCAAGCTGATCGGCCGCCTGGCCGGCGAACGGGTGGAGAGCAGCGAAGGGGAGGTGCTGGTCGAGCGCGACGGCGAGATGGACCGCCCGCTCTCGGCCCGGATCGAGGCGGCCGGTATCCGCACCGTGGTGGTGCGCTCGCCCCTCACCTGCGAGGCCTCCCGCTCGGTGTGCCGCAAGTGCTACGGCTGGGCCCTGGCCCACAACGAACTGGTGGATCTGGGTGAGGCCGTGGGCATCATCGCCGCCCAGTCGATCGGCGAGCCGGGCACCCAGCTCACGATGCGCACCTTCCACACCGGTGGTGTGTCCACCGCCGAGACCGGGGTGGTGCGGGCCGAGAAGGAAGGGGTGGTGGAGTTCGGGCCGAAGGCCCGGGTGCGGGACTACCGCACTCCCCACGGCGTCGAGGCCCAGATCGCCGAAACCGATTTCTCCCTGAACGTCAATCCCACCGGCAAGGGCAGGATCCAGAAGCTCGACATCAGCTCCGGCTCGATCCTGTTCGTGGCCGATGGCGAGACGGTGCCGGCGGAAACCGTGCTGGCCCAGATCTCAGCCGGCGCCGTGGTGAAGAAGAGCGTGGAGAAGGCCACCAAGGATGTGATCTGCGACCTGGCGGGCCAGGTGCGCTTCGAGGACGTGATCCAGCCCCGGGAGGTGACCGATCGCCAGGGGAACATCACCCACAAGGCCCAGCGGCTGGGCCGGCTCTGGGTGTTCAGCGGTGATGTCTACAACCTGCCCCCCAATGCCCAGCCGGTGATCGAGGGCAACCGCCCGGTCACCACCGGCAACGTGCTGGCCGAAAGCCGGCTGGTGAGTGTGTACGGCGGTGCCGTGCGGCTGCGGGAATCGGCGGGCGACTCCCGTGAGGTGCAGATCGTGACCGCCAGCATCACCCTCAAGGACTGCAAGCTGGTGGGGGTCTCGACCCATTCGGGAGAGACCTGGCATCTGGAGGGCAAGGAGAACCTCCACTATCTGGTCAAGACCCACCCCGGCACCAAGATCGGCGCCGGCGAGGTGATCGCCGAGCTCAGCGACGACCGCTTCCGCACCCAGACCGGCGGGATCGTGAAGTTCGCCCCGGGTCTGGCCATCAAGAAGGCCCGTTCCGCCAAGAACGGCTACGAGGTGAGCAAGGGGGGCACGCTGCTGTGGATTCCCCAGGAAACCCACGAGATCAACAAGGACATCTCCCTGCTGATGATCGAGGACGGCCAGTGGATCGAGGCCGGCACCGAGGTGGTGAAGGACATCTTCAGCCAGACCGCCGGCATCGTGACGGTGACCCAGAAGAACGACATCCTGCGGGAAATCATTGTGCGCTCCGGCGAGCTGCACCTGGTCTCCGATGCCAAGGTGCTGAGCCGCTTCGGCGCCGAAGGCCGCATGGTGAATCCGGGCGAGGAGATCGCCCCGGGCCTGGTGGCGGAGACGATGAAGTTCGTCGAAACGGTCGACACCCCCGAGGGCGGTGCCCTGCTGCTGCGGCCGGTGGAGGAATACACCATTCCCGACCAGGCCCACCTGCCCGAACTCACCTCGGTGAAGCAGACAGGCGGCCCTTCCCTGGGGCTGAAGGCCACCCAGCGCCTCACCTACAAGGACGGGGAACTGATCAAGAGCGTGGAGGGAGTGGAGCTGCTGCGCACCCAGCTGATCCTCGAGACCTTCGACACCACTCCCCAGATGACCGTGGACGTGGAGGTTGTCTCCGACAAGCGGGCCAAGACGATCGAGCGGCTGCAGCTGGTGATCCTCGAAACCCTGCTGGTGCGGCGCGACACCCTCTCCGATGCCAGCCACGGATCCACCCACACCGAGCTGCAGGTGGAAGACGGCATCACGGTGAAGAAGGGCGACGTGGTGGCCACCACCCAGATCCTCTGCAAGGAGAACGGCATGGTGCAGCTGCCCGAGGGCATCGGCGACGAACCGATCCGGCGGCTGATCGTGGAACGGGAGGAGGACACGCGCCGCATCGACCTCGGCTCCGCCACCCCGGAGGTGACGGTGGGCCAGCGGATCGTCGACGGCGATCCGCTGGCGGCCGGGGTGACCTCCCCCTGCTGCGGCCAGGTGGAGGCGATCGAGGGGAATTCCCTGGTGATCCGTCTGGGCCGGCCTTACATGGTGTCGCCCGACTCGGTGCTGCACGTGCGCGACGGCGAACTGGTGCAACGGGGCGACGGCCTGGCCCTGCTGGTGTTCGAGCGGCAGAAGACCGGCGACATCGTGCAGGGTCTGCCCCGGATCGAGGAGCTGCTGGAGGCGCGGCGGCCGCGGGAATCCACGGTGCTCTGCCGCAAGGCCGGCACGGTGCAGATCAAGCAGGGGGATGACGACGATTCGATCACCGTTTCGGTGATCGAAACCGACGACTCGATCAGCGAGTATCCGATCCTGCTGGGGCGCAACGTGATGGTGAGTGACGGCCAGCAGGTGAGCGCCGGCGAGATGCTCACCGATGGCCCGATCAACCCCCACGAGCTGCTGGAGTGCTACTTCGAGGACCTGCGCAGCCGCAAGCCCACGATGGAGGCGGCCCAGGAGGCGATCTCCAAGCTGCAGTTCCGCATGGTGCAGGAGGTGCAGAACGTGTACAAGTCGCAGGGGGTGTCGATCGACGACAAGCACATCGAGGTGATCGTGCGGCAGATGACCAACAAGGTGCGCATCGAGGACGCCGGAGACACCACCCTCCTGCCCGGGGAGCTGATCGAGCTGCGCCAGGTGGAGCAGGTGAACTCGGCGATGGCGATCACCGGCGGGGCGCCGGCGGAATTCACCCCGGTGCTGCTGGGCATCACCAAGGCCTCCCTCAACACCGACAGCTTCATCTCCGCCGCCAGTTTCCAGGAGACCACCCGGGTGCTCACCGAGGCGGCGATCGAGGGCAAGAGCGACTGGCTGCGGGGCCTCAAGGAGAACGTGATCATCGGTCGGCTGATCCCGGCCGGCACGGGCTTCGGTGGCTTCGAGGAGGAGCTGCGGGCCGAGGCCGGACCCCATCCCGACATCCTCGAGGAGGAGGCGGCCAGCTACCGCCGCATGCAGAACCTGCGTCCCGACTACACGGTGGAGCTGCCGGCGCCGGTGGTGACCGCGGCGGTGCTCGATGATCCCTCCGAGGAGGATCTGGAGGCGACCCGCAGCCGCCATGGCATCGAGGCCTCCACCAGCAGCTTCGCGGCCTTCGCCCGCCCCAGCCAGGAGGAAGCCCTCACCGAGGAGCTCCTGCCCGACCCCAATGCCCTCGAGGGTCTGCAGGAAGAAGGGCTGCTCAGCGATGACTGACGCCACCCCGGTGCCGGTGCGGCGGATCCCCCGCTGGGGCTTCCACAGCCGCAACGAACGGCTGAACGGTCGCCTGGCGATGCTGGGGTTCATCGCCCTGCTGCTGGTGGAGTGGAAGCTGGGGCACGGACTCCTGGTGGGGCCGTGATCACGGCTGCGCCGGCCTCTGATTCGCAGGCCGTTGCCGCCCCGGCGGCAGCCCATCCCCCGGCAGCCCGTCCCCTGCTGGGGATGGGGCTGGCCGAGCTGGAAGCGTGGGCGGTGGCCCAGGGACAGCCGGCCTTCCGGGGGCGACAGCTGCACGAGTGGATCTACGGGCGCGGTGCCGCCAGCCTGGAGGCGATCACGGTGCTGCCCAGGGCCTGGCGCCAGGATCTGGCCGGCCGCCCCCCCCGCGGGCCTGGTCGACTGGATCGGCCGTTCACGGGAGCTGCGGCGCAGCACGGCGCAGGACGGCACGGTGAAGCTGCTGCTGGGGACCGCCGATGGCCTGGCGGTGGAAACGGTGGGCATCCCCACGGGCGATCGACTCACGGTGTGCGTGAGCAGCCAGGTGGGCTGCCCGATGGCCTGCCGCTTCTGCGCCACCGGCAAGGGGGGTCTGCAGCGCTCGCTGGCGGCCCACGAGATCGTGGATCAGGTGCTGCACGTGCGCGAGGTGATGGGGCGCCGCCCCAGCCACGTGGTGTTCATGGGCATGGGCGAGCCGTTGCTCAATGTCGATGCCGTGCTGGCGGCGATCGACTGCCTGGGCCAGGATCTGGGCATCGGCCAGCGGCGCCTCACCGTGAGCACGGTGGGGGTGCCCCGGGCGCTGCCGGCCCTGGCGGAGCGGGCGCTGGAGCGGCTGGGGCGGGCCCAGTTCACCCTGGCGGTGAGCCTGCACGCGCCCGATCAGCCCCTGCGCCAGGAGCTGATCCCCACCGCCAGCGCCTATCCGATCGAGCAGCTGCTGGAGGACTGCCGCCACTGGGTGGCCGTGACCGGCCGGCGGGTGAGCTTCGAATACATCCTGCTGGGGGGCCTCAACGACCGGCCCCGCCAGGCCGATGCCCTGGCCAGCCTGCTGCGGGGCTTCCAGAGCCACGTGAACCTGATCGCCTACAACCCGATCGAGGAGGAGAGCTTACCAGCGGCCTTCCCCGGAGCGGGTGGAGGCCTTCCGGGCCGCCCTGGAGCGGCGCTCGATCGCCGTGAGCGTGCGGGCCAGCCGGGGCCTCGATGCGGATGCGGCCTGCGGCCAGCTGCGGCGAAGGCACGCAGCGTCCGCGAGCGCTGACCCGGGGCGCGGCAAGGACCAGGACGTTGACTTGCCTGCGGAGAACGGCTAGGGTGGATAGGAGCTTATGTCATGCGTGGTGATGCTCGCTGTCGAGAAAGTTCCTGGATTCCGTTCCCCCATGCTGAGGCTTGCGATCGGCTCGATTCTGGCCACCAGTGGTCTCGCTGGCGGCTTCGCACGGTGCCGGCTGGGGCTCAGGTCTCCTTCCTCGTCTGTCACGTTTCAGACCCAGAGAGGCACTTCCACAACTTCCGGTTCTGGTGCCAATGTTGGCAACAATCCTAATCCTGTTGGTAATGGTGGAACTTTCACTTTTGCTAACCCAGTCACCAATGTTCCCGGGCCAAGCTTAGGAAATCCATGGCAGGTGTTGAATTTATCTCCTTCTTCTGGTGGTTTCTTTGAGGGAATTACGGGCCTTTTTTATACTCAAACCCCCAGCCTCAGCTATGCCAACAGAAATGATCCTACTTTTCTGTTCGGTCAGTTTTATTTCCTGGGTAACTGCTCAATCTGCGGCACGGTAAACACTCAGGGTCAGATTATCTCCATCGCCCCAACAACTGATGGCTCAGTGACAAGGTTTGGACCGCCTGGTCAGGCTGAAACTCTCACTGCAACTGCTGCCTCACCCATCATCTACGGGGATACTGGGATTTCCGGTACGGTCAGCTTCAATGCGACAGCTTTGGTCAGCAATAATTCCTCTCAATTTGTCATTGCAAACGTTAACTTCTCTGTATTCGATAATCCTCCCGGCGTGGTTCCTGGTCCAGTTCCCCTTTTTGGAGCTGCCGCCGCCTTCGGGTATTCCCGTAAGCTCAGGCGACGTGTTGCCCTTTCCCGTGAAATCCTGAGCTGACTCAGTTATCATTTTTATTGTATAATTAAAACAGTATATATAAGTAATATTTCAATGTCGTACTGGAGAAAGAATTTCCTCTTTCTTCACTGACGAGTTATTCTTCAGGCGAATCCCGGCTGCGTCATAGCTTCCCATCGCTTCGTTCCTTTCCCAGGGGGTGAGCCGGATCATCAGCAGGAAAGCTGGGAGGGCAGCAACCACCGTGAGCAGAAAGAAGCTGCTCCACCCCACTCTTCCTGCCACGAATCCCGAAGGGGCCGCCAGCAGCGAGCGGCTCAGCGCATAGATCCCTGAAAACAGCGCGTACTGGGTGGCCGAATAGCGTGGATTGCACAGGCTCATCAGCAGGGCCACGAAGGCGGCGCCCACCATGCCGCCGCCGATGTTCTCCATCCCCACCGCCGCCAGCAGGCCCGGGGTGCCGCCGCCGAAACTCGCCAGGGCCCAGTAGGAAAGGTTGCCGAGCGCGCCCACCACGGCGAACAGCCACAGGGAGCGGTTCAGCCCCAGCCGGCCGAACAGCACGCCCCCCAGCACCGTGCCGATCACCGTGGCGCCGATGCCCCAGCCCCCCAGCACCGTGCCGATCAGTTCCGGGCTGAAGCCCTTCTGGATCAGGAACGGCACCGCCATCAGATTCAGCAGCCCATCGGGCCAGCGGTAGAGCAGCACCAGGGCCAGGATCATCGCCGCCCGGCCGCCGCCGGTGCGGTGCAGGAACTCCTTCGCCGGGCCCACCACCGCCTGGCGCAGGCTGCGCACCGGTTGCTCCATCGCCGCCAGCCGCGGCGCCGCCAGGGTGAAGGGCAGCACCGTTGCCATCAGCAGCGCCGCCGCCACGAAGGCCCAGGGCCAGCCGAAGCGCCCGGCCACGATGAAGCCCCCCGCGCCGATCGCCAGCATGGCGCCGCGGTAGCCCAGATTCGCCGCCGCCGCCCCACCGCCCCGTTCCCGGTCCGGCAGCAGGTCGGTGCGGTAGGCATCCACCACGATGTCCTGGCTGGCGCTCACCACCGCCAGCAGCAGCGCCATCAGGCCGATCGCCGTGAGGCTCCCCTGCCCCGTGCCCGGCCGCAGCAGGGCCATCGCCCCGATCACCGCCACCAGGGTGATCTGCAGGGCCAGCAGCCAGCCCCGGCGCCGATCCGGCCAGGGGATCGGCCAGCGATCCAGCGCCGGCGCCCACACCATCTTCAGGGTGTAGGGCAACTCCGCCAGGCCCAGCAGCCCGATCAGGCCCAGGGGCACACTGGTGGCGGTGAGCCAGCCCTGCAGCAGCTTGGTGCCCACCATGTAGGGGATGCCGCTGGCCACCCCCTCGGCCGCCACCGCCACCAGCCTCCGGCGCGCCCCCGCTTGTCCCGGCTGCTCGGCGGCGCTGGGTTCGCGGGTCATCGCTGGGGAACGGCTGGGCGAACCCTACGCGGCCCGCCCGCCCCCGAGAATGGCCAGCATTCCGGGCCGTTTCTCGATGTCGTTTCTGCGCACCACCCTCCTGCCCGCCGCCATCGTGCTGCTCTTCGCCCTGGCGCTCTTCGCGGTCAGCGCCCGCATCTGGCTGCCGGGCGACATGGCCGCTCCCGCCCCCGTCGGCTGAGACAATCGCCCCATGCCGGACGACGCCTTCCCCTTCCCTGACGGCCCCGCCCGCCTGGCCTTCGATCCGGAGATGCTCGCCCACGAGCTGGCCGAGGAACTCCTGGGCGATCCCCTCGATGAGATCGAAGCCTCCGAGCCCTCCGCCGGTGACGTGGCGGCCGAGTGCGATCTGGGGCTCGAGCTGCTCGCCGGCTCCCACGAGCAGCGCATGCAGGGTCTGCGCATCTTCTGCGAGCACCGCGATCCCCGTGCCTTCCCCCTGCTGCTGCCCCTGCTGGAGGCGGGCTGCCCGATCCTGCGCATGAGCGCCGTGTATGCCCTGGGCCGCAATCCCCACCCCCTGGCGGTCACCCCCCTGCTGCAGCTGCTCGCCGGCGACGACAACGGCTATGTGCGCAAGGCCGTGGCCTGGAGCCTGGCCAACTATCCCGACGCCCCGATCCTCAACCCCCTGATCCGCTCCCTCCAGGTGGACATCGCCGCCGTGCGCCTCTGGGCCGCCAGCTCCCTGGCCGATGCCGGCGCCACCGGTGCCGCCAAGGCCGATCCGGCCGCCGCCCAGCTGCTGCAGACCCTGAGGATCGACAGCGAGGCCGCCGTGCGCAGCAACAGCGCCTGGTCCCTCGGGCGCCTCTACCCCGATCTGGTGGAGCCCCGCCAGCAGGAGCTGGTGGAGGCCCTGCTCCACGCCATGCTCCACGACTGCGATTCCACCGTGCGCGACGAGGCGCGGCTGGCCCTCGAGCAGCTCGAGCAGCCGGAGCTGCTCGAACGCCTGCAGACCCTGGTGGATGAGGGGCTCCTGCACTGAGGGCGGGCCCCGATCCCAGCCCTGGACAAACCGGTTAGCATCCCCCCACTCCTGCCTCACCCCCGGGATGGCCCAGCGCACCATCCGATTCCGCATCCGCCCCGACGGTCGCGTCGAGGAACTGGTGGAAGGGGTGCAGGGCGTGGGCTGCGAGCAGCTCACCGAACGCATCGAGGCCCGCCTCGGGGCCGTGCAGCAGCGCCGCAGCACCGCGGAGGCCTTCCAGGCTCCCCAGACCCTGGCCGCCCACGATCGTCAGCCCCTGAACCAGCAACCTTCCGCCTGAGCCGATGTCGCACTTCAGCACCGTCAAGACCGAGCTCCGCGATCGGGCCGCCCTGGTGGAGGCCCTCACCGACCTCGGCTACCCGCCCGCTGCCGAGGCCCGCGAGGTGCGCGGCTATCGCGGCCAGACCGTGCTCGCCGACCTGGCCATCCCCCAGCCCCAGGGAGGGGACATCGGCTTCCGCTGGAACGAGGCCAGCGGTGCCTACGAGCTGGTGACCGATCTCGATCTCTGGAAGCAGTCCATCCCCGTGGAGCGCTTCCTGGCCCGCCTCAGCCAGCGCTACGCCCTGCGCACCATCCTGGCCGCCACGGCCGAGGAAGGCTTCCAGGTGAGCACCCAGAGCGAGCAGCTCGACGGCAGCATCGAACTGGTGGTGACCCGCTGGGACGGCTGAGCCCGTGAACGGCGGCGTCGATCCCTCCCTCGCCTTCCGCGTCGCCGCGGAGGAGCCTCCGCTGATCACAGGCAGTGAACCCCTGCTGGGTGGGGCGCTGCGCCAGAAGGCGGTGTGGGTGGATGAAGCCGTGTGCATCGGCTGCCGCTACTGCGCCCATGTGGCCGGCAACACCTTCCTGGTGGAGCCCACCTGGGGCCGCTCCCGCGCCATCCGCCAGGACGGCGACAGCACCGAGCGCATCCAGGAAGCCATCGACACCTGCCCGGTGGACTGCATCCACTGGGTCGACTACGAGCGGCTGCCGGAACTGGAGGATCAGCTGCGCCAGCAGCAGATCCAGCCCCTGGGCCTGCCGTCCCCGGCGCGGCTGAAGCGCACCCTGCCCCGCCGCGCCGCCTCCACCGCTCCGTGAGCCTGCCCACCCGGCGTTTCGGCCGCACCGGGCTGGCCATGCCCGTTCTCTCCCTGGGGGGGATGCGCTTCCAGCAGAGCTGGAAGGATCTGCCGCCCGAGCAGATCGGCTCCGAGCAGCAGGCCCAGCTGCGCGCCACCCTCCAGGAGGCGCTGGCGGCGGGCTTCCACCACATCGAAACCGCCCGCCACTACGGCAGCTCCGAGCGTCAGCTGGGCTGGCTGCTGCCCGAGCTGCCCGATTCCCGCCGCATCCTGCAGAGCAAGGTGCCGCCCCACGCCGATCCGGCGGCCTTCGAGCGGGAGCTGGAGCTGAGCTTCGAGCGGCTGGGGCTCAGCAACCCGGTGCCGGGGGGGAAGCGGCGGCTGGATCTGCTCGCCATCCACGGCCTCAACCTGCCGGAGCACCTCGAGCAGACCCTGCGGCCGGGAGGCTGCCTGGAGGTGGCCCGGCGCTGGCAGGCCGAGGGCCGCATCGGCCACGTGGGCTTCTCCACCCACGCCCCCCTGCCCCTGATCCTGGAGGCGATCGCCAGCGACCGCTTCGACTACATCAACCTGCACTGGTACTACATCCGCCAGGACAACCTGCCCGCCATCGAGGCGGCCCGGGCCCACGACATGGGGGTGTTCGTGATCAGCCCCACCGACAAGGGCGGCCATCTCCACAGCCCTTCGGAGCGGCTGCGGCAGCTCTGTTCCCCGCTCCACCCGATCGTGGTCAACGATCTCTTCTGCCTCTCGGCCCCGGGGATCCACACGATCAGCGTGGGGGCGGCCCGGCCGGAGGATCTGGCCCTGCACCTCGAGGCGGTGGCCCTGCTCGATCAGGCCGGCTCCCTGCTGCCGCCCATCCTGGAGCAGTCTGGAGAGCGCCCGCCGGCAGGCCCTGGGCGCCGCCTGGCTGGCCAGCTGGCAGCAGGGTCTGCCCGACTGGGAGCACACCCCGGGCGGCATCAACCTGCCGGTGCTGCTCTGGCTGCACAACCTGCTCGAGGCCTGGGATCTGGAGGGATTCGCCCGCGCCCGTTACGGCCTGCTCGGCCAGGGGGATCACTGGTTCCCGGGCGCCAACGCCGATGCCCTCGATGCCGGCGTGAGCGAGGCGGAGCTGCGCGCGGTGCTCCGCTCCAGCCCCTGGGCCGCCGAGATCCCCGGCCTGCTGCGGCGCCTGCGCGCCCGGGTGGGGGGTGCCGCCGTGCAGCGTCTGCAGGTGGAGTAGGGGCAGCCTGGGCCGGCGTTCCCTGCCGGCGGCTCCCTCAGGGCACCCCGGTGATGGGCTGGAGTTCCCGGTCGCAGGCCCCCCCCACCGTGGCGGCCACCGGGGCCTTCCCTTCCTCCGGGGCCGGTGGGGGCGGGAAGTCACAGGAGGTGCCCAGGGAAGGCACCCGGCAGGGCAGGGCCAGGGGCCGGCCCGCCGCCTGCCAGGGCGGGGTCTGGCGGTGGCGGCCGATCCGCTCGAAGTGGCATCCGGAGGGCAGGCCGTAGGCCGTGCAGCGCGGCGGCAGCCCCGGCTGCAGGGCGCCTGGATCCAGCAGAAACCCGGGGTAGAGGTCGAGACTCTGCACCCGGTCCCGATCCGGGTCGGTGCGCACCCGGAAGAGGCGGAAGCGGTCGCCGCCCGCTTCCCTTTCCCCCAGCTCCACCCAGGCATTGGCGATCAGCACGTGGTCGCCGCCCCGGCGGGCCAGCGCCGCCGCCACCTTCCCCACCCGCGGGTGGTCGGGGAAGCAGGGCCCCATGGCAGGGGGGTGGTAGTAGTGCCGCAGCGCCGTGAGATCCGCCGGCGGCACCCCGGCAAACAGGGCCTGCAGGGCGGTGTCGCTGCCGAACAGGATCGTGTCGATCGCCTCCACGCTCTGGCGGTGCATGCGCCGCAGCCGGGAAGGGGAGCCGACGGAGCCGTCGTCGGCCGAAGGGCGCAGGTAACAGGAGGTGAGGCCCGACACCTGGCTGGGCACCTCGTCCCAGATGTTGTACTGCGACACCTTCGTGGCCACCCCCTCGAAATCCCCCGGCCGGCGGCAGCCCTGGGCCGCCCGGCAGGTCGGGCGGGCCCGGTTGCGGATCGAGAGGGCGATGACGTTGCGCTCGCAGGCTCCGTAGGCGCTGCAGCCCCGCTCCAGGTGGCCCTCGAACAGGGCCGTGCGCATCACCAGATCGAGCTGGCGGGCCCGTCCCAGCGCCTCGGCCGACCACCGCTTCGCCTGGGCCTTTTCGAATCGATCCCAGGCCTGGAGCAGGGCCTGGCGGCGGCCCACCAGCGACCGGTTGGCCGTTTCACAGTCGGCGGAGCGGTGGAACGCCAGCAGGATGGCGTCCCGTTCACCGGCTGGCCCCGGCCGGGGCGTCGGCGCCTCCCCCCCGGCCAGGGCTGGTGGCTGGAAGTAGGGCCCCTTCTCCCGGCTGTGCAGCCAGCGGGCATCCAGCACCTGGGTCACCTCGGGCCCGCAGTGGTGGTTGGTCGCTCGGGCGGCGGCCTGCCGGGCCACCGCCCGGCGCAGGCGGTCCCCGCTGGCGGGGGTGGCCCGGCGGGCATCGACCACGACCCGGAAGCCCACGTAGGGGGTGCCGCCGGCGTCGCTGAGCGGTCGGCCCTGCCGCAGCACCACGCAGGGAATCACGGAGGTGCCCTGGGCGAGACTCCCCGCCGGCTGGCTCGGCCCCCGCTGCAGGAACGAATCGATCGTGTAGTAGGGCAGATCGAGGGGACCGTTGAAGCGGTAGAGGGTCATCACCGCGGCCGCCGGGACCCTGGCCGCGCCCTGGGTCTCCGCTGCCGGGGCGGCCGGGGCGGCCGTGGCTGCCGGGGCGGCCGCCATCAGGCTGGCCAGCAGTCCTGCCGGCAGGGTACGGGCGGCGGTGGGGACCAGGGTGGCTCCGCTGCGGGGCCGGCTCAACCTACGGAAGGCGGCATCGCCAGCGGACTCCTGAGCGGCACCCCCACGGCGCGGGGGTACTGGCGGGGGCAGGGCGCGGTGGGCCGCAGCCGCACGGCGTGGCGCAGGCCCCGGCCGGCGGGCAGTTCGCGCCGCTCGGTGGTCTCCACCGCCCCATGCAGCAGCTCCGCGGCCCGCTCCAGCTCGAGGTGATCGGCCTCGCTCCACTGGCCCCGGTAGAGCAGGGCGCGGCCTTCCCTTGTCAGCAGCGGCACCAGGTATTCCGCCACCACCGGGGCCCGGGCCACGGCCCGGGCCAGCGCCCAGTCGAAGCTTCCGCGGCACTCCGGGGCGTGACCCGTGCGCTCGATCCGCTCATGGCGCAGGGTCACCCGATCCGCCAGTCCCAGCTCCTCCGCCATCGCCGCCACGGCTTCGAGCTTGCGGCCCACCGAATCCACCAGGGTGATCCGGGCCGTGGGCAGGGCGATCGCCACCGCCAGGCCGGGGAAGCCGCCACCGGTGCCCACGTCGATGATGCGCAGGGGCGACACCCCGGCCGGCCGCGGCTCCCCGATCGGGCGCTGCGAGCGCAGCAGATCCGCCAGGGGCCAGAGGCTGTCGTACACCTGGGAGATCCAGTAGTCGTCGCCCTCCACCAGCCGGGTCAGGTTGAGCCGCTGGTTCCAGCGGCGCAGCTGCTGCTGCAGGGCCACCAGCTGCTCGATCTGCTCCCCAGCGGGCTGCCAGCCGAGGGACTGCCAGAAGCCGTCACCGGGGTGGTTCCGGGTCTCAGGGCTGGGCGGGTCAGGGGAGGCCATCCGCGACGGAGGGAGTCGACCTCCCTAGGATCCCCCCTGCACGTGCGGTCGCCCCTCACTGCCCACCCACTACCAGCTGCTGCAGGTGCCGGAATCGGCCAGCCCCCAGGAGCTGCGCCAGGCCTTCCGCAGCCTCAGCAAGCGCTACCACCCCGATACCACCACCCTGCCCGGGCCCCAGGCCGAGGAGGCGTTCCGGCGCCTGCAGCAGGCCTATGCCGTGCTCGCCGACCCCCAGGCCCGCCAGGCCTACGACGACCAACTGCGGCGGGAGACGGCCGGCCGGTCGCAATCGGCCCTGCCGTCGCCGCCGCAGCCCCCCGTCCGTTCCCGGCCGGTCTCGGTGCGCCGCGCCCTCTCCGGTGGCGAGTGGTTCGCCCTGCTGCTGCTGGCCCTTGCCCTGGTGCTCAGCCTCGTGCTCGGCATCGGGGTGGCCTGGGTGCGGGGCGTGGAGCTGGTGCAGCGGCCCAGCTGGTGGGGCCAGCTCCAGCCGCCGGCCCAGCCGATTGCCCAGCCGCCGGCCTCAGAGCCGATCGAGGGCCCGGCCGATCGCCCTGTAGCAGTGGGCCAGCTGGGCGTCGTCGATGCAGAGCGGCGGCAGCAGGTAGATCACCTGGCCGAGGGGCCGTAGGAAGACCCCTTCCTCCCGCACCAGCTGCTGCAGCCGCCGGCCGGCGGGATGGAGATAGCCAGGTTGCTCCACCGCCAGATCGAAGGCGGCGATGCAACCCAGCAGGCGGGGGTGGCGGACCCACCGGTGAGCCGCCAGGGCCTCCAGGTGGGGCCGGTGCCGGCTCTCCATGGCGCGGTGGCGATCGGGTGTGCGCTCCAGCAGGTCGAGGCTGGCCAGGGCGGCGGCGCAGCCGAGGGGATTGGCCGTGAAGCTGTGGCCGTGGTACAGGGTGCGCTGGGGTTCGGCACCGATGAACCCCTCGTAGAGGCTCTCGGAGGCCAGGGTCACCCCCATCGGCAGGAAGCCGCCGGTGAGCCCCTTGGAGAGGGCCATCAGATCGGGCTGCAGCCCGGCCGTCTCGCTGGCGAACAGACGGCCGCTGCGGCCGAAACCCACCATCACCTCATCGGCGATCAGCAGGGCGCCGGCCCGCCGCACCCGCTCCTGCACCCCCCGGAGGAAGGCGGGTCGCACCATCGCCATGCCGCCGACCCCCTGCACCAGGGGTTCGAGGATCACCGCCGCCGTGGGCGTCTCCAGCAGCTGCTCCAGCCGCCCCAGGGCCGCCTGCTCCTTGGCGTCCACCCCCTCGTCGCCCCACCAGGTGGCCGGCCAGGGAGCCCGGGCCACCGGGAACAGCAGGGAATCGAACGGGGCCGAGAAAAGGGAGCGTTCCCCCACCGCCATCGCCCCGAAGGTGTCGCCGTGGTACGCCCCTTCGAAGGCGATCAGCCGCGGCCGCTCGATGCCCTGGTTGTGCCACCACTGCCAGGCGATCTTGATCGCCACCTCCACGGCGGTGGAGCCGTTGTCGGAAAAGAAGAGGCGCTCCAGCCCGCTGAGGGCACTGAGGCGGTCGGCCAGCTGTTCGGCGGGGGGATGGCGGAAGTCAGCGAAGATCACCTGCTCCAGGGTGGCGGCCTGCCCGGCGATCGCCCGGGCGATCGTGGGTTCGCCGTGGCCGTGGAGCGTGACCCACCAGCTGCTGATGGCATCGATCAGCAGCCGGCCGTCGTCGAGTTCGAGCAGGGCCCCCTCGCCCCGCACCACCCGCAGGGGGGGCTCGGCGCTGGCCACCTGGGTGAAGGGGTGCCAGAGGTGGGGATGCCAGCCCGGGCCGGCGGTGGAGGTCGGCACGATCAGCGGCAGAGCTCGGATCGTTGTTCGCCCCGCCCGGCCAGCGGACCGCAGTTGATCCACCGGACCACGCCCACCTCGATGTCGGTGAACAGAACCAGGATGGCTGCGCAGGTCAGGGCCACCGCGGCGCTCACCAGCAGGTGGCTGCCTTTCACGGCGTCTGCCTGATCACGACTGCCTCGGGGTGGTTCAGGGCCTCTGGGGGCGTCACCCTTCCAACTTACGGGGGAGGCGGCTGCGCTGCCATTGCTCCTGCAGCGCAGCCGCGTCCAGTCGGGGCAGGGGCGGCAGTTCCGCCAGCACCGGCACCCCACCGATCTGCTCGAGGGTGCGGGGATTGTCGGCATGGGCAGGGCCGTTGAGCACCAGACCCAGCACCGCGATCGAGCGCAGCCGCAGCGCCTCGAGCGACAGCAGGGTGTGGTTGAGGGTGCCCAGTCCGCTGCGGGCCACCAGCAGCACCGGCAGGTTCCAGCGGCCGATCTGCTCGATCTGCAGCCGGTCGCGCCTGAGGGGCACCAGCACCCCTCCCGCCGTTTCCACCACCAAGGGGCCTTTCACCGCCGGCAGCTCCAGGCGGGCGGGATCGATCACGATCCCTTCCCGCTCCGCCGCCCAGTGCGGCGAGACCGGCGCCTGCAGGCGGTAGGCCTCCGGCAGGATCCGTGCGGCCGGCAGATCCAGCAGCCGCTGCACCCGAGCGCTGTCGCCGCCTTCCTCCAGGCCGCTCTGCACGGGTTTCCAGTACTGCGCCCCCAGTCCCTGCACCAGCAGGGCACTCACCACCGTCTTGCCCACATCGGTGTCCGTGCCGCAACCACCAGCTGCATCAGCCCTTCCTCCCCACGAGCACCAGCACCTCCCAGCTGAGGGGGGTCCCCCCGGGCCAGTGGGCCAGCAACCGCCGCAGTCGGCCTGCCCCCAGAGGCGGCTGGCGGCTGGTCGTGGCCCCCAGGCTGCGCAGGTGGTGCAGGGCCTCCAGGCCCCCCTGGTCGGGACGGCTGAAGCGCAGCCGCCTCACCTGGGAGCAGGATCAGCCCCCGGGGGAGCACGGCCCCGATCAGCTCTCCGGCGGTGGGAAACTCCAGGCCCGTGTAAGGCACCCGGGCCGCCCGCGCCGCCCGCTGCCATTCGGGAAAGCTCCCCGCCGTGGGCACGGCCAGGGCCAGCCAGCCGTGCGGGGCCAGGGCGTCGCACCAGAGGGCCAGCTGCTCGGCAGGGGAGTCGAGCCACTGCAGGGCGAAACTGGAGCTGAGCAGGGCGCTGCCGGCCAGCTCCGGCGGCAGGCCTCCGTTGAGATCCCACACCTGTGCCGGCCCGCCGCTGCGCAGCAGGGGATTGCGGGCGAGGAGCTCGGGGCAGAGGTCGATCTGCAGGGGGGCCTGCCCGCCGAGCGACTCGCAGTGGTGCAGCAGGGCGAGGCTGAGCAGGCCACTGCCGGCGCCCAGATCGGCGCGGGGCCCGTCCGTCAGCGGCAGATCCCGGCAGATCCGGGCCAGCCGCCAGGCCATGGCCCGCTGCAGGCCCGCCTGGCCGTCGTAGGCGGCCGCCTGCCGGCCGAACTCCTGCCGCACCCTGCCGGCGAAGCCGTCGGGGAACCAGGGGGAAGGGGAGACAGGTGGGGCGCGCAGGGTCATGGCCGCAGGGTGCGCTGCAGCCACTCCAGCACCAGCGGCACCACCGGGGCGCGGAGCAGGGCGTGACCTGCTCCTTCCAGATGGATCACCTCGGCATGGGGGAGGGCCTGCCGCAGCAGGGCCCGGGCCTCGACCGCCACGATCCGGTCGGCCCCCGCCTCCACGATCAGCACCGGTGCCCCGGCCGCCGCCGCCAGGCCGGCGGGCAGTCCCCGGCAGCGGCGCAGGAGCTCCAGATCGCTGCGCAGCCGCTGCCGCCCGAGTGCAGCGACGGGGGCATCGGCGGGACCCGGCGGCAGCAGGCTCACCGGGTCCGGGAAGGCCGCCTCGGCCAGGAAGGCCCGCAGCATGGCCTGGGCCCGCAGGGCCGCCTCCCTTTCCGTGGCGGCTCCCGGCGCCGGGGGATCCAGCAGCTGGGCCGCCATACCCTGCAGGGCCGCCCCGAGGCGTCGCCCCGCCCTCCCCGGCGGCAGGAAGCGGCCGAAGCCGGCCAGCAGCACCACCGCATCGGCTGCCGCCAGCAGGCCTGCGGGCAACAGGTGGGGCCCCAGGGAATGGGTAATCACCACTCGCTGTCGCCCCTCTGTCCAGCCGGGCAGCAGGGCCGCCTGGCCGCCGTATCCCCTCTCGCCGCTGCGCCACGACCAGCCCAGGGGTGCGATGGCCTCCTGCCAGGGCCGCCAGTTGCCCGCCTCGCCCGCCCAGCCATGCATGGCGATCACCTGGAGGGGCGGGGCACTAGGGGGGGCCATGGTCCGCTCCCACAGGTTCTTCCCGGGCGGGAAGCCCCTCCGGCGGCGGACCGAGGGCCTCCAGCAGCCGGGCCAGGGTGCCCGGCGGCAGATCCCGGTGCAGCACCAGCCGCAGCCGCGAGGTGCCCTCCGCCACGGTGGGGGGGCGGATCGCCCGCACCAGCAGACCGGCCTGCTCCAGCCGTTGCTGCAGGGCCAGGGCGGCGGCGGCGCTGCCCACCACCAGGGGCAGGATCGGACCGGACCCCGGAGGCCGCGGCCACCCGGCCGCCGCCAGCCGCTCCCGCCAGCGGGCCGCCCGCCGCAGCAGGGCCTCCGACCCCTCCGGGTCGGCCTGCAGCAGGGCCAGGGCCGCCAGGGCTCCCGCCGCCAGGGGCGGGGCCAGGGCGGTGGTGTAGCGGAAGGCTCCGCTGCTCTGCAGCAGCCAGTCGCCCAGCAGCTCGTCGGTGGCGAGGAAGGCGCCGCCGCTGCCGAAGGCCTTGCCGAAGGTTCCGCTGATCAGGGGCACCCGCTCCTCTCCCCAGGCCAGGCCCCTCCCCCCGGCCCCCAGCACCCCCAGGGCGTGGGCCTCATCGAGGACCAACAGCCCTCCCTGCTGGTGGCACAGCTCCGCCAGGGCCGGCAGGGGCGGGCTGGTGCCCTCCATGCTGAACAGGCTCTCGCTGAGCACCAGCAGCCGCTGCCGCGGATCCCGGCTGCGGGCGTTCCTCAGGCGGCGCTGCAGATCGGCCAGGTCGTTGTGGGCGAAGCGCTGCAGCCGCGCCCCGCTGGCGCGCACCCCCACCAGCAGGGAGTGGTGGATCAACCGGTCGGCCAGCACCAGGCTGTGGCGGTCGGCCAAGGCGGTGATGGCGGCGAGGTTCGCCTGGAAGCCGCTCGGGAAGAGCAGCACCCGCCGGCGCCCCAGCCAGGCGGCCAGCTCCTCCTCCAGCCGACGGTGCACGGGACGGGTTCCGGTGACGAGCCGGGAGGCCCCGGCGCCGAGACCCTGCCGGGTGAGCTCGTCCCGGGCCGCGACGATCACGGCGGGATGGCGGCTCAGGCCGAGGTAATCGTTGCTGGCCAGGTCGAGCAGGGCCGGATCCATCGGGGAGGCCTGCAGCCAGGGGGGACCGGCAGCGGCGCCCTCGAAGACCTGCAGCCTGCGCAGGTGCTCCGGGGGGAGGGAGTCGAGGGCCGAGCGGATCTGCTCCCGCCAGGAACCGGCAGCGGAGGTTGGAGACGCGGAGGCGGGAACGTTCAGGCGGGAACGATTCCCCACTCTTCCTTCACCTGCTGGCTGGTGATCTCCCAGGCCTCTTCGGAAGGGACGATGCTCGCCGGGCAGGGATGGGGTGTGAGCTGGCGCCGGGCGAACTCCTGCTGCAGGATCAGCTGGAAGAGCACGCATTCAGAAGTGAGGATCCGCATGGGTTCCTCGCCGCCGAGACTGTGCAGCATCTGGGGTTGGAAGCGACTGCGGCGCAGCACATCAAGCTGCTGTTTCAGCCAGGCCCATTCGTACTGCAACATCGGCTCACTGCATCGCTGCAGATTCTCCCTGTAGCAGGAGGCGTGGCAGTTCATCGCCTCCTTCGTCATGCTGGTGACTCCCCCGGACGACTTCAAGATCTGTATCACATCGCTAAGAAAACTCATCGGATCTGAACCTCCAGGGTAAGGGGGAAGAAAGGAAGAGTGTTGCGGCTTCGGCTGGCTCTCTGAGATGCAGATTAGCACCACTCCAGCAACAGGATTGCGGGTCTGCGCGCCCTCCCCTGTCGCCCCATAGGATTGGCTGATGCCCAGCAGCCGCCCAGGGGGCTCCGCCACGGCCACCCCGGCCCCATCGACCCCCGGCAGGGACACCATCGTGCCCCCGCTGAAGGAGCTGTTTCCCTTTCCCCTCGATTCCTTCCAGCTCGAGGCCATCGATGCCCTCAACCAGGGCCACTCCGTGGTGGTGAGTGCTCCCACCGGCTCCGGCAAGACCCTGGTGGGCGAGTACGCCATTCACCGGGCCCTGGCCCACGGCCAGAAGGTGTTCTACACCACGCCCCTGAAGGCCCTCTCCAACCAGAAGCTGCGCGACTTCCGCCATCAGTTCGGCAGGGAGAACGTGGGCCTGCTCACCGGTGACCTGAGCCTCAACCGCGAGGCCCGCATCGTGGTGATGACCACGGAGATCTTTCGCAACATGCTCTATGCGGAGATCGATCACCCCGACGACGACCCCCTCGCCGATGTGGAGGCGGTGGTGCTCGACGAGTGCCACTACATGAACGACTCCCAGCGCGGCACGGTCTGGGAGGAATCGATCATCCACTGCCCCCCGGCCATCCAGCTGGTCGCCCTTTCCGCCACCGTGGCCAATGCCGGTCAGCTCACCGACTGGATCGAGCGGGTGCACGGCCCCACCCAGCTGGTGCTCAGCGATCACCGCCCCGTGCCGCTGCAGTTCAGCTTCTGCAGCGCCAAGGGTCTCCATCCCCTGCTCAACGAGGAGGGAACGGGTCTTCACCCCAACTGCAAGGTGTGGCGGCCCCCCAAGGGCAACCGGCGCAAGGGACCGAAGACCCCGCGACCGCCCCAGCCGGAGGCGCCGCCGATCGGCTTCGTGGTCGCCCAGATGGCCGAGCGCGACATGCTTCCCGCCATCTACTTCATCTTCAGCCGGCGCAGCTGCGACCGCTCCGTGAAGGATCTCGGCCAGGTGTGCCTGGTCAGCCCCGACGAACAGGCGCGCATCCGTGCCCGGCTGGAGGCCTTCATCGCCGCCACGCCGGAGGCGGTGCGGGAGGGCGTCCATGCCGATGCCCTGCAGCGCGGCATCGCCGCCCACCACGCCGGCGTGCTGCCGGCCTGGAAGGAACTGATCGAGGAGCTCTTCCAGCAGGGGCTGATCAAGGTGGTGTTCGCCACCGAAACCCTGGCCGCCGGCATCAACATGCCGGCCCGCTCCACCGTGGTCTCGGCCCTCTCCAAGCGCACCGAGCGGGGGCACCGGCCGCTGATGGGCAGCGAGTTCCTGCAGATGGCGGGCCGGGCCGGCCGTCGCGGGCTGGATGATCAGGGCTACGTGGTGACCGTGCAGAGCCGCTTCGAGGGGGTGCGGGAGGCCGGAACGCTGGCCACCAGTCCGGCCGATCCGCTGGTGAGCCAGTTCACCCCGAGCTACGGCATGGTGCTCAACCTGCTGCAGCGCTACGACCTGGCCAAGGCCCGGGAACTGGTGGAACGCAGTTTCGGGCGCTATCTGGCCACCCTCGACCTGGCCGACGACGAGGCCCGCATCGCCGAGCTCAGCGCCCAGCTGCTCAGCCTGGAGACGGGGGCCGGCGATGTGCCCTGGGAGGCCTTCGAGGCCTACGAGAAGGAACGCAGCCACCTGCGGGAGGAGCGCCGCCTGCTGCGCATCCTGCAGCAGCAGGCCGAGGAGACCCTGGCCCACGAGCTCACCCTGGCTCTCCAGTTCGCCAGCGAGGGCACCCTGGTGAGCGTCAAGGCGCCCCAGCTGAAGGGCCGTGTCACCCCGGCGGTGATCGTGGCCAAGGTGAAGGGTTCCGGCCAGTTCCCCCTGCTGCTCTGCCTCACCGATGAGAACGTGTGGATCCTGCTGCACTGCCATGCGGTGGTGAGCCTGCACGCCGAGCTGAGCTGCCTGCAGGTGAGCCAGCTGGATCCGCCCGAGCTGCACCACCCCGGCGAACTCCGCCACGGCAATCAGGAGAGCGGTGGGCTGGCCCTGGCGGTGGCCTCGATGGCCCGCCGCCACGACATGCACACCCCCCAGTACGACCTGGCGGGAGAGGTGCAGGCCCAGGCCCTGCTGGTGCGCGATCTGGAGGAGGCGCTCGAGCGGCATCCGGCCCACCGCTGGGGCGACCGCAGGCAGCTCAAGAGGCACCGGCGGCGCATGGAGGAACTCGAAGTCGAGATCGAGGAGCGGCGCCGTCTGCTCCACTTCCGCTCCAACCGCCACTGGGACACGTTCCTTTCCCTGATCGAGATCCTGCGCCATTTCGGCGCCCTGGCCGGGGAGGAGGGGCTGGAGCCCACCGAGGTGGGCCGCACCGTGGCGGCTCTGCGGGGCGACAACGAGCTGTGGCTGGGGCTGGCGATGATGAGCGGCCACCTCGATGAGCTCGAGCCCCCGGATCTGGCGGCGGTGCTGGAGGCGATCTCCACGGAGGTCAACCGTCCGGATCTGTGGAGCGGCTATCCGCCGCCCCCCGCGGCGGAGGAGGCCCTGCATGATCTGCGGGGCCTGCGGCGGGAACTGGAACGGCAGCAGGAGCGCCGTGGGGTGGTGGTGCCGGTGTGGTGGGAGCCGGAGCTCACCGGACTGGTGCATGCCTGGGCGAAGGGAGCGAGCTGGGGCGATGTGATCGCCAACACCTCCCTCGATGAAGGCGATGTGGTGCGGGTGCTGCGCCGCACCGTGGATCTGCTGGCCCAGGTGCCCTACTGCGAGGCGATCAGCGAGCAGCTGCGCAGCCGGGCCCGGCGGGCGCTCAAGGCGATCAACCGCTTCCCCGTCTGTGAGATCGAGGATCTGCTGGCCCCGCCTGCAGGTTCAGGCGCCGCCGAGTGAGCTGAGGGCCTCCCGCTCCACCCACACCGACACCGAGCCGCCGTTGCAGCGCCATTCGGCCCAGCCGTCGCCGTTGCTGGTGATCGGTTCACTGATGGCGCCCGTGAGGTCGCAGAACACGGTGTTGCGCTTGCCCACCTCCATCCACTTGCTGCCGGCGGGGCCGTCGCTCATCAGCACCGCCATGGCGTGGGGATGCTCCTGGCTGCCGAGTCGGGTCCAGCCGATGGTGTTGAAGTGGTCGAAGTAGTCGTACTGATCGCCGTAGGCGAAGTGGTTGCGGGCCAGCAGCAGCTTGTCGAGAATGGCCCGGTGGCTGTCGAGCCAGATCTCGTATTCGTTGCCGTCCTTTCCCCGGTCCTTGTAGTGGGCGCCGTAGTAATCGGGATGGAAGATGCAGGGATAGCCCTCTCGCCGCAGCAGGATGATGGCGTAGGCGAGCGGTTTGAACCAGGATTCCACCACCGATTCCAGCGCCTGCAGGGGCTGGGTGTCGTGGTTCTCCACGATGGTCACCGCCAGCAGCGGCATCACCTGCATCAGGGTGCCCTCCAGGATGCGGCGCATGTCGTAGGTGCCGCTGGAGCGGCTGGCCTGGTGGAAGTTGTTGTGCAGCGGTGCATCGAACAGGCACATGCGGCCTTCGGTGTTGGCCGCATACCAGCTGAGGGTGGCGAGGTTGTAGGTCCAGTATTCGCCTACGAAGAAGAGATCCTTCTGGGCGTAGGTCTCCAGGTGCTGCACCCATTCGCTGAAGAAATCACTGCTGATGTGCTTGATGGCATCGAGGCGGAAGCCGTCCACACCCACTTCGTTGAGCATCCACTCGCCCCAGTACATCAGCTCTCCGCGCACCTGGGGATGGTTGATGTCGAGATCGCAGCCCATCAGGTAGTCGTAGTTGCCATCCTCGAGGTCGACATTGCCGTCGAATTCCTTCTCCCTCACCCGCCAGATCGCCCGGAAACCTGGATCGAGACTGTTGTAATCCACCGCATCGAAATGCCACCAGTGCCAGTCCATGGTGGAGTACTGGCCCTTGCGGCCCGGGAAGTTGAAGCCGGTCCAGGAGCGCACCGTGCGCGGCTCGCCGAGGGCGTGGTAGCGGTTGGAAGGATCGAAGGGAATCGCCTCGAAATCCTCCTCGAAGTCGGCGGCCATCTTGTGGTTGAGCACCGCATCGGCGTACACCTGGATGCCCAGATCCCGGCAGGTCTTCACCGCCGCGAGATATTCCTCCTTGGTGCCGTACTTGGTGCGAACCGTGCCCTTCTGATCGAACTCGCCCAGATCGAAGATGTCATAGGTGCCGTAGCCCACATCCAGGGTGCCGCCGATGCCCTTGTGGGCCGGCGGAACCCACAGGCCCGTGATGCCCACCGCAGCCAGGGCCGGGGCCTCCTGGCGCAGACGGTTCCAGTGCTGCCCGTCGCCGGGGGTGTACCAGTGGAACCACTGCATCATCGTGCCGTTGTAGTCACCGAGGCCCTTCTTGGCGAGCAGGGTTTCGGTGTGGGTGTCGTGCCATTGCCGCACCAGGGCAACGGCGGCTTCCCCGGTGTCCTGGTCGGGGTCCCGTTCGGCATCGAGAACGAGGTTCCTCAGTTCCCGGAAGATCGCGTCCATGGTTCCCGGCAGGGATGGGCGGAAACGTTATCTCCATCCGGGCCGGAAAGGTGTATCGCCACCCTGTCGATCAGCGCAGTTCGTAGCGCAGCCAGCGGCAGTCGATGCCGCCGTTGCTCACCGGGATCCGGCGGCTGGCCTTGAGGCGCAGGGCGCCGCTGAGCTCGGGGTTGCCGCTGAGCAGCCACAGGGTCCAGCCGCTGCAGAACTGCCGCAGCCTGCCTCCCAGATCCCCGTAGAGGCTGCGCAGGTCCTCCGCCCCGCCCAGCCGCTCGCCATAGGGGGGGTTGCACACCAGGATCCCGGCGGGCCCCGGTGGGGGTTGGAAGCTGCGGAAGTCCCCCGGCCGCAGCTCCAGCCAGGGCGCCACCCCCGCCGCCTCGGCGTTGAAGCGGGCCTGTTCCAGCACATCCGGATCCCGCTCCATCCCCACGATCGGCGCCAGGGGGTGTCCATCGGCGAGGCAGTCCCTGGCGAGGGCCCGGGCCGCCTCCACCTCCCGGTGCCAGAGATCCGCCTCGAAATCGGGCCAGCGCTCGAAGGCGAACGGGCGGGGCTGGCCTGTGGCGTCCAGCCCCGGGGCCCGACCCAGGGCCCGGCAGGCGGCCTCGATCAGCAGGGTGCCGGAGCCGCAGAGGGGATCGGCCAGGGGCACACGGCCATCCCAGCCGGTGAGGGCGATCAGGCCGGCGGCCAGGTTCTCCTTGAGGGGCGCCAGGCCCATCGCCGCCCGCCAGCCCCGGCGGTGCAGGCTGGCGCCGCCGCCATCGAGGCTGAGCACGGCCTCGCCGCGCCCCAGGTGCAGGTGCAGCACCAGGTCGGGATCCTGCCGATCCACCGACGACCGTTCCCCCCAGCGCTGCCGTTGCCCATCCACCAGGGCGTTCTTCACCTGCAGGGCGCAGAAGTGGCTGTGGCTGAGGCCGGGGGCGCTGCCGCTCACCTCCACGCGAAAGCTGCGATGCGGCGGCAGCCATCCCTCCCAGTCGATCGCCCGCTGCACCCCGTCGTAGAGCTCCTCCCGGTTGCGGCAGGGAAAGCGGGCCAGCTGGCGCAACAGCCGGAAGGGCAGGCGTGCCTGCAGGTGCAGGCGGTAGTAGCCGGCGAGATCGGTGCGGAAGGCCACGGCCCGTCGCAGCGGTCGCACCGCGCCGCCCCCCAGGGCCTCCAGTTCCTCGGCCGCCGGCGCCTCCAGACCCGGAGGCACCACGGCGGTGGCCTCGATCGGCTGGGCCGCGGCGGGGCGGGGGTCGCTGCTCATGGCCCCATGCTGCCCGCTGAGGTTCGGGGATGCCCACCTGCTCGATGCGGAGTGCGGCAGGGCAGGGATGCCACAATTCAGAAGTCCGTCCTCGGGCGGACTAGGTGATCCACACCAGTGTTTCGGACAGCGGTTCGATTCCGCTCAGCTCCATTCCCCCCCTCACGGGGCTGCAATGGTTTCGACGGGGCATCAGGAGGGTGACTGAAGCCTGCTCGGTCAGAGCAAACCCGTAACAGCGAACAAAATCGTTCGTTTCTCCCGTCAAGCCGCCCCTGTGGCTGCCTGACACTCTTAAGGGAGATGGGGTGAGGTCAGCCTTATCACCCAAATGACCCATGGGGCCTGGAAGGGCCCCTTTCACGTGTCTGGGGCTGGGTTCCGGGCCTTGGCCGCTGCCCACCCTCTCCATCCGATTGCTGACATCCCTTCCGGATGGCGGCAGGTGCAGACAACAGCGCCCCAGCCCCGATGAGGCGCCATACCGCCTGATCAAGCAGCTGCTGCTCCGGGGCGAGCTGGAGCTGAGCAGGAAGGTGGAGGACCCGCGCACCGATGCCAGGGAGCGCGAGCTGGACCGGATCCTCGATCAACCGCCGATGCGGGAGCCCGATCGGCTGGGGTGGTGCTGGAGCACGCCATGACCACCCCGGTGTACGTGAGCGGCGTCGACTGGGACGTGCCGGGCTTCGGCGATACCCAGATCACCAAGAACCTGCAGCAACTGCTGGCCGCCGGAAGGGGCCTGCCATCCGCCGTCTGATGGAGGAGGGGTTGCAGCAGCGGCGCCGCGCCCGGATTGCCCAGCGCTTTCTGAGTGGGGCGTGGGGCGTGGAGCTGGAGAGCTTCGAAGCCGACCAGGAGCGCGAGCGCCAGCGGGACCAGGAGATCGTCCTGGGCCGGGCCTGCCGCTGGATCGGCCGCACGGTGCTGATCGCTGAGGTGCATGCCGGAGCGCAGCTCCTGGCGATTCGGATCGGCGAGCTGGCGGCGGCGAACACTCAACTGGTGGTGGGCGACCCCCGTGGTCAGGGCCGGTCCTGGGGCCTGCCGGCGCCATTGGGAGCATGGTGGGGTCCGATGCCATCTCGATCAGCAGCACCATGACCGATCCCCACGACCCGCCCTGGCAGCGGCTGAGCCATTCCGCTCTGCTGCGGTTCCTGCTGCTGCTGGCCAGTGGCTGGGCGGTGGTGCAGCTGATCGCCTACTTCCGGCCGGTGCTCACCCTGTTCATCGCCGCGGCGGTGCTGGCGGTGCTGCTGGAGTATCCGGTGCGGCGGCTGGTGCGCCTGGGCTGCAGCCGGGGTCTGGCAATCCTGCTCACCCTGCTGGCCGGCGGCGGCGCCGTGAGCCTGTTCGTGGCGGGGCTCGGCTTCCAGCTGGTCAACCAGGGCAGCAGCCTGCTCAATGATCTGGTGCTGGGCCTGCAACGGCCCGATCTGCCCTTTCACCAATACCTGACAACGATCCAGCTCTCCCAGATGGTGGAGCTGCTGCGCGCGAGCTTCGGCACCGGCCTGGGGATGATCGGCGGCGCCTTCAGCAACGTGTTCGCCGCTGTGTTCCTGCTGGTGCTCGTGGTCTACATGCTGATTGACAACGGCGCCACCTGGGCCCAGGCCCTGCGCCTGCTTCCTGAGGATGTGCGCGAGCACTTCGATCGCAGCGTGCAGAAGAACGTGCTTGGGTTCCTGCGCGGCCAGATCACCCTGATGCTGTTTCTGAGTCTGGCCAGCTTTGTGGTGTTCGCGCTGCTGGGGGTGAAGTTCTCCCTGATTCTGGCGATCGTGGTGGGGGTGCTGGATGCCGTTCCCGGCATCGGCGCCACCCTGGGGGTGATCGTGGCCGCCAGCCTGGTGTTTCTGACCCAGGGGCAGTGGCTGGCCCTTCAGGTGGTGATCGCCTCGGTGGTGCTGCAGCAGATCCAGGACAATCTGATCCATCCCCGGGTGATGGGCCGGGCCCTGGAGATCCGCCCGGTGGTGCTGTTCTTCGCCCTGTTCGTGGGAGAGCGGCTGGCGGGTCTGCTGGGGGTGTTCCTGGCCATTCCCGTGACCGGCATGATCCTGGGCTGGGGCAAGGAGGAGAACTCGCCCGACGCGCCATCGGCGCTCGAGCCGGGGCCAGCGAGCCACGGTTCTGGAGCTTCTCCAGGATCGAGTGAGCGGTGGCGGTCCGGCTGAATGGCGCTGAGCCCCATTGAGTGCGCAGAACAGGCTTGCAGAGCCCTTTGTATGGGCGAGAGGACGGGGCCTGAACAGGGGGGCAAGGTGGTCCATCTTTCTTGAAAGTTGCCGCTTCAGATGACTGTGTGCCGGCGAACCTTGATCGGGTCGTTAATGTGGATGGTCTTCTTGTGCAGATCCATGCCTTTGACTGCCGCCACCTCTCCTTGGAGACCTTGTGCAGCCATCTGTATCACAAGTTGTTTCATCAGCTCATCTTCGACTTTGTTCTGATCAAAGCCGCTGGGGGTGAGATCCGCAAAAAAACGACCGATGCGTGAGGCGACCACATCGGATGGGTTGGTGATCTTGATCACAATCATCGAGGCTGCTGCGGTGTTCCCAGTCATAGTACCTACATCTGGTCTCTTCTGCATCCATCAGGTTTCTGCAAGCCATCAGGTAAACATCGCTACAAGCCCTTCTCCAACAACAGGTGTTCTGGCACTTGTATCTGTGAGCGGGCAGGAAACTCAGGGTTGTTCAGACTGGGAATGATGGGATGGATGCTCTGCTCATCTCAGCGGCCCCGATAGGGAACGACACGCAGCTTCACTGGCCTGTTCACCCTGCGGCTGGCTCGCTTGTTGGTCTTGCTACGGGCTCTGGAGGGCTGATTGGATGAGAAAGGCTCAACAGCTTCCAGTTGCTTGGTGAGAGAGCGTCGACCGGCAACGGCGGGGCTGCAGCAGAGGAAGATGAAGGTGAACACTATGAAGATCTTCATTTTTCTGCTCATTGTCCCTGGCCACCGGAATGTAGCGAACGGCGCAAGGCCCGCTCCGGCAGGAGCTCTTCGCTGTGGATCTCTCCGGCCACGGCCGAGGGGCCGTGCCCGATCTGGCAGCTGATCAGCGCAGCAGCGTTCCGCGGAGAGCTGTACATCCGGAGGAGCAGCATCGCTTTCCCAACGGCGCTGCTCTGCCTCGCCGTCTGCCGGCACCGATCCCCAACCCTCTCGCTTCGGGGGGGCCAGGCTGTGGAGGTACTCGTAGGGTCTGGGAAGCCCCCTGAGCGACCGAGGAGGCGTGAATGGCCCGCACCGAAGCTCCACCTCCGCCCCGCACCGAGTGCGGCATGCACCCGGTGGTCGAGGACCTTCGCCGGCTGATCGGTGCGCAGGGCTGGGAAGGCCGGGTGGAGGAGGCCATCGCCCTGGCCCTGCGCAGCGGCATCGCCGCGCTCGATCCCATCGCGATCGCCAGGCCTTCTTCTCCTGACTGCACGACCTGCTGCACTGGCTGCCCAGGGAGAACGACCGCAGCCGCGGCCATGGAGGACACAGGCACGGCCAACGCCTGCGGCGGCCTGTGGCTAGGAAAGGAAAGCCTCAGGGGGGGTCCGTGAGCCATTCCGCCGTTGCCGAACGGGAGGTCGTCGTCGAGTCGGCCGGCGCGGCACTGGACGGAAGCCTCACGCTTCCCGATCCGGCCGCCGGGCTGGTGCTGTTCGCCCATGGCAGCGGCAGCAGCCGCTTCAGCCGCCGCAACCGCTTCGTGGCCAGTGTCCTGGTGGAGGCCGGGCTGGCCACGCTCCTCTTCGATCTGCTCACCTGTGCCGAGGGGCGGATCGACGAACTCGACCGCTCGTTGCGCTTCGACATCCCCCTGCTCAGCCGGCGCCTGATCGGCGCCATCGACTGGGTGGGCCGGCAGCCGGAGCTGAGCAGCCTGCCGATCGGACTGTTCGGCGCCAGTACGGGCGCTGCTGCGGCCATCGCGGCTGCAGCGGCACGCCCCGATCCGGTGGCAGCCGTGGTGAGCCGCGGCGGCCGTCCCGATCTCGCCCCGGAGGCCCTGCCGCTGGTCGTCAGCCCAACCCTGTTCCTCGTCGGTGGTCACGACCTGGAGGTTCTCCAGCTCAACCGGCGGGCCGCCGCCCGGCTGGGCGCCCCCCACTCCCTGCAGGTGGTGCCAGGAGCCTCCCATCTGTTCGAGGAGCCCGGCACCCTGATGCAGGCCGCCCATCTGGCCCGCGACTGGTTCCTCCGGCACCTTCACCAGGAAACAAGGGCGCGGACCTGAACGTGAGGGGAGGCACCCTCAAGGCTCTCTTTTCCTGATGGTGCAAATCCTGGGGAGCAGAACCCAGGCGGGGCAGAGCGGCTGTTGAGAGCAAGCCCGCAGCATCTCTCTCAGTGAATGTCGTCTTTTTCACCCTCTCTCAGCCTCTGCTGCACCCGGCCGGCTATGTGATTCCCTCCTGCACCCATGGGGTAAAATGATTCGCAGACGAATCGAACATCGGCCTCTATGAAGATCTTGTCAGTCTGCTCCCTTGCGTTGGGAATCCTTTCCTTTCCCTTGGCTTCTCTATCCGTGCGGGCCCAGGATTGCACCCAGTCTGGATGGTGCACCAGCGGCACGCTCTACGGAACCGGTGAAACCTGTTATGTCAAGCCTCTGCAATCAGAAGGAACGCAGCGCAGGGCACTCGTGAGGTGCATCGAGATTCCCGAGCCCCTGGAGACATTGGTGGATTGCAAGCAATGGCGCTATAAAATCTCTGATCCTCAGAGTGAATGGAAGCCCATTCTCAAGGGCTCCATCGGCGAAGCCGAGGCAAGGATCATCTGCGGCAAGTGACGATCAACGCGACTGGGGAGCGCTGGTGCTGCCTCAGTGACGCTGCCGTGACGGGACGTGACGAGACAGGGATGAGGGATGGCCTCCTCCAGCCCATCCAGCCCCATCGAGCACGGCGCAGTCTCACCCTCCGCCTGCTGATGCCTCGCCCCTGACCCTTTCCAGTCGACGCCACTCATGAAATAGATGTCAGCATGAAATACAAGGACTACTACGCCACCCTCGGAGTGGAGCGGGGGGCTTCGGAGGAGGAGATCCGCAAGGCCTTTCTGCGGCTTGCCCGCAAGTATCACCCGGATGTGTGTGAGGAGAAGACGGCGGAGGAAACCTTCAAGCAGGTGAACGAGGCCTATCAGACCCTTTCCGATCCGGAGAAACGCAAGGCCTACGACCAGCTGGGCCGGCACACCCCCGGGGAGGAGTTCACCCCCTCTCCCGAATGGGATACCCGCTTCTGGCAGGGCGGCGTGGAGGAGGAGATCGACCTGGCCGATCTCTTCGAACGCATGGGGTTCCGCTCCGCCCGCCGCCCGCCCCAGGCAGGTTCCTCCTTCTCCATCCGCGGCCAGGACTACGAAGTCGCCGCCCCCATCAGCCTGGCCGACGCCGCCTCCGGCACCGAGGTCTCCCTGCAGCTGATGGTGCCGCAGATGGGGGCCGACGGCAGCGTGCAGCAGGTGCCGCGAACGGTGCGCATCCGGGTGCCGAAGGGCGTGAGCGACGGGGAGCGGCTGCGGGTTCCCGGCAAGGGCGGGCCGGGGTTCGGCGAGGGGCCCCCGGGGGACCTCTACCTCGCGATCCAGCTGGAGCCCCATCCGCTCTTCAAGGTGGTGGGCCACGATCTCTATCTCGAGGTTCCGATCACCCCCTGGGAGGCGGTGCTGGGGGGCGAGATCGAGATTCCCGCCCTCGATGGCCGGGTGACGGTGAGCGTGAAGCCCGGGGCACGGGGTGGCCAGAAACTGCGGCTGGCCGGAAAAGGCCTGCCCACACGCAAGGGCGGAGCGGGCGATCTCTACGGCGTGCTGCAGGTGGTCACCCCCTCCGTGGTCAGCGAAGCCGAGCGCGACCTCTACCGCCAGCTCGCCGAGCACTCCGACTTTCACCCCCGGGCCCATCTCCACTCTCCAGGGAGGATGAATCCATGAGTGATGACCTGCTGCAGGCGATGGATGGGGAGGAGCTGATCCCCCTCGATGAGCTCATCGCCGCCTCCGGGCTGGCCCATGAGGAGGTGATCCTGCTGGTGGAGTTCGGCGTGTTCCTGCCTGCCGGGAAGGCTCCCGCCCTCAGCTTCCGCTGCGAAACCATCCTGCTGGCACGGCGCGCCGCCCGTCTGCGGGATGATTTCGGTCTCAATCCCCCGGGCATGGCCCTCGCGCTCACCTACATCGAACGCATCGAAGCCCTCGAGCAGCGATTGCGGGAGCTGGAGGCTTCCCTGCCCCGTCGCCCCGGGGCGGGATGAGGGGACGTGGAGGTTGAGATCGAACTGAGGAATCAGGCCTCGGAACTGGAGCCGACCCTGGATCGCGTCGAGGCGATCCTCACCGGCCAGGGCTGGGATCCCGGCAGCCGGGGCGAGGTTCGCCTGCTGGTGGAAGAGGCCCTGGGGAACATCCTCCGGTATGCCTTCCCCGAGGGGGAACCCTCGCTGATTCAGGTGGGTCTTTCCCTGGAGTCAGACGCCGTGACGTTGCGGATCTGCGACCATGGACGGGCCTTCAATCCCCTGGACGCTCCCCATCCGGATCTCGGCGCTCCGGCCCAGGTCCGATCCGGCGGTGGACTCGGCATCTTCCTGATGCGCTCCCTCTCGAGCGAGCTTTCCCATCGCAGGGATGGATCGCGGAACGCAACGTGCTCACCCTGCGCAGCCGGCGGGCTGCGGCGCGGCCGGCCGCCGAGCCCGCCCCGGAGGGCAGCGGCGGAACGGCCGTGGAGCCCTGACCCCTCGACAGTCCCGTCATGCCCCTTTCCCTCACCCTCTCCGAGAGCCTGCCCACCGCCCGCACGCTCCTCCTGGAGGGCCGTCTGGACAGCCAGACGGCTGCCGAGCTGGACGCAGCCGTGGACAGGGCCCTGGCTCCGGGCGTCGAGCGGCTCGTGCTCGACCTGGCGGGCCTCACCTACATCAGCAGCATGGGGCTCCGCTCCCTGTTCCTGGCCCAGAAGGCGATGGCGGCCCGCCGGGGCGAGCTGCTCCTTCTCCATCCCCAGCCGGCGGTGCAGAAGGTCTTCGACATCGTCGGCGCCGTGGATGTGCTGTCGGTCTTCGCCGACACGGAGGAGCTGGATGCCTATCTCACATCGATGCAGCAGAAGGTGGAGCAGGGAGAGATCTGATCCCCTTCCCCGGCACCGGCCGGGCCGTGCCCTCAGCGATCCTGCCGCTGGCGCTTCCCTTCCTTGTCGGGCTTCCAGCGCCGATCCTGCTGGTAGCTGGATCGGTAGCGGGCGCGGGGAACCACCACATTCCGGTACCAGTCGTCCCGCACGAAGTAGACGGGCACGCTGCAGGCGTTGTAGCGATGGCAATGGCGGTTCCAGTTGCGGGCGTGGCCGGGGGGGACCCTCAGGTAGATGGGCTGCACCCTTCTCCCCCAGGGCTGGGGACGGACCAGGATCGCCCGCTGGTTGATCAGATAGGGGCGGGCATAGTCCCGGGTGTCGATGCGCCCGTAGTACTCCGGCTCTCCGACGCGCAGCCTGAAATTGATCTGCGCCTGCACGGGAGCGGGGGTTGCGGCGCCGGCGCAGACAAGGCTGATCAGCCCTGCCACAAGCCTGTGGGGGAAAGCTGCCATGGGGCCATCTCCGCTGAGGGGGGAAGGCGGAAGTCTCTCCCTTCCGGATCTCCGAGCCGTGACTGAACCCGCCGTGGATGTGACCGGATGTGACCTGATTTCCCCACAGAAAGCGGGACGGTTCTCCCCCTTTCTGTGGGGGGATGGGATCCGTAGGTTGAACGTCTTCCGCTTCCTCCGGGAACGTTCCACCATGGCCTCGACCCGTTCGTGCTCCCTTCCCCTGGCCACCGTGCTGGTTTTGAACGCGAACCGTTCGGTGATCGAGCCTCTGCTCAGCACCATCGAAGGGTGGCGCTCCCTGCTGGCGGAGGAGCAATGGGCCGCCTATGAGCAGATGGCGAGCAGCGCAGCCCTGCGGGTGGACCGCCAGGTGCGGCTCAACGGCAGTGCGGCCGTCTACCGCGGTGCTCCTGACGTGGCCGAGGCGATCGACGCAGCCCTGCGTGCCGCAGGCCTCACCACATCGGTCAACCTCACGATGGTGGAGCCGGCAGCCTCCGAGCCGGCAGCCCCGCAGCAGCCCGCTAGTTTCCCGGGAAGCCGCTCCAGCTCTTGAGGGTCTCGATCGTCTGCACCCCCACGAGCCGGCTGTCGCCCATCACCCAGGTGGGGAAGGCGCGCACCCCGGCTGCCTTGCAGCGCTCGCGACCCTTCTCGCTCTTGTCGCACTCCACATAGGGAAGCCGGTTGCCGGCTTCCTTGCCGAAGAGATTCTTCTGCTGGAAGCAGGCCGGACACCACCAGGCGCCATAGAAGAGCACGCCCTGCTTGCGCAGATGCTCGCTGAGGGCCTTCAGCTCCGCCGTGGAAGAGGCGAGCGCTTCACCGGGGGGGCTGCCGGCCCTGGCGCCACCGCCGGCCCGGAAGGCGGAGCCGCCCGCCAGAACGCCGATGATCGCGGCGCTGACCAGCACCCCTGCGCCGAGACGGGGGGAGAGGCCGGAGCGGCGGGGAGGGGGAGAGGCCATCGCCTGGTGGCTGTCGGGATCGAAGCGGCAATGTAGGTGGTCGTTCCCCGCAGCTGGTTTCCCCAGGCGCGTTCGGGCTTCCGCCCCGTTCCCTGCCGCGGCGGCAGTCCCCCGGCTGAGAGAATCAGGCGGCGATGTGCCGTTTGGACGCGAAGCACGGATGGGCGTGAACGGGTACCGCGATTACTTCAAGGTTCTGGGGGTGGATCGTTCCGCCGACGGGGACGCGATCAAACGGGCCTTCCGCAAGCTCGCCCGCCAGCACCACCCCGACGTGAACCCGGGCGACAAGGGGGCCGAAGCCCGTTTCAAGGAGATCAGCGAGGCCTACGAGGTGCTCTCGGATCCCGACAAGCGCCGCCGCTACGAGCAGTTCGGCCAGTACTGGAGCCAGATGGGTGGCCCGGGGGGCGGCGGGGCTGCCGGCTTCGACGTGGATTTCGGCCGCTACGGCAATTTCGACGAGTTCATCAATGACCTGCTCGGACGGTTCGCCGGCGGGGCCGGCGCTGGTTTTCCCGGAGGCTTCGGCACCGGTTTCCCCGGAGGTTTCAGCTCCGGTTTCGGGGGTCCCGGCATGGCCGGTGGCCGTGGGGTGGCGCTCAACCTCGATGCCGAGGCCACGATCAGCCTCAGCTTCAGCGAGGCCTTCCGCGGCTGCGAGCGCACCCTGGCGGTGAACGACGAGCGGGTGCAGGTGCGCATCCCCGCGGGAGTGAAGCCCGGCAGCCGGCTGCGGCTCAAGGGCAAGGGCAACCTGCAGCCCGGCACGGGGCGCCGGGGCGATCTCTATCTCAACCTCCAGCTCCAGCCCCATCCGGTGTGGCGTCTGGACGGCGAGCAGCTGCGGGCCGAGCTGCCCCTCAGCCTGGATGAGCTTGCCCTCGGTGGTGAGGTGACCGTGGCCACCCCCGATGGGGATGCCACCGTGCAGGTGCCTCCCGGCATGACCCTGGGCCGCAGCCTGCGGCTCAAGGGCAAGGGATGGCCGGTGAAGAACGGTCGCGGCGACCTGTTGCTCACTCCCGTTCTCAAGCTGCCCGACAACCTGAGCGAGCGGGAACGGCAGTTGCTGCAGGAATTGCGGGCGGCCCGCAGCGCCGACCCCCGCCAGGAGTGGATGGGTGCCGCCCGCCTCTGATGCGGTGCGTGGGGCCTGGGCCGATGGAGTGCCCGGCTTTCAGCGGCAGGTGCTCTGACGGGCCCGCCGCTGGCAGGATCGGCTCGGCACGGCAGGCCGGCTGCAGACCACGAGCCGCGTCCTGATGCTCACCAAAATCTACAGCGATCCTTGCAGAGATGGTGGCAATCCTGTGCATCTTTCTCCCAGGTTGCTATTCTTAGTCCGCTTAATTTCTGAAGAAGGCAGCCGATGAGATCCAGGCAGGAGGAGGATTCGGCAGCAGAGAGAACAACGAAGCGGACCCTGACCGGCTTGCGCACCCGTCTGCTTCGCTGGCTGCTTCCCTTCCTGCTGCTCCTGCTGCTCTCGGTGGTCGGCCACACGGTGCGCCATTCCACGGCCGCCGCTGCCAGGCCTCCCGCCCTGCGCCAACCGTTGAACTCGCCGGCAAGCCAGGAGGACAGGGCCATCGAAGCCAATGCCGTCACGGCACGGATGGACCGCTCAAGCACCGGGTTTCAGCATCGAAAGCCTGTGGGATTCAGGGATCCCGACAGGTCGATCGAGGTGGGGCTGCATGTTGAAAATGTGCACCAGTTGTCTCTGAAGGATAAAAACTACTGGGTGGAGGGATGGTACTGGCTGCGATGGCCCCAGTCCATTCAGCGGATCCTTGAGGCCGAAAATATTGCCCCTGATGGGATGGTGGAGTTTACCAACCAGATAGAGGATGGTTCGATGACGATAGCGCCGGAAGAGCCAGAAGCGGTTGCGTTGCCTGGCAAGAACTTGTATCGAAGTTTTCGCTTTTCTGGCAAGTTTTATGTCGATCAACTTAATCTGGGCCGTTTCCCATTTCAGCAGATAAGACTGCCGATCACGATCGAGACCCGTCCAACCGCCCTTTCCTGCACTGTGGACAGCTGCTTCCAGCTGCGGGCAGATCCGGTCAACGTTCGATCCCTCGTGGGCCAGTTTGCCGCCATCAATGGCTATGACATCAACGCAGCTAAAATCACACCCTTTATTCATCAATACAAGTCAAACTTCGGAATTGGTGCGCCATCGGCCTTTGGTGCCGTTGATTTCAGTATCATCTACAAAACGAATCCATGGGCCGCATTCTCCCAGTCGATTCTGCCGCTCCTGGTGATTGTCGGCATTGTGATCGCTTCGCCGAGCTTGCCAGGATCAATCGGGGATGTGCGCCTGGCGATTCCGACGACGGCCTTGCTCACCATGATTTTTCTGCAGCAATCCTACCGTAGCGAAATTCCGCCGCTTTCCTATCTTTGCTTCCTGGATTGGCTGTATTTATACGCCTACCTCCTTTCGATCCTTTTCTTCCTGCTCTTCTGCTGGGGAACCTACATCTACACGGTGGCCGAGGAGGGAAAGGCCGAGCAGGTGGCCAAGCGCATCGACAGAGTGGATTCATTCTTCCAGATCGGCGCCATCATCGCGTTCGCCCTCGTTGTCCCCCTGGCCTGGTTCCTGACCTGATTTTCTGGGGCCTTTCCCTGCCACCTCAGAAGGGGTTCAGCCTGAGACCCCTTGCCGGGCCCACCCCGAGCACCACCGCCAGCCCCTCTCCCAGCCAGCACCAGTCCCGACCATGGGACTGGCGGGCAAGCGCTTCCCGGCCGGTCGATAGGATCCCGCCAGCCAGTCCCCGTCCATGGAGCTCACCTACCGCCCCCGCCGGCTGCGTCGTACGCCGGCTCTGCGGGCGATGGTGCGGGAACATCGGCTCGATCCCGCCGATTTCATCTACCCCCTGTTCGTGCATGAGGGCGCGACCAACGAGGCGATCGGCGCCATGCCCGGCGCCAGCCGCTGGAGCCTCGAGGGATTGGTGGAGGAGGTGGGCCGCGCCTGGGACCTGGGCATCCGCTGCGTGGTGCTGTTTCCGAAGGTGGCCGATGGTCTCAAGAGCGAGGACGGCGCCGAGTGCTTCAACGAGGGGGGCCTGATCCCCCGCGCCATCCGTCGCCTCAAGCAGGTGCATCCGGGGATGGCGATCATGACCGATGTGGCCCTCGATCCCTATTCCTCCGACGGGCACGACGGCATCGTCAGCCCCCAGGGGGTGGTGCTCAACGATGAGACCGTGGCGATCCTCTGCCGCCAGGCGGTGGCCCAGGCCCGGGCCGGGGCCGATCTGATCGGACCCAGCGACATGATGGATGGCCGCGTCGGCGCCATCCGAGAGGCCCTCGATGAGGAGGGCTTCGAGCACGTGGGGATCATCAGCTACACCGCCAAGTACAGCTCCGCCTACTACGGCCCCTTCCGCGAAGCCCTCGATTCGGCCCCCCGGGCCGACAGCGGCAAGCCCATCCCGAAGGACAAGAGCACCTATCAGATGGATCCGGCCAATGGCCGCGAAGCGCTCACCGAAGCCCTGCTCGATGAACAGGAAGGGGCCGACATCCTGATGGTGAAGCCCGGCCTCGCCTATCTCGACATCATCCACCGCCTGCGGGGGGAATCCGAACTGCCGATCGCCGCCTACAACGTGAGCGGCGAATACGCCATGGTGAAGGCGGCGGCCGAACGGGGCTGGATCGACGAACGGGCCGTGGTGCTGGAGACCCTGCTCTGCTTCAAGCGGGCCGGAGCCGACCTGATCCTCACCTATCACGCCTGCGATGCCGCCCGCTGGCTCGCTTGAATGGGGTCACGCCAGTAGTGAGGAAACCATCGTGACCCGTCTCGGACACGTGGCCCTGCGGGTGCAGGACATGGCCCGGGCCAAGGCCTTCTATCAGTCCCTGGGCCTTCGCCTCACCTGGGATGCCGATGACTGGGCCTACCTCCAGTCCCCCGCCAATGGGGACGGCATCGCCCTGCTCAGCGCCGATTACACCGCGGCCGGACCCCATTTCGCCTTCCACTACGGAGACCGGGCCGAGGTGGCCGGGGAGCACGCCCGGCTGCAGGCCCAGGGCCACCGGGTGGGCCCGGTGCACGACCACCGGGACGGCACCACCTCCTTCTACCTGCAGGATCCGGAGGGCAACTGGCTGGAGCTGCTCTACGAGCCGGCGGCGGGGATTCCCTCCAATACGGGTCTCGAGCCGATCCCTGCCGCCGCCTCCCCCTTCCCGCCGGGAGGGTGACGGTACCCGCCGGGAGCGGAGTGGTGGCCATCCAGGCAGAGGGTTCCATCGAACAGGAGACCCTCGAACTGCTGGAGTGGCCCCGCCTGGCCGGCCACCTGGCCGGTTTCGCCTCCACGGCGGCGGGAGCGCGCCGCTGCGCCCGGCTGCCCCTGCCCGACCGGCCTGCCGAAAGCCGGCGGCTGCTGCTGGAGACCACCGAACTCCTCGCCCTCGACGGCCTCAGCGAAGGGGGCCTGAGCTTCCAGGGGGTGGCCGACATCGCCGCCACCGTGCGGCTCTGCGCCAAGGGAGGCTGTGCCGGCGGTGAGGAGCTGCTGGCGGTGGCCACCACCCTGGCGGCCGGTCGGCGGCTGCGGCGGGCGATCGATGAGCCCCAGCTGCGGCCGGTGTGCAGCGCCCTGGTGGCGGAGCTGCGCACCCTGCCGGAGCTGGAGCAGCGGCTCCATTTCGCCCTGGAGGAGGGGGGCAGGGTGGCGGATCGGGCCAGTGCGGCCCTGGAAGCGGTGCGGGTTCAGCTCCGGGCGGCGCGGGCCGAACGCCGCGACCGGCTCCAGGAGCTGATGCGCCGCTGTGCCGCCCTGCTGCAGGACACGGTGATCGCCGAGCGCAACGGCCGGCCCGTGCTGGCGGTCAAGGCCGGAGCGGTGGGCCAGCTGCCGGGACTGGTGCACGACAGTTCCGCCTCGGGCAGCACCCTGTTCGTGGAACCCCAGGCGGTGATCCCCCTGGGCAACCGCATCCGCGAGCTGGAGGGGCGGGAGCGGGAAGAGGAGCAACGGCTGCTGCTGGAGCTCAGCGGCCTGGTGGGGGAGCAGGCCGAGGCGCTGGCGGAGCTGCAGCGGGTGCTGGTGGCCCTCGATGCCGGCCTGGCGCGGGCCCGCTATGGCCGCTGGCTGGGGGCGGTGCGACCCGAGCTGCACGAAGATCCCGCGGCCCCCTTCGAGCTGCGGGACCTGCGCCATCCCCTGCTCCTCTGGCAGGAGAAGCGGGAGGGAGGCCGGCCGGTGGTGCCGGTGAGCGTGGCGGTGGCCCCGGAGCTGCGGGTGGTGGCGATCACCGGTCCCAACACCGGCGGCAAGACCGTGACCCTCAAGAGCGTGGGCCTCGCCGCCCTGATGGCCCGTGCCGGCCTGTTCCTTCCCTGCTCCGGCACCCCCCGGCTGCCGTGGTGCGCCCGGGTGCTGGCCGACATCGGCGACGAGCAGTCGCTGCAGCAGAACCTCTCCACCTTCAGCGGCCACGTGCGTCGCATCGCCCGCATCCTGGCCGCTCTCCCCGGCGGGGCCGCGCTCGTTCTGCTCGATGAGGTGGGTGCCGGCACCGATCCCACCGAAGGCGCCGCCCTGGCCGCCGCCCTGCTGAAGCACCTCGCCGACCGCGCCCGCCTCACCATCGCCACCACCCACTTCGGTGAGCTCAAGGCCCTCAAGTACACCGATCCGCGCTTCGAGAACGCTTCGGTGGCCTTCGACGAAGTGACCCTCTCCCCCACCTACCGGCTGCAGTGGGGGATCCCCGGCCGCAGCAATGCCCTGGCGATCGCCCGCCGCCTCGGCCTCGATGGCGAGGTGGTGGCGGCGGCGGAGCAGGCGCTCGAGCCCGCCGGCGAAGGCGATGTGAACCGGGTGATCGAGGGACTCGAGCAGCAGCGCCGTCAGCAGCAGGAGGCGGCTGAGGCCGCCGCCGAACTGCTGGCCCGCACCGAGCTGCTGCACGAGGAGCTGTTGCGGCGATGGGAACAGCAGAAGGAGCAGTCGGCGGAACTGCAGGAGCAGCGGCGCCAGGAGCTGGAGCGCTCGATCCGGGAAGGGCAGGGGGAGGTGCGTCGCCTGATCCGGCGCCTGCGCCGGGGCGGAGGGCGGCAGGGGCTCGATGGCCGCAGCGCCGGGGAAACCGCCCGCCAGGCGGGGCAGCGCCTCAAGCGGCTGGCGGAGCAGCACGGGCCCCGGCCGGAGCGGCGCGAGCATGGCGGCTGGAGACCCCGGGTGGGGGACCGCATCCGGCTGCTCTCCCTCGGCAAGGCGGCCGAGGTGCTGGCGATCTCCGACGACGGCAGCGAACTCACCGTGCGCTGCGGCGTGCTGCGGCTCACGGTGGAGCTGGCCGGGATCGAGGGTCTGCACGGGGAGAAACCGGCGCCTCCCGAACCGGCCCGGCCGGTGGTGAACGTGCGCAGTCGCCGCTCGCCGGGCAGCCGCGGCGCCGAGGTGCGCACCGAAGCCAACACCGTGGACGTGCGGGGTCTGCGGGTGCACGAGGCCGAGGCGGCCGTGGAGGAGCGGCTGCGGGGCGCCAACGGGCCGGTGTGGGTGATCCACGGCATCGGCACCGGCCGGCTCAAGCGGGGTCTGCGGGAGTGGCTCACCACCGTGCCCTGGGTGGAGCGGGTGAGTGACGCCGAGCCGGGCGACGGTGGCCCGGGCTGCAGCGTGATCTGGGTGAAGTGAGGCCCTGGCAGCTACCCAGCAGGGAAGCTGCCAGGGATAGGGTCAACCAGGGTCAGCCAATTGCGGCTGTCATGCCAGTTCCATTGTTGATCGCCGGTTCAATCTCCTTGACCCCCCTGCCCCTCGGCGCCCTCCCTGCGGAGCTGTTGCCGGTGGCGCAGGAACTGCAGCGCCATGGCTTCACGGTTCGTCTGGCCCCGCCCCCCATCCGCGGCGCCTATGGCCTCTATCAGGCCCGCAGCCGCACCCTCTGGGTGGCTCCGATCGCTTTCGAGCTCGGCATCGGCCGCCAGACCTTTCTGCACGAAGCCGTTCATGCCGCCCAGAGCTGTCCCGGCGGCACCCTTACCCCCATCGGCTGGAGGCTGGTGCTTTCGCCGGTGGTGGAAAGGGAGATCCGGGGCATCCTGTCCACCCGCTATCACCACGGCAATCGGCTTCTTGAGCTGGAAGCCTTCGGGATGCAGGGCCAGGCTGATGCTCCTGGCCGGGTGGTGGCCGCCCTGCGCCAACGCTGCAGATCTGCCGGGGGGCGAGGCTGAGATCGCCGGTTCAGATCGCGCTGGAGAGAGGGAAAGAGGGGGCCGCTCTCGGGTTTGGCCGGCAGCCAACAGGCCCGACGCAACGTAGACAAGTTGGCAGCAATGGTCTCCGCCTGGGCAATCGGGTGCTTCCCAGTAGTTTGAGAACGGCAGAAAAGATCCAGCTTGTCTGTATTCCAGGCACAATGGTGAGCAAGGTCTGCGTGATGCCATCCGGATGAACATCACTGAATCTACAAGCAGTGATCTCTCCAAGCAGTGATCTCTCCAAGCAGTGATTTCGTAGAAATCGGTGCTCCACTGTTGATGAGCCGATTGGGATTGAGATCAGAACCGCCCGCTGCCCGCTGCCCGCTCGACCAGCCGGAGTTGCTGCTGCCTTCCCGGCTCAGGCCTCGATCGGCGGGGTGCGGGGGCACGACAGGGCGTCGCCGGCGCCATCGAACAGCCGCCAGCCCTGGGGATCCACCTCCAGGTGCACCCTCTGGCCGGCCGTCACCGTTTCCTCCGGCCCGGTGCGCACCAGCACCAGGTGGCTGCCCTCCAGCAGCCGGCAGGTGAGCAGCTGCTCGTTGCCCAGGGCCTCGGTGTGGCTCACCTGTGCCGCCAGGTGGCGGTTGGCGGCGGGGACGAGGCGCAGGTGCTCCGGCCGCAGTCCGGCGGTGAGCCGTTCTGTGGCCGGGGCGCTCCGCCGCCAGCGGTCAAGGGCAGCAGCCATCGGCTCTTCCAGGGGGAAGCGCCGGCCCTCCAGCAGGATCTGAGCCGGTCCGCCGGCCTGCACCGGCAGCAGATTCATGGGCGGACTGCCGATGAACTGCGCCACGAACAGGTTGGCCGGCCAGCGGTAGAGCTCCATCGGCGTGCCGAGCTGCTGCAGGCTGCCGGCATTGAGCACGGCGATGCGATGGCCCATCGTCATCGCCTCCACCTGGTCGTGGGTGACGTAGAGGGTGGTGGTGCCGAGCCGCCGCTGCAGCTCCACGATCTGGGCCCGGGTGCCGGTGCGCAGCTTGGCATCGAGATTGCTGAGCGGTTCATCCATCAGGAACACCGCCGGCTGGCGGGCGATCGCCCGGCCCAGGGCCACCCTCTGCTTCTGACCGCCGGAGAGTTCCTTCGGCAGACGCTCCAGCAGGGGATCCAGCCCGAGCATCTCCGCCACCTCGTCGATCCGCTCCTCGATCCGCTCCTCCCGGGCGGAGGACACCCGCAGGGTCGCGGGCCAGCGGCGGCTGAGGCGATGGAGTCCGTCCTGCAGCTGCTGGGGAAAGGAGCGGGGGTGGCTGCGCCGCAGGCCGAAGCCGATGTTGTCGGCCACGGTGAGGTGGGGATAGAGGGCGTAGCTCTGGAACACCATCGCCACATCCCGCTGGGCGGGCCGCAGGCGGCTCACCGCCCGGTCGCCCACCAGGATCTCTCCGCTGCTGGGGGCCTCCAGACCGGCCAGCAGCCGCAGCAGGGTGCTCTTGCCGCAGCCCGAGGGACCCACCAGCACCAGGAACTCCCCATCCTCGATGAGGAGATCCAGCCGGCGCAGCACCTCCACCGGCTCTCCCCCTCCCCTGGCGGGAAAGGTCTTGCCGACCTGCTGGAAGCGAACCTGGGCCAAACCGGCGCCGCGACCGGCGGATCCTAGGGTTGGCCCAATGCAGTTCATCGATCAGGCGCGTATCGCCGTGCGCGGCGGGCGCGGCGGTGATGGGATCGTGGCCTTCCGCAGGGAGAAGTACGTCCCCGCCGGAGGACCCTCGGGCGGCGACGGCGGCCGCGGCGGCGATGTGCTGCTCGAGGCCGACGCCAACCTCCAGACCCTGCTGGATTTCAAGTACAGACGACTGTTCGCCGCCGCCGATGGCGTGCGGGGAGGGCCCAACCGCTGCACCGGAGCCAGCGGCGCTCCCCTGGTGATCCGCGTGCCCTGCGGCACCGAGGTGCGGGACCGCCGCACGGGCATCCTGCTGGGGGACCTCACCGTCGCCGGCGACCAGCTGCTGGTGGCCTGCGGCGGCCGAGGCGGGCTGGGCAATGCCCACTACCTCAGCAACCGCAACCGGGCACCGGAGAAGTGCACCGAAGGCCGGGAGGGGGAGGAATGGCTGCTGCAGCTCGAGCTCAAGCTGCTGGCGGAGGTGGGCATCATCGGCCTGCCCAACGCCGGCAAGAGCACCCTGATCGCCGTGCTCTCCGCCGCCCGCCCCCGCATCGCCGACTATCCCTTCACCACCCTGGTGCCCAACCTGGGCGTGGTGCGGCGGCCGAGTGGCGACGGCACCGTGTTCGCCGACATCCCCGGACTGATCGCCGGAGCGGCCCGGGGAGCCGGCCTCGGCCACGATTTCCTGCGCCACATCGAACGCACCCGCCTGCTGCTCCATCTGGTGGATGCGGGCGCCGAAGACGTGGTGGCCGATCTACAGGTGGTGGAGACGGAGCTGGTTGCCTATGGCCACGGTCTGGACGCCAGACAACGGCTGGTGGTGCTGAGCAAGGCCGACCTGCTCGATCCGGATGCCCTGGCCGAGCGGGTGGAGCTGGTGGGTCGCCACTGCGGAGAGCCGCCACTGGTGATCTCGGCAGCGGCTGCCCTGGGCCTTGATGCCCTCAGGAATGCGGTGTGGAAGGAACTGGGGATCGGCTGAGCCTCAGCGCCCTGCTCCTGCCGATCAGTCGTCGTACACCCGGCATTCGGGCGCCTCGGGATTGAGGTCGCAGTACACCTCGAGGGGGGAGGGGTCGTGGTTGTCCTCGGGGTGATGCTCCTTGTATTCGGAGAGCCCCTTGAGCTCCTCCTCGAGATGGCGCACCTTGCCGAGGTTGCCGGCGGCGCGGGCCTCCTCGATGGCGACCTTGTCCTTCTCGATGTGCTCGTCGATGGATTTCATACAGGAACCGACCGCAAGCAGCCGGGAGCTCTCACCCAGACACCTTACGGGTGTCCTTCCGATGGTCGAGGCACCTGTGCGCTGCTGCTGATCTTCCCGTTCTCTGCTACCAGCAGGGAAGTGCAGGCGAGGGCCACCCATGACACGCATCACCCAGCGCCGCGGGCGCCATTTCGGCGACGAGAACGGGCAGCTCTACTGGATCAACGGGCCCGAGGAGAACTGCTACCTCTCCGAGCAACGCCAGTGGCGACGGGGACTGGCCTTCGAGGAGGTGCTGGAGTGGAAGCAGTGCGCCCCCAGCGGGGTGGTGAGCCAGCGGTTCCCCTCCCCCCAGGCGGCCTGCGAGGCGTTCGAACACGGCCTGATCACCTGGTCGCGGGATCTCTACCTGCAGCGCATGGGCGACCAGATGGCGGCCCATCGCAGCGCGGCGGACTACAAACCCACCGCCATGAAACTGGAGGAGGCGCAGGGGGGACGACCCCGCCGCCAGCCCTGGAGCCTGCCCGAGCCGGTCGGCCCGGTCTGCGGGCTGCCGCCCCGTGCAGCGACCGGGCCGGCGGATGGGGCCGGAGCTGGCGGCGACAGGTCCGCTGCGACCCCAGCCGCGGCCAGCGGGGAGGTGACCCACCTGCTGCGCCGCCGCCGCTCATCCCGCCAGCTCACTGAGTGCTAGCCAGCGCTCCTCGGCGGCGCCGATGCGCTCCACCAGGGCGGCCAGTTCGCGGGTGAGCTGCTCCAGCCGGCCGTAGTCCCCCGCCGAGGGGGTGGCCAGCAGGTGCTCCAGTTCCCGGCGGCGTTCCTCCCAGCCGGGCAGATCCCGCTCGATGCTCTCGAGTTCCCGGCTTTCCCTGAAGCTGCGCCTGCGGGGTGGCCGTTCCCCGTCTCCGCTGCCGGCGGGCGCGGCTGCCGGGTCCGCCGGCAGCGGTGCAGGAGCGTCCGCCCCGCGGGCCCCATCGCCCGCCCGGGCCCGCTCGGCCCGGCGCTCCAGGTAGGCGCTGTAGTTGCCCTCGAAACGCTCGAGAACGCCGTTCTCGAAGCAGAACAGCCGGTCGACGGTGCGATCGAGGAACCAGCGGTCGTGGGAGACCACGACCACGCAGCCGCGGAAGTCCTCGAGGAACTCCTCCAGCACGCTCAGGGTGTGCACGTCGAGGTCGTTGGTGGGCTCATCCAGCAGCAGCACGTTGGGGGCCTCGATCAGAAGGCGGCAGAGGTGCAGCCGCCGCCGTTCGCCCCCGGAGAGCTTCGCCACCGGCTGGTGCTGCTGGGCCGGGGGGAAGAGGAAGCGCTCCAGCAGCTGGGAGGCGCTCAGCTCCACCCCATCCACCTGCACCCGGTCGGCGGCCTCCCGCACCACGTCGATCACCTTGCGTTCGCCCTTGCCCTCCAGCAGCACCTCGCTGTGCTGGTCGAAGTAGGCCAGCTTCACGGTGGAACCCAGCTCCAGCCTGCCGCCGGCGGCGGCCCTCCGGCCGGCGATCACCTCCAGCAGGGTGGATTTGCCGGCGCCGTTCGCACCGATGATGCCCACCCGGTCCTCCGGGCTGAAGTCGTAGCTGAAGTCGTGCAGCAGGGGCCGGCCACCGCCGTCTGCGTCGGGGCTGCGCAGGCAGAGCTGCTCGGCGCTGATCACCCGCTTGCCGATGCGCCGGCTGGCGGCGGCCATGCGCAGCTTGCCCCGCTCCGCCCGGGGCGGCAGGTCCTGCAGGGCCTCGATCCGCTGCAGGCGGGCCTTCTGCTTGGTGCTGCGGGCTTTCGGACCCTGGCGCAGCCAGGCCAGCTCCCTCCGCAGGGTGCCCCGCAGCCGGGCGGCGCCGGCGGCCTCGGCCGCCTCCTCCTCCGCCCGGCGCGCCAGGTAGGTGGCGTAGTTGCCCTCGTAGGGACGGGCCTCGCCGCCCTCCACCGCCACGATGCGCCGGGTCACCCGATCGAGCAGGTAGCGATCGTGGGTGACGAGCACCAGGGCGCCGGCGAAGCGGTCCAGGTAGCTCTGCAGCCATTCCACCCCGTCGGCATCGAGGTGGTTGGTGGGCTCATCGAGCAGCAGCACGTCGGGTTCGGCCACCAGGGCCGCCGCCAGGGCCACCCGGCGCCGGTTGCCCCCCGAGAGCTCGTCCACCCGACGGCCGGGCAGCCCCGAGGCCTCACCGATGCCCAGCCGCTCGAGCACCTCCCGGCAGCGGCGTTCCAGGGCCCAGGCCTGGCAGGCGTCCATGCGGTGCTGCAGATCGCTCAGCCTGGCCAGCAGCTGCTCGTCACCGGGCCGCTCGGCCAGGGCCCGGCTCAGCTGGCCATGGCGGCGCAGCAGCTCCCTGCGTTCGCCGCCGCCGGCGACCACCTGCTCCAGCACCGTGCGCCCGGGCTCCAGCTCGGGATCCTGGTCGAGCAGCACCACCGAGAGCCGGGAGGAGCAGCGCCGCTGGCCGCGATCGAGGGGTTCGCTGCCGGCGAGCACCTTCAGCAGGGTGGACTTGCCGGCACCGTTGGGGCCGATCAGCCCGAGCCGGTCCCGCTCGCCCACGTGCAGGTCGAGATCGGCGAAGAGGGTGCGCAGGCTGAAGTCCTTGCCGGCGCCCACCAGGCTGATCAGGCTCATGGGGCGCTGTGGCGCTGGCGTTCAAGGAACTCGAACACGCTCTTGTCACCCACGTCGGCCGCTGCCGGCATGGGGAACTTGCGCAGGCAGAGCACCAGCAGCAGCAGGGCCTGAACGGCCATCAGCCGGATCGTGAGTTCAGGGCTCAGCAGCCCGCTGAGGCGCCCCAGCAGGGCCAGGGGCAGCAGCAGGGTCACGCCGATCGCCTCGGGGCGGCGGAAGCAGAAGAATTCCTTGAAGCCCACGCCGGTGAGGGCCGCGAAGAAGGGTCCCACCGCCAGGAGCCAGAGGGGCTGCTCCGCCAGGGCCGGCAGCAGGCGCTGGGGCCCCACCTGGAGGGCCAGGGCCAGACCGCCGAGGCAGCCCACCAGCCAGAGCAGCTGCAGGGCCCGGTGCAGGGGCCGCAGATAGATGTGGATCCAGCGCAGGGCCAGCCCCAGCCCCGCCGCCATCACCAGCAGCCAGGGCCAGAGCCAGGCCGTGCCGAACTGGCGCCACTGGAGCAGCAGGGCCAGCTGGCCGATCGCCACGGCGGTGAGGGCCAGGCGGTAGGCCTGCACGTCCCGACGGTCGGTGGCGGTGATCGTGAAGGGTCCGTAGACCCCGTCGAAGACGGGATCGGTTCCGCCTGGGGGGAAGGTGGTGGTCATGGGCAGGGGGCCTCGCTCGCCGGGGGGTCACTCCTCACCAGTGTGGCCAGGTCCGGCCCCGCCGGAACGATCGCCGAGGGATGGAGGGGGAACAGGGCGCCGAAATAGTCGGCCCGCCAGGCCTCCGGCCAGCAGGTGGCGGCCACCCCGTCCAGAGCGTGGAAGCGGGAGCGCCAGCGCCACAGGGCCGGCAGCTGCCAGAGGGGCAGGCGGCTGCAGCCGAAGAGGGGGGCATAGACCATCTCCATGCGGATCAGGGTGGGGAAGAGCACCACATCCGCCAGGCTGAGGGCAGGGCCCCCGAGCCAGGGCTGTCCGTGCTCCGCCTGGGCGGCGAGGAAGCGGTCGGTTTCCCCCAGGGCGGTGAAGAGGGCCGTTTCGGCCTCGTCGTAGGCGGCCTGGTTGCGGGCGAAGCCGCAGCGGTACACCCCATCGTTCACGTCGTTCTGGAAACGCTCCCGCCAGGCGTCGGTGGCGGCCCGCCCCTCGGGCGGGTTCAGATCGGCCGCCTCCGGGGAGGGCCACTGGTTGAGCAGCTCGATCAGCCGCGCGCTCTCGTTGCCCAGGATGCGCCCTTCGCCGCGGGAGAAGAGGGCGGGCACGGTGGCCCGGCTGCCGGCGGAGGCGCCGTTGCGGCGGTAGAGCTCCGCCAGGGTGGAGCAGCCCTCGAAGGGCTGGCGGAAGCGCCAGCGGCCCTCCCGGGGATCCGGCTCCACCACCAGCAGATCGATGCTGTCCCCCAGGCGGCGCAGGGTCCAGGTGAGCCAGGTGCGGTGCGCCCAGGGGCAGCTGCGCCCCACGATCAGCACATGGCCCCCCGGGCGGCCGGCATCCGGCGGCAGGGGCGGCAGGGCGGTGAAGGCGCCGGCGGGCCTGCGGTAGCGCCCCTCCGCATCGGCCGGGCCGAGGCCCTTCATCAGCTGACGCCACTGGCAGTGCCAGAGGCTGCGGGCCGTGCGCACCAGTGCCGCGGGGGGTGCCATGGGGGGAGGGGAACCAACCAGGCTCGACTCTGCGTCAGGCTGGGACCCCCTGGTGGCAGGAGGAGCGATGGCCCGGCAGGCTCCCGGCAAGGTGCTGGTGGTGGCTGGCACCCACGGCAACGAACGCAATGCCCCCTGGCTGCTCCAGAGCTGGCGCCGGCATCCGGAGGGGTTGCGGCGCAGCGGCCTGGCCGTGGAGCTCGTGATCGGCAATCCGGCCGCCCATGCCGCCGGCCGTCGCTACATCGAGCGCGACCTCAACCGCAGCTTCGATCCACGCCTGCTGGCCGATCCCGCTGAGGCGGCCCTGGAGGTGGAACGGGCGCGCCAGCTGCTGGAGCTGCATGGGCCGGAGGCCGCCGACCCCTGCCGGGTGGCCCTCGATCTGCACAGCACCACGGCGGCGATGGGCAACTGCCTGGTGGTCTATGGCCGCCGGCCGCCGGATCTGGCCCTGGCCGCCGGCCTGCAGCGGGGGCTGGGGCTGCCGATCTACCTGCACGAGGGAGATGCCTCCCAGAGCGGTTTTCTGGTGGAGCGCTGGCCCTGCGGCCTGGTGGTGGAGGTGGGTCCGGTGCCCCAGGGAGTGGTGCAGGCGGCGATCTGCCGCCAGAGTGCCCTGGCCCTGGAGACGGCGCTGGAGGTGCTGGCCGCCGCCCGCCGGGGCCGGCTGCCTCTCCCCCGGGAGCTGGTGGTGCATCGCCATCTCGGCAGCCTCGACCTCCCCCGCCACCCCGATGGATCCCCCGCGGCGGTGGTGCATCCGCTCCGCCAGCACCGCGACTGGCAGCCGCTCCATCCCGGCGACCCCCTCTTCCTCGGGCCCGATGGCAGCCCGATCACCTATGACCCTCCCGCCGGGCTGGCGGCAGAGGCGGTGTGGGCCGTGTTCATCAACGAGGCGGCCTACGGCGAGAAGGGGATCGCCCTGAGCCTCACCCGCCGGGAGGTGTGGCCGGTGCCCGCTGCCTGGGGGGAGGAGCTGGAGGAGCTGGCGGGCGGGCTGGAGCCGGCCTGATCGGCGCCTGCCCGCTTCGGCTCCTCAGCCGCAGACGTAGGTGGCCTGCTCCTGGGTGCAGGGCAGGTCGGTGCTGCTGCCGTCGGCCCAGTAGATGCGCAGGCGGTCGTCGTCGGTACCGGTGCGGAAGGTGAGGGACTTCACCGGTCCGGCGGGCGGCTTGCCGGCCTTGTCGGCCGGATCCTGAAGGGCATCGACCTTGTTGAGCCGCTGCTCGAGCTGCTGGATCTTGAGCTCCAGCTGCTCGATGCGTCGAGCCTCGGGATTGCTTCCCAGCTGGCAGCCGGTGAGCAGGAACGATCCGGCCAGGAGCAGGGCCGTGAGGGTGCACCGCCGGCTGGAGCCGGGACGGCCGCAGAGGCTGGGGTGGAGCAAGCGGGCGGGGGCCGCTTCACAAGGCAGGGAGTGTGGTGCCATCGGCGAAAAGCCTGGAGCCGTTCACCCTCCTAGCAACGCGGGGAGGGCTCCGCCATGGCCTGCGGCCCGACCCGGGCCCTTCCCGCCTCCCTCCCCCTCCTTCACAAACCCTTCATGAAGCCCCTTCATGAACGCCGCAATGTTCTGTTACACTGTCCGGAGGCGGGAACCCGTCCCGTCTCTCCATCCGCCCGGACCGGCGCCTCGGCGCAAGGGTTCGCGGCTCAACCCCCCGTACTCATGACTGCCACTCTCCAGCAGCGCTCCGGCGCTTCTGCGTGGTCCCAGTTCTGCGGTTGGGTCACCTCCACCAACAACCGGCTGTATGTCGGTTGGTTCGGTGTGCTGATGATCCCCACCCTGCTGGCAGCCACCATCTGCTTCATCGTCGCCTTCATCGCGGCCCCTCCCGTCGACATCGACGGCATCCGTGAGCCCGTTGCCGGCTCCCTGATGTATGGCAACAACATCATCTCCGGCGCCGTTGTGCCTTCGAGCAACGCCATCGGCCTGCACTTCTATCCCATCTGGGAAGCCGCCAGCCTCGATGAGTGGCTGTACAACGGCGGTCCCTATCAGCTGGTGGTGTTCCACTTCCTGATCGGTATCTTCTGCTACATGGGCCGTGAGTGGGAACTCTCCTACCGTCTCGGCATGCGCCCCTGGATCTGCGTCGCCTACAGCGCCCCCGTGGCCGCTGCCAGCGCCGTGTTCCTGATCTACCCCTTCGGCCAGGGCTCCTTCTCCGACGGCATGCCCCTGGGCATCTCGGGCACCTTCAACTTCATGCTGGTGTTCCAGGCGGAGCACAACATCCTGATGCACCCCTTCCACATGCTGGGTGTGGCGGGCGTGTTCGGCGGCAGCCTGTTCTCGGCCATGCACGGTTCGCTGGTGACCAGCTCGCTGGTGCGTGAGACCACCGAGAGCGAGAGCCAGAACTACGGCTACAAGTTCGGCCAGGAAGAGGAGACCTACAACATCGTGGCCGCCCACGGCTACTTCGGTCGCCTGATCTTCCAGTACGCGTCGTTCAACAACAGCCGCAGCCTGCACTTCTTCCTGGCCGCCTGGCCGGTGGTGGGCATCTGGTTCACGGCGCTGGGCGTGAGCACGATGGCCTTCAACCTGAACGGCTTCAACTTCAACCAGTCGATTCTCGACGGCCAGGGCCGGGTGATCAACACCTGGGCCGACGTGCTCAACCGTGCCGGCCTGGGCATGGAAGTGATGCACGAGCGCAATGCGCACAACTTCCCGCTGGATCTGGCTTCTGCTGAGGCCACCCCGGTGGCGCTGAGCGCCCCGGCGATCGGCTGATCGCAGCACGGCTTCGGTGCAACGCCGAAGCCCCTCGACCCCAACCGGCCGTGGGCCGGAGTTGAGCCCCCTCCTTGGCGAGGGGGCTTTTTGTTTAGGGTGGCCGGGAAAATCCATCCCGGTGGCGGTTGATGTGTTTCTCCGCCACCGCCAGCTTCACTGCCGCGGCCCTGCTGGTGCCTGTGGGCATCGCCGCCACCCGCAGCGCTCGTGCCCAAACCCCTTGGCCCGGGCCGGGAGCAGGCCGGCTGGCCCTGGCCGTGAGCCCCCTGATCTTCGCCCTGCAGCAGGCGATCGAGGGGGTGGTGTGGCTGGGGGTGGAGCAGCACCCCTCGGCTCCCTTCACCGAGACGGCCGCCCTGGCCTATCTCTTCTTCGCCTACGCCTTCTGGCCGGTCTGGATCCCGTTCGCGGCGCTGCGCTTCGGTGGGGAGCGCACACCGGCCGCACCCCTCTGGGCCCTGCGGCTGCTGCTGGGTCTGGGCCTCGCCCTCGGGGTGACGCTGTGGCTGCCGCTGCTCCATGCCTCCGGCCCGCTGACGCCGGAGGTGGTGCAGGGGTCACTGCATTACCGCACCGGCCTGGTGTTCGCCGATCAGCGGCTGAACGATCTCGGCCGCGGCCTCTATGTGGCGATCATCTGCCTGCCGCTGCTGCTGGCGGCCTCCCGCGGCCTGGTGACCTTCGCCGTGGCGCTGCTCGGGGCCGTCGCCCTCGCCGAAGCGTTCTATGGCCAGGCCTTCACTTCGGTGTGGTGCTACTTCAGTGCCGTGCTCTCGGTGCTGATCCTGTGGATCGTCAGCACCGAACCCGACGCGTCGGCGAGGGCGCGATCGCTGGGCCAGCCCAGCTGAACTCCGGCCCGCTCAGCCGCGCCAGGTGGGCACGCCACCGCTGGTGAGCATGCCGCGGTTGCGCCAGAGCGCTTCCGGGCTCACCTCGATGCCGTAGCGCCGGGCCAGGCGGGCGGCTTCCTCGGTGGAGGCCGTATGGCGCAGGGCCCGGGCGAAGGCGCGATCGATCTCGGCCAGGGACTTCAGCTCGTGCAGAGCCTCGGCGGAGGCGGTTGAAGCATGGGTCGCCATTGCCATCACGGGGGAGGTCATGGCCACTCCTTCTCGACTGGGACCAGCCTAGGAATGTTCGTGGTGAACAGCCCCGTGGTGATGGGGCAGCTTCGCGGATCTTCACCCAGGCTGCCGGGCCCAGCTTCACCACGGGGGCGGGGGTCGTTGATGGTGCGGGAGGGATCAGGATCAGGCCGCCGCGGCGCTGTCGGGCCCGTGGGGCTGGCCTGAGCGGGCCGCGGCACGCCCGGAGGGCAGGTCGTGGCGGTGGGGGGCGGGAACCAGCCGGAAGCGCTCCATCACCTCACTGGGCCAGCCGTGGATCTCCATGAAGGCCTGCACCCGCCGGGCGGCCACTTCGGGGCTGACCAGGCGCAGGGCCTGGCCGGGATCGGTGGTGAACTGTCCGTTCTCCCCCAGCCAGCGGGGCCTGCGACTGCTGGAAGAGGCCAGGATCACGCTCCAGTGATGGATGGGTGCCATCGATCGGTCTGCGAGCCTGTGGGAATCTCCGCACAATCTGCCTTGCCGAGCGGCCGACTGCCAGGTTTTCTGCAGAGTCGTCACGGCCCGGAGGGGCAGGGGCGACCGGCAGGGGCCGGCTGAAGGAGGGATCCGGTGATCGATCCCCTTTCTCTTGAGGCTCTGCCGCCCCTGCCGCCGCTGCGGCTGGCGGTGGTGGGCCATGTGGAGGTGGTGAGCTTCGTGGGGGTGGAGCACCTGCCGGCGGCCGGAGAGATCCTCCATGCCACCCGCTTCGCCGAGCTGCCGGCCGGGGGCGGGCCGGTGGTGGCCGTGCAGATGGCCAAGCTCACCGGCGAGCGGGTGCCCTTCTTCACGGCCCTGGGCAGCGATCCGCTCGGGGAGTGGGCGGCGGCGGAGCTGGAGGCGCTCGGCCTGGAGGTGCATGTGGCCTGGCGGGAGGGTCCCACCCGCCGGGGGGTGACCTTCCTCGATGGCAGCGGCGAGCGCACGATCACCGTGATCGGCCCCCGGCTGACGCCGACGGCCGCCGATCCTCTGCCCTGGGAACAGCTGGCGCAGTGCGATGGGGTGTTTCTCACGGCGGCCGATGCCGGCGCCCTGCGCCGGGCACGCCAGGCGAGCGTGCTGGCGGCGACGCCGCGGCTGGGTCTGGATGTGCTGGCGGCCGCCGGGGTGCGGCTCGATGCCCTGATCGGCAGCGGCAGCGACCCGGGCGAGGCGTGGCAGGAGCAGGATCTGCCCTCCCCGCCGGCGCTGGCGATCCGCACGGCCGGTGTCCGGGGCGGGGTGGCGACTCCCGGAGGAGCCTTCGCTGCGCTGCCCCGGCAGGGCCCGGTGGCCGACACCTACGGCGCCGGCGATTGCTTCGCGGCGGGGGTGACGACCGCCCTGGCGGCCGGCTGGAGCCTGGAGCAGGCCCTCAGCCTGGGCTGCCACTGCGGCGCGGCCTGCGTGGGGGGGCAGGGTCCCTACGAGGGGCAGTTGCGGCTCAGCCGGAGGGAGACGGATGGGGCGAGCTACTCCACCGGCACCTGAACGGTGGAGGGGGAGGGCGCCAGGGCCTTCTTCGGCACGGTCACGGTGAGCTGCCCTTCGGCGGCGCTGGCCTTGAGGCCGTTGGGATCGGCATCCTCGGGCAGGTTGAAGCTGCGGCTGAAGCTGCCGTAGAAGCGTTCCACCCGGTGGACGTGCTCCTCGTCCTGCTTCTGCTCCTGGCGGCGTTCTCCCTGGAGGGTGAGCACACCGTTGTCGACCGTGACCTTGAGATCCTCCTTGGCAACGCCGGGGATGTCGGCCTGGAGAACGTAGGAGCTCTCGTTTTCGCTGATGTCGACCCGGGGATTCCACTCGGCCATGGCCGAGAGGGAGGGGCTGCCGCCGCCGGAGCGGGGCAGGGAGCGGGTGTAGCGATTGAGCAGATCTTCGATGTCCCGGAGGGACTCCCACTGGATCAGTGCCATGACTCTGGCCTCCGATGCGTGAAGGGTGCGTGAAGGGATGGTTGGGGACCTGGGGAAACCGGTTTCTCGGGCCGGCCCACAGATGGAGTGTAGAAAGTGAAGGGGTGGGACCAGAGCTGGCTTCAGCGAGCGTTACAGAGGGGCCTGACCGGCCCCGGGGCTGGCTCGAGCCACGGCGGGGCGGGATGTAGGACAACTGGCTTGCATGCTAGTTTCCGGCGAGAAATTGTTGTTTTCCCGTGCCACAAGTTGGTGTTGAGATCTTTCTCCTCCTGCTGTTGATCGTGGCCAATGGGGTGTTCGCCTGTGCCGAGATTGCGGTGGTTTCGGCGCGCAGGCTGCGTCTGGAACAGCAGGCCGAAGCGGGCAGCAGGGAGGCGCGGGCGGCCCTGAAGCTGGCGGAGGACCCCAGCGATTTCCTCTCCACGGTGCAGATCGGCATCACCCTGATCGGGGTGCTGAGCGGGGCGGTGGGAGGCACCACCCTGGCGATGCGCCTGCGCCCCTGGCTGGATCGCAGCGCGGCGCTGCAGCCCTGGAGCGAGGCGATCAGCGTGGCGGTGGTGGTCACGCTGATCACCTATCTGTCGCTGGTGATCGGTGAACTGGTGCCGAAGCGCATCGCCCTGAGCCATCCGGAGCGGATCGCCTCCTTGGTGGCGATGCCGATGCGGCGCCTGGCCCGGCTCACCGCACCCTTGGTGCATCTGCTGGGGATGTCGAGCGATTGGCTGCTGGACCGGCTGGGGGTGACGGGTGAGGCGGGGCCGGACATCACCGAGGAGGAGATCCGGGCGCTGCTGCGACGGGGAGCGGAATCGGGGGTGGTGGAGGAGGCCGAGCACGAGATGGTGGAGCGGGTCTTCCGGCTGGGCGACCGTTCGGTGCGATCGCTGATGACCCCGCGAACCGAGATCAGCTGGCTGGATCTGGAGGCGCCGCTGGAGGTGAATCTCGGCAAGGTGATCGGCAGTCCCCACACCAGGTTTCCGGTGGGGAGGGGCAATCTGGATGCCTGCGTGGGTGTGGTGCGGGCGAACCGGCTGCTGGAGGCGCGGCTGGCCGGCGATGCGGTGGATCTGGAGGAATTGCTGGAGACGCCGCTCTATGTGGCCGAAGGAGTGCGGGGGGTGCGGGTGATCGAGCAGTTCCGCCGCAGCGGCGTGCACATCGCCCTGGTGACGGATGAATACGGCGGCATCGAAGGTGTGGTGACCCTCAACGATCTGATGGAGGCGATCGTGGGGGAGCTGCCTTCGCTGGAGGAGCTGGAGGATCCGATGATCGTGCAGCGGGAGGACGGCTCCTGGCTGCTCGATGGCCTGCTGGATCTGGGAGACTTCCGGGAACTGGTGGAGAAAGAGAATCTGCCGGCCATCCGCATCGACCAGGCCGCCGGTGGGTTTCACACCCTGGGTGGGTTCGTGCTGCACCGACTGGGCCATATTCCCCGTGCCGGCGAGCATTTCGAATGGGAAGGCCTGCGATTTGAGGTGGTGGATATGGATGGAAAACGGGTAGATAAGGTGCTGGTGCAACCCTTGGTGTAAGCTTAATATCTAAGGTGAATGCTTGATATTCAAGAGAAACGTCTAAGGAGCCTCTGATCAAAGCGGAGAAAGCCCAGTGACCCTGTCTCATTCTCGTCGATGAGACGATACTGATTAGAATTTATACTCGCATTCCGTCAAATGAGGCTCACAAGGCCTTGGCAGGAGCTCGTGACCATCCTTTCCCGCTGTTTTCTGGCTACTTTGTATTGTCAAGACACATCAACCCCTTGTTTCATGTCAGTACAGGCATCCTTCTACGAACCATCCAAAGATTCGCAAGAGCAAATAGCAGCTTCAGCTTGAGGTCGTTCTTGAGGATTCCTCGGTAGTAGACCTTCTTGAAGCCGAACTGGCATTTCACGATCCGGAAGGGATGCTCCACCTTGGCGCGAAAGTGGGCTTTCGCCGTCTCCACCAGATCAAGAAGCCTTCCCTCAGCCGTTTCTGGGAGCACCCTGCGCTGGCCAGGCTTCATGGCAATCCTGAACTCGGCGTCACAGTCCTGGAACTCTTCCCGCTTCTCAATGCCAATGTGGCCAGCATCGCCGTAGATCAGGCTTTCCTCTCCATGGAGCCGGTCGGCGGCTGTGTTCAGTTCATGGACGTTGGCTGCGGTGCTCACGACGGAGTGGACCAGGCCAGAGGCAGCATCAACCCCGATATGGCAACGCATCCCAAAGAACCACTGGTTGCCCTTGGCCACCGAGTGCATCTCTGGATCTCTCTCCTTCCTCTTGTTCTTCGTGGAACTAGGAGCGGCAATGATCGTGGCATCGAGGATCGTGCCTTCCCTCAGCATCACCCCTTTCTCTCTCAGCATCTGGTTCACACCCTCCAGGATCTGCTCGGCGATTCGGTGCTCTTCCAGCAGGTGACGGAAGTTGAGGATCGTGGTTTCATCCGGGATCCGGTCTTCGATCATGTCGATACCGGCGAAACGGCGGAAGCAGGGCGTATCGATCAGCATCTCCTCCATCAAGGGATCCGAGAGTGTGAACCACTGCTTCAGCAGGTGGATCCGCACCATCACCTCCAGAGGGAACGGAGGACGACCTCCCTTGGCGGTCGGCTGGTGATAGATAGGCTGGATCAGGGCCAGAAACGCTTCCCAGGGAAGGGTTGCCTCCATTTCATCCAAGAACCGCTGGCGACGCGTTCGCTTCTTGGCGTATGTCTGCTCGTAGTTGTAAGGCCAGCTGGAGAGGGGCAGGCATGCGACCAGTCTCAGTCTTGGATCTGGATGGATTTTAACGAGTTTTTCAGAGGTTCCCTAAAGAAGCAACCCCTGAGATGGGAGGGGTGAAATGATCAGGAATACTGAGCTAGACGTTTTCTTGAGCAACGTTGGCGTAATTTACGGCTGCAGGAAAATGCAAATCCTGCACCCAAGATCGGCAGAGGAGCAGGCGCAGAAGATGGCGGAGCAGGCGAGGGCGGTATACCATGTATCGAGGTGGTGGCGGAGGCAAGTTCCACTGGTGCGCTGTAAGCCTGATCAGCTATAGAAGGACGACTTGTGATAACGTCAATAATAGTGCCAACATCACGTCCTCTGTATGTTGATCTGCGATCGCTGGAATTCAAAGTAGATCTTGAAGAAAGGCTTTGATATGTTGTCCTTGAAAAGTCAAATGATCTTTTTGTAAGGCCGAAACTTGATGTAACTCCTAAGGGTTCACTTGGTATTGAGTTGCGAGTTGCACCCGTAGGAGTGCGAGAAGTTGACGCAGCTGCTGTTGTTTGTCGAGTTGAAGGGTTGCGGTTGCGAGTTGCGCCCGTAGGAGTGCGAGAAGTTGACGCAGCTTTTGGTAAGAGTGTTGAACGACTTACTCTCGCCAGAGCTGGCTCTGTGGCCAACAGGGCAGATCCCGCTGACAAGCCAATGATCAGGGTTGGCACGCAGATGCGTAGGCCCGTCCCATTGGCAAGCAAGCTAATTTTGTGAAGTCTCGCTTTGGCTTGGCAGTGCACTAGTCTCAGCACATCTCATCAGAGCCTACCATAGCGACTCTTCATCGATTGTGGGACAGGACTGCTTGCTCCAGGCAATCGGGCCCTGTCCAGTGGGAGGCGATCCAGCAGGACCCAGCTTGGGGACTGTGATTTGCTTTGGCCTGCTGGGGCTTTCCCTGGCTGTGATCGGGTCGTTTCGTCTGGATTTGCTGACTCTTGGCCGGCTCGGCCCTCTGCTGATGGCAGTGCGCGTTGTCCTGGATCCTCCTGGCAAGCACCCCATTACGGATTTGAAGCGAAGCCCAACTGCGGATCACGAGCAAGAGAAGGGATGTTCCAGGCGCCGCAGGGAGAGAGCCGGCACCTGACTGTCAGCATGGCTGTACGCCCAGCTTGCGCCCGATGGAGCTGTCCAAGGCTGTCCAGGGGAACTTCGTGCATCGGCTTGGATTCGCTGAGCCCCTGGGCTGCTCGGGGCTCAGCGCCCCTTGGCCCGTCTGGCGACTTGCTCAGCCGCGTCTTGGGAGGTCAGCTGGTGCGCTGCCAGGTCGTGCCACCCTTCGGTGCGCCTGGATCATCAGGCCGATCGCGATGGCGGCCGCCGATTGCAGCATCGGCACGACAATCACCGTCATCCGCTGAAACAGTCGGTGTTCAGGCACGGTGTGGTCTAGTCCAAGCAGAACCGTTCCCCCCAGCGAGAGGACCAGCACGGCAACGAACAGCACCGCCGAAAGGCGCCGCCTCTTCCTCTCCCTCCTGGCAAGAAATCCCAGCAGAAGGTAAGGAGCAAGCAGGAAGAGCAGGAACGGCAGATCGCCACTCCGCAGGCCGGGCACGCTGGTGATCACAAGGATCAGAGCACGGCGGGTTCCACGCTGCCGTGCCGGCCAGGACAACCGGCCGCCATGCCCCCTGATGGATTCGAACCAACGACCGGCGGCTCGGAAGGCAGGCCCTGGGCTCGGCCAGACCCCTTCGCGGCGGAGGGAGTCTTGTGGTGAGTCTGTGCCTGGGTGAGAGTTCATGGGAGAGCTTGGGGCTGCGGCGAGGCCCTGGCGATCCCACAGACGCCCCAGCAGGCCGGACGGCTCCATGGGCAGGAGACGGGCAGGAGATGGCTGAGATCAGCCTTCGTGCAGCTTCATCCAGCCTGAGGCGGCTCGTCGTCGACCTCCTCCGCGAACCGTTTCTTCGAGGATTCGGCTGGGGGCTCGGCCCTGCGGGCAGGCCCCCCTCGGCAGCGTCTCGATGCCGACGGCGATCGTCTGCCTCGGCCCCCCCCCCCCAGGGGGCGCTGGTGCTCAGAGGCCCCGTTTCCCGGGGGTGCCCTCGCAGGGAAGGGGATGGGTGCGGGGAGCCTTCTCGTTCCACGCCAGGTAGGCGGTGCCGGGTTCGGGCCGGCGCAGGGGGATGGCCGGCGCCACGCTGGGGTTGGTGGGATAGGTGCGGCCGTCGTGGCGCAGCTCGGCGTAGTACCCGCTGCCGGCATGCACCCGCACCCGGGTGATCAGTTCCTTCCAGCCGTTGTGGCGCCGCTCGGCCACGATCAGCGGATCCTTGAACAGGCTCATCCGGGTGATCAGCTCCAGCCGGCCGGGGCTGGGCTCGCGGAAGATCAGCAGCGGGCAGCCGCCGGTGCCGCAGACCATCGGCCCCACCACCTGGGCCACCACCTCCGCTCTGCCGTCGCCGCCCAGGTCCACCCGGTTCCAGGTGTAGCGGTGGGTCGGCAGGCGCTCGCATTCGGCCTTGATCCTGCTGCGTTTCGCCATCTCCGCCTCGGCGCTGCCCGGATCGGGCCCGTGGCCCTGGCCGTCGTCGATCCGCACCGGGAAGAGGACCTGTCGCAGGGCGGCCTCGAGGGCGGGGTTGGGCTTCGGCTCGGGCGGCACGGAGCGCACCACGGTGGGGCTGGCGCTGGTGGTGGGCCGGGCCTGGAGAGGCGCCGCGGCCAGGCCGACAGCGGCCGCCAGGGACGACAGCAGGGACAGGAGGACGGCGGGCGGCAGCGGGGCGGGGCGGCGGGAGCGGTCCATCCGGGGGGTGCGATGGGGGATTCCCTTCCTAGCCCCCGCTGGCGGCCAGGGCCCGGCTCGAGGATCAGGTCCGCAGGCGACCTCCACGCCGGCAGACAACGCCCGCCCGGCTGCGGGGAAGTGACGACTGGCCCACCGGAGTTCCACCGGGGAGCGCACGAAGGGGCCGGACCTCCGGCGCCTGATGGGGGAAGCGCTGCAGCAGCGCCGCTGGATGGGATCTGGAGCGAGAACGGCCCCTGAGGCCGGATGGATCAGGAGTGAGGGTCACCGGTCTTGTCGCTGGTTGCGGCGGTCTCCCGTCTCCTCTCCCATGGTTCGTCCCACCCCGTCCAGGCGATGGACCTGCGCCTGGACGAAGCCGAGCGCTCCATCCGGTCGGAGGATCCGATCCTCGACCTCTTCACCTACGCGGGTGCCCCCGGTGTCTGCAACCCCGAGCTGGGGCGGGCGGCGCCGGCCACGGCCGGGCTGGGCCCTGGTCCCGGGCAGAAGAGGTGCAGTTCGATGAACAGCTCTGAGCTCATCGACGCTTCGATGAGGGGGAATCGGGTCTCGAGGCCGTCGACCTCAGCTGAGCCGGACCAGGCAGGATCAACCGGTCATGCCCTGGGTCCCCCTGCCCTCCCAACGCTGAGCCCATTGGGTTCTCCCGGATCATCCACGACCCCTTGGTGATGGGGGGCAATCCCTGCATCCGCGGCCTGGCGGCTGGAGGAACGGGAAGAGACTCCGGTGCGGAGCTGATGCTCCGGCTGCTGGTGAGAGCGATGGAGCCCCACCGCGCGACGTGCCGGGGTGGTCTTCAGCGGCGTTGCCCCCTCAACAGGGCGATCAGCGCGATGGGGGCGACGACCGCCAGCTGCAGCAACGGCACCACGATCACGGTGAAGCGCTGCACCATCCGGTACTCGGCCACGGTGTGAACCATCCAGCTGTCCGCCGCGAAGCACCCCACCCCCGCCAGGGACAGCGCCACGGTGAGAGCGAACAGGCTCCAGCTCCATCGCCGTGAGCGCTGCAGCCCCGCGGCCAGCGCCGCCAGCGCCAGGTACGGAATCACGGCCAGCAGGAGAAACGGGATGTCACTCCCCCGCCAGCTGGGAACGCTGGTGAGGGCGAGCACGAGGGTGAGCAGGGCCGAGCTGGCGCACAGCCGCACGGTCAGCCGGGCCGGGAGCCCCTGGATCGGTGACGGCTGGCCCATTCCCTCAACCCCCGAACGATCCGCGAGTGTGCTCCCGCCCCCGTGTCCGGGGGAACGCCCTCACCGGGGAGGGCATGGGCGCGGGGATCCTGTAACAGACTGATCCAGATGCTGAATTGCAGCTGGCGGCGGCCGAGATCGTCGGTCACCACCGGGCCCGATCCCTGATTCCGCTTGGATTCCGGTAACGTCCACTGTTGGATTCAAGCCTAGGACAGAGCGCTTCAAGAGCAGGAATATCAGGGCTGAGACCGACTGCAGAGACAGGGCAAAGCAATCAAGAGCCTGGCGGGAGGGGGGAATCTGGTGGAAGACCTGCGTTGAATGCTGTTACGGGAGAGGGCGCTGTCCCGGGTACCCACAAGCAATCACAACCGATGGACCCCACCACCCGCCTGGAGCGGCTGCAGCCTGCCTGTGCTGCCTCCCAGGTGCTTCTAACGACGGGAAGCGGCATAGGCGCCATCAGTGCCACAATCTCCATCATCAGACCACTCTGACTGCCGGCACGATTAATGGAGACCACGAAAAGCAGGCTCTGATTTCGAGCAGGAATTCAGTCTTAGGCCGCTAATGCGTGGCCATATTCCTTAATCATTGTTGCGTGGTGATATGGATATATTTCGATGTGCCATTGAGAAGTTCAGAAAGAGCACCAAACTCTTTCCTGCGATCAAACAAATATCTCTCAAAGAAATCAGGGCGAATATGCTCTTTTATATCTCTTAGTAATTTTGCATTCTCTTGCCCGCCTAGTTCAATGGTATCTGTGCTTTGGACGATTGAATTGAGTAGGGGCAGTAGACGCTCATACTCCTTGCAATCTTCAAGCTTTTCGAAGCTCTGTCCGTCATCAGACTCGTATGTAATTCTCATCGACCGAGGTGGTTGTACTTGAAGTTGAAGCAATTTAAGCATGATATTGGCAATTCTGTAAAGCGATGATTGCGCCTCTCAGGCAATTCTAATCATGCTCCCGCCTGATGCTCACAAAATCCTTGGCATACACTCATGCGTTATGGAGGGTGGTAGGCCTATTGTTGTAATATTACGTTCTTATGAATTAATAATGACTTCGGATGATCCTGTGCTCCACTCCCTGAGGCTTCGACTGCGGACTCTTAATGAAAAATACATTGAGAATCCTGACGAGCTCAATCGCTATCGACTCGTCTGCCAAGAGCAGCTAATTCTTCGCTGGGTAAACGGACAGCAAATGTACGACTGAAAAGAGTCTTTGGCCAAGGGATATCCGTGATCTGCTGTCGTCCTGCCGCAAAGTCTTCATGGCCTTCCGGGGCCTGCAGGTTGCATGTCCGCTGAGGGCTCGTGTGGTAGCTCGCAAGTGCTCTGATTAAGCTCAAAGCCTTGTGGAGTGTGCCCTGAGCTTCGTGTTACCAGTCATTCCGCGATATCATGGGATCCGCAAGAAGTCTCGGCCCTGGAGAATTGTCTCAGGAACTTGCGTGAAGCGAGAATAGATCATCATCGCCGGCTACTACGCGAAGGGGCACGATCCAATGATTCGGCGAGAGCCCCGCACCCCTCCACAAGCCTGGGCATCGTGTGCGATGGGACTCGTGTCGCTGCCATGGTGACTGCCGGCACCTTGAGGTCTGCGTCCGTGGTCTCCCCTGGCCGAGGGGGGACTCATCGGAGCGGAGACGCACGCGGTTGCGATGCTCCTCGATGCACCAGCCCGGTCGCCCGAGGCGGTGTGCCTTCAAGCTGCGTGAGAGGTTCCTGAGCCAGGGCGAGGCGGCCGATTCTTCCCTCGGGACGGTTTCTGGGCGAAGTTGACGCCGACCTTGAGGGATCCAGACGGATCTCAGCGAGTCCCAGCGGATCGCCCCTTCCTCGGAATCCCCTTCGGTGACTGGCTCGGGACCCTTGCCGTGGCACAGTCGCCGAGACGAGCGAGACGGCAGCCAAGGGCCGGCAGATCCAGCACGAGCTTGTCTAATTCAAGGAAAGCGCCTCTCCCTTGAATAGACTGCTGCAGTATTCAAGGTTCGCCCCAGCGGCTCCATGCGGCGTGTCGCCACCGGGCGCTACGAGATCACCAGCACCGCCGGGGAATCTGTGCGGGCCTTCGTTCCGGCGCCGCTGCCGCCGGATCCGCCCGTGCAGCTGGAGGGGCCGCTGCAGGCGCTGCATGAGCGGGCGCTGCTGGCCTGCGGCCGCCTCGACGGCGTCTCTTCCCTGCTGCCCGATCCCGAGTTGTTCCTCTACGCCTACGTGCGCCGGGAGGCCCTGCTCTCCTCCCAGATCGAGGGCACGCAGTCATCGCTCACCGATCTGCTGCTGTTCGAGCTGGAGGAAGCCCCAGGTGTTCCGTATGACGACGTGGTGGAGGTCTCCAGCTACGTGGCAGGGCTGGAACATGGTCTGGCCCGACTGGCGGAGGATTTTCCGCTGTCGTGCCGCCTGTTGCGGGAGATCCATGGCCGGCTGCTGGCCAGGGGTCGCGGTGCCGATCGCCTCCCTGGTGAATTCCGGCGCAGCCAGAACTGGATCGGAGGCACCCGAGCGGGCAATGCGAGCTTCGTGCCGCCGCCACCGGCGCTGGTGGAGGAGTGCATGGGGCAGCTCGAGCAGTTCATCCACGGCGGCCACCAAGGTGAGCACGCCCTGCCGGTGCTGGTGCGCGCTGCCCTCGCCCACGTGCAGTTCGAGACCATTCACCCGTTTCTGGATGGCAACGGCCGCCTGGGCCGCCTGCTGATCGTGCTGATGCTGCTTGAGGCGGGCGTGCTCCAGCAGCCGCTGCTCTACCTCAGCCTGTTCTTCAAGCAGCACCGCAGCCGCTATTACGAACTCCTCGATGGCGTGCGCCGGAGCGGGGACTGGGAAGCCTGGATCGACTTCTTTCTCGAGGGGGTGGAGAGCACGGCCACGGCCGCGGTGAGCACGGCCCTAAGGCTGCTGGAGTTGTTCCGCAGGGATGAAGCGCGGCTGCAGGGCCTGGGCAGATCCGGCCCCAGCGTTCGCCTGGGCTATGCGGCCCTGCGCCGTAGGCCACTCACCAGCACAAAGCAGCTCAAGGAGCTGAGCGGCTTGAGCTTCCCCACCGCCAGCAAGGCGATCGAGGCCTTGGTCGACCTGGGCATTGCTCGGGAGATCACAGGCGGCCGCCGCAATCGCCTGTTTGCCTACGACGCCTACCTGGCGATCCTCAGTGAGGGCACAGAGACGCTCTGATCCTTCTCTCCCTGGGCGCCGCTGTTGTTGCCGGTTGTGCCACCAGGTTCTACGGACACCGCAGGGCTCCGGTCGGCAGCTGCTGTCCTTCGCTGGCGTCCTGGTGGTGGTGGGGGGCTGGTGGCATGGCGGGCCGCCCGCGTCGCGGATGGCGTCCGCCTGCCGCCGTGGCGCTGATGTTCAGACGAGTCAGCCCCGGAAGTTGGCCACCGTCCACCCCCTCGGACATCCCGCTGAGACAGGGAGTGAGACACGCTGCTGCGCAGCTCGGTTTCCCATGGCAGCCCGGTGGGCCTGTGAGAGATTTCGTGTCAGAGCCTGGCACGAGCCGCCATTCAGCCGTCACCCACGGTGATGCTGAGAACCATTGCCAGAGCTTGGTTTTGGCGGAACATCAGGGCCCCGCCCGGTACGCCCCCTGTTGGATTCGAACCAACGACCGGCTGCTTAGAAGACTTGCGGTCGTTGCCCCGCAAACCCTTGGTATGACTGGGTATAGCGGCACGAAATTCGCCAGGTGTGAGCAGAAGTGTGAGCAGTTCGCCGGATTTCGCCCCCTGCTGTGCCTTGGTCTGAGGGGCTGCTGGGCCTGGGGGTCGAGGTCAGCGCGAGCGCCAAGGAGCCGCTCGGCGGCGGATTGCCTGCCCTGCTGAATCCCGTTGGTCGCCTGAGGCTGCGGGCCGTTCTCAGCGGAGAGCTCGAGCCGTTCATGCCCTGCTCTCGGCGTGAGAGCTGCGCCGCGGCCTGGCTGCACCCTCCTGAGTCTCCATCGCCCAGGCGGCCTTGGGCGGCCGGGCTTGACAGCGGCGACCAAGGCCCTAAGGTATTCCATGGAGGGAATACTGGATGTGGCATGTCTGCCAGACCGCTGTCTTCGAGGAATGGTGGGGCGAGCTCAGCGAGCAGGAGCAGGACGATGTGACAGCCATCGTGGAGCTGCTGGAAGAGATGGGGCCCCAGCTGCCCTTCCCCTACTCCTCAGGTGTGCAGGGCTCCAAGCACAGCCACATGCGCGAGCTGCGCATCCAGTCCCATGGTGACCCCCTGCGCGTGTTCTATGCCTTTGATCCAAACCGCAACGCCGTCCTGCTGATCGGTGGCAACAAGACCGGCAAGGACAAGCGCTTCTACAAAACGATGATCCCCAAAGCAGACGCGCTCTACGACGAACACCTCAACAATCTGCAAACCCATCCCCAGCCATGACCCGGCCCTTCTCTGAACTCACCAAGGATTTCTGCCCAGAGCGACGGGAGCGCATTGAGCAGCGCAAGGAGAAGCTGCGGCAGGAGATGACCCTGGCCGAACTGCGCAGGGCTTTTGCCCTCACCCAGGACACATTGGCGAAAAACCTCAATGTCAATCAGGCCGAGATCTCCAAGATCGAGAACCGGGCCGACATGCTGATGAGCACCCTGCGCAACTTCGTCCAGGCCATGGGTGGCGACCTGGAGGTTCGGGCTGTGTTCCCCGACCGCGCCATTCAGATCAGCACCTTTTCGTCTCTGGCCGGCAAGCCTGGCAAGGCGCGCACTGGCAAAAAGAAACAGCAGTTGGTCGAAGCGTAGAGCCCACTCTCCTGGTCAGCCTGGGGACTGGCGGACGCATCGGGGGGGGGGGCATCGTCCCGAAAGCGCTGGTGTCGCAGCGCAGCAAGATCGGAGGGTTGTTCGTGCCCCGCAGTGCCTTCCCTTCTTTGCATCCAGGCGGATGAGGCATCAGAACCGCAGATTCCTTCGGCTCCAGCCAGTGATGGCGGCTTCGATGTTCTCGGCGTGCCACGGGAGGGGCCCCTTGCCCTGGGTGCGGCCCCTGCGGCCGAACTGCTTGCCCGGCGGGAGCGCCTCTCGCAGCCGAAGTTGGTGGAGGGTCTCGCGGCTCATCCCAGGTGCATTTCAGGCTTCGGCGGTGCTCACGCGCGGAAGCACCTGATGGTGGTGATCAACCATGGCCGGCGATAGATCCTGGCCTGGTACGGGGGGTGCCATCGACGTACTGAATACGCACCGCTGGCTCTTGGCCGAAGGCCTGGTGGTCGGTATCAACCATTACCAGCCGGGACAGCCTCTCCTGTGGCCCTTGCATCTACGGCAATGCCTTCGCTGTGGGTGGGTGACGAGGGCTAGGCCATGGTGCCTGGCTCTGCTTGCCATTACCGACCCGGCAGTGACCCACAGCCAGGCTCCGCCTCGGTAGGGAGTGACTGACGAGCCCTCGAAAACCCTGATGACGAACTTGCCTATCCCATCTATCATCGACTATATGCTTCCTTCACATGCGTTTCGGGGTCTTTGTAAGCTATTCGCAAAAGGACAAAAGATGGCTGGATAAGCTCATGACAATGCTGCAGCCAGTATTGAACAAGAGCAGTAATCGTCCAATCAGAATATGGACTGACAAAGATATAGTAAGAGGTGAACCCTGGAGGAAGGCCATTGAATCTGCTCTTTCTGAATTTGAAGTTGCCGTGCTGCTTGTTAGCGCGAATTATCTTGCATCAGACTTCATAATGCATGAAGAGCTGCCTGCAATCTTGAAGGCAAGAGACAGAGGCATTAAGATTCTTTGGGTACTTCTTGAGCCCTGCATGTACGAGGACACTGAACTTTATGCGCTCCAGGCCGCTAACTCTCTTCAAAACCCACTATCAGGAATTAAAGGAGTGAAACAGCAGGAGACGCTCAAGATGATCTGCAACGAAATAAAAAAGTTGGTGCAAGCATCAAATCCACCGAGAGCCAGATTGCAAGCTCTTGATGAGCTTCAGAGCAGGCTGTTATCAAGGAAGGGCTTGGATCTTGATGCGTTTGCAATCAGTGCTCACAATGTTGACAAGTTCATTAAAGTGGATCAAATAAAGCCCGACCATGAATGTGAAGTGGAAATAGATACAAGGTTGTATGGAGGAGGCTCGGGGGCCAACACCATGGCCGTGCTTGGCATGCTTGGTCTTTCGGTTGGTGTTTCCGGAATTGTCTCAGGCGACGAAGACGGAGCCTTTCTTCGTAAGGATCTCCAGGCCATGAACGTTCGCATTGATAACTTGCGAACGTACACGGAATCCGAGTCTCATACGGGAAGAACTATGATACTCTTTGACAATGAGGCGCGCAGAACAATATTGGTTGAGCCTGGAGTAAATATGAACTATCCTGGGTATATCAATGATGAATATGAACTAGATAGTTTGGTCGAGCAATGTGGTAGGTCAAGAATTGTTCATCTTTCGTCATTCTCATCGGAGGATGCAATCAATGCCCAGGCTAAGTTGGTCTCCAAATTGGATGACGCGATCCTTGTCTCATTCACCCCAGGGCAGCTCTACTGTAGATATGGGCTGGCGGCGCTTGAGCCAATTCTGAAAAGGACAAATCTCGTCTTTCTCTACAAGCAACAATTAGAAGCCTTGATACATGCACTTAGTGATTATGAAGCAAATAGCTCGATTAGAGACAAAATAAAATTGATTTTCAAGTGGAAGCAACGCAAGAAGCTGGACGAGCCGCTGATCGTTGTTGTCAAAAACCGTGAGCACAAAGAATGCAAAAATGAGCGCTATGTTAACATTGGAGTAGGCAGGGATGATCTGGAGGGGTTTTTTCAAAGCAATCCAATATCGGAATTGCCGGAAAGACTCAAAGATAAAGACACGACCGGAGCCGGTGATTCGCTCGCTGGTGGCATACTATATGGTCTTCTGGCCAATGAAGACTTGACACGCTGCGCAAACTATGGCCTTATCGCGGCACTTAACGCATCGGAATCCGAAGGTGCCCGTACTGATTTACTTGACAAAGAAGAATGGTCAAGACGCTTAAATGAATACTTCAGATATTCGTAGAATGATTAATCTGCGAATTGCTGCAGCTCGATCCCAGATGTGCATCATGTCTCAGATGGGCATCATGGCTAAGGAGTCTCCAGGCAGGGGCATGCCAGCCTCAAGGAAGGAGGGCGGACCTGTCTGCGGTGAGCTCCTTGTTTTTCGAGGTTGTTCGAGCGATCCTGATCTGTAGTGGTAGTGGCTTTCAAGTGTTGGAGTCACCCTATTGCGAGCCAGGAAATGGGTGGCGCCTCACCGCATTTCTGATCGCTTCGCTTCCAGCACCCACGGGGGGGGGCGGGAACACATTCGTGAATGCAGCCAACTCGTTCACCTTGCAACACTTCTTGAAAATTGCTCGCAGCCGGGTATTCCGCAATTACCGTCGATTCTCGATCATTCGGCATGGGTGCTTGCCTTCGGCTCGACTATGGTCCTGCGGCCGCGCAGAAGCCCTTCCAGCTAGCCGGCACCAGGTCGGGGACTCATCCCTGAGGTGTATCGGGAAGCATTTGGCGTTTTCCCGGCCGCATCGAGACGCCGAACAGCCTGGGGGCACATCCATCCTTCTCGTCGGCACACCGGGCCTCCTGGCCGATGCGGCCCACAACCAGACCAGGCCCCGTACTCCGGGATCTTCCGGGCTCAGTAAGGCCACCACCATGGCAGTGTTGAGGCAGTGGAGCCCCGCCAGCCCAGCCTGCTGGGGATGGCCAGCAGGTTTCAGCGGCAAGCGGCGACCAGCTGCTTGGAAGGCAGGGCCATGAAACCCGCAGATGCGTTGCCGCACCTGCGTTCTCCCAAGGCTGGTGGGCAGGCGACCCTTGCGTCTGCGCCATCTCCATCTGCAACGCAGACGCCAGTGCTGGCGCCGCTGCTCCTGCCCTGGGATGTGCGGCTGACGCCCGAGCAGTGCGCACAGGTGTGGAGAGCGCAGCCGGATGATGTGCTGGAACTCGCCGCCGATGGCACCTCATCGCCAGGACGCCCTGCTGTTCGATGGGGGTCTGCCCGTGGCCGCCATGTCGTCGGCCTACCTCCGGGCGGAAGCCGACCCACTCTGGGGTGCCGATCCAGTCCCCGTGCGCGTAGAGTCACGTATTTACAGGAGGCCGACCACGGCGGAGCTGACCACGGCGGAGCTGACTCCTTTGGCGCAGTCCCAGCCCAGTGACCCTTCTGTTGATGCCGGCCGGCACTTCCAGGAGGCGATCCGCCGCTGGGGCAACAGCCTGGAGGTGCGGCTCCCCGCCCATTGTCTGCGTCTGGCCGGCCTGCAGGAAGGCGATCGGATCGTGATCGTCGTTGGGGCCGACGGCCGGCTGAGCCTGGAGCCTTTGCAGCGGCAGGATCGCTCCGCTCTTACCGCCGATTGGCTGCGTCAGGCCGGACTGCAGGCCACCATGCCCCTCACTCCTTCGGTGATCGAGGAGTGCCGCGACTGTGAGCGCTGGTGACCCGATGCTCATGGGGAAAGGGTGATCTACCTCGACACCAGCGTGGTGGTCGCCCTCCTCACCCCGGAAGAGCGCAGCGCCGTCGCTCTCGATTGGTTTGAGCGGTGCCGCGACACGCTGATCAGCAGCGACTGGCTGATCAGCGAGACCCACTGCGCCCTGGGCATCAAGCAGCGCCACCATGGCCTCAGCCAGGGCGCTCGAGCGGCCGCGGCAAAGCAGTTCGAGCGACTGCTGCAGGGCGGCGTCGAGCTGCGCTCGCTTGATCGCGTTCGCTTTCGCCAGGCGGCCGCGTTGCTGCAGGATCCGGGCCTCGGCCTGCGCGCCGGTGCTGCCCTGCATCTGGCCGTGGCCCTGCACAGCCGCTGCTCCCATCTGGCCAGCTTCGATGGGCGGATGCAACAGGCCGCCGCTGTCCTGGGCCTGATCCCGGTACTGGCGTAGGGCGATGGCCAGCAAGCGCACCCTCAATGCCAGGAACCTGGAAGCCCTCGGGGCTGCCGCGCTGGCCGAGCTGCTGATCGAGGTGAGCGGCGGCAACGCCGTGATCCAGCGGCGGCTGCGGCTGGCCCTGGCCGCTGCCGAGGGGGTTGATGGTGCTGCGCAGGAGGTGCGCAAGCGGCTGGCCGCGCTCGAGCGGGCCAGCACCTTTGTGGATTCGGCCAGACGCAAGGCCCTGGTGAGCGATCTGGAAGCCCAGCTGCAGGCGATCACCGGACCGATCGCCAGCGGGGATCCGAAGCAGGCATTTGATCTGCTGCTGCGCTTCCTCGAGCTTTCCGAGGGGGTGCTCGAACGTTGCTCCGACGGCACCGGAGCGGTGATCGGCGTCTTTGCACGAGCGGCCGAACAGCTGGGTCCGCTGGCGCAGGCCGCCCGGCTGGAGCCGGTGACCCTGGCGGAACATGCCGCGGAGCTGCTGGCCGAGAACACCTATGAGCAGTTCGATGCGCTGGTGCCAGCGCTGAAAGATGCCCTGGGCGACGGGGGCCTGAAGCTGCTGGGGAGCTACTGCCGCCAGCGCGGCGCCCGCGACGGCAACACCGCTCTGCTGCAGATCGCCGTGGCCCGGGGGGATGTGGATGGCTATCTGGCCCAGTTCGATGCCGAGGATCTGTGCTGGCGCGACATCGCCGCCACCGTGGCGCGACACCTGCTGGCCTCGGGGCGGGCGGAGCAGGCCCTGGAGATCCTCGATGGGGCCACGCAAGAAACGGCCGGCTTGCTGGATTCGCAGTGGCACGACTGCCGCATCGCCGTGCTCGATGCCCTGGGCCGCCCGGCGGAAGCCCAGCAGATGCGCTGGCAGTGGTTCAGCACGACCCTCTCGATCCCGCACCTGCGCGACTACCTCAGGCGTCTCGACGACTTCGAGGACGTGGAAGCGGAGGAGCGCGCCCTGCAGGTGGCCGAGCAGCACCCGATCAGCCTGCTCGGGCTGCACTTCCTGGTGGAGTGGCCCGCTCTGCCCCGCGCCGCTCGCCATGTGCTGGCGCATGAAGAGGAATGGGAAGGGGACGCCTACGTCATTCACGGTGCCGCCGCCGAGCGCCTCAGTGCGGACTATCCACTTGCGGCCACGCTGCTGCTGCGGCCGATGGTGTTCTTCGCGCTGTGGATGGGCCGCACCAAGCGCTACCGCCATGCCGCTGAACACCTGCGCAGCTGCGAGCAGCTGGCCGCCCGCATCGACGACTGGCAGGGGCATCCCGATCACGCGGCCTACGTGGAGCGCCTGGTCGACCACTTCGGGGCGAAGTGGGGATTCTGGAAGCTGCTCGAGCGCTGATGCTCAGGGCATCAGTAGCCTGGTGATCTGATCGCTCAGGGTGCTGACCACATTGCAGCAGCGATCACAGGATGGCCTCGCAGGCACCTGACGTGTTGAAGCTTCATCCGCCTGGCTGTCGTGGCGGGAGTGCAGTTAGGGGTGGGTGAACGCTGTGCTCCGGCAGCCCGGTCGCCCGAGGCGGTGTGCCTTGAAGCTGCGTGAGAGGTTCCTGAGCCAGGGCGAGTCGGCCGATTTTCCCCCGGGGCGGTTTCTGGGCGAAGTTGAGGCCGACCTTGACGGATCCAGACGGATCTCAGCGAGACCCAGCGAGTCCCAGCGGATCGCCCCTTCCTCGGAATCCCCTTCGCTGACTGGCTCGGATCCCTTGCCGTGGCTTGGATTCCGGCAACGCCCCCTGTTGGATTCGAACCAACGACCGGCTGCTTAGAAGGCAGCTGCTCTATCCAGCTGAGCTAAGGGAGCCCGCAGGCATTGTGCCAGCGCCGCCGGTGGGGGGATCCCCTGGTGCAGCCTCTACAGTGTCGAGCTGCGCAGCGATCGCCCCATGGCGGCCACCCGGCTCAGTGACAGCCAGAAACAAGAGGTGGTTGCCCGCTTCCGCGCCGGAGCGAGCAGCCAGGAGCTGTCGGAGGCGTTCGGCTGCAGTCCCAACACCGTGAGCCGGGCGGTGAAGGCTGTTCTCGATCCGGCCGAATACGAACGGCTCAAGCGGCAGCGCGGCAGCCGCAGAAAACCGGACCTGGAGAGCGACGTTGCTGCTGGGGCTGCCGAGCCCCAGCTGGGCCTGGAGCTCTCCTCCGTCGACCCTGCCCCCCCCGCGGCCAGCGGTGAGGTCGACGAGCTGGATGACGAAGAACTGAACGACGAACTGGACGACGACGCCGAGGAAGCAGAGGACGACGCCGAGGAAGACGACGACGATGACGGCCCGGGCATGCTGGCGATCGAGGATGCCGAGGATTTCGGGGCCGACGACGACGACGAGGAAGAGGAGGACGACGACAGCGACGAGGGGGACGACGCCGATGTGTTCCTGCCGATCCCGGTGGCCCTCGCCATCGACGATCACGCCCCCAGCTCCCCCGTGCCCCTGGCCGCTGCTCCCCTGCCGGCCAGCATGTACATGCTCGTGGACAAGACCGTGGAACTCCAGGCCCGGCCCCTGAGCGACTTCCCCGAGCTCGGCCGGCTGCCGGCGGAGGAGCTGCAGCGCCAGGCCCTGGTGGTGTTCGCCAACCCTCGCCAGGCCAAGCGTCAATGCGGTCGCAGCCAGAGGGTGATCAAGCTTCCCGACGCCCGGGTGCTGGAGCGCACCGCTCCCTATCTGCTGGCCCAGGGCATCAGCCGGGTGGTGATCGAGGGTGCCCTCTACTCCCTGCCCGGTTCCTGAGCCGATTCCCCCTGATCCGGCTGCCGATCCTCCTCTCTGGCACGCCCTTTCCCCTGGCGAGTGTCTTGCTGCCCTGGCCTCCCCGCCGGACGGTCTCTCCCCGGCCGAGGCCCGCCTGCGGCTGAGTCGCCAGGGCCCCAACCAGCTGGAGCTGCCCCGGGGGCGCACCAACCTGCGCCTCCTGCTCGATCAGTTCGTGAACGTGATGCAGCTGCTGCTGCTGGGCGTGGCGGTGGTGTCGGCCGGAGTGGCGGCCCTCGAGCGGCGGTTCCCCAGCGATCCGATCGCGATCGTTCTGATCGTGGGGCTCAACGTGCTGCTGGGCTATCTGCAGGAAAGCCGGGCCCGCACTGCCCTGCAGGCCCTCGGGCGGATGGTGAGGCCCCGGGTGGCGGTGTGCCGCGATGGCCTCTGGCAGGTGGTTCCCGGCGAGGAACTGGTGCCGGGGGACCGGATCCGGCTGGAGGAGGGGGACCGGGTGCCGGCGGATGCCCGCCTGGTGGAAGGGGTGGAGCTGGGCCTGCGGGAATCGGCCCTCACCGGCGAGGCCGAGGTGGTGTTCAAGCAGGCCGAGCGGCTGCTGCCCGGATCCACGCCGCTGGCGGAGCGCAGCAACTGCCTCTTCCAGGGCACCGAGGTGGTGCGGGGCCGGGGGAAGGCGGTGGTGACCGCCACGGGCATGGCCACCGAACTGGGTCGCATCGCCCGCCTGCTGGAGGGCGCCGACCTGGTGGCCACCCCCCTGCAGGTCCGCCTGGCGGGCCTCTCCCGGGTGCTGGTGGCCGGCGCCCTGGTGCTGGTGCTGGCGGTGCTGGTGGGCGGCTGGTGGCTGGGCCAGCCGTTGCTGCTGCTGCTGGAGCTGGCCCTCTCCACCGCCGTGGCGGTGGTGCCGGAGGGCCTTCCGGCGGTGATCACCGTGGCCCTGGCCATCGGCACCCAGCGCATGGTGCGGCGCCATGCCCTGATCCGGCGCCTGCCGGCGGTGGAAGCCCTCGGCTCGGTCACGGTGATCTGCACCGACAAGACCGGCACCCTCACCCAGAACCGCCAGGTGCTGCGCCAGCTGCGCTGCGATCACCGCTCGCTCCAGGTGGAGGGGGAGGGCTACGAGCCGGTGGGCCGTTTCCGGGCGGCGCCAGGGGGATTGGCCCAGCCGCCGCCCCGGGACGGGGTGTGCGGCCTGCTGCTGCGGGCGGGGGTGCTCTGCAGCGACGCCGAGCTGCGGCCCGACGGCGCCGGAGGCTGGCAGGTGCTGGGTGATCCCACCGAAGCGGCCCTGGTGGTGGCCGCCGCCAAGGCCGGGGTCGACGCAGCGGCCCTCAGGCAGCGCCACCCCAGGGCGGGGGAGATCCCCTTCCGCTCCGAGCGGCAGTGGATGGCGGTGTGGGTGCTCGACCAGGAGGGGGCGCTGCAGGCTCCCCTGCGGGCCCCGCTGCCGCCAGGTCCCGGTGGCGTTCCTGGTGGGGCCTCTCCCGCCGCTTCCCATCTCCCTGCTTCCCATCTGCTGATCAGCAAGGGCGCCCCCGAGGCGATCCTGCCGCTCTGTGACCGCTGGATCGATGGCTCCGGCCTGCGCCCCCTCGACGAGCAGAGCCGGGCCTGGTGGTGGCAGCAGGTGGGCGAGCTCTCCACCGCCGGGCTGCGGGTGCTGGCCCTGGCCTGCACTCCCGAGGACGGTGCTCCCGGGGGCGACGACCCCCCCGGCCGTGCCGTCGATCGGGAACCCTCCGGCCTGGTGCTGCTGGGGCTGGCGGGCCAGCTCGATCCCCCCCGCCCGGAGGTGGCCGCCGCCGTGGCCCGCTGCCGCCGGGCCGGCATCCGGCCGGTGATGATCACCGGCGATCACCCCCTCACCGCCCGCAGCATCGCCGCCGCCACCGGTCTGGTGCCGCCGCCCGCCGATCGGGCCGAGGTGCTCACCGGACCCGAGCTCGAGGCTCTCGATGCCGCCGCTCTGCAGGAGGCGGTGGCCCGCTGCAGCCTCTATGCCCGGGTGCCGCCGGAGCAGAAGCTGCGCATCGTGAGGGCCCTGCAGGCCAATGGCGAGGTGGTGGCGATGGGCGGCGATGGCGTCAACGACGCTCCGGCCGTGCGGCAGGCCCACATCGGCGTGGCGATGGGCCTGGGCGGCACGGATGTGACCCGGGAGGCCGCCGACATGGTGCTGCTCGACGACAATTTCGCCACCATCGTCAACGCGGTGGAGGAGGGGCGGCTGGTGTACGCCAACATCCGCCGCTTCGTGCGCTACATCCTCAGCTGCAACCTGGGAGAGCTGGTCACGATCGCCGCCGCCCCCCTGGTGGGCGTGCCCCTCACCCCCCTCCAGATCCTCTGGATGAACCTGGTGACCGACGGCGTGCCCGCCATCGCCCTGGCCCTCACCCCCGGCGAGGAGGACCTGATGGAGAGTCCCCCCCTGCAGCCGGGGGAATCGATCTTCGCCCGCGGCCTCGGCGCCGCCATCGTGCGCAGCGGCCTGGTCTTCGCCGCCCTGGTGATCGCCCTGATGCTCCATGCCGCCCGCTCGGGGGCGCCCTGGCGGACCATGACCTTCACCACCCTCTGCCTGGCCCAGATGGCCCATGCCCTCTCGGCCCGCAGCGACAGGCTCCTGCTCCGGGTGGCCCCCCTCTCCCACCCCTGGCTGCTGGGGGCGGTGCTGGTCACCAGCGCCCTGCAGCTCGCCCTGCTCTACCTGCCGCCCCTGGCCCGCTTCTTCGGCCTCACGCCCCTGGGCGCCGGCGATCTGGCCCTCTGCGCCGGGGTGAGCCTGCTGTTCCTGCTCTATCTCGAGCTGGAGAAGCTGGTGCGGTGGCTCTGGAAGGAATCCACCAGCCGGTCGTAGGAGCGCTGGCCCAGCCAGGAGACCGCCACGATCACCGGCAGGCAGATGCCCACCAGGTAGGCCACCTCCGGCAGGGGCCTCTCCGGCAGCCGGCCGATGGCCAGCGGCGTGAGCCAGTGGAAGAGCACCCGGTGGAACAGATACATGAAGTAACTGGCGGTGCTCACCGCCATCAGGGGCGCCGGCAGCCGCAGACGGGGGAAGCAGCGCTGGGCGAGCACCAGCAGGGCCAGGGGCACCAGGCAGGCCAGCACCGCTCCCCGCATGTCGTTGTCGAGCTTGCCGCCCTCGAAGGCCAGGGACTGCAGCACCCCGCCCACCCCCAGGGCGATCACCAGCAGCAGCGAGCCGAAGGAAAGGCGCTGGGGGTCGATGCGGGAGGAGACCAGCAATCCCACCACGAAGGCGGGGAAGTAGAGGAACAGGCGCGGATCGACCCCCTTCACCAGCAATCCCACGGCGGTGCTGAGGCTGATCAGCAGGGCGGCCGCCCCGATCCCGGCCGGCAGCGAAGCCGCTCCCTCCCTGCCGCCGCCGAGCCGCTCGCGCAGCAGCAGCAGGAACGGCGCCAGCAGGTAGAACACCACCAGCATGGCGATGTACCAGAGGGTGCCGGGGGGATCCTCACCGAAGCTGGAGATCAGCAGCGCCGCCGGCAGGAACTGGCCCGATTCCAGCAGCCCGCAGAGCCCGAACAGGATCAGGGCCAGCACGTAGGGGGGATAGATGCGGATCAGGCGGCGGCGGTAGAAGGCCAGGATGTCGGCCCCGTTGCGGATGCCGGAGCGGCCGATCAGGTGCCCCGCGATCAGCACGAACAGGCCCAGCACCACCACCGTGAGGCGATGGGTGAGGGCGTTCTTGTAGCCGTCCACGCTGGGGGCGTAGCCGAGCAGGTGCCAGAAGCCCACGATCCAGAGGATGCTGAGGGCGCGCAGCAGGTCGATCGCCTGGTTGCGTTCCCGCCGGACGGGGGGTGGGGGCGTGAGGGTCATCCTTCCTCCAGATCGGGGTTGCCGCCGCTGCGGGGCAGCAGCAGGGCTGCGGCCGCCCCGCCGCTGGCCACTCCCAGGGCCAGGGCCAGGCCCACCACGAAGCCGGTGGGCAGGGGCACGCTGCGGCCCACGCCGAGGTTGAGGCGGGGACGGTCCTCCAGGTTCTGGGCCCCCAGGCAGAGGGCGACGAGAAGCAGGGTGCCTCCCACCAGGCTGCCGAGGAGGAGGCGCAGGCGCAGGAACATCGGATCCGCGGCCGGGGCGAGCTGAGGCGAGTCTGCCCCCTCAAGGCTCTTCTGCCGCCGCGTCGGGCCCGGTGGCGGTGCCGTCGCCGTCGGCCGGGGGGGTGCGCTCCCGGTGCAGCAGGGCGTAGAGCGCCCGGCGGCTGTGGCCGCTGCGGCCGGCCAGGGTGCGGGCCGCCTCGCCGTGGCTGAGGCCGCCGCGCACCAGTTCGGCCAGCTCCCGCCGCAGGGCCTGCTCGTGCCAGGGTTCCGCCTGCGGCGGCGCGGCGCCCCCCAGCACCAGGGTGCATTCCCCCAGGGGCGGGGTGCGGCGGAAGTGCTCCAGGGCCGCCGCCACCGTGGGGCCCACCTGCTGCTCGTGGCGTTTGGTGAGTTCCCGGGCCACCATCAGCGGTCGATCGCCCAGCACCGCCAGCAGGTCTTCCAGCAGGGCCACCAGCCGGTGGGGCGCCTCGAACAGCACCAGGGTGCGCTCCTCCGCGGCCAGGGACGCCAGCCGCTGACGGCGGGCCGCGCCGCGGGGCGGCAGGAACCCCTCGAAGCAGAAGCGGCCGCTGGGCAGGCCGCTGCTCACCAGGGCGGTGGTCACGGCGCTGGGCCCCGGCACGCAGATCACTCGCCGGCCGGCGGCTCGGGCGGCGGCCACCAGCTCCTCGCCGGGGTCGGAGATGCCCGGCAGTCCGGCATCGCTGATCAGCGCCACCGCCTCTCCCGCCTCCAGGGCCGCCAGCAGCCTGGGCAGGCGGGCGCTCTGGTTGTGGCGGTGGAAGCTCAGCAGGCGGGAGCGGATGCCCAGGCTGTGCAGCAGCCGGCCGCTGCGGCGGGTGTCCTCGCAGGCGATCGTGCCCACCCCCTCCAGCACCCGCCGTGCCCGGGGGGAGAGGTCATCGAGGTTGCCGATCGGTGTGCCCACCAGGTAGAGCACGCCGCCCACCGGTTCCGCCCCCGCCTCCGCCCCCGCTTCGGCCGGAGCTTCGGCCGGAGCTTCGGCTGGGGACGCGGCCGGAGCGGCGGGTGGGGGGGCGCCGGCACGGTCCGGCTCCGGCGGATGGGGCACCGGACTCCTGCAAACTGCGGTTTTGCGGTGTCCATGATGGCGGCTTCCCTGGCCCTGCCCTCCGGCATAGCCCCCGCCGATCTGCTGGAGGAGCTGCGGCGGCTGTGCTGGGGCGCGGCCGACATCCTGCGGGCCTATGCCCGCGGGGAGGTGCCTCCCTTCGGTTTCCCGCCGGCGCTGCAGGTGGAGGAGGGGGGCGAGGGACCCGTGTCGGCGGCGGATCTGGCGGTGAACCGCTGGCTGCTGGAGGGCCTGGCCGGGGCCTTCCCCGGAGCCGGCTGGACCGTGCTGAGCGAGGAGACGGCCAAGGCCCAGCTGGAGCCGGGACAGCCCCTGGCGGCCGAGTGGCTGTGGATCCTCGATCCCCTCGATGGCACCAGGGATTTCCTGCAGGGCACCGGCGAGTACGCCGTGCATCTGGCCCTGGTGCGGGGCCGGCGGCCGGTGCTGGGGGTGGTGCTGCTGCCCGAGCCGGAGGAGCTGTGGTTCGGCCTGCCGGCGCCGGAGGGGGCCGGCGAGGCGTGGCGGGAGAACCGGGCGGGGGAGCGCTTCGCGCCCACCCTGAGCGGCCGGCGGGATCCCGCCGAGCTGGTGCTGGTGGCCAGCCGCAACCACCGGGATGAACGGCTGGAGCGGCTGCTGGAGCGGCTGGCGCCGGGGGGCACCCGGGCGATCGGCAGCGTGGGCGGCAAGGTGGCCACGATCCTGCGGGGCGAGACCGACCTCTACGTGTCGCTCTCGGGCCGCAGCGCCCCCAAGGACTGGGACATGGCCGCTCCCGAGGCGGTGCTGCGGGCCGCCGGGGGAGCCTTCAGCCATGCCGACGGCCGGCCTCTCACCTACAACAGCGGCGACGTGCGCCAGGCGGGCTGCCTGATCGCCAGCCACGGCCCGGCCCATGGCGAGCTCTGCCGCCGGGCGGCGGCGGCGATGGCGGCGATCGATCCGGGCTTTGCCCTGTGAGAGAGGAGCCTGCTGGACACAGGTAGAGTTTTCGGGTGTGGATGAATGAATGATCCCCACCCTGAACTTCACACCGGAGATCATCGCTCCGGATACCTTTTTTCTGCCGGATCATGACCTATTGCGTTGGCGTGTTGCTTGAGGATGGGATCGTGATGGCGTCGGATTCGCGCACCAACGCCGGTGTGGACAACTTCGCCAGCTTCTGCAAGATGACGGTGTTCGAGCGGCCCGATGATCGGGTGATCATCCTGCTCAGTTCCGGCAGTCTGGCCGGCACCCAGGCGGTGATCGGTCTGCTGAAGCGGCGCAATGAGTTCAGCGATGGCACGACCAATCTCTGGACGGCCCACACCATGTTCGATGTGATGCTCACGGTTTCCGATGCGGTGCGGGAGGTGGAACTTCGCGATGCACCGTTCCTGGAGGAGGGAGGGGGTTCCTTCAATGCCTCCTTCATCGTGGCCGGCCAGATCAAGGGGGAGGAGCCCCGCCTGTTCCGCACCTACGCGGAAGGCAACTTCATCGAAGCCGGCGAAGACACGCCGTTTCTGCAGACCGGTGAAGACAAATACGGCAAGCCGATCATCGATCGCGTGATCAGCTCCGGCACCTCCCTGGCTGAAGCCACCAAGTGCGTGCTCGTCTCCTTCGATTCAACGATGCGCAGCAACCTCTCGGTGGGGATGCCGATCGATCTGATCTGCTACGAGCGGGACAGTTTCACGATCCGCCGGCGACGTCGCTTCCCGGAGGGTGACGCCTACTTCACGGCCCTGAGCCGGGAATGGAGCGACGGCGTGCGCCAGGTGTTCCGGGAGCTGCCGGATCTGGAGTGGTGAGCGAACCGCAGGGGTGACCGCGCCTTCCGCACCGCGGGGCACGGCCACCTCCGGGAGTCACCCCTCAGACGGGCACCGGCTCCTGCTGGGGAACGCCGCGCAGGGTGAGATTGATGCGGCCGCGGTTGTCGATCTCCCGCACCCGCACCGTCACCTGATCGCCCACGTTCACCACGTCCTCCACCTTCTCCACCCGGGCCTCGGAGAGCTGGGAGATGTGGATCATGCCCTCCTTGCCGGGAAGGATCTCCACGAAGGCGCCGATCGGGATCACGCGGGTCACCGAACCGTTGAACATCTCCCCCTCGCTGACGCGTCGGGTGAGGCCCTCGATGATCCGCTGAGCCGCCTCGGCGGCGGAGCCGTCGTGGCTGGCGATCGTGACGATGCCGGTGTCCTCGATGTCGATCTTGGTGTTGGTGCGCTCGGTGATGCCCTTGATCGTGCGGCCGCCCGGACCGATCACCGTGCCGATCAGTTCCGGATCGATGCGGAAGCTGAGCAGGCGGGGGGCGTGGGGGGAGAGGGTGTCGCGGGGCTTGTCGATCGCCTCGAGCATCTTCTCGAGGATGTGCAGCCGGGCCGGACGGGCCTGGTTGATGGCCTCGGCCACCGTGCCCAGGGCCAGGCCGGTCATCTTCATGTCCATCTGCAGGGCGGTGATGCCCTTCTCGGTGCCGGCCACCTTGAAGTCCATGTCGCCGAGGAAATCCTCGATGCCCTGGATGTCGGTGAGGATGCGCACCTCCTCACCCTCCTTGATCAGGCCCATGGCGGCACCGCTCACGGGGGCCTTGAGGGGCACGCCGGCATCCATCAGGGCCAGGGTGCTGCCGCACACCGAGCCCATCGAGGTGGAGCCGTTGGAGCTGAGCACCTCGCTCACCACCCGCAGCACGTAGGGGAAGCCCTCCTTGGCGGGCAGCACGGGGATCAGGGCCCGTTCGGCCAGGGCGCCATGGCCGATCTCGCGGCGGCCCGGTGAGCGCATCGGCCGGGTCTCCCCCACGGAGTAGGGGGGGAAGTTGTAGTGGTGCAGGTAGGTCTTCTCGCTGGAGGGGGTGAGGTCGTCCATCTCCTGGGCGTCGCTCGGGGTGCCGAGGGTGGCGGTGGAGAGCACCTGGGTGAGACCGCGCTGGAACAGGCCGGAACCATGCACCCGCCGTGGCAGCACGCCGGCGGCGGCGGAGATGGGACGCACCTCGTCGAGGGCGCGGCCATCGACGCGCTTGCCCTCCTTGAGGATCTGCTCGCGCATCAGTTTCTTGGTGAGGGCCTTGTAGCCGTTGCCGTAGGCCTTGCCGTTGGCGGCCACCGCCAGCTTCACCGGATCGTCATCCTTGAGGGCGGCGATCTTCTCGGCCAGGTCGGCCTTGATCGCATCGAGCTTCTCCTCCCGCTCGGGCTTGGTGTTGCTGAACTGCTGCAGCACCTCTCCGATCGCCTTGCCGGCTTCCTTCTCGAGGTAGGCGGGCAGGGTGGGGTCTTCCTCTCTGGCCTCGGGGAGCACCTGCTCGATCCCCAGTTCCGAAAGGATGGAGAGCTGGGCCTTGATCAGTTCGCCCACGGCCTCGTAGCCGAAGTCGATCGCCTCGATCACGTCCTGCTCGGGCAGCTGGTTGGCGCCCGCTTCCACCATCACCACGCCATCGGGGGTGCCGGCCACCACCAGATCGAGTTCGCTGCGCTCGATCTCACGGAAGCTGGGATTGAGCACGAAATCGTCGCCGAGCAGGCCCACCCGCACGGCCGCCATGGGGCCGCGGAAGGGAATCCGGGCCAGCAGGGTGGCCATCGAGGCGCCGGTGACGGCGAGCACATCGGGCGGTACCCGCTCATCGAGGGAGAGGCAGGTGGCCACGATCTGGAGGTCGTCGCGCATCCAGGCCGGGAAGAGGGGCCGCATCGGGCGGTCGATCAGCCGGGCGGTGAGGGTGGCCCGCTCGGGGGGGCGAGCCTCGCGGCGCATGAAGCTGCCGGGGATGCGCCCGGCGGCGTAGAGGCGCTCCTCGTAGTCGCAGATGAGGGGGAGGAAGTCGATGCCTTCCCGGGGATTGGACCGGGTGGCGGTGACGAGAACCGAAGTATCACCGCACTCGATCAGGACCGAGCCCCCGGCCTGTGGGGCGAAACGGCCACTGGTCAGCCGGATCTCCCGACCATCGAAGGAGATCGACTGAGATTGTCCTTGCACTTGGCGTTATGTCCGCTTGTTGTCAGTAAGGATTCTCGCATCCGGACATCCCGCACCGTGGTCTGGTGATACCCCGCGACAACCAGCCGAGAAAAAGGGGCCCCCGGGCCCCCTCCCCCAGGGCCGGCCGTTGGCCGGACCACTGGCTGGGTTCAGAACTCCGAAAAGCTCACCAGCTGGATTTCACCACTCCGGGCAGTTCGCCCTTGTGGGCCCGCTGGCGCAGCTGGTTGCGGCAGAGGCCGAAGTCGCGGTACACCCCCCGGGGTTTGCCGGTGGCCCAGCAGCGGTTGCGCAGGCGGCTGGGGGCGCTGTTGCGGGGCAGGCCCTGGAGCTTGCGGTGGATCTCCAGCCGTTCCATCGGATCGGCGGCGGCTTCGAAGGCGGCCTTGAGGGCGGCGCGCTTCTGGGCGAAGCGATCCACCAGCTTCCTGCGCTTCACATCGCGCGCGATCATCGACTTCTTCGCCATGCGGCCGGGGTTGGACTACGGAATCCGTGATCTTAGCCATCGGGCCGGCGGGCTGCACCATCGGGCCGGCTGGGGCAGAGATCGGCGATCGGGCAGCCCGGGCAGTCCGGCCTGCGGGCGGTGCAGACGGCGCGGCCATGGAAGATCAGCCGGATCGCCAGGTTCTCCCATTCGCTGCGGGGCACCAGCTTCATCAGATCGGTCTCGATGTGGCGGGGATCGCTGTGGCGGGTGAGGCCCAGCCGCTGGCTGAGCCGGCGCACGTGGGTGTCGACGGTGACGCCGGCGTTGATGCCGAAGCCGTGGGCGAGCACCACGTTGGCGGTCTTGCGCGCCACCCCCGGCAGCTGCAGCAGGTCCTCCATCGAGGCCGGCACCGCGCCGCCGTGGCGGTCGATCAGCAGGCGGGAGGCGGCCACGATGTTCTTCGCCTTGTTGCGGAAGAAGCCGGTGGAGCGCACGTAGGGCTCCACCTCCGCCGGGTCCACCGCGGCGGCGGCGGCGGCATCGGGGAACCGCTGGAACAGGGCCGGAGTGACGAGGTTGACCCGTTCATCGGTGCACTGGGCCGAGAGCATGGTGGCCACCAGCAGCTGCCAGGGTGTGCGCCAGTCCAGGGAGCAGGTGGCATGGGGGTAGATCTCCCCCAGCCGCTCCAGGATCAGGGGCGCCCGCCGGCGGGCACTGGGGAAGCGGCCGCGGCGGGGCGCGGCTGGTGCGGCGGCTGGGCTGAAGGAGGCCGGGGTAGGGGAGGCCGGGGTAGGGGGCACCTCAACGGCCGAGCAGGTTCTGGATGGCGGGGAGCTGGCTGGTGTCCTTCACGATCAGCACCAGGCTGAGGCCCACGAGGAAGACGAAGCCCGACTGCATGAAGGCCATCTGGAACTTCTCGGGCAGGGGCCGGCCGCGCAGGCCCTCGAGCAGCAGCAGGGCGAACTGGCCGCCATCGAGCAGGGGCAGGGGCAGGGAATTGAGCACCGCCAGGTTGATCGAGATCAGGGCGGTGTAGAGGAACAGGCTGCCGCCGCCCTGCTGGGCCAGGGAGGCCCCCATCTCCACGATCTTCACCGGACCCGACACCTGGGAGGCGGTTTCGCCGAAGTGGGTGAGCAGGGTGGCGAAGCCCTCCACGGTGCGCTGGGTGAGGGCGATCACCTCACGCCCGGCCTGGCGGAAGGGCTCCAGCGGGCCCCGAGGGGCGCGGAAGGCTTCGGTGCCGTTGGGCTGCAGCTGGGCACCGATCCGGCCGGTGCCGCCCAGATCGGCGGGGCGCAGGGGCAGCTCGATTCTGCGGCTGCCCCGCTCGGCCTCCAGGTGCAGGGTGAGTCCGGGGGAGCCCTTGATGCGCTGCACCAGGCCCAGCACGGCATCGTTGCCGCCGGCCAGCTCCTCCCCTTCCACGCTCACGATGCGATCGCCGGGCCGGAGGCCCGCCAGGGCGGCCGGCTGGCCGGGCTGCACCCCGGTGACGAGCACGCCGGGGGTGCTGCTGAATCCGGAGGGGATGCCCATCACCAGCCCCTGGGCCGAGAGCACGGCAAAGGCCAGCAGCAGGTTGGCGATCACGCCGGCGGCGATCACCAGGGCCCTCTGGTGCAGGGGCCGGTTGCGCAGCAGATCCGGATCGTCGGGGGGGATCGTGCTGTCCTCGTCGTCGTCGGGGAAGGAGACGAAGCCGCCCAGGGGCAGGGCGCGCAGGGCGAAGAGCACCCCGCGGCGGCGGCGCTGCAGCAGCACCGGCCCGAAGCCGATCGAGAAGCCGCTCACCCGGATGCCCTGCCAGGTGGCGGCGAAGAAGTGACCGGCCTCATGGACAACGATCAACCCCGCCAGGATCAGCAGAGCGGTGAGAACTCCCATGGGGGCCAGCCTGTACGTTGCGAACATTCTGGGGGTTTCCGCCGCCGGACGGTCCCTTCGGCCGCAGCCGCTGGCGCGGCAACGCGGCCTCCGGGACCGGCCGGCGGCGGAAACCGCAGACGCTCGCTGGGGCTGGGGGAGGGAGTGAGCTGCGGCGGGAGGGGTGCCGGCGGCGCTGGGCTCAGGTGGCCGGGGCGATCCGGTCGCTGCCGAAGTAGGGCACCAGGGCGGCGGGGAGCCGCACGCTGCCGTCGGAGTGCTGGCCGTGCTCGAGCAGGGCTGCCATTGTGCGGCCCACGGCGAGGCCGCTGCCGTTGAGGGTGTGCACCAGCTGGGTGTGCTTGCCGGCCTTGCAGCGGATGGCGGCGCGGCGGGCCTGGAAGTCGCCGCAGGTGCTGCAGCTGGAGATCTCCCGGTAGGCGCCGGCTCCCGCCAGCCATACCTCCAGGTCGTAGGTGCGGGCGGCGGAGAACCCGAGGTCGCCCGTGCAGAGTTCGATGCGGCGGTAGGGCAGCTCGAGGGCCTCGAGCACCGCCTCGGCATCACGGGTGAGCTGCTCGTGGGCCGCTTCCGATTCCTCCGGAAGGGTGAACCAGTAGAGCTCCACCTTGTTGAACTGGTGCAGACGGATCAGGCCGCGGGTATCGCGGCCGTAGGAGCCGGCCTCGCGGCGGAAGCAGGGGGTGTAGGCCGCGTAGCGGAGCGGCAGCTGCTCGGCGGGGATCACCTCCTCCCGGTGCAGGGAGGTGATCGGCACCTCGGCGGTGGGGGTGAGCCAGAGGTCGTCGTCGGCGCAGCGGAAGCTCTCCTCGGCGAACTTGGGCAGCTGGCCGGATCCGGTGAGGCTGGCGGTGTTGACCAGGATCGGCGGCAGCACCTCGGTGTAGCCGCGGCGGCCGTGGAGATCGAGCATGAAGCTGATCAGGGCCCGCTCCAGGCGGGCGCCCTGGCCGAGCAGGGTCACGAAGCGGCTCTGGGCGATGCGCACGGAGCGCTCGCTGTCGAGCAGGCCGAGCCGTTCGGCGATCTGCCAGTGTTCCTCGAGGGTTTCGCCGGCGGCGGCGCGGCGGGGTTCGCCCCAGCGCTTCACCTCCACGTTGTCGGCTTCGCCGGCGCCCTCGGGGGTGTGGGCGGAGGGGAAGTTGGGCAGGGCGAGCAGCTCCTCGCGCAGGCGGGCCTCGAGGGCCTTCTCCTCCTCCTCCAGCACCGCCACCTGCTGCTTGATGCGGTTGCCCCGCTCCCGCAGCTCGTGCACCTCGGGCCCGTCCGGGGTGGCCCCGCCACGGATCATCTGGCCCACCTCCCTGCCGATGCGGTTGCCCTCCGCCTGGAGGTCGCTGCGCTGCTGTTCGAGATCCCGCTCCTGGCGGGCGATCAGCTGGAGGCCGGTGAGATCGAGGTCCATGCCACGACGTCCGAGCTGGCTGGTGATCAGCTCGGGGTTGTCGCGCAGCAGGCGCTGATCCAGCACGGGCCTCGGGGCGGAAGGCCCGCAGCCTACGGGCGGGCGGCGGCGGGAACGGGGCTCAGCGGATCGTTCAGAGCACCTGCACCACTTCGCTCACCTCGGGGATGGCCTCGCGCAGCTTGCGCTCGATGCCCATCTTGAGGGTCATGGTGCTGCTGGGGCAGGAGCCGCAGGCGCCCTGGAGCCGCACCTTCACGATCGGGCCGTCGATCTCGACGATCTCGACGTTGCCGCCGTCGGCCATCAGGTAGGGGCGCAGCTCATCGAGCACCCGCTCCACGTTCTCGATGGTGAGGGCGCTGGGATCGGCGCTGACCGGTGCGGCGGAGTCGGGTGTGGCGGTGGCTTCGGTCGTCATGGGGGCTACGGGAGGCATGGGGTGGTGGGGTGAGCTTAGGAATCGGGCCCGGCCGTTGCCTGGTCGGTGGCGGGATCGGGCTTGCCGAGCGACTTCCAAACGCGCACCAGCGCCTCCATCTGCCGGGCATGGCGCTGGCGCTGCGGCAGCAGGAGTGCCAGATAGAGCAGGCCCGGCAGGACGCCCAGCGCCAGCAGCAGGGCTGTGAGCAGCAGCTGGCGCCGGCCGAAGGCGGGCTCGGGGGCGGGGCGGTGGCTGGAGAGCGCCCAGGCCAGGGCGCGGTCCTCCCAGGGGCGCAGCCGCAGGGAGGCGCGCCAGGCGCCGCTCAGCCGCTGCTGCCTGCCGCGGGGCCGGAGCAGGCGCTGCAGCCGCTGGCGGCGTTTTTGCAGCTGGCGGCGGGCGGCCGCCAGGGGCACCCGGGCCAGGGGCTGCCCTTCGCTGTCCCTGAGCTTGAAGGTCCAGTCGGTGGTGCTGGAGTGGGCCCCGCTCACCCGGGAGGGATCGCTGAAGCGGCCGCGGCGCAGGGCCACATCCACGGCGGCGGCGAGGAGTTCTTCGTGGTGCTCGGTTGGCTCGCTGGGGGCAACCATCGCGACAGCATCGGCAAACCAAGAGGAGAAGGGCGGCGCCTGCGGCGGGGGCTCGGCCGGTGCCGCCTAGGATCGGATCGCTCCTGCCCTGAGGCTTGTGTGGCCGCAGGGAACGACCCCGCGCGATGACCGACGTTCCCGTTCAGAGGATCCGCAACTTCTGCATCATCGCCCATATCGATCACGGTAAATCCACCCTGGCGGATCGATTGCTCCAGGAAACGGGCACGGTGGCCGTGCGCGACATGCAGGAGCAGTTCCTCGACAACATGGAACTGGAGCGGGAGCGGGGGATCACGATCAAGCTGCAGGCGGCGCGGATGGAATACACCGCCGCCGATGGGCAGAGCTACATCCTCAACCTGATCGACACGCCGGGCCACGTTGATTTCTCCTACGAGGTGAGCCGCTCGCTGCAGGCCTGCGAGGGGGCGCTGCTGGTGGTGGATGCCAGCCAGGGGGTGGAGGCCCAGACCCTGGCGAACGTGTATCTGGCGCTGGAGAACGATCTGGAGATCATTCCGGTGCTCAACAAGATCGATCTGCCGGGGGCCGATCCGGAGCGGATCAGCGAGGAGATCGAATCGATCATCGGGCTCGATACCAGCAACGCCATCGCCTGCTCGGCCAAGACGGGGCTGGGGGTGCCGGAGATCCTGCAGGCGGTGGTGGATCGGGTGCCGCCGCCGGCCGATCAGGTGGGGGAACCCCTGCGGGCCCTGATCTTCGATTCCTACTACGACGCCTACCGGGGCGTGATCGTGTATTTCCGGGTGATCAGCGGCACGATCGCCCGCCGCGACAAGGTGCTGCTGATGGCCAGCGGCAAGACCTACGAGCTCGATGAGGTGGGGGTGATGGCGCCCGACCAGCGCCAGGTGGAGAGCCTCCATGCCGGCGAGGTGGGCTATCTGGCCGCCTCGATCAAGGCGGTGGCCGATGCCCGGGTGGGCGACACGATCACCCTGGTGAACGCTCCGGCCAGCGCGGCGCTGCCCGGCTACACCGAGGCCAAGCCGATGGTGTTCTGCGGCCTCTTCCCCACCGATGCCGACCAGTACCCCGACCTGCGCGAGGCTCTCGACCGGCTCAAGCTCTCCGATGCGGCCCTGCAGTACGAACCGGAAACGAGCAGCGCCATGGGCTTCGGCTTCCGCTGCGGCTTCCTGGGGCTGCTGCACATGGAGATCGTGCAGGAGCGGCTGGAGCGGGAATACGACCTGGATCTGATCGTCACCGCCCCCTCGGTGATCTACCGGGTGAACATGATCGACGGCAGCACGGTGATGGTCGACAACCCGGCCACCCTGCCCGATCCCCAGAAGCGTGAATCGATCGAGGAGCCCTATGTGAAGCTGGAGATCTACACGCCCAACACCTACAACGGCACCCTGATGGAGCTGTGCCAGGAGCGGCGGGGAGAGTTCATCGACATGAAATACATCACCACCGACCGGGTGACACTGCACTACGAGATGCCGCTGGCGGAGGTGGTGACCGACTTCTTCGATCAGATGAAGAGCCGCACCAAGGGCTATGCCTCGATGGAATATCACCTGATCGGCTACCGCCGCAACGAACTGGTGCGGCTCGATGTGCTGATCAATTCCGAGAAGGCTGATCCGCTCACCACGATCGTGCATCGCGACAAGGCCTACAACGTGGGCAAGGGGCTGGTGGAGAAACTCAAGGAGCTGATTCCCAGGCAGCAGTTCAAGATTCCGATCCAGGCCTCGATCGGCAGCCGGGTGATCGCCAGCGAGAGCATCAGCGCCATGCGCAAGGACGTGCTGGCCAAGTGCTACGGCGGCGACATCTCCCGCAAGAAGAAACTGCTGAAGAAGCAGGCCAAGGGCAAGAAGCGGATGAAGGCCATGGGCAAGGTGGAGGTGCCGCAGGAGGCCTTCATGGCGGTGCTGAAGCTGAATCAGTAGGGGGTATGGCCGCGACATCATCAACTGGGTCGGTGCTGCGCTGGCCGAGCTCCGACGCGGTGCTTGAGCAGGCTGAAGCCTGGGCACGCCGGCAGGCCGCCACCCATGACGATCTGGAAGCGGTGGGGGTGTTCGGCTCCTACGGGCGCGGTGACGCCGGCGTGGGCAGCGATCTCGACCTGCTGCTGGTGCTCCGCCACTGCGACCTGCCGGTGTGGGAACGGCTGCGCCGCTGGGACACCGCGAGCCTGCCGCTGGCCACCGACCTGCTGGTGTACAGCCGCGCCGAGTGGAACACCCTGCCGCAGTGGAATCCCAGGCTGGCCGAGGTGCTGGCGCGGGAGGTGCGCTGGCTGGTGGGGTCAGATCGCCAGAGCGGCCAGATCGATGGCGGCGGGTAGGCCCGGCCGGGGCTGCTCCAGCCTGCGCAGCAGCCGCTGATCCGCCGTGATCAAGGTGGCCCCTTCCTGCTCGGCCAGGGCGACGTAGAGGCAGTCGCAGGCGGGATGATCCAGTTCCCTGCACCAGTGGCCGGCCCGCTCCAGCAGCGCTGCGGCGGGAACCAGCCGGTGAAACGGCTCGGCGGCGCGGTGTGACAGCACCTGGAACTGCTCGGGGGTGATCGCCCCCATCCGCAGGCTCTTCCAGGCCGTGTTCAGCAGTTCCACCAGCACCAGATCGGGCGCCAGCAGCCGCTTTGCAGGCTCGGCCTCCAGCAGCCGGGCGGCCTGCTCCGATCCAGGCACCGCAGCGAACCAGCCGAAGGCCACCGAAGCGTCCACCACCCAGACGCCTGGCTCAGCGGCCATCGCGGTCCTCGCGGATCAGGGCCGCCACGTCGAGACTGCGGCCGGCGACCGGCGTGGTGGCCCGCAGGCGCGCCAGTTCCTCCCTGAGTGAGTCGCTTTCCCGAGCCGCTGCCGTGAGCAGATCGCGCAGGCTCTGCTCCAGGGAGACGCCGCGGGAGCGAGCCCGGGCCCTGAGTATGGCCACCACCTGATCGTCCAGCTGCCGGATCAGCACCTGAGCCATAACAACTCCGGTTGATAGCAGCAATGATAGCGTGCCTGGGATGACCTGCTCAGAGAACCCTGGTGACCGGTCCGAACTGTCTCCCAGGAGCGCGCTGATTGGAGTTGTCACACTTCACCTGTCGTGAGCCAGGATGCTCAAGCCGAATCAGGTGGTCCGTAGCCCACACCGCAGGCCCGGGCGAGGGAGTCGAGTCTTCGGTCCCGCGTCCAGAGTTGCAGGTTGCTCAGCAGGCAGGAAGAGATCAGAGCGGCATCCACGTAGCCGATGCCACGCCCCATCAGGCCGTGTCTCTCGATGGTGAGCAGCACTTCCTGTTCGGTGGCCGTGATGGCGGCGGGCAGGTTCTGCAGCAGGGTGAGCACGTCGTGGCGGTTTCGCAGGTTTCCGCAGGCCAGCTCGCCCACCACCCAGGCATGCACCGCCACCTGCCGCGCCTCGAGTTGATCCGCCAGGGCCGGAACTCCGCCACGCAGATGCTCCACCCAGAGCGACGTGTCCACCAGGATCACGCCGGTTCGCCGCGGCGGCGCGGTGGCAGGGTCAGATCGGGATCGCTGCCGCCCAGGAGCACCAGGCGACGGGCGCTTTCCCGTTCCACCAGGGCCTGGAGGGCCGCCCGGAGAAGCTGTGTTCGCTCGGGGATGCCGCTGAGCTGCTGCGCCTGCCTGAGCAGGTCGTCATCGAGGTTCACGGTGGTGCGCATCGGCAGGAGCCGCCAGCCATCGGCATCGATTCTCGCGCCATCTGATGCCATTCGACCGCATCACTGGGGCACCAGGACCCTGGGAAGCTCCGGGCGACGGTGAACATGTAAAAATGGCGGCGTACCCACCAAAAAGGCTGCGGATCTGGCGTCGGTAGGGCGATTCTTCGAGGCGCCAGCGGGCAGCTTCTTTCTTTTCGGGCCGCGGGGCACGGGGAAGTCCACCTGGCTGCGGCAACGGCAGGGCGATGGGCTGTGGCTCGATCTGCTCGATGCGGAAGCGCAGCGGCTCTACCAGGCCCGGCCTGAGCGCCTGCGGGAACGGATCGAGGCGGAACCGGCCCGGCGCACCGTGGTGATCGACGAGGTGCAGAAGGTGCCGGCCCTGCTGGATGTGGTGCACGCGCTGGTGGAACGGCAGCCGGATCTCCGCTTCATCCTCACCGGCTCCAGCGCCCGGAAGCTGCGGCGCGGCAGCTGGAACCTGCTGGCCGGAAGGCTGGTGGAGGCCTCGCTGCATCCCTTCATGGCGGCGGAACTGGGGGACTCGTTCGAGCTGGGAAGGGCGCTGCGCTGCGGCCTGGTGCCGCTGGTGTGGGAGGCGGCCGATCCGGATCGCACCCTGGCGGCCTACGCCTCGCTCTACCTGCAGCAGGAGGTGCGTGCCGAGGCGCTGGTGCGCGATGTGGGGGCCTTCGCTCGCTTCCTGGAGGCGATGAGCTTCTCCCACGGCTCGCCCCTCAACCTGGCGGCGGTGGCCCGCGAATGCGGCGTGAGCCGCAAGACGGTGGAGGGCTACCTGGAGATCCTCGAGGACCTGCTGCTGGCCTTCCGGATTCCGGTGTTCAGCCGCCGCGCCCGGCGCCAGCTGGTGGCCCACGCCAAGTTCTTCTATTTCGATGCGGGCGTGTACCGCTCGCTGCGGCCGGCCGGCCCCCTCGACGCGCCGGAGGAGATCGAGGGGCTGGGCCTGGAGGGGCTGGTGGCGCAGCACCTGCGGGCCTGGATCGCCTACCGGGGCGGCAAGGACTCGCTGTCGTACTGGCGCACCCGCGCCGGCCGGGAGGTGGATTTCGTGGTGTACGGCCCCGACACCTTCGTGGCGCTGGAGGTGAAGCGCAGCCGCATCCTGCACAGCCGCGACCTGGCGGGCCTCAGGGCCTTCAGGGATGACTATCCCGAAAGCCGGGTGGCGCTGCTGCATCCGGGCCGCGAACCGCTGCGCATCGATGGGATCGACTGCCTGCCGCTGGAGGGCTTTCTGCGGATGATGACCCCTTCCAGGCCGCTGCTTCTCTGATCACGGCAATGCGGTACAGCCAGGCTGCGTCCGTTCGCCCGTCCTCCCGCAGCCGCTGCGGGAGCTCCGATCACCAGAGCAGGGCATGGGTGTCGAGCAGCTCCTCGGTGGGGGGGAGCTGCAGCTGTCCACGCAGCACCCCCGGCTGGCGGCGGGGCCGATCGGGTTCGAGCGGCACGAGCCGTGCCCAGGGTTTTCCGTCCCTGGCCACCAGGATGGTTTCGCCCGCATGGGCGGCGTCGATGAGCCTGGAGAACTGGGTCCTGGCCTGATGAACGTTGACGGTGCGCATGCAGGGCTACAGGCAGGGAAGGAGCTTAGTCCGGATGTGGACCCATGAAGAAGAGGTCCGCTCCCAGGGGCACCATCACCATGCGTGAGAACTTTCTGGTCGCTGGGGAAAGGAATTTTCCCCTGGCAGAGGTTGGTTGAGCTGATTGAAGATCACCAGCTTGAGGAAGCCCTGGTCGAGGTGACCCGCTCCGCCGCAACGCACAAGATGGCCGACGTAGTGGTCGAATCTGGAGGGAAAAGCGATGCCATCGTCGGCCTCTGGGGGCGAGCCAGGCAATCGGCCTTGGTGATTCAGAGGACCCGTTTCTCGTCCGGGCCTTCAGAAGGTTCGGAGCAAGGCCTCATACTGCTGGTGCGTGCCGACCCAGAACCACACCAAGGTGTCCGCCTTGAGAACGCCCACCGCTCGCCAATCGAGATCAACCCGCGCGGAGTAGATAGGGAGAGTGTTGTGCACCTTCTTGAACCGTAGAGATGGATGGGCTGGGTTTAGCTGCCACAGCTGAAAAGCCCGTTTGATCTTCTTTCTTCTATCAGGTGGCGCCTGGGCGTACAGCTGTCGGAACTTCTCGGTCGTGACCGACTTCATTCCAGCTCTTCCAGCGGCCGTCCACGGCCAGAGTCGTGGGCATGGATCGCTTCAGCCGCCAGCTGCTCAAGGAGGTTCTGGGATCCGTCGAAGAGGTCGCCCCAGCGTTCCTCCGAGCCGATCTCCTCCAGGAGAATCGAGGCGAGCACGTTCTGCTCCTCCGGCGGCAGCTTGGAAACCGTTGCGATCGCGGCGGAGAAGGCCTCTGTCATCGATCCGGCCTGAAGGACCTGAAGGAATGGATTCAGGCTAATCCGATCCTCTGGCTGCCCGCCCAGCGCCTGGGGGCCACCGGCACTGCGGAATCCGTGCCGCAGCCAGCGACGGGCGTGCGGTCTGTCCCCTTGTCCGCCGAGCCGGTGTGGGCCCTTTCTGAGAAAAGGGCTAGAATTCCATGAGAACGCCAGTCCGCCCCGCCGCCCCCCCCTGACGTGCCAGCCTCCGGGCCCACGGATCGCAGTCGCGAAGCACGCCGGCAGGCCTTCCTGGCGCTGATGAACCAGGTGCATGCCGCCGACGAGCCCGACGACGGCGGCGAGAGCCCGGCCCTGGAGCTGGTCTCCGGCATCGATGGAGCGGGCTATGCAGACTCCCACGCCCTGGAGCGGCCGCTGCAGGTGCTGCTGCGGTTCTATGGAGGCTCGGGCGGCCCCCTGCCGGTGGACGTGCTCGAGTACGGGGAGGAGGGCCACCGGCTGATGGTGGCCCTGCCGCCGGACCTGCCGCTCGCCCCGGGCCAGGCGGGGGAGATCCACCTGATGGATGCCGCAGGCAGCCAGGCGGCCGGTGCCACCAACCCGGCGGCGCCGCTGTTCCGGCTGCTGGCCTTCGATGCGGGCCGTCGCCTCACCCTGGCGATGCTGGAGATCGAGTCGCTGGCCTGAGCTCCGCCCGCCGGAGACCGCCCCTGGGAAGGCTGGGGGGGTGGTTGCTGAGGAGGCCGCTCGATGGCCGATCGATGGAGGCGGAAGGGGCAGGGGAGAGGCGAGGGGAGCCGGGGCTTCGTGCTGCCCCTGGCGGTGGGCGGGGCGCTGCTGCTGCTGCTGAGCAGCCTGTCGCTGCAGACCCTGGCGTTGCAGAGCCGCGCCCAGGCGGGGGCGAACGAGCGGCTGCGCCGGGCGGAGGACGATCTGGCCTCGGCGGCCCACCACCTGGTGGGGGATCTGAACGAGGGGCACCCCTGCCTGCTGGCCGAACCGATCGGCGCCTGGAGCCCGGAGGCGGCGGCCTGTCCGGCCCCGGCGGAGCTGAGCGAGGCGCGCTGGGTGGGGGATCCGGCCGTGTCGTACCGGCTGATCGACTGGCAGCCGGTGGCGGCCGGCACGGTGGCGGAGCTGGTGCTGGAGCTGCCGGCCCAGATGCGGGAACCGGCGCGGCGGGGGGCCTTCGCCGTGCGGCTGGAGACGGTGGGCTGGCGGTGAGCTGCGGGCGGTGGAGCTGCGGCCCCTGGGGCTGCGGGGGGTGGAGGGATGAACCTGGTGGAGGTGCTGGTGGCGGCGGTGATCTTCGCGGGGGCCTCCTGCGCCTCGGCCCAGGTGCTGGGCATGGGGGCGGCCTGGAGCCTGGCGGGGGAGCAGCGGCAGGAACGGGAGGAGCGGCTGGAGGCGGCGGTGGCGACGGCCGAGGCGGCGCTGCGGGGCCAGGCGGCGGCGCTGGCGCCACGGCCGGGGGCGTGTGAGACGGCGGCGGCGGAGCTGGCCGGCGCGCTGGAGGCCGCCCCGATCCCGGAGGGGGTGAGCCGCGAGGTGACGCTGATCGATGGCGGCCGGCAGGTGCGGCTGCGGCTGGAGGCCGGAGCGGAGGCGACGCCCCGCCAGCGGCTGTTCCGCCCGGCGGCCCTGGCGCTCTGCGGTCGCGGCGGCGGCGGGCGCGGCGACAGCGGAGGGGGCCGATGGCACGGGCGCGTGAGCGGGGGAACGGCAGCGCCGGCTTCACGCTGGTGGAGGTGCTGGTGGCGGTGGTGCTGCTGGGGCTGGGGGCGGCGCTGGCGAGCGGCAGCGCCAGCGAATCCCTGGCCCGGCTGCGGGTGGAGAGCGCGATCCGGAGGGTGGCGACGGGGCTGGAGCGGGGCCGGGTGGGGGCGCAGCGGCAGGGCCGCCCCTGCGCGCTGCGCCTGAGCGAAGCGGGCTGGGGGCCGCCCCAGGAGGGATCGCTGGCGGCCTGCCCGGCAGGGGAGATGGCCCTGGGGGAGGGGCTGGCCGATGGGGAGGTGCGGCTGCTGCACAACTTCGCCGGTGATGTGCGCTTCAGCAGCAACGGGCTGGTGATCGACGGCGGCACGGTGGTGGTGGAGGCAGCGGGCACGGAGCTGCGCCGCTGTCTGGTACTGGCGCTGCCGCTGGGGGTGGTGCGGCTGGGCCGCTACCAGGGCGAGGGCCGGGGGCCCGGCCAGCGGCGCCTGCGCCGCCGATCCCCATCTGTGAGGGCCGCTGCGATGGACACCAGGGCCGTGAAGGGAGGAAAGGAGCGGGGCTTCACGCTGGTGGAGCTGCTGCTGGCGCTGGCGGTGGGGCTGATGGTGTGGGGGCTGATCGTGCAGGCGCTGCTGGGGGAGGAGCGGATCAGCCAGCGGCTGGGGCGCCACTGGCGGGAGAAGACCGTGCAGCGCCGCACCCTGGAGCTGGTGCGCGGCGAGCTGCTGCGGGCCGAGGCGGTGGGCACCGCTGCCGGTGGGGGAGCAGCGGCCTGCGGCCTGGGGGGCCGGCAGGTGGTGCTGCACCTGGCGATGGGCGCGGCGCAGCAGCCGGTCACCTATTCGGTGGGGGCGGCCCCGAGCCCGATCTGGCGGGGAGCGGTGCTGATGCGCTGTGGACCGGCCTTCGGCCTGGATGGCTGGCCCAGCAGCGGCGCCGCCCAGAACCGGGTGGTGATCGACGGCCTGGTGGAGAGCGAGGGCTTCACCGCGGTGGCGGAGGGGGAGGGGCTGCTGCGGCTGCGCCTGCGGCAGGAGTTCCCCGGCCCGGCGGGAGGGGGGGTGCAGCGGATTGAGAGTGAGCTGATTACCGCAGTCCCAGCGCAGATGGCATCCGCCAGCGGAGGGGAAAACTAATGGGACTGGTTTTCAGGACAGAGAGATTCCTTGGTTTTTCAGGGAGATGGGGGTTGCGGGAAGAAATCGGTGCGATCACAGCGGCGGAAGATTCGTGCGGCGTCGGGGATCAGGGGAAGACCACCACGCATGGAGGGGGGAATCTCCTTCTCGAGAGCGGCATAGGCCTGCTCGTAGCGGGCTCTGGCCTGCTGATAGATCGGATCATCGGGGGTGCGGCTGCGGGAGGCGGCCATCCAGGGTCCAAGGGCGGCGGAAACGCGGTCGTTGGCGGCCCGGATGGCAGTTCGGTTGGAGATGCAGTGGAAGTAGCGGCTTGTGGGCGAGGCATCGGTAGCGGCAGGCGCGGGTGAGGAGGCCTGCGATTGCCGAAGGCTCTGGGCCTTCTCCTGCTCCAACCTGCTGTCGATGGTCTTCATGCACTCGGAGAACCTGCGGCCAGCAGCGGAGGCCGTGCCCGATCGGGCAGCGGCCTCCTGGAGGCACACTTCGCGGCCCTGGTCGGAAACCCGCGGCGGGGAGGGTTGACACCCGAGCAGGGGCAGGGCCAGGAACGCGGCGGCTACTGCACGGCGAGGGGGGCAGTGCCTGCCGCACCTGAAGGCGGCGGGGTGAGGCATCAGTATTCCCGCACCCGGGCACGGCCTTCGATGGCGGCACCGCCGGTGTCGGAGTAAGAGGAGGTTCCCTGGCTGAGGGTGAGCTGGTAACAGGGTTCCAGGGCTGCTGTGCAGGAGGGATCGAAGGCCACACCGTTGATCAGGACCTGCTGAGATGGCAGTGGCGCCCAGATTGAGAACACCGTTGGCATCGATGGGGGGGCCAGTGCGGACCAGGGAATCTCCGGTCACGGAGTAGGTGATGGTCACGTTGCCGGGGTTGCCGCAGGGGTCGGCAGGAGTGGGGTCGAGGGTGAGAACCAGCGCCCCGTCCACGACCGCTGCGTTGCAGGCCTCGCTGATGTCGGCATTGATGAAGAGATTGACCCGGGCCCAGTTGTCGCGGAGCGTCTGACCGGTGACCAGGGTGGTGGTGGCACGCAGGTTGCCGAAGTACATGGCGACGCCCCCGATGGTGAGCACCAGCCCGATGGCGCTGGCTACAAGCAGTTCCACCAGGGTGAAGCCATCGGCGGCTGCCTTGGAGGGGCGAGCTGGTGAAGCAGGGGAAGAAAAGAATCTGGGGTTCACGCGCATGGCCCCACCTCGATCAGCCCCAGCGGAGGGGTGATGGTTACACACCGCGAAGAACCGGCGACGGTAGTGCCTTCCACGGCATCGATGCGGATCTCTATGACATCGTCGTCTGTGCCTGAGATTGTGCCTCTTGGGGTGAAATCGAAATCTGTGTCGGCTGTGGTGATGGCATAGCGGGCCACGGCATCCCCGGAGCTGATCACGAAGGGATCGTTCTGCTGGCAGTTGTTCGGGAGGGTGGCTGTTGCGGGTCTTCCTCTGGCGATCACGGAGGTTGTGGTGGCACTGGCTGCTGCGGTGTAAGGGGTGATCTGCACGGCGCAGGGGATGCCCCGCTCGGCAGAGCGCCGCACGGCCTCAAGCCAGCCGGCCAGCTCCTCGGCGGCATTGCGGGTGCGAGCGGCCCGCAGTTCCACCAGGGTGGCGCCGACGCCGACGGCCCCCAAGACCCCGAGGATCACGATCACCGCCAGGAGCTCGATCGAGGTGAATCCACTGCTGCTGCGGACCTTGGGCAGAACCTTCCTCATGGGCCATTCAGGGGACAGGGCCGGGTGGTGTCGGAGGGCACGCAGGGACACCAGCTGGCGGTGGCAGGCACCAGGGTGACCTGGCGGAGGATGGTGTTGTCGCCACCGGGGCGGGTGTAGCGAACGGTGTAGCGATGCCCCCCATCTTCGACGTTCACATTTCGCTGCAGGCGTGCATCGGCTGCCGGGAGAAGGGCAACAAGCTGGGTGGCGAATCCGGCTGCTGTGTTGAAGATGCCTATATCGTTGGGCGGGGAGGCCTCAACCCGGTAGCCACAGAGCCGTACAAAGAAATCGATATTGGCCTGATTTGCAGTGTTGGGAAAGTATCCCGTTGCACCAGGATCGTTCGCGGCGATGATGCAACCAGTGGTGGCATCGTTGCAGACGAGCCGATCGTTTGCGGTGCGAACCACGGCGAGATCACTTTCGATCAGTGCATTGAGCTCATTGATGTCACCACTGCGGCGAAGTTGCCTTGTGGAGGTGTTGAGTGCAGCCACGGTGCCGATCGAAACAACCGCAAGGATCAAGGTGGCCACCAACACTTCGATGAGGGTGAAACCATCGTTGCGGGGGGTGGCATGGATGCTGCGGAGAATGGTGCTCATGTGCCTGGCAGCAACCGGAACTGGCGCACGGCGCGGGCTACGAAGTCCCAGACTGGCGGAGTATCGGCACCCGAATCATCGGGATCGATCAGGCCGTAATCGGTAAGGAGAGCAATAACGCCGGAGCCTGGCACGATGATCTCCACGTTGCCGTTTCCGGTGAGCTCGTTGGTCCATATCACCCCTTCGAGCTGGGTGCCGGCACCGCCGCCACCGTTGATGGTGATGTCGCCGATGGGGAAGTACCAGAAGATCGGATCCACTGCGGCGGCGCTGTTGCCGTTGAGGGTTACGGTCTGTTTGTTGCTGCTTCCTGCACTTTCGTCAAGGGTGGTGTTGGGGTTATCGAAACACCCACCGCCGGTTGCCTCAATACAACCAAAAACCTGTAGTTGTCGCACGGACGCCGCGTCACGCTCGGCTTGAGTACCGAAGGAGGATTGGTTGATATGGTTGAACTCGCTGGTGCCGGAGCTGGTGATTTTGGCGCCCTCGGAAGCGAAGTAAAGACGTAACTGTCTTGTGGTGGAAGTACGAACCTCCATCGTGGTGGAGATATTGAGGGAGTCGAGATAGCAGTGAATTGTTGTCACTCCATCGCTATCTGTATTGGGTTTGCAGTAAGAGGGGAGGCCGGAAGTGAGATCAACGGTATCCACATTGAGGATCGTCTTCCTGTTGCTTCCTGAACCCGTTTCGCTGCGAAAGGCCCCGGCGATTGGTGCGGAGGAGGTGGAGCAACCAGTGGGATTGCTGAAGCAAGACTGAAGTATTCCTGGGGTGGGTGGTGTGTTGGTGAACGTGGGGCTTGGAGATGTCGGAAATTGATCTACGTCTGGAAAGTTAGTCGGTTTTGGCACCTGGAGAACATCAACCTGGTTGCTGCCAACGGTCACGCTGCTGGGGCACTGGGAGCCGCCTTCGCCGAGGCATACAACCGGATCGATGGTGAGTAGGCCCTCTTCGTCTGCTGAAAGTTCTGATCTTCTACCCACCAGGCTGGCATCACCTACGGTGTCTTCCGAGGTGCCTATCAGAAGGCCAAAACCCTTACCGAGCCCTTCGGTGCAGGAGCGGAGGTCATTGCCGAACACGGCCAATGACCGGCCGCAGCACTTAGGCAACACTTCGATCTGCTCCTCTACGGTGGTGCTTCCAGAAAGGCGGCCGTTATTATAGCTGAAGCCCCTGGCACGTAGGGTAAGGGTGCCAGGTTGGTTGAGGACGCCACCAGCATTGGCCCCGGTGTAAGGATCGGGAGTCACCTGCACACTCGGTACAATTTGATAGGCATAGCGCACGTTGGCGGCTCTTACAGGATCAGGCTGTGCGTCTGGCTCTGCTGTCAGTGTGCCGTTGTCATTGACGTACACCGTGACGGGATTGTCTGGATTGATAGCGGCATCTGCACCACCGGAGCGCACGAGACTGCGATTGGGGATAGCAACTCTGCCACCAAGCGCAGCACATGGATTTTCGGCAGCGAGGGCCTCGGCATTGCTCCAGAATCCACCGGCGTCAGGGTTGTCGCGCAGCAGCCCACGGTTGCGCTCACGGTTGAGTTCGGCGATGGTGCGCTGAATGCCAAATTCCGCGGCCTCGCGAGCTCGGCGGGTGTCCTGCTGGAAAACGGCGCCGAAGGTGCTGAAGGTGGTGCGCGAAACCACCGCCAGACTGGACATCAACACAACCAGGGCGATGACCAGGGCGTAGGCCAGGGACGCGCCGGCTTCGGGATCTCGCAGGAGCCGTTGCTGGCTCAGCCGGAGCCATGGTGTGAGGGGCACCTTCCCTCTGCGGCCTTCCTTGCCTGCCCTGGGGTTGCGGGATCTGCTGGCGTGGCGGTATCTGTCGTTCATGGCCTGTCTCGAACGATCTTCTGATATCAGCAATCTAAGGAAGGAATGGGAATGCAAAGGCCGGCACCGGGGCGTTCCTCAGGAGAGTTCACAGATCATCAGGTTCGCTTCGATGAGCCCTGAAGGGACCCTTCAGGGAGCCTTGGCTGATCTGAAAAGCGTGGGCAGCATCCTGTGAATCTCCTGAGAAAACATTGAAAAACTGGGTTTCACAGCTCAAAATAGCGTTGTCATCGGCTCGGGTGAGACCAATCCAGCTAGGGAGGGGCCGAGGAGACCAGAACTGCGCCTGCTCACGGAATGGTCAACGGATTTGCTATAAACCCGTTTTTTTGGTAAGACAACTTTAAATGGGTATAAAAAATAACAAAAAAGCGGCCCGAAAGCCGCCTCATGTGGTCGAGGAAGGCAGAAAGCTCTCTCAGTTTGATACAGCTTGAGTTTGAAGTGTCACTGCACCTCCTGGGGTCACCCTGGCGACAGCTTGTGTAGCAAGGTTTGGGAGGTTGGAAGTGAAATCGTTTGGAGCGGTTGTGCTGGATGTGCAATTTCCAGTGACACCCGATGGCAGTTCAAAAGAAGCGGTTTGGTCGGTCACCCTGAGGGCGGTGCAGGCCTTGGCGGCAGACATCACAGCTACTTCTGCCGCATTTTCGCGGGCCACTTTCGCCTGGTTCAGATAGGCAGGGATGCCGACGGCGCCGAGCACACCCAAGATCACGATCACGATGAGCAGTTCCACCAGAGTGAAACCTTTCAGGGTGGCGGCTTGGTTGGAGGTGGTAAGGGCCTTGCGCCAGTCGAGCAGGTGGCGAGTGAGACGTCGCCTGAAGTCAGTGGAGGTCATGGGTCTCCTTTGAAAACATACCTATTCTGCCCCCACCCGAGGAAGAGAGCACCATGGGAACCAGGTGAATGTTGCCTTAAGATCCCCTTGAAAAGCTTGGGTATGCGTTCAGGCGGCAGGACAGCTCGTCGCGAACATCGCCACGGTTGAACCCTTGACGCCGTCCTGATTCCCAGTTCCATCTCAGGCAGAGACCACATGAGATGAGCGGCCCTCCCGCCGGGATTTCGGAAGCCGACTGGCTGGCGACTCCGGCCAATGTCAGAACGCTGGTCCTGTCTTGTCTCATCAGGTGGAGCTCGATCAGTTCCGGCGACAGCTCACCGCCTTGGCGACTGAGCTGGCCAGCCTGCGCGAGCGGATCGGTCGCAGCTCGCGCAACTCTCCCAGGCCGCCCTCCAGTGACGGCCTGGGGGGTCAAGCCGCTCGCCCGCTGCAAAAGCAGTGGCCGCAAGCGGGGTGGGCAGCAGGGCCATCCCCGAGCAGGGCCGGAGCTGCTGCCGATCGAGCGCGTTGACGAGGTGGTGGAGCAACACCCTCACGCCTGCCGCCGCTGCGCCACCCTGCTGCAGGGCGAGGATCCGGAGCCAATGCGCCATCAGGTGATCGAGATCCCTCCGATCACCCCGCTGGTGATCGAGCATCGCCTGGATCGTCTGGTCTGTCCCTGCTGCTCCACCAGTACCTGTGCGAAGTTGCCGGCGGCACGGCATCGCTCCGGTGAAGGGTGGCTGCCTGAGCCTTCAGGCCAGGAGCACCGCTTTGCTTCAGCTGGCCACCATGCCGATACGGGCCGTTTGCACCAGCTTGAAGATCGGTCGAACCGCGATGTCGACGGGATCCCAGTGGCTCGTCAGACGATCCTGCGGCGCCGGGCCGCGATCGGATCGGGGCAGTGGCGTTCACCCCTGGCCTTGGGAAGGCTCTGCCCGGGCCCTTCTGCCAGGATCATTCCGGCCGAAACCCCTTCCGCCTGGTGGGCATGCCTCCATCCGCCAAGGGTTCCGGCCAGTCTCTGCAGAGGCGGCTGCTCTCCTCCATCCTCCTTGCGGTGCTCACGGGGTACGCCTCCCTGCTGGGCATGCACGCCCTGCTCAGCCGCTTCCAGCGGCTGCAGGCCCACGACCGGCTGGTGACCGGTGTTCTCACTGCCCTCTCCAGCGATCCCGACGCCGCGCTCAGTGGCCTGAAGGTTGGCAATGGTGCCCTCGGGTCTCCAGTGGTGACCCTTCAGCCCGTCCCCGTCGCCACACCCCCCACCCCTCCACGGATCCGGGTGCAGGGGAATCGGCACCTGATGGAGAGCGTGCTGGGGTACGCCGGCCCCGGCGGTGCGGAACGGCGGCTGCGGGTACAGCAGGACGTGACCGAGGCCCTCGCCGCCGAACGCCTCACCCAGCAGCTGCTGATCGTGGCCGCCGGCCTCTCCACCCTGCTCACCGGTGCCCTGTTGCGGCCGATCCTGCATTGGGGGTTGGATCAACCCATCGAGCGCCTCACCAATCGCCTCAAGCAGGCCCAGCTTCCCCCCGCTCCATACAAGCCCCTACCTCTGGAGAGCCAGCCGCTGGAGCTGCGGTCGATGGCCTCCGCCTTCAATTCGCTCCAGCAGCGGCTGGGCAGCACCTGGCAACAGCAGCGCAGCTTCGTGGATGGGGTGGCCCATGAGCTGCGCACCCCCATCACCCTGATCAGTGGGTACACCCAGCGCTTGCAGCGCCGTCTCTCCCGCCTCGAGCGGCCCGATCCCGAGCTGGCCCATGCCGTGGCGGCGATCGCCGTGGAGGTGCAGCGCACGATGTGGCTGCTCACTGATCTGCTCGAGCTCTCGCGCTTCGATGCCGGTCGCCTCGAGCTGCGCCGCAGCCGTGTGGATCTCGACGACCTTCTCCTGCTCGCCTACGAACGGCTCGAACCATTCGTGGCCGGCCGGCTCCAGCTCCATGCTCCCCCCGAGGGCGAGCCGCGCCTGGCCTGGGCCGATGCCGAACGGCTGCAGCAGTGCATCGGCAACCTGGTGGAGAACGCCGTGAAATACGCCCCCGATGCCGGGCCGATCGAACTCTTCGTGAGCAGCGAGGGCGATCACCATCTCCTTCACGTGCGCGACCACGGCCCCGGTGTGCCCCTCGGCGAGCGGGACATGATCTTCGAGCGCTTCGCCCGCGGGGCCGCCGCCAGCGAGAGGGCGGGCAGCGGCATCGGCCTGGCGGTGGTGCTGCTGCTGCTCCAGCGCATGGGCGGCACCGCCCGGGTGCAGGCCCCCCTCGGCGGCGGTGCCGATTTCCAGCTCGTGCTGCCCGCCCTTCCCCCCGGGGCCTCTCCTGGTGGTGCCGATTTCCAGCTCGTGCTGCCCGCCCTTCCCCCCGGGGCCTCCGCGCCCTCAGCCTGAACCCCCCTGGCGCAGCAGCAGCAGCGACCGGTCCCGGCAGGGTGAGACCGCCAGGGCTGGCGGTGGCGGCCGCAGCTCCAGCCACTCCGCCCGGGGCAGCTCCACCTGCAGGGGCTGGCCTTCCGCCCCCTCCGGATCGGCCGGCACCACATAGGCGCTCACCTGGAAGGGGCCCTCGCTGAGCCTGCACCAGCCGGCAGGGCCAGTGGTTCGCCTCGCTCGTTCTCCCTCCTTCCTCCGCTGCGCCACCGGCGGGGCTGAGGCGCAGGTGGTGGGCCCGGATGCCCACATGGGTGATCTCCGCCGCGGCCGGTTCCGCCAGGGCCAGCTCCCTGCCCCACTCGATCGCCCACAGCCTTCGCTCGCAGAGCCTCCGCACCCGGGAGAGGTTCTTGCAGCCGCTCAGGCGCGCCACCGCCAGCTCCCCGGGCTGGTCGAACACCTGCCGCTTCGGGCCCCGCACCAGGATCCGGCCCCTTTCGATCACCAGCAGCTCCTCGCTGAGGCGGTAGGCCTCCTCCAGGTCGTGGGTCACCAGCAGGGCCGGCACCCCGCTGCTCTCCAGCAGCTCGCTCAGCTGCTGCTGCAGCTGGCGGCGCAGGTAGGCGTCCTGGGCGGAGAAGGGCTCATCCAGCAGCAGCAGCTCCGGCTCGATCGCCAGGGCCCGCACCAGGGCGATGCGTTGCTGCTCCCCGCCCGAGAGCTCCCCCGGATATCGGTTCGCTTTCTCCAGCAGGCCCACCCGCTCCAGCAGCCCGGCCACCCGCCGGCCCCGCTCCGCCGCCGGCAGCTCGGCCAGGCCGAAGCCCACGTTCTGGGCCACCGTGCGATGGGGGAACAGGGCGTAGTGCTGCAGCACCAGGGCGATGCGCCGCTGCCGCAGGGGCACATCGATGCCCCGTCCGCCATCGAACAGCACCCGCCCGTTCAGCTCGATGCGGCCGCCATCGGGCCGCTCCAGCCCCGCCAGGCAGCGCAGCAGCTGGCTCTTGCCCGCCCCCGAGGCGCCCAGCAGCCCCAGCCGGCGGCAGTCGCTGCTGAAGGCCACCTCCAGGCGGAAGCCCGGCAGCTCCCGCCCGATCGCCACCTCCAGCTGGAAGGGGCGGGCCGGCCGCCCAGGAACCGGCACCCGGGCGGGCGGCACCAGCGCGGCCGCTGCCTCGGCCGGGCCCTTGCGGCTCCGCCCGCGCCCCCGGCCGGCCCGGGCCTCCAGGGCCTGCAGCAGCCCCAGGGCCAGGCCGTTGAGCAGCAGCACCAGCGCCGTGAGCCGCCAGGCCCGGCCGCTCTCGCCCCCATCCACCGCCGCGTAGATCGCCAGCGGCAGGGTCTGGGTGCGGCCCGGGATGTTGCCCGCCAGCAGCAGGGTGGTGCCGAATTCCCCCAGGGCCCGCGCGAAGCTCAGGCTCAGCCCCGCCACCAGGCCCGGCAGGGCCAGGGGCAACGTGATCCGGCGCCACACCCTCCCCTCGCCCGCCCCCAGGCTGCGGGCCACATCGGCCAGGGAGCCATCGATCGACTCCAGCGCCCCCAGGCTGGCCCGGTACATCAGCGGAAAGGCCACCACCGCCGCGCTCAGCACCGTGGCCTGCCAGCTGAACACGATCGGCACCCCGAATCGGGCCAGCAGCGCACCCAGCGGCGCCTGCCGCCCCAGCAGCTGCAGCAGCACGAAGCCCAGCACCGTGGGCGGCAGCACCAGGGGCGAGAGCAGCAGCAGATCCGCCGCCGTGCGCCCCGGCCCCCGCAGGCGCCGCACCCGCTCCGCCGCCATCACCCCCAGCGGCGCCACGATCGCCACCGCCAGGCCGGCGCTGCGCAGCGACAGCGCCAGGGGCGACAGATCCGCCTCGATCGGGTTCACGGCTGCTCTCCCCCCTCCGCCAGGGGCAGCAGCCCGAAGCGGCGGAACTCCGCGCGGGCCCGGGGGGTGGAGAGGGAGGCGATCCAGGCCCTCGCCTGCTGCGGCCGGCGGCTGCCGCGCAGCACCGCCGCGCTGTAGCGGATCGGATCATGGCTGGCCGCAGGCGCCACCGCCACCGGGCGCAGCCCCTTCACGGTCTGTGCGTCGCTGGCATACACCAGCCCCGCCTCCACATTGCCGGCCGCCACCGCCTGCGCCACCGCCCGCACCGATCCCAGCGGCACCAGCCTGCGCCGCACGGCGGCGGTGAGGCCGTAGTGGGCCAGGGTCTGGCGGGCGTAGTCGCCGGCGGGCACGCTGCCATCGCCGATGGCGATGCGGCCCACGGCCGGATCCGCCAGCCCCGGGAACTCCAGGGCCCGCCGCGGCGAGCGGGCCGGCACCACCAGCACCAGCCGGTTGCCGAGCAGGTCCCGGCGGCTGCCGGGCAGCAGCAGGCCCTGGCGCTCCAGCCGCTCCATCTGCCGCGGGCTGGCCGAGAGGAACACATCCAGCGGCGCTCCCGCCTCGATCTGCCGCGCCAGGGTGCCCGAGGAGGCGAAACTCACCCTTGCCTCCGCCGACAGGGCCTGCAGGGGTTCGCGCAGGCTCGCGGCGGCCGCCACGCTGAGCGCTCCCGCCTCCGGCCCCGGCCCCCCGCAGGACACCAGCCCCACCAGGGCGGACCCCAAGCAGGGCCAGGCGCAGGGGCGGGGGCATGCAGGCCGGTGCGGCATCCGGCGCCCAGGATGGCTGCCGCGCGGGCTCAGGTGGGTGCCAACGGCCGGTTCATCGCCTCCCGCGCCCGCAGCCAGCGGTCCGATTCGGCCATCGCCCGGCAGTCGTCGAACCAGGGACCCCCCAGGGTGTAGTGCAGCACCTTCGCCCCGGCCGGCACCGGCTGCACCCCCACCAGCACGTTCCACTCCGGCGGCAGCTCGCCGATCTCCCCATCGGCCAGCCAGCGGAACTGGTGCAGCTCCAGCCCCGAGGCGGTGTTCACATACTCCGGGGTGAGCGCCGTGCAGCGCTCGCAGTTGAACAGCATCACCGACGACCAGTTCTTGCGGCCGTAGGGCGTCTGCGGCATCCCCTGGAACTTCAGCCCCTCCTCGCACTCGTGCCGGTGCTTCACCACCTGCACCGCCCAGCGCTCCTCGCGCAGGGCCCAGAGCTCGGCGATGTCCCCCAGGCAGAGCATGTCGGCGTCGATGAACAGGGCCCAGCCCCGGTAGCCCGCCAGCCAGGGCACCAGGAACCGGCTGAAGGAGAAATCCGTGCTCTGCTTCGGATCGCGGGGCCGGGTGTAGACCCCCTGGAGCTGATCGAGCCGCACCTGGCCGATCAGCAGCGGCACGCTGGCGTGCGCCTGGAACGAATCGGTGAGCACGTTCACCGCCACCTCCTCGCGCGGGTCGTAGCCGATGAACACCCGGGGCAGATCGCCGCTCATGCCGCCTCCGAGGACGCACCATCGGCTGGCACGAACTGCCGCAGCAGCAGAGCGCCGAAGCGCAGCTTCAGGCCCAGCCGGCGCAGCACTCCGGCCCCCTCCTCCCGGGCCACGCCCATCTCCCGGAAGCAGGCCACCAGCCGGTCGCGCAGCTCCAGGAAGCGGCCGTTCTCCAGATCGAACACCCAGGGAAAGGCGTTGCGGGCGCTGCGGTTGGTGCGGCCCATCACCTCCGCGTCGAAGCGCAGCGGATCCATGCCCAGGATCCGGTAGAAATCGCCCCGCTCGCACACCGTGAGGCTGTGGGTGAGGAACACCGACCAGAGGAAGAAACGGCTCAGCAGGCGACCCCGGATCCCCTGCCGCAGGCCCGGCCAGCAGCGGATCAGCAGGTTGAAGATGTCGCCGTGGCGGTTCTCATCCTGGCACCAGGGCTCGAAGAAATCGAACAGCGGCGCGAACTTGCTCTCGCGGATGGGCCTTGAGATGGCGGTGGATCAGGATGTAACGCCAGTAGCCGATCTTCTCGGAGAGAAACACACTGAAGAGCACCCAGCTCAGCGGAAACCAGGTGATCGGCCGCCGGCCGCTCAGGCTGGGCAGATCGATCTCGATCCCCTCCGCCACCAGCGCCCGGTTGAGGAAGCCCGCATGGCGGGCCTCATCGCGGGCCATCAGCTGGAACAACCGGCCCAGGTCCGGCCGCTGCGCCTGGAACAGCCGGCGCGACAGCTCCTTGAACAGCAGGAATCCGGAGAATTCCGACACGCAGGAGCGCACCAGATAGCTCTCATAGGCCTCCTTCTCCTCCGGGCTCAGCTGGCGCAGGCGATCGAGGGGGGCCTTGCGGTCGAAATGGGTGCGGTTGTAGTCGGTCTCCATCTCCGTGAGCATCGCCTCGAAGACGGGCCGCTGCCGGTCCAGATCGGTGCGGGCCGCCTTGGCGATCTCGGTGGTGTAGAAGCGCGGCGTGAGCAGGTCTTCCCGCAGGTGGGGCGCGGCGGGACACCCGGCGGCGGTGGGTGCAGCGGCTGCGGCGGCTGGAGGTGCGATCGCGGTGGTCATCGGGGCGAGCGGTCGGACGGACAAGTCATAACGGAATCATGATACTGCCGCAGGTCAGGAGCGCGGCAGCGGGTGACTGTTCTGCTGCGGTTCTGCGCTAACCTCCTGTCGGGGCCTGCCTGGCTCCGCGCCCGCCGCCCATCCGCCCCCATGGAAGCCCTCGCCGAATACTTCAAGGTCTTCTCCGAGCCCAACCGCCTCGCCGTTCTCGAGGCCCTGCGGGAGGGACCCCTCAACGTGACCGCCGTGGTGGAGAAGACCGGCTTCAGCCAGGCCCTGGTGTCGAAGCACCTCAAGCTGCTCACCATCGCCTCGGTGGTGCGGCGCCGGCCGGAGGGCAGCCTCGTGTACTACGAGGTGGCGGACAAGGGCGTGTACAAACTGATCGAACGGGCCAACGCCCTGCTGATGAGCGCCCGCCGCAAGCAGCTCGATGCCCTGGCCGCCATCCTCTGATGGCCCTCCCCACCGCCGGCCAGGATCCCCTCCTGCCGCGCACGATCGGGGAGCTGCGCCAGGCCCTCGCCGCCGGCTGCCGCTCCTTCCCCGGCCTGCGCCTGCCCGATGCCGATGGGGTCGACCTCGATCTCTCCGGCTGTGATCTCTCCGGCGGCTGCTTCCGAGAGGCCCGCTTCGGCCATGCCTCCCTGCGGGGCGCCAGCGCCATCGGTGCCCGCTTCCAGCAGGCGCTCCTCTGGGGAGCCGATCTCTCCGGCCTGAGGGCCGCCAACTCCTTCTGGCATGAGGCCGATCTCTCCGGTTCGCGCCTGCAGCAGGCTGATTTCAGCGGCGCCCTGCTGCACCGCTGCTGCCTGCGGGGCGTGCTGGCCGCCGGCTGCAGCTGGCGGGAGGCTCGCCTGGTGGAGGCGGATTTCCGCTCCGGCCTCGATCAGCTCACCGATCTGGGCCAGGCCGATTTCCGCTGCGCCGATCTCAGCTTCGCCGTGCTCCACGGCGTGCAGCTGCCGGGCGCCGACCTGCGCGGCGCCTGCCTCTACGGCGCCGACCTGCGCCAGGCCAACCTGCAGGCGGCGCAGCTGGGCGGCTGCGACCTGCGCGATTGCCAGCTCGGCGGGGCCGACCTGCGCCAGGCCCGGCTCGAGGGGGCCCTGCTGCCCCAGGGATAGGGCGTCCTCACACCAGCCGGGCGCCGCGGGCGTCCTGCCGCTGCAGGGGATCGAACACGGCCGCGATCGTGCGGATCAGCCAGCGGCCCTCGGTGGTCACCGTGAAGGCGTTCGCTTCCAGCTGCAGCAGTCCATCGGCCTGCAGTGCCTCCAGATCGATCCACTCCCGCGGGAAGCGGCGGCGCCCATCGAGGGCCCCGCCGGGCTCGATCCCAGCCTCGATGCGATCGAAGTCGACCCGGAAGTCGCACATCAGCGTCTGGATGATGCGGCGCCGCAGCAGCACCTCGGCGTCCTGCACCACCAGCCCCCGCTCCACCGGCAGCTCCCCGGCCTCGAGGCTGCGCACGTAGCGGCGCAGATCCCGCTGGTTCTGGCTGAAGAGCGTGGGGAACTGGCTGATCGCCGTGACGCCGATGCCGAGCAGATCCAGCTCCCCGCCGGTGGTGTAGCCCTGGAAATTGCGGTGCAGCCGCCCCTGGCGGGCCGCCAGCGCCAGGCTGTCGCCCTTCAGGGCGAAGTGATCCATGCCGATGGCGTCGTAGCCGTGGGCCGTGAGGGCCTCGGAGGCGTGCTGGAGCATCCGCACCCGCTCCCGCTGGCTGGGCAGGTCGTCGGCGGCGATCCGGCGCTGCAGCGGCAGCTGAGCGGGCAGGTAGGCGAAGCTGAACAGCGACACCCGGTCGGGCCGCAGCTCCTGCACCAGGGCGATGGTGGCGGCGAAGCGCTCCGGCGTCTGCAGCGGCAGGCCGCAGATCAGATCCACGTTCACGCTGGCGAAGCCCGCCTCCCGGATCCAGCCCATCACCCTTCGCAGCTGGTCGGCCGGCACGATCCGGTTCACCGCCGCCTGCACCTTGGGGTCGGCATCCTGGATGCCGAAGCTGATGCGGTTGAAGCCCAGCCGCCGCAGCCCCAGCACCTGCTCCCGGCTGAGGAATTCCGGGTTCACCTCGATCGAGGCCTCCAGATCCGCAGCCGCATCGAAGTGCCGGCCGATCAGCTCCCACAGGTGCCGCTGCTCCTGGCCATCGAGGTAATTGGGGGTGCCGCCGCCCCAGTGCAGCTGGGCCAGCCGCCGCCGCTGGCCCGCTGCCCGCCCGATCAGCTCCAGCTCCCGGCCCAGGGCCTCCAGGTAGGGACCCACCACCTTCGATCCGGCCTGGGTGGTGATGCGGTGGCAGCCGCAGTACCAGCAGGCGTGCCGGCAGAAGGGGACGTGCACGTAGAGGGAGAGATCGTGCCGCTCGGGCCGGGCCAGCTCGGCGCGGAGCTCGGCGGCCCCCACCTCGCCATGGAAGCTGGCGGCGGTGGGGTAGCTGGTGTAGCGGGGGACCGGCCGGTCGTACTTCTGCAGCAGCTGGAGCAGGTCGGGGCGCGCGGGGGCGGCGGTGGTCATCGGGCGACGGGATCTGGTGGTGGGATCTGGTGGTGGGCAGGGGGCGGAGTCCGCGCAGGCGGGCAGCGAAGGGGAGCCGGCGGCGCGCTCAGCCGCCGAGATCTCCCAGCTCGGCCAGCAGCCGCTGGGTGTGCCGGAAGGCGGTCACCGCCTCCTCCAGCAGCTCCTCCTCCTCGGCGCTGCTGAGCAGCAGCTGCTCGAAGCCCTCATGCAGCCGCTCCTTGAGCTCGGCCACCGGCTTGTCGAACTGCCAGAACCGCACGGGCGGCAGGCCATGGGCGGCGAGGATGGCGTTCGCCCGGGCGGCGAGCTGCTGGCCGCCGGAGAGGTCTCCGCCGTAGCGCACGTACACGTGGGCCAGGAAGCGGTGGGGCGCCTGCCCGGCCAGGATC